>CAZHJK010000053.1:0-2558 GCA_964533275.1 uncultured Eubacteriaceae bacterium | reverse complement strand
TTAAGGGAATTTTTTAGATTTATAGGTAGATAAAAAAATTTGCTCGTTGGAGCTGTACCAATGGGAATTTATTTGCCATTTTTAATAAGGCTCTGTTATAATTAATTGTTGTTTTTTGATAATTTTATATATAGTGGATATAATATACTTTTCGTATTTAGATGGAAATAATTTAGAAAATAATATGACAATTATTTTTAATGATAACAATAGTTATGTACTTACAGATAAGTCTAATGATAAGGAATGGAAAGGGAACTATACAACAAAAAAAGTTAATTCTTCTTACAAATTAGATTTACATTGTGAAAACAAAGAAGAAGTTATCACTGGAGTGTATGGCACAAGAGAATATGATGATAAAACAAAAATATCGACAATCACTCTTCAAATGGAAGATAGAATACTATCCTTCATTGCTGATGAATAGTATTTATATTATACGACATAAGAAATATAAAAGATAATGACTATTATCTAGACTTCTAGGTAAATAGCCATTATTTTTTGTTTTACTAAATATCAACATTTATTATTAACAGAGCCTTTAATAAAGAAGTTAGATTCATTTAAACGCTATGCTATTTCTATGAACATTTTATTACTAAGCGTTGAGTTAATTCAATTAATAACAAGAAGAGGAAGTTTTGATATAGACGATCTTATCCTTAATATGTTCGGAGCTTTGGTAGGATTTATAGCGTGGAAAACAAAACTTGTTCAAAAGTTACTAAATTAATAAAATAACAGTATTATTTTAACAATGTGGAGGATTTGTAGATGAGTATTCAATGGAGTGTCTTAATAATTATAATTTTCTTCTTAACATTCTCATATTATAAACGATATCCGTTTAAGGCAAGACTATTCTATTTAGGTGCAATTTTTATAGTATCATTAATATTGATGCTTCCCATATTTAGATTTTCAATCCTCACACTTTTAGGGTTGTTTTTAATTGAGAGAATATGGATTTTATTAGCAGTTGTATTATTTATCGAAACAACGATAAACAAAAAAGGTAGGATTTTAAGAATTATATTAGGATTTATTTCCTTTTTTATTTACCTTTATCTTAGAACTTTTATTTAAGAGTCTGCTAAGAATTTTAGTTTGTTAATTATTATTTGGAAAATAAAGGATTATTATGCCTTTGTATAGGATGGCATAAATTAAGATAGTGAGATAATTGATTATTTATTTATATTTATGTAAAATTTTATAAAAAGTATTGACATTTATCACCTGGGGAGATACTATATCATTATAATATATATCGCATAACGATATAACGGATAGTGTTATATTAAGCTAACCACTTTATGGAGGAATTATAAAATGGATACCCAAATCAACATCAAAAAATATCTTCCCCTAACAGAAGCCACCTACTATATTCTTATATCCCTACTTGAACCCTTACATGGTTATGGGATCATGCAAAATGTAGAGAAGATAAGTGATAGTGAGGTACGGTTAGGACCAGGCACTCTCTATGGGGCACTTAGCAAACTTGAAAAAGAAAAACTCATTCAGCATGTATCCTCAAGTGAACGGAAAAAGTACTATCAATTAACCGAAGGCGGAAAGAAACTGGTACAATTGGAGTTTAGAAGATTGACTGGATTAATAAAAAACAGTAAAAATGTTATTGAGAGGATGGAGGAAAATAATGAGCAAAAATAGAAAAAGGATCTTTAAGGTTTTTTTTGCCTGGCAAGAGGAGAAGGAAGCTGCATGGTTGGAAGAAATGGCTGAGAAGGGTTGGCTAATGGAAAAGTATCATATGATTTTCTATACCTTTGTACAAGGACAACCAGAAAAATACATCTATAAATTTGATTATAGGGATACAAATAGGGATACCACGGAATATCTTGAAATTTTCCAAGATTCGGGATGGGAATATGTAGATAGATACCTTAATTGGTATTATTTCAGGAAAAAGGATGATGGAACCCAATTGTCGGACATCTACACAGATAGCCGATCTGAGGTTCAAAAATATAAGGCTTTGTTTCGAACCTTCTTAATTCTTGGAATCGTCAATTTATTTAACTTGATAAATATCACATTTAATACCTCCAATACCCTATCACATCAAGGAGAATTAACATTTTATAATATCTTAAGGTTATTGGTGTTGGCGGCCTTTGTATTAGTAGGATATGCTTGTTTTAAAACCTATCGAAGAATTCAAGGATTAAAAAGCGATCTATAATATAGAATAAAAGAAATGATCATTTTCGGATGGTTATTTTTTTAGGGAAATAAATGAAAAAAACTAGTTTTAAATGTTAGAAGTAATAAAGGGTATTTATACTTAAAAGAGAATAAGTAGGATAAAGATAGGATTAAAAAATGGATGTGATTGTAATAATAGGAAATGTTTTTAGTTTGTAATGATATTTTATCCTTATCTACTATATCCTTAAAAGCATCATCTTTATTGGTCTAAGGGAGGAGCTTGTATGGAGAGGATGGAGGTATTATATGTTAGGTGATTTGGGATTTTCCTATGTGGGTCTGATATATTTATTGATGTTATTCATTCCTAA
>CAZHJK010000052.1:0-2623 GCA_964533275.1 uncultured Eubacteriaceae bacterium | reverse complement strand
TCTTGCGGGTTCTCTTCATTTTGAATTTGTGAAGGCAAAATCAGCTATTTAGCGACAGCCCCTTTTCAAAAGTTATCCATAGATATTTAATCAAATAATTTACTTACTGAAAGCCCTTCATAAATTCTATTAATAGCTGATGCAAATATAGGTGCAACCGAGAGAGTTAATATTTTATCGCTTTTCTTGTCATCTGTAAGTGGAATGGTATTAGTTGTAATCAATTCATCTATTACTGAATTATTAATACGCTCAATAGCAGGTCCTGATAATACCGGATGTGTACATGCAGCATATACTTTTTTTGCTCCTAAATCCATAAGAGCTTTAGCACCACCTGTTATAGTCCCAGCAGTATCTATAATATCATCTAACAAAATAACATTTTTATCCTTAATATCTCCTATTACATTCATTACCTCTGATATATTTGCCCTTGGTCTTCTTTTATCTATAATCGCTAGGGGTGCATGTAATCGCTCTGCAAAATTCCTTGAGCGTGTAACGCTTCCCAGGTCAGGAGACACCACTACTAAATCTTCTATATTTTTCTTTTTAAAGTAATCTGCTAATATAGGAATTCCCAGTAAGTGGTCTATTGGCATATCAAAAAAACCTTGAATTTGTATAGCATGTAAATCCATTGTAAGCACTCTATCTGCTCCTGCAGCAGTAATAAGATCAGCCACAAGCTTAGCTGTAATAGGATCCCTAGCCTTAGCCTTTCTGTCTTGTCTAGCATACCCATAATAAGGTATTACTGCATTAATTCTACCTGCTGAAGCTCTTTTTAAAGCATCAATTAGAATTAATAGTTCCATCAAGTTATCATTAACAGGTTCACAGGTTGATTGTATTACAAAGACATCATTGCCCCTAACCGACTGTTTTATATTTACTGAGATTTCTCCATCACTAAAGGTTGACACAACTGTCTTCGTAATGGAGCACCCTAGTATCTGTGAAATTTCCTTTGCGAGTTTTGGATTGGAATTACCTGTGATAATTCTCATTCCCTTACAGCTAGCATTCATTAGTATTAACCTCCTATTTGTCCTTTGTATCCTTTTTATTTATACCTTTCCATCCCTCTTTATTAACCTGTCTAGCCCTGGCAATAGCTAAAGCTTTTGGAGGTACTTCATCAGTAATAGTGGAACCTGCCGCTATATAAGATCCTTCTTTCACCTCAACTGGAGCAACTAAATTTGCATTGCATCCTACAAATACATTATCCCTTACCACAGTCTTATGTTTTTTCTTACCATCATAATTAACAAAAACTACTCCACAGCCTAAATTTACACCCTCTCCAACCTCTGCATCTCCAACATATGTGAGGTGAGAAGCCTTAGAGTTGTTCCCTATAGTTGAATTTTTAACCTCAACAAAATCTCCAATCTTAACATTTTCTCCAATATTACAATTAGGCCTTATATATGCATATGGTCCAATTTTTGCACTATTTTTAATAAGACTATCTAGAATTGTAGAAAATTGTATTTCTACATTATCTCCTATAGTAGATGATATAATTCTGCAATTAGCTCCTATTGTACAATTAGAGCCAATTATAGTATTCCCCTCTAGTTGTACACCTGGGTATATTATTGTGTCCTGCCCAATGATTACATCTTTATGAATATATGAAGTATTAGGATCTATCATAGTAACTCCTTGTTCCATCCAATATTCATTAATATTTTTCCTCATATAAGCTTCGGCTTGTGCCAGTTGAACTCTAGAATTAACACCCTTTATTTCATCTGCTTGTTCTATAGTATATCCTCCTATATTATAACCCTCTTTATTTAAAATCTCTATAGTATCAGTAATATAGTATTCTCCTTGAATATTATCATTAGTAAGATGCTTTAATGCATGACAGAGCAATTCTGATTTAAAGTAGTACATTCCCGAATTAATCTCATTAATTTTTAGTTGTTCCTCATTAGCATCCTTATGTTCTACTATTGCTTCTATATTTCCCTTTATATTTCGAATAATTCTTCCATAACCTGTTGCATCCTGGACCTTTGCTGTTAATACAGTTGCAGCAAAATTATTTTCTTCGTGATATTGAATAAAGCTTTTAAGTGATTTAGCTGTTATAAGAGGTGTGTCACCATATAATAATAAAATATTACCCCTATAATCCTTAAATAATCCTTCTGCTTCCATTACAGCATGCCCAGTACCTAATTGTTCTTTTTGATAAACATAATCAACCTTTTCACCAATGGTCTCTTTTACCTGTTCTGCTCCATTACCTATGACTATAATGGTTTTTTCAACCTGAAGGTCTTCAGCTTGCTCTATTACATGTTGAAGCATAGGCTTCCCACATATTTCATGTAAAACCTTAGGCATTTGAGATTTCATTCTAGTACCTGCCCCAGCTGCTAAAATAAGGGCTATTACTCCTTTACTATTTTCCATCAAATCACCTACTTTTAATATATTCATCATTATTATATAGCTTTTATCCTTTATTGTATACACTTGTTGGTAAAAATTTAAACATCAGGGGATCTTCCCCTACAACCCCTTATTTTTATATTATAGGAAAGTAGAACTTGTAGAGTAAAACTTTGGCTTTAGGCTATAAAGCCTTCTGCCAAAG
>CAZHJK010000051.1:0-3254 GCA_964533275.1 uncultured Eubacteriaceae bacterium | reverse complement strand
CACCGACAAGCGAAGGGACAGCTTCGCTGGACACGCTCCTATAATATAAAAAAAAAGGAGATTTCTCTCCTTTTTTAAATATTACTCAGTTGCTGCTACTGCGCTTTGTCCAAGACTATCCTCATACTCAGTTAAAATAGCATTTTGAATAAGTCCCCTTGTTTCCGAATTAATAGGATGGGCAATATCTTTGAATTCTCCCTCTGGAGTCTTACGGCTAGGCATTGCAATAAACAATCCATTTTGACCTTCAATAATTTTAATATCGTGCACTACAAATTGATCATCAAAGGTTACAGATACAATAGCCTTCATTTTCCCTTCAGTATTAATTTTTCGGATACGTACATCTGTTATTTGCACGTAGCTCACCACCTTCCCTATGTCTCAACAATCCCACATTGAATATAATAATTTCTTACTTAGGATATTCTTCATTAAATTTGATTTTCCTTCTTAAAAATAAAAAAATTCAGAATAATTGTTTTTTTTTATAAATATTGAAATTAATTATAGGGTTTTTGTTTAACATAAGTCTATAGCAATATTATAATTTATTTATTACCTCAAACATTCGTGTTATAGAATACTGTGTTTGGGAATATTATTTTAAATTAAATGTAAATTAGGAGTAATATATGCCTTTTTATTTTCAATATCAACCTTTTCTAAGTTTAGAAGTGGAACATATCTATCAACAACCTTATTTTCAGGTTCTCTAGTCGCAACTAACACACCAATACCCTCTACCTTGCAATCAAACTCCTTCATTAAATCCATCATTCCCTTAGCTGTTCCCCCAGCTTTCATAAAATCATCTATAATAAGCACCTTAGAACCATTACGAATAGCTCTCCTAGATAAGGACATTGTTTGTATCCTATTACTAGATCCTGAAACATAATTAATACTTACAGTGGATCCCTCTGTAACCTTACTATCTTTTCTTATAATTACCAATGTAACCCCTAATGCTTTTGCCGTCATTAGGGCAATGGGTATGCCCTTTGTTTCCATAGTTATTACATAGTCTATTTCTTTATGAATGAACTGTGTCCCTAAGATTTCTCCAATTTTTACTGCTTTATCCGGAGAATAGATAATATCTGTCATATAGATAAAACCACCGGGAATTATTCTATCTTCTCCCTCTAGTTGAGTGCAAATATCCTGTAAGAATTCAATTGCCTTATCTTTGTTAACTAAGGGAATATATTTTACTCCTCCTAGGGCACCTGTAATAGTATGTATTGTACCTAGCTTTAAATCCTCAAGTAATTTTTTTGCTATAACAATATCCTCACTTATACTTGATTTTGCTGCTGAAAAAATATCGCAAAAATAGTTTAAAGTAACAACACTATTAGGTTGATCACTTAGGATTTTAATTAATGCACCGATTCGTTCATTTCTTTTTTTCTTGATTTTATCCATTCTTTCACCCCTAAAATCCGAATATTTATTCTCTTATTTTATATTTTATTCATATTTTTTCTTTTTTGCAATAGTATTTTCTATTTTACTCTTATTTATAGTTATTATCTTATGTTTATTAAAAACCTGCTTTATGTTTCAATACTACGGCTTTTCATCACTTTTAAAAAATAAAAATATTTATGGTATAATAATTATGTTTTAATACTAGAATTTAAACAAAAGGTTATACTTATAATATAATGGAATATTTTCCAAGGAAAGGAAGTTTATATATGTCATTATCATTTAATATGGATTTATCACTTTATAACCACATACATTTCATAGGTATAGGTGGTATTAGTATGAGCGGTTTAGCAGAAATTTTATTACATAATAATTACGCTGTGAGTGGTTCAGATATACAATCCTCCTCTATTACAAAAAAGTTAGAAACAAAGGGCGCTACTATCTTTATTGGACATAGTGCAAATAATATAAAGAAAGATACAGAGCTTGTCATATATACAGCTGCCGTTAAAGCTGATAATGAAGAATTAATAAAAGCCAGGGAATTAAATATTCCCACTATTGAAAGAGCTCCATTTTTAGGCTATATTATGAAGCAATATAAAAAAAGTATTGCTGTATCAGGTACACATGGTAAAACTACTACTACCTCAATGATTTCCATTATTTTAGAAGAAGCAAACATAGACCCCACTATATTAGTTGGTGGAGAACTAGATGCCATTGGGGGAAATGTAAAGGTTGGTAACAGCCCCTATTTTATAACTGAGGCTTGTGAATATGTAGAAAGCTTTCTTCACTTTTCTCCCTATATTGGAATCATATTAAATATTGAAGAAGATCACTTAGATTATTTTACTGATATAGACCATATAAAAAGAGCTTTTCATAAGTTTGCAAAACTTATACCTGAAAATGGATACTTGATTGCTAAGGGAGATAATGAAGAAGTAGCATCTGTACTTCAGGATTTAAAATGCCCAATCTCCACCTTTGGAATTTCAGATAATTGCAATTGGCAGGCTAAAAATATTGATTATGATGATATGGGTTTTGGTTCATTTGATGTATTTTACGAAGGAGAATTATTTGGAGATTTTCAATTGTCTGTTCCTGGTTTTCACAATATTATTAATTCTCTATCAGCAATAGCCTGTGCCCACTATCTAGGTGTTCCAACATCTACTATAAAAGAAAGTCTTACACTATTTAAGGGTACCCATAGGCGTTTTGAGTTAAAGGGTAAAATACAAAACATCTCAGTAATTGATGACTATGCTCATCATCCAACTGAAATTATGGCAACACTATCGGCTGCTAAAAGATATCCCCATAACAAAATGTGGTGTGTATTTCAACCCCATACCTATACCCGTACAATAACATTGTTAGATGAATTCTCTACTGCCTTTGAAATGTCAGATGAAGTTATTATTGCAGATATATATGCAGCCAGGGAAAAGGATACAGGTCTAATACATTCAAAGGATTTGACTAAAGCTATAAGGGCTACAGGTAAAGATGCTCATTATCTAGGAGATTTTCAAAGTATAATTTCCTACCTTTTGGAAAATGTAACCCCTGGAGATATGGTTATAACTATGGGAGCAGGAAACATAGACCAAGTAGGTAACCTTTTTCTTGTGGAATTAGCTAAGTAAAGCAACTTTTCAAATTAATTAAACCAATGACTTAATTTAACTAAAAAACGAGATACAATGCACATGTGTGTTGTATCTCGTTTTTATCTATGTTTTAGTTCGTATCAGTAGAATTATGCGTCGTTGACCGATGTTGCCAAATAATAC
>CAZHJK010000050.1:0-4075 GCA_964533275.1 uncultured Eubacteriaceae bacterium | reverse complement strand
CTTACTTTATTCTACATTTTTTAGTATACCCCTTCAACTAATTTTACAAAACAATAAAAAAAGTAGCAAAGCTACTTTTTAAAAACAATCCTGCCCATTTGCCAATTATTATTAAAACATTAGTCATAAGGGAACAGAGATTAGAAGAGTTTGTTCCCTTTATTTGAATTCTCCCAAACCTTAGCAACTAAGATTGTTGTATCATCTTTTAATTTATTCTTACTTTCTTTTTTTATTTGTTTATGTAGATACTCAGCAATTCTTTGAGGATTTCTACTATTAATTTTCTTTAATTCATCCATAACCCATTTTTCCTTATCTATTACAAGTAAATTAGAATCTAAAACTCCATCTGTTACCATTATTATCAAGTCCCCATCCTTTAAAATTCTTTTACATACATCTATATTTACTTCGTCTAAGATTCCTACAGGCAAAGAATTAGAAGCAATTATTTCAACCTTATCTCCACTTTTTATAAAGGTAGATACCGCTCCTATCTTTATAAATTCAGTTTCTCCGCTATATTGATCAAATATAGTTAAATCTATGGTAGAAAACATTTCATCATTAGATCTTAGCATTAATATTGAATTAATGGTCTTTAAGGCTATTTCTTTATTAAAACCAGCTTCAAAGAAATTCTCTAATAAATTTATTGTTGTTTTACTTTCTTTGGCGGCTCTTTTACCGCTGCCCATTCCATCACTTAGGGCTAGCATGTATTTATCATCCTCAAGAGGAATACTTGTATAACTATCTCCAGACTCCTCATTGGCATTTTTTGCAACCCTAACCACTCCAGTAGAGATATTATAGTTAATAGTCTCTTTAAATGTTACTTTGCACTTATTTTTTATCCCATTACCATTACAAATATGCTGCTCCATTCTTATCTTCTTACCTAAAACATCCGAAATAATTTTCCCCATCTCATTATAGCAATATTCCTTTCCATTACAAGAATTACCATATACCGTCACATCATATCTGCCCTTTGCATCCTCTATTACCATTACATCCTTAATTGATATTCCATTTTTATCAAAGGCAACTAAAATTTCTTCTTCTGCCTCATTTTTAAATAAAATATCCCTTTTCATATCATTGCTTAAATCATATATTACATGGGATATACCCTTCATTTGCTGTGATACTAGATTTTTGCTTTCCACTGCTTGTTTTTTCCAATATTGATTAGACTTATAATTTCCATAAAGACAAATTAATTCTTGGGCAAGCTTCTCAGAATGAATACATATTTTCTTTAAATCTGCCAATTCCCCTTGATTAATTCCATTTACCCTTTCTATCTTATTTAATAGAATAAAAATCCCTTGATAAGTATTATTAAAATTCCTTTCCCAGCACTTTGAATAAAAAGAACATTTACTGCAAACATCCTGTGTAAGTCTATCAAATACTTCATCAAAATCATTTTTATAGGATAATGTATTACTAACAGCAACCTGCTCAAAGCTTTTACCGATTTGGTCAAAAACCTTAGAATATCCCTTTAATCTATCAATAGTTACCTCTCTTATCCTTTCTCCATATAGCTTTTCCCTTTCTATTTGATAATCACCCATTCCTTTTATAGAGGAAATTTTTTCTTCTACTTTATTTGGTAATAATAGCAATAAAACCATCGCTACTAAAATCTCTTCTATATGTATAAAAACCTCAGTAGAACCATTTATATAAAATGTTAATACAGCATTTCCTAATATAAATCCTAAACCAACACTTAATTTCCCAAGGTCCTTAAATATGCCTGCCAATAGACCCGCAAAGGCATATACCCCTATAAATGATGGTGAAACATAGGCGGATAGGCTTGTCACAACTCCTACTATTACCCCTGTAGTTGCACCTAATCCAGAACCAAAATATCTGGCAAAAATTAATATAAAAGCAATACCTAGGATATTTTTTATTGAATAACCATAAACTTCTAAGTTGTTCATGCCCAATAAAGTTAAGGATATTAATATAGCACTACAAATTAATTCTTCATTAGATACAACCTTCCTTTTTACAGAGCCAACCATTAAGGGTAAAGCAGAATTAAATATGAAAAAAACAATAAATGTGATACTACTCTCAAATATTATTAAAATAAAATCATAAAGATAATTGCCTTTAATCCACTGAAGTATTATTCCAGTGAAAAACACAGGTATAGAAGATAATAAAGCCAATTTCCAGGTCTTAGTTTCACTATCTCCCCATTTTTCCAAAACTATATACATTAAAAGAAAAGTGACCCCTCCCCTTATAACATAAAGAGGAGTTTGAACCATCATTAATCCAGGCAACACCATTAATGCCACCCATGATTTTTTCCTTCTCGCTATCATATAGGCAAAGAACGGAAATGCAAAGGGTGAAATCTCATACATGATAATACTGCGCCCAAGGAAAAACCCTATAAAAATTAAAAGTAAATCTTGAAGGGTAAGATTAAAGTAAAATCTATTCTTTGATTTTTCTTTTGAGCTATCCTTTCCTTTATAGGTCGTTCTTTCATATGGAGATACTACATCTAATTTATATGACATCCTTCAACCTCCATTATTGTTTTCTGTCATTATAACAATTTAAATTTGAAATATTTGTCATCAAGGGAAGAATGTTTCTTTATAAGCGTTTGACAAGGTATAGTGGTGATTTGACAAAATGGTGAGGTTTAGGACAATTTATATTATAAAATATTTATAAGTTTTGTAATAATATGTAGAAAAAGAAAAAGATTTTTTATTATCAAAATTACATTTTTACCAATAAACATAAAAAGGCTTAGGAAAAATATTACTTATCCTAAGCCTATAGCTTGTATACTTTTATCTTTAAAGTTCTTTCCTTTTTTTTAAAATATCAACTAATGAGTCATACCCTACATTACTTCCAGTTATAATAATTGCTGTTTTTCCATTATATCTATTGGTGTCTTTGTTTTTTACAACTTCTGCTATCCCTGTAGCTGAAGCACCTTCAATTAACATTCTATGGGTTTTTAACATCAATACCATAGCCTCAGCTATTTCATCCTCTGATATAAGTTGAATTTCATCAACATATTTTTGAACCATTTTAAAGGTATATTGATTATCGTCTCCGATACCACCCAATAAGCTATCAGCTAGTGTTTCCTTTTCCTCCAATCTTATTGGATGACCAGCCTCTATGCTTTTCACCATAACCGGTGCCCTGTCTTGAGAAACGCCAATTACTTTAATATTAGGATTTATGGTCTTAAGGAAAAAAGCTATGCCGGACATTATTCCACCACCTGAAACGGGAACGATTACATTGTTTAGATCAGGCATATCTTCTAATAGTTCAAGGGCAATAGTTCCTTGACCTGCTATTACATAAGGGTCATCAAAGGGGTTTATTACCGTCATTCCCTTTTCCCTTTGTAGCTTAAAACAATAATCTTGGGCATCATCCTGGTTAGAGCCAACTAGTTTTATTTTAGTTCCTAAACTTTGTATAGCCTGAACCTTCACCTGAGGAACATTTTCAGACATACAAATGGTGGATTCAATACCTAATTTATTGGATATGGTAGCAACTGCTAAACCATGGTTTCCTGTAGAGAAAGTAGTAACTCCTAACCTTCTTTCCTCTTCACTAAGACTTAAAATCTTATTAGCAGCCCCTCTAATTTTAAAAGCATTGATGTCCTGTAAATTTTCAAGTTTTAGATAGCAAGGAGTATTAGATAATTCACTTATACCCTTAGAATAGATTAATGGAGTTCTATTTATAAAACCATCTATTCTTTTTTTTGCTTCCCAAATGTCCATAATAGATAAATCCTTAATGATCTTTTCATTCAATAGCATAACCTCCCTATAAATTTTATAAAGATAACAATGCTAAATACTTCTAGATAAACAATTTAAATCCTTCAAAATATTTAAATAATTCAAATGTTTAAAATAAAAAAGACTTAGAGAGATGGGATCTGATTTAATTTATAAAACCATTTTTATAATCATTTTTACAAAAAATAAAATGGTGGTCGCAATAGGGCTCGAACCTATGACCCCCTGCTTGTAAGGCAGGT
>CAZHJK010000049.1:0-6316 GCA_964533275.1 uncultured Eubacteriaceae bacterium | reverse complement strand
AACCCTGAAAGTATTATTTGGCAACATCGGTCAACGACGCATAATTTATCTTATGCGTATAATACCTAGACAAACAGAGTTGATGGCCTCTAACTATAAGAATATGTAGGATTGAGCAGTTAATTCCAATAAAGGAGTAAAGCCAATGAAACACGAGTGGAGAAAACATGAAAAAAGTGTATATATACCAAAACAAAAACCCCAACTGATCACTATTCCCAAGTATAAATTTTTTATGCTAAGGGGGAGTGGTAATCCAAATAGTGAAGATTTTTCAGAAAGAATAGGTGTTCTTTACTCATTATCCTATGCTATTAGAATGATGCCAAAGCAGGGTTATACCCCAGAGGGTTATTTCGAATACACAGTTTATCCATTAGAGGGAATATGGGATTTAACAGAAAAAGGTAGAAAATTAGAAGAACTAAATAAGGAAGAGCTATTATATACCATTATGATAAGACAACCGGACTTTGTAACCAATGATATTGTAGATAGAGCATTTGAGAATACAAGGAAAAAGAATCCTCATCCATTACTTAATGATGTAACCTTTGACACCATGGAGGAGGGGCTATCGGTACAGATGCTCCATGTAGGACCTTACGATAATGAACCGAAAAGTTTTAAAATGATGAAGGAATTTATAGATAATAATAATCTTAATATCACAACTCTAAAACATAGAGAGATATATTTATCTGATGTAAGAAGAGTAGAACCAGAGAAGTTAAAAACTGTTTTAAGATATAGGGTTAATGCTCTATAGCACCCACTGGCAGTGGTTCTTTTAAATATAACAAAGGGTGTTAAATGTAGAAGTAAAAAAACTAATTATAGAAAAAAATAGTTTTCTTTGAGATTAAACCTCTTTTTATTTTAAGATATAAGCTGTTTTTTTAAAAATTTCGTATTAGGACATGCCTTAGGGGAGAATTTTAAAATAAAGGCAAATATTTAGGAGTTAAAACTAATTAAGATTATAAATAATGAAATAATTACTATTAAAAACAATTTAATAATCTGTTACAATGTAGTAAAGGTGTTTAACCTTTTTTTTCGATTGACATAAGCACATGACAAACTTTTTAATAAACATTAGAGAGGACGAATTATTTTGAATAGACAAAAAAAAGGTAATTTAATAGTTGAGAGCGCGATAATTGGAAATCTAGGACATATATTAATAGTATTGATTATATCCTTGATAATGTCATTTTTAGCTCAATTTAAAGCATTATCATTTTATGATTTCACTAGAATGATATTATTAGTTCTTACATATATACTAACATTATTTTTTTGGTTTATTATAGGAATAAGATCTACAAAAAAAGAAAAGAGTAACTCTAAACATATAGGATTCATTACAGCTATTACTTCTATATTACCTGCAGGGTTCTTTACAATATTATGTCATATATTTTCAATGTCCTCTGATAATGTTAGCAATCTCTCTAGGTGGAATATCTTCTATTTATTGGGAGGTCCTACATTGTTTTGGCATCGACCTTTTTCATTTATTAGCGAGCTTATGACAAGTAATGGATATTTGATATTTTATGTTAACTTATCATTAGTAGCATTATCAATATTTTTTGGAGCAATATTTTTTAAAAAGACAGGTAGGCGTTCTTAATATATTTACTAAAAGGTAAAGAATTACTAGATTTTCAGAGGTGAAAACATGACAATTTATTTTGATAATGCAGCTACATCTCTTCCAAAACCAGAGGCAGTTTACAAAGTAATGGAAAACACTATGAGAAATTGTGCGAATCCAGGAAGATCAGGTCATAGAATGGCATTAGAAGCCGGGAGAACAATTTTTAGAACAAGAGAATTGTTGGCTAGGTTATTTTCTATTAAGAATCCTATGCAAATTATATTTACCCATAACGCTACGGATTCGCTGAACCTAGGGATAAAGGGTATTTTAAAAAAAGGAGATCATGTAATAACCACTAGTATGGAACATAATTCTGTAATCCGTCCCTTAAAGACATTGGAAGGAAAGGAAATTATAGATTTAACCCTTATAAAAGGAAATGAGCAAGGAATTGTCTTGGTGGAAGACATAGAAAAGGAAATAAGAGAGAATACAAAAATGATTATTACAACTCACGCATCAAATGTGGTAGGAACGATACTACCTATATCAAAAATAGGTAAATTAGCTAAAAAATATAATATAATCTATATGGTAGATGCTGCACAAAGTGCGGGGGTATATGATATAGATGTGAACATGTATAATATAGATATATTAGCTTTTCCCGGTCACAAGGGATTATTAGGTCCCCAGGGTACAGGTGGACTTTATATTAAGGAAGGGATAGAACTAGAAACCTTAAGGGAAGGTGGGACAGGTAGTCTATCTGAATCCCTTACCCAGCCCTTAACTATGCCAGATAGATATGAGAGTGGTACCCATAATACAATCGGGATAGCTGGTTTAGGAGCTGGTATTTCATATATTTTAGATGAAGGAATTGAGAATATAAGAAAGCATGAGGAAATGTTGACCCAACATTTAATAGATGGATTATCAGAAATAGATAATGTGATTATATATGGAACAAAGGATGCAAAAAAACAAGCTGCAGTTGTATCTATTAATATAGGCGAAGCGGATTCGTCAGAAATCAGCTTTATATTAGATAATAATTATGATATAGCCTGCCGTTCAGGACTACATTGTGCTTCACTTTCACATAAAACAATAGGTACATTTGAGCAGGGCACCATTAGACTAAGCATGGGTTATTTTAATACTATAGAAGAAGTAAATAAGACTATTAATGCTATTGGAGACATCAGCAAAAGAATCATTTAATATAACGAAAGATTCTTGTTTGTATTTTAAGATTATAAGAATTGTGATAATAATTAACCTATGAAAGGAGTGATACTTTGATGGCATTTAATTTTTTAGCACTCATCTTAATTCCTTTGTATATTGCAATTCCAGCTATTATATTATATTTTGTAATAAAATTAGCAGTAAAAAACGCATTAAGAGAGCTTAAAGAAGAAGATCTTTAAGCATTACAGCAGTCTACTATAAAAGTATACTTGGTAGTTTATTAACTCTTATTAATAATAGGAGTTTTTGTTTTATAAAGATTTCCTTCCCTTTACATATGGATACATAAGATAAGAAGCTGCTTTAAGAGGGTTTATTTTGTTTGAATGAAACAGTCTTTCTCCTACTTTCCCTTGTAGAACCTTAACCATCTTATCAAAATTTTCATTATCCATCTCTTCCATAAATCTTCTAAGGATTAAGGAACGCCCATAGCTTTTTCTAAGGAATTGTATTTGCTCATCAAAATCTATATTATAGATAATTGAATCTGCTGCAAGGAGTCCACTAAGCATGGCCCCAAATTGACCAAATCCCATAAAAGGGAAGATATTACCCCCGCAATTACCTATAAAATAAGTATTACCTATCCTACTTTTTTCTGGTCTACCAATAATATAGTCCTCAATCTTAAATTCATCTGTAATCTTAGAGGAGATATCAATGAACTGTAATAGTCTTTCTTTAAGTATACTCATATCGGCATGATTAACTGGAGTAGCAATAGCAATGTTTGCATTTTCTTCATCATAGGGAAGAAGATATACATAGCCCTTTGGTGATAAATCATTGTTTAAAAATATTTTCACTTGTCCTGGGTTAAATTCTCCCTTTAGAGTAAACCCTAAAATTTTTACCGATACATCGGTATTAAATGGCTGAATATTCCTAACATCTCTTCCGTCACCCGTAGCCATAAGAATAGTATCGTATTCCTTCAATAAATCATCATAAGTTTTCTTGCTATTAAAATATATTTTAGATTTAATCTTTTTAGCAACTTGTTTACTAAGTGCTTGGGGATGACGACCCCTTACAGTAATAAATCCAAAGTGACCTGAAAAATCCACTTGATTATGTTCAGAAACCATTGTTAATTTACTAATAGGGTGAAGGGGTTGTAAATGCAAGTCAAATTGATCCGCCAAATAAGAAAAAGAATCTTTAATAGGGCGCGTTAAAATATCCATCATGCCCTCACCATTGATAAATCTATCCTCCACTTCTCTTCTTCTTTCGAAAATATCAGCCTTAACACCATGTTTTTCTAATTGAAAGGCACAGCAGAGTCCTGATAATCCAGCTCCTAAAATTGCTATTTTAGTGTTTTTCATAAAATCCCTCTTTTCATTTTAATCAATAGTATATCCATATATAAAGTAATAATTATATGGATCAAAATAGGTAATGAAATAAAGGAATTTATGGAGCTATATATAAAATAATGGTAAACTGTATAAGAAGTTTCATACTTTGCAAGGAGGAATATAATGGAATTTGATGATAAGAATAATGGAGAAGCTCCAGGAATTAGACTCAGACTTAAAGAATTGTTATTTGACTGCTTATTTATCTGTGGTTTATTATTATTATTATTTATTATAACTTTACTATTTTATTTTCGGGTTTTTAAGGGTATTCCAGAGTTTACAAACATGCAATCCCAGCTTATTGCAACTATTACATCAGTGGTCCCTATAATTATTGTTTTTTCAATTATGGAAGGTTCTAAACACTTTGCTTCCTGGGGAAAAAGAAAAGCAAATTTAATCATTATTTATAAAGGTGACCCAATGAAGGGAAGTATCATAAGAAATATTCTAAAGTTTTTACCATGGCAATTTGGACATATGAGCACTATAAATGGCATGTATAGCGATTTTAATACACCTTTTTCTCTAATTTTTCTTATTTTATCCTTTTCTCTATCAATTGTGTATATACTAATGGCATTTATAAGGAAAGATGGTAGGCATCTAGCCGATATATTAGCGGGAAATCAAGTTATTAAAAATAATAATAAATAGTTTTTGTGTTTAGGGATCAATGTTTCATTTGATATTAATAATGGTGAATTAAAAATTATTTATTCCTTCAAGGAGGTGTTAAAGATGAAGGGTTTTGTTTCTACATTTTTTGTTTGTCTTATTGTTTGTGGAGTGATAACATTTTTTTTCGCTGGTCTTATTCTAAATAATATCTGGAACATAACTATTGTTATTGCATTCCTGTTAGCGGTGCTAATTACAGTTTTTATAAATCAGGAATCTAGAATTGAAGAATTAGAAAAGAAATTGGAAGAATTATTAAATAATAAATAGAAACAAGTGACTCAGTAGTGGAAATAGGCGTCGTTGACCGATGTTGCCAAATAATACTTTCAGGGTTGCAAAGGTAAAATATCTTCACCGCCTCCTCCGCAAATGTCGCTCTATTTTTTATATTGACAAAACCAGGTAAGGAAAAAAAGAGCTCCATTAAGTCGTAGGCTAATGAAATATTTTACTCCTTTTGCTTACGGGAATCGGTTTCCAAAATGCCCTAGGGTTTGTCATTGATGAAGAATCTAAGCGATAGGCAAAAAAACATATCACCGGGACGGTTCTAGTGATATATTAAGGAGACGGCTCTTTTGATAAAATATATCGGAAGAAACCGTCCCTCTGATTTAGAAGTACCAAAGTCAAAACCCAAGATTCTTCGCCATAGAATGACAATACCTTAGTGCGCAACATGAAATTCAACCACTAATAGTTTATAAATAAAACTTACAAAGTGACGACTTGGCAGCTGATGGTTATAATACCCAATGAATGGAGATGTAAATGCGTTAAGAAGCTTGAATTGTTTGAGTATAGCGAGTGTGAAATGAAATTGCTTAACAATTTCTCTTTCAACGAAACCAATTGCAAATTGGTTGAGATCCTTACATCATAACATTACAATAGCTATTTAAAATACTAATGTAGATCTAAAGAAAATTTCACAAATACTTTAGAATTTACATTGGAATGAATTGTCGGTATTATCCATCAATGCCACCGGAGGAACATGTAATTTTATTTATTACTATGTTGAAAACAATACGAGGCATAATTTAACAAATGTGACACTACCCCCGTCCCTTTGACACCTCCTTCTAATAACGATCATTTTCTACTTCCTTTTTAATATATAAACAAATAATATAGGTAAAAATGTATAAATTTATTTATATAAATAGGATAATATTTCCCGGGCAATAGTTACAAAATGTAAATAGTATAATAGAACAAATTATGATAATATAAAATATATATTTACAACTAATATTTTAATTTTTACTAAGGGTTGTCGAGAATTGACTTATGAAGTCATATAATTAATTAACGCGGAATACTAACTTACAAGATAGGAATCTGGTAATATGTCAAGAAAAGATTTATAAAGAAAACAATCAAAAGAAATAAA
>CAZHJK010000048.1:0-7392 GCA_964533275.1 uncultured Eubacteriaceae bacterium | reverse complement strand
ACAACTCATACGAGTGTACTGATTTTTTTTAAGGGGCTATTTCCCGACAGCCCCCATTTTTATTTATTCTGCAGTAAAAGGTAAGAATGCTATGCTTCTTGCTCTTTTAATAGCTATAGTCAATTGTCTTTGATGTTTAGAACAATTACCAGTAACCCTTCGAGGTAAGATTTTGCCTCGTTCAGTAATGTATTTGCTTAACTTTCTAACATCTTTATAATCTACATGATCAACTTTCTCTACACAAAAGCTGCAAACTTTCTTTTTAGGTCTTCTAAAATTCTTAGCCATATTACTTTCCTCCTTATCTAGAATGGAAGTTCATTTTCATCTCCATCTATAGGATATAGATCGTCTCCTAAAGGTACATCTGAATTATCATCATTACCTGAAGAATAATCATTATTGTAATCCCTATTCCTGGATTTATTTTTTGATTCTAAAAAATGCACTTCATCCGCAACTATCTCGGTTATATATCTTCTTTGACCCTCAGCAGTATCGTAGCTTCTAGATTGTATTCTTCCAGAAACAGCTACTAAACTACCCTTACCTATATAATTAGCACAATTTTCTGCTTGTTTTCTCCAAATCACAATATTTAAGAAATCTGTTTCCCTTTTACCCTCTTTGTTTTTAAAAATTCTATCAACTGCAAGAGTAAAATTAGCAACTGGTGTACCATTTCCTAGATATCTTAATTCTGGATCTTTTGTCAATCTTCCTACTAAGCTAACCTTATTTAACATAGCAAGACCCCCTTATTATTCATCTTCCTTAATAATAATATGACGAATAATATTTTCTGTAATCTTGAAAACACGATCCATCTCAGCAGGAATAGTATTTTCTGCAGTAAAGTTCATAAGTACATAATAGCCTTCTTTAAATCCCTTTACTTCATAAGCTAACTTTCTCTTTCCCCACTCATCAATGTTTTCAACAGAACCATTTTCTTCAATAATAGCCTTAGCTCTTTCGATTAATGATTGAACCATTTCCTCTTCAGCTTCAGGATTAATAACAAAAATAGTTTCATATTTTTTCATAGCTGTTCACCTCCCATCCGGACTAACGGCCCTACTTTTTGTAGAGCATGGATTTACAATTTATAATTATATCATATTATTATTACAAAGGAAATAAGAAATTATTATATTTCTTCCTTCTTTGAAACAAGCTTTTTAACACTCTTTTCAAACTTTACCCTAGGTAGCATAACTACCCTGCCGCAACCTTGGCATTTAATTTTAAAATCCATTCCAACTCTTATTATTTCCCATTGATCACTTCCACAGGGATGAACTTTTTTTGTTTTAATAATATCACCTAGATTATATTTTTCTGTCATATTTTCCCCTCCTACATTACTCATCAGTTTTCCCATAATATATCACCTTTTTGGGATAGGGAATTTCTATTCCTTCCTTATCAAAAGTCTCTTTAATCTCCTGACGAAGAAGTCTTTCTACTGCCCATTGCTCCATATTTAAAGTTTGAGCGGTAATCCTAATATTTACGGAAGAGTCGCTTAATTCCTGTACTCCTAACACATAGGGTCCCTCAATTATATTCTCATTATCCTTAGCTATCCTTTCACACAATGCATTTAAAATGCCTATAGCTCTTTGTATATCTTGTTCATAGGCAATACCTACATCAATCATTGCTCTCATGTTGCCTCTGGAATGGTTAGTGACTTGGCTAATTTCCCCATTGGGAATGATATGTAAGTCTCCACCAAAATCACGAATAAGAGTAGTTCTAAGTCCCATTACTTCTACTATACCTCCAAAACCTCCTGTGGTAATATAGTCTCCTACAGAGAATTGATCCTCAAGGAATATAAAAAATCCCGTAACCACATCCTTGACTAAGCTTTGAGCTCCAAAACCAATGGCTAAGGAACCAACCCCAGCTACAGCTATTAAGGAGGTAACATCAACAAAGAAACTTGCGATAGTCATTATTCCAATAAAATATATTGTATATCTAAAAATACTTTTAAGTATGGTTGATAGGGTGTCCGCCCTTCTTTGCTCTATAGAAAATCTACCTATTTCTTTTTTCTTAAAAAAACCATTTATAAGCTTATTGGTTATTATTGTGGCTACCTTCATTAGAATTAATATCAGAATAACACCTATTATCTTTTTAGAAACTTCCATTATAAGGCTTGATGAGTTAATACTTAGATCATTTAGTAAACTTTCAATCAACTTTATATATCCCCCTTAGTTATTTCTCTGATTGTTTTTCCCTTCTGCCCAAATTCCACACTATAAATACCATAAAATGATATATGATTATTTGTTAATATATTAAGTACAAAATCTATATCATTTCCATTAAAGCGCAGGGAAAGTCCACAACTACTGGTAATTTCCCTAGGGGTTGGAATCATCATTATTTCTTTACCCTCACCCTTTAACAATTGCTCGGTAGAAATCGCATGTTGAGTTGAATTAAAAGCTATGATATAGAAATTCTCCTCCATAAACATTATCCTTTCTAGTCGCTTAGTTACCAGTTATCAGTTATCGGTTATCAGTTATCAGTAAAATCTTAGTTATTAGGAACAGTTAAAGAATTTAATGCTTTCAGGGACTTTCCCTTCCCTGTTCCCAAAGGAGCATATGAAGATATTTTCCCCATTTTACGCATCCAACTACCAAGGGAAAATATTTCATAGGGCGACGACTTAATGGAGTCTTTTTTCTCCGTACTCTGTTTGTCTAATTAGAAAAAAGGCGACATTTGTGGAGGAGCATATGAAGATATTTTCCCCATCATAATACCACTGTCTTTGATGCTTGATTTAATGACTCTGCTATGGTGTACATGTTTGATATACTACCTACCTGTAATTCATCCTTTAGTCCATAATAATCTAAGCATGTCCCACAGGATAATATCTCTACGCCCATTTCTTCTAATTTCTTTATATTTTCAATACTATTTGATCCTTTGCAATTAAGCTTTACCCCATTATTTATAAAGATAAGCTTATTAGGTTTAGGATCTACTTCTGTTAAGGTGTATAAATACCCTTTAATAAGAACATCCCCTAATTCATTAGCTCCTACACCCATTTTATCATTTCCTATTAGGATTACAAGTTCACCATTTCCAGGATGTTTATCTATTGCCTCTTGATTTTTATGAACCTGACCCTTTGTAATACTTATATGAAATTCTCCTGATTTCTCCTGAATTTCTGTTATTGCATTTAATTTATTAGCAAGCTTTCTTACATTTTCTTTAGCCACCTCATTATCAACTATTGTTACAATAGTCCCTTCTTTTAAATTATCCAATGCCTTTTTTGTATTAATCACTGGTTGGGGACAATCCAGCCCTCTACAATCTATTTTAACCTCCATGATATTCCTCCTAATTCAGATTAATTATTTTCTTAATACCATAGATCAAAAATATATACTTGATTTTCTTAATTATAACATAATTTATATTTAATAAATAAGATAACTTGTTGTTTAATCCCATTATTTCCCTTTTATTGGATAAATTAAATATACCTTCTTTGGAAATAATGTAAATAGAAAGGAGGTTTCCTATGCAACAATTTCTTAATAAAAAGGCCCATATATATAGTATAAATAGTGAAGATCATAATGCTATATTAAATTTTTATCATTGCTTTGATCTTTGCTTTTCTAATATTTTTCCTGAAAACACTGAAAATGTTGTCCTATTATGCATAGGTTCTGATCGCTCTACGGGGGATTGTTTAGGACCCCTTGTTGGTCATAGACTACATAAATATAAATACAATAATATACATATCATAGGTACTTTGGAAAATCCTACCCATGCAAAAAATTTAGAGGAGAATATGTATAGAATTAAAAATGAAATTCCAAATCCCTTTATAATTGCCCTTGATGCCTGTTTGGGAAAACTTGATACCATAGGATACATTAACCTTGCTCCTGGTCCTTTAAAACCCGGTGCAGGCGTAAATAAACTTTTACCCTTGGTAGGTGATATGCATATTAAAGGTATTGTAAATACTGGTGGCTTTATGGAACATACTATACTACAAAATACGCGATTAAATGTAGTAATGAAATTGACAGACATTATAGTTGCAGGTCTACATAGACATTTCATATTAATGAGCAATTGCTTAAACATCAACAGTACTTCTGCAATAAGTCATTTAGATAAGTGCTAGATCTAAGATATAAACTATACAGTGAAGACGCATTAAAGGAACCTGAACTGAACCCCTACTTCTTATGTAAACAGTTTCTCAACTGACTACCACAAGTAGAAGTATGTCATACAACAGGTTCCTTTAAAATTTCTCCAAATATCAATTTTAAATTGGTTTGCTTCGCTATATTTTACCCTAATCAATTCTTTCTGCATTTTTTGATGAAAATGAATAATCATCTACTTTCCACTGTCCGTCTACCTTTTTAACCTGTATCCAGATTCTTGCTAAGTAGGTAGCTCCGTCCTTAAATCCACTTTCCTCCATGCAGCCACACTCTAGAACTTTAAAACAGGTAAAATACTCTGCTTCGGCTTCGGTGAGGGTTTTATTAAATTTTATATAATCAATATTAAAGTCACACCACTCCATACAGATCTTTCCTTCTTTTATGTCCTGCTCCCATCTTCCTGTTTCTTTAATTTCTTTGAAATTATCCGTAACATAGGGATAACGAAGGGTTTTATCTGCAGTTTTATAGTCATATTCATTTTCTACCTTTTCATAGGCCTCGATTAGATCTAATACTTCCACTACATCCTTATTAGTCTCATCTAAGTAATCCTCTGTGCCATCTTCTTCTATGAAGTATTTTGCCTCTACTCTATTTTCTGCTTGACCTATCCTATTTGACCCACATCCAATTACTATTGTAGCGGTAAAAATTAGAAAAAATAATAAAACTAACACTTTTTTCATCTTAATACCTCCCTATTTTTCTTATTCCCCTTTTTAGTTTATTTACTATAGTAATAATTTGTATGAGTATTTTTTAATATACTAACCTAATTTTTTAAATATTTAGAAAATTACTTATATAATATGTTTTGTTGTAAGGGTTTCCTTATTAGTTAGATTCCATATTAATTTAAGTAATCCTTTATTTTTTGTTAATTTTTTAATTAACTTTATTTTATATTAGTAAATTTTCTATATTTAAAGTGTATGCTATAATAAGAATATTAATTCACTTAGGGAGGTTTCCACATGTTATTTGGAGTTATTGTAGGTCTAGCAGCCGCTTGGTTTTTAACAATGTTTCAAATAGATAAATTACTTATAGAGGGAATAACTGAATTGTTTGGTAAAGAAATAGGAATTTCAGGGTATTATACTATTTTTGCTTTTATCGGTTTAATAGGTGGTGCCTTTAAACATAGAAGATAATAGAAAAAAACTTGCAAAGATACAGAAAGCAGACCAAGAATTGGTCTGCTGAAATACATTATTATATACTTATTTATTCAAATCCTGTAAACAAGGGTGAATAACTTCTTTTTTTAAGTATTTGGTCTATTTCATCAATGCTTTTATCATAGGCATTTACTAGAAATGTTCCATTTACTGCACTTGCTCCACTTGAAAATGAATTATGCGACATTTCTTCACTTCTATGATCTTGACCATCTCTATAATAGACAATAGCATCCGAGGATGCATTCTCCTCTAAATCTACAATATCATAGCCCATTTCCTCTAATCCATCTTTGATATGATGCAAACTTCTCTCTACTGCTACAATCAAAGCTATCACCTCCATTAGCTTTATTATAAGCAGTAGATTAGTATTTATACATTATTGTAAATTACTATTGTGATCTATATATGTTCATATTTTCATTCTTCAACGGCTAAAGACTGTTTTAGGTCCTTAGGAACTATAATCTTTATACTTTTATTAAGAATTTTAAATTCAGGAAAATCCTTCTGGCTGATTTCTCCATCTGAATTTATTGAGATTGATTCCTTTGTGAGTAATTTAATGTTTTTTCCTCTTAAATAGCTTATCCAAGGTAATTCCTTATGTGTACCCTTAAAAACCTTAGGAAAATGATATAGCAGCTTTATTTTAGCCATTTTTTTTACGATACATATATCGAAAAGCCCATCATCTAACTCTGCTGTGGGTAGTATCTTCATACCCCCACCAAAATATTGACCATTCCCAATAGCACAAATCATAGCCTCTTGACTATATTCTACCCCATCTATTAAGATTTGAAATTTTAAGGACTTAAATGTAATTAATGCCTTTACTACTCCCAAAACATATGCCAATTTCCCTTTAATTATTCTTTTAAACTTAATCGTTTCCCTAAGCACTTCAACGTCTAAACCAAAACCAGCTACATTTATAAATCTTTTATCGTTAATAAGTCCTAAATCTATTGTTTTTTCTACTCCATTTAAAACTACTTCTAGCGCTTCTATTTCATCCGTGGGAATACCAACACATTTTATAAAGTCATTCCCCGTACCTGCAGGTATTATTCCCAAACTCATTTTTTTAAGATTTAAACCGTTGAGTATTTCATTTAATGTACCATCGCCACCTACTGACACAACCTTAGAAAATTCTTCTTCATTAACTTCAGAAGCTAGATTAATTGCATGACCAGGATACTCAGTATACATAATTTTATACTTTACATTTCTTTTATTAAGTTGTCTTTCTATCTCTTTAGCAAATACCCTTGTTCGTCCCTTTCCAGCTATTGGATTAACAATAAAATATATTCCCATAGTTTCCCCCTACTTACTATATTATATTGCTCTTTTTTGCCCTATCCAAAGCTAGAACTTCTTCTGCAGTAAGTTTATAGGTCGATTCTCCATTTTCGATAGGTTTTGTATAGGTATTACAGAAATCCCTTCCAAATATACCGCTCATTATAACTCCATTATTTTTTGCATTTAAAAATGCGACAGAATAACTTAAATCACTGCCCATATCATTAAAAGCATTATATCGAACAACTCCAACCCTTTGAACACAATTTTCTAATTTTTTATCTGCAATCTTCTGTTTGTCTACTATACCCTCTACATTATCAAGGATTTTGCCAACTTTTACATTATGTTCAACAAGCATATCCTCCAGCGATTTATAATCCTTTCCTCCCATAATATTATAGTATTTCTTTTTCCATTTTCCTATTACTATTCCTTGAATAATAATGAAAATTAGTAGTAATAAAGAAAATAATGCCACTCCAAAAATAATCCATACTTGATATTGTTCCACTAAATCCAAAATTTGTTCCATCTTCAATCTCCTCGTATAATATGTTTAGACCTAATTTTTTTATGGTCTAAGCATATTTATTTTTTATTCTTTATTTCAATTTTTAATTGAGATATCCTAATGCTAA
>CAZHJK010000047.1:0-7940 GCA_964533275.1 uncultured Eubacteriaceae bacterium | reverse complement strand
TCACTACATTATTAGGGGAAATTTAGCCCGAAGAATTTTTACTCTTTAAGGCTGAGTTTTCATAATTTTAAAATAGTAAAAGAATAGATCCCCAAGAGGGGATCTATTCTTTTACTGCCTCTTCTGTATTGTCATGTTTTATAAGATCATACTTTTCTCTAATTATATTTTCAATTTCTAAAGTTATATGAGGATTATCTTTTAAAAATATTTTAGAATTTTCACGCCCTTGTCCTAAACGCTGATCATTATATGAATACCAAGCACCTGCTTTTTTAATAACATCACATTCAACTGCTACATCTATTATATCACCTTCCTTTGATATTCCCTCTCCATACATAATGTCAAATTCTGCTTTTTTAAATGGAGGTGCTACTTTATTTTTTACAACCTTAACTCTTGTCCTATTTCCAATCATTTCTTGTCCTTGTTTAAGTGTTTCTATTCTTCTTACATCTAGACGGATAGATGAGTAAAATTTAAGTGCTCTTCCTCCAGGTGTTGTTTCAGGATTCCCAAACATAACTCCTACCTTTTCTCTTAATTGATTTATAAAGATTGTTGTAGTTTTTGATTTATTAATAACGCCAGCAAGTTTTCTAAGGGCTTGAGACATAAGTCTTGCTTGTAAGCCTACATGAGAATCTCCCATTTCACCTTCAATTTCAGCTTTAGGTACAAGTGCTGCTACAGAGTCAACCACTACAACATCAACAGCATTACTTCGTACTAATGCTTCGCAAATTTCCAATGCTTGTTCGCCTGTATCAGGTTGGGATACAATTAAACCATCAATATCAACACCAAGAGCTTTAGCATAAGTTGGATCTAAGGCGTGCTCTGCATCGATAAAGGCTGCAGTTCCACCATTTTTTTGTGCTTCAGAAATTATATGTAAGGCAACAGTTGTCTTTCCTGAGGATTCTGGACCAAATATCTCAACAACTCTCCCACGAGGAACTCCTCCAATTCCTAGAGCTATGTCTAAACCAATTGATGAAGTTGATATTGCATCGATATTTAATTTAGCAGAATTCTCACCTAATCTCATTATTGAACCTTTTCCAAACTGTTTTTCAATTTGCTTTAAAGTTATTTCTAATGCTTTTTCTTTTTCCATCATTATTTCCCAGACAAAGTCTGGATCACCTACCCTTCAATTAGTAGAACTCGAACATATGTTCCTTATTAGTATTATATATAAAATACTGCATTGAGTCAAATAATACTTATAATTTTTTTCCTTAGAATATTTAATGCTAATTGTGAAGTTCGTTCTTGTATTTTTACACGGTTTCCCGTTAAATAGTATTTACTAATCTCAATATCTCCTTTATAGAGCAATCCGATGTATATTAGTCCAATGGGTTTTTCATCTGTTGCTCCATCTGGACCTGCAATACCTGTTACAGACATAACTAAGTCTGTCTGTGTTTTATCGTACAAATTTCTACATAATTCTTCTGCAACTTCTGGACTAACAGCACCTTTTGATTTGAGTGTGTTAGGTGATACTCCTATAATATTTTCCTTAGCATTATTTGAATAGCATACAATACCACTATGAAAAACATTAGAGATTTTAGGTATTGATGTTAACCTACTTGCAATTAGCCCGCCAGTACAAGATTCAGCAATAGAAAAAGTAATATTATTATTAATCAAGAAATTAGCAGTAACTTTTTCAAGGGTATCTTGCTTACCACCGTATATATTCTCTCCGATTCTGTTATAAATAAGATCCTCATAAGGTTGAAGTATTTCATTTGCAATATTTTCATCCTTTGAATTTGCGGTAAGTCTGAGTAAAACTTCATTATAACCTGCATATGTTGCAAGGGTTGGGTTAGTTTGATTATCGACTATATCTAAAAGCTTGTCCTCTAACGAAGATTCTCCTATGCCGACAACCTTATAATATCTAGAATGAAAGTTTATTTGTTCTTTTTTTAAAATATAAGGAATAATCGACTTTTCAAACATGGGAACCATTTCTTTTGGGGGACCAGGAAGTAATATAAATATTATATTGTTTTTTTCAACAATAATTCCTGGAGCTGTTCCATTATCATTATGTACAACAATACTTCCAGTAGGTATGTATGCTTGTTTAATATTATTAGTAGTCATTTTTCTTTTGGTATTTTTAAAGAAAGTTTCTATATATTTAAGGGATGGTTTATGTAATTCAAGTGGCATATCTAAAAATTCAGCTATTGTTTCCTTTGTCAGATCATCTTGGGTAGGACCTAAACCTCCTGTAGTAATAATTATATCTGATCTTTTAGCGGCCAAAGATATAGTTTTCTTTAATCTATCAGTGTTATCTCCTACTACTGTATGGTAAAATAAATTTATTCCTAAAGCTGATAATTCTTGAGATAAATATTGAGAATTAGAATTTAATGTATCTCCCAATAATAATTCTGTTCCAATACAAATTATTTCTCCATTCATTTATAAGCCCCTTTGTTAATTGTAATTTTTATATGTTTTAATATTTATCTTTGCTAAATATTTTTCTATTAATGAATATATAATCTATTCCAGAAATTATAGTAAAAATTACGGCTAGACCCATAGCAATTTTACTAAAAGGAAAACCTATCATTGAGAATGGAAAATTGTTTATTAGTATAGCTATAATAGCTACTATTTGTGTTATTGTTTTAATTTTTCCCCATCCACTTGCAGCTATAACTATTCCATCAGCTGCTGCTAAAACTCTAAAACCTGTTATAATAAATTCTCTAGCTATTATTATAAAAGCTACCCAGGATGATATATCTCCTAATTCTACTAATACTATTAAAGCAGCAGATACTAATAATTTATCAGCAAGTGGATCTATAAATTTACCAAATACAGTAATTTGATTTCTGCTTCTGGCTATATAACCATCTAAGCTATCCGTAAGAGCAGCAAATAAAAAAATTGCA
Source organism: uncultured Eubacteriaceae bacterium (assembly GCA_964533275.1). Lineage (GTDB taxonomy): Bacteria > Bacillota > Clostridia > Eubacteriales > Garciellaceae > CAZHJK01. The sequence continues at coordinate 4,998 of CAZHJK010000047.1, read as the reverse complement.
GCTGAAATATAACGGTTATATTGTATATCAATCAAAACAAATACCATAAATATTGGAATTAAAAATATTCTAAATAAAGTTATTCTATTTGCAAGATTCATCAATAACCTCTCCTATCAAATCATATTCTAGTGCTTTTATTACTTTTACAAAACAATAATCACCTTTTTTAATAGATAAATTGGTTTTGAAATAAATTAATCCATCTATATCAGGTGCCAATGCATAACTTCTTCCATAATATACATTTTCTTTTTCTACTTTACCTTCAATTAAAACTTTATATGTTTTATTAATTTTTCTTTTATTTTTATTTAAAGAAATTATTTGCTGTGCTTCCATTATTTTGCTTTTTCTTTCTTCTTTTATTTCTAGTTCTATTTGATTAGACAATCTTGCTGCAGGAGTATTTTCTTCCTTTGAATATGTAAATACACCAACATGATCTAATTCAATTGTCTTAATAAAATCTAATAATTCATCAAAATATTCATTTTTTTCCCCTGGAAACCCAACAATAAGGGATGTTCTTATAATTATATCTGGTATAAAATATCTTAGTCTTTTAATTAAATTTATTATTTCTTGCCTATTAATATTTCTTCCCATTTTTTTTAAAATATTATCATTTATATGTTGAATTGGTATGTCAATATAATTACATATTTTTTTATTGTTCTTTATTAAAATTATCAACTCGTCAGAAATATTTTCTGGATAACTATATAATAATCTTATCCATTCCACATTTTCTATTTTTGTTATTTCTTTTAATAATTCAATTAATTTTATTTCCCCATATATGTCCTTCCCATATTCAGTAATATCCTGTGCAATTATAACAAATTCCTTAACACCTTGACTTGACAGAAGCTTTGCTTCATTAACAATATTTTGCATTTTCCTACTCCTATAAGATCCCCTCAGGTAAGGAATGATGCAATATGTGCAAAAATGATCGCAACCATCTGCAATTTTAAGATAAGCAGTATGAGAAGCAGTAGTTAGCATACGAGGTAATTCTTCTTTGAAATTAGAATTTTGATTTCCAAAATTTATATATTTTTCGCCACTAAGAGTTTTATTTATAACCTTTAAAATTTCCGTAAAGTTTCCTGTTCCTATTATTCCATCTATTTCTGGTATTTCCTTCTGTAGTTCTTCATTATATCTCTCTGCAAGACAACCAGCAACAATTAAAGTTTTGCATTTTCCATTTTTTTTATATTCTGCTAATTTTATAATAGTATTAATAGATTCTTGTTTGGCACTTTCTATAAATCCACAGGTATTAACTATTAATATATCGGCATCTTCTTCCTTTGATACCAATTGATATCCTTCCTTGTTTAGGATGCCCAACATCATTTCAGTATCAACTAAATTTTTAGCGCATCCTAAGGATACCATTCCTACATTATATATCATTAAAATCCTCCTAATGTTCTAAAATTAATATATGTATACTTTGTTCTTCATAATCTAATTATAAATAATTGAAATTAATTTATCTATACTTTTTTGAAAATTCTTATTATTTATAATAAGATCATAAGGATTATATTTTTTCTCAGAGTAATAATATAAAGGATCATAATAGTCTATTAACAATTTCTTAATAAAATTATAATAATCATCTTTTTCTAGTAAATCTAATAAATCCTCTACCCACTTTATTCCTTTTCGTTTCTTGAAAAATTTATTACTTGAAATTAATTCAACTATATTATCTTTATTATCAATAGGTAAATAATCTTCCATTATATTTTTTATTCTTTGCTCTATATTTGCTTGTATTAATATGTGCTTTCCTTTTTCCATTGATTCCAAAAGAAAATCCGGTAGTATTATATTACCAATCCTTCTACTCTCAGATTCTACAAAGAAATATTTTTTTTTGTTATATCTCATTTTATCCAATAAATATGAATCAAACATTTTTTGATTTATAGAATTCCCTAATCCTATTCCACCAAACATTGATCCTCTATTATTTGCCAATCCTTCTAGATCTAAAATAGGTTGCCCCTTTTTCTCTAATTCTTTTAATAAAATGGTTTTCCCAACACCAGTATTACCATGAATATTTATATATTTAAAATAATTTTTGAAGGTATTTAATCCTATTAGAACAGATTTTCTATATGCTTTATAGCCACCTGCTAATTGAAAAGCGTTTATACCCATCATGCTTAAATTTATTGCTATGGATTTACTCCTCATTCCGCCTCTCCAACAAAATATTATTATGCTATAATCATCAGAAATATTAAGAGACTTTATATATTTATAAATATCAAATAATTTAGAAGTCCCAATAAGAAACCCTTTTTCATAAGCTTCGTTTTTATTCTGGTGATAAGATATTCCAATTTCTTTTCTTTCTTCATCTGAAAATAATGGTAAATTAATAGCCCCTGGTATTGTGCTTTCTTTATATTCAGCAGGAGAACGAACATCTATATAAATCACATTTTTTATATTATAAGCATCTTCTATCGTAATTTTTTTCATATTATGTCAATCCTTATCTACTCATTAGTTTCATCTTCTTTTAATATTAATACTCTTCTAGGTTTACTACCTTCATATCCACCAATAATATTTCTATTTTCCATTTCATCTATGATTCTTGCAGCTCTTGCATACCCGATTCTAAGTCTTCTTTGCAACATCGAAATAGATATTTGTTGATTTTCAATTGCTAATTCAATAGCTTTTGGTAATAATACATCGTCTTCATCCTTAATAGTGTGTTGTTGTTTATCTTGAGATTGAATTTCTTCCAATATTTCATTATCATAGGATGCGGTATTTTTATTTTTTATATGATCAACAATTTTTTCGACTTCTTTGTCTGAAATAAATGCGCCTTGTACCCTTAATGGTTTTGATTCCCCAACTGGATAGAAAAGCATATCTCCTCTTCCCAAAAGTTTTTCAGCTCCTCCCATGTCCAAAATTGTTCTGGAATCCATGTGTGAAGAAACTGCAAAGGCTATTCTTGATGGAATATTAGCTTTAATAACACCTGTTATAACATCCACAGAAGGTCTTTGTGTTGCAACTACTAAATGAATACCGGCAGCACGAGCCATTTGAGCTAAGCGACATATAGCATCCTCAACCTCATGAGGTGAAACCATCATTAAATCTGCTAATTCATCTATAATTACTAATATTTGAGGCATCTTTTTTTCTGGCTGTTCGTTAAAAAATTCATTATATCTACTTAAATCTCGAACACTATACTCAGCAAATTTTTTATATCTTTCTGTCATTTCTTGAACTACCCAATTTAATGCTCCTGAAGCTTTTTTTGGATCAGTAACCACAGGTATTAAAAGATGGGGTATTCCGTTGTAGATGCTTAACTCTACTACTTTAGGATCAATTAAAATTAATTTCACCTGTTCTGGAGTAGATTTATATAAAATACTAGTAATTAAACTATTAATACAAACACTTTTACCTGAACCAGTAGCTCCTGCTATTAACATATGAGGCATTTTCGCAATGTCAGAAACTTTTACTTTTCCTGTTATATCTTTACCAACTGCAAAGGCTAAATTGGATGTAAAATTTTTATAATAATCATCCTCTAATAATTCTCTTATATATACATTTGAAGTATCTTGATTCGGAACCTCTATTCCAATTGCAGCTTTTCCAGGTATAGGAGCTTCAACCCTTACACCTGAAGCAGCTAAGTTTAAAGCAATATCATCTGTTAAATTAACTATTTTACTTACCTTTACACCTGGACTAGGTTGTAGTTCATATCTTGTTATAGTAGGTCCCATATTTACCTGTACTACCTTAGCTTGAACACCGAAGTTTATTAATGTTTTTTCTAATATCCTTGCATTATTTAAAACTTTTCTTTTATTATTAACTACTTTTTCACCGATTGGTTTATTTAATAATTCTATAGGTGGAAAAGAATATTTTGATGATTTATAGTTTAATGTATAGGGATGGTTGGTTAGACTTTCTTCATCCAGGATTGATTGATCATCTTTTTTATTTAGTTTATTAACTTTAAAATCGTCCTTTTGAGTATAATCTAATATTTTAATTTTTTCATCAATATTATTTATTTTACTTTTTATAATCTTAGGTTCATCAATAGTAGAACTGTCATTAGGATGATCAACAGAGCTATCTACAGAACTATGTATGGCTATTTCTTTTTCATTTGCATTTGAGAAAAATATTAAAAATTTTTTCTTTGCTTTATTAATCCATCCTTTTATATTATTTAAACTTTCTTTTAGGAAGATAAAAAAAGATTTCTGAGTAAACATTATAAATGCAATAATAGTACTAAGAACTAATATTATTATAGTACCTATTTGTGATAATAATGAAGTTAAAATGTATGATAAAATTAATCCTATAAAACCACCTTCTATATTTAGAGAGGCATTTCCCCAAGCAATATAAAACATAGCCTGTAAATCAAAGGAACCAGATAATATATCTTTTACAACAAATACATATTTAAGAATACAATAATTAATTCCTACAATTATTAGTGCTGAAACTTTTCTATTCCATTTAAAAGGTTTAGATTCAATAATTATTTTAATAGCAATAGTTATTATAATTAAAGAAAAAACTATACCCCCCTGACCAAATAAAAATCCAAAGATAAATTTTAGTAGCTTTCCAATTTTACCTGGATTTTTAACTATAATAGAAAATAAACTATAAAGTCCTAAAGATAATAAAATCAACCCAATAATCTCATTTTTTAATTTATTAATAATAATTTTCTTTTTAACCATAATATCACCCCTAAAAGAGCAGTTTCACTGCCTACACCTTAAAAAGAATACAAATATTTCTTTAGTTCCTATTTTGTAATAATAAGCTAATACATACATATAAAAATCTTCTACATTTGATAAAATTATCCTCTATAATTATATAATAACTTTATAAATAAAGGAAATTTGCATAATTTCTTGTTTATACATTTCCATTTTTACAAAT
>CAZHJK010000046.1:0-9770 GCA_964533275.1 uncultured Eubacteriaceae bacterium | reverse complement strand
AAGTTAGTATTAATGTTGCAAAGGCTGTAGCAGAAGCTGCACGCAAGACTGGTGTAGCGAAAATTTAAAATTTTATGAAGATATGCTTTATGCTACAAGAGCTGTTAAAATAGATTTTATAATTATGGTGAAAACAAAAACAATAATAAATTATATAATCTATTGATTTTTAATAGTAGTAGAGATATAATGAAAAAAACATAATAAGTGGGGAGCTAGATGAATCTGGCTGAGAGGGAATATTATTTTCCGACCCGTAACCTGATCTGGATAATGCCAGCGTAGGAAATAAGCATGTAAATTGTTATGCTGTTACCCATTCAGGTAGCAGCTTTTTCTATTTTTTATCTAGGTAATTAAATGATTATAAGGTTGGAAACTAGTTAGAAATTCCTGAAATTTAAAAAGAAAGGAAGGGAAAAATGTCAAATATTAATGTTAGTTTACAAGTACTGCCCGCTGTACCTGAAGAAAAAATATACCCTGTTGTAGATAAGGTAATTGAGTTAATACATAAAAGCGGTGTCAATTATGAGGTAGGACCTATGGAGACTACAATGGAGGGGGAAATGGATCAACTACTTGACATTGTAAAGAAGGCACAGGAGATCTGTGTTGAGGAAGGGGCACAAAGAGTAATATCTATAGTAAAGATTGATTATAAACCAAAAGGTGTGACTATGGATGAAAAGATTGGGAAATACAGAAAATAAATTATTTTTATTTACAAAGGAAAAATATGTACCACTATTAACCATGATAGTTTTAATAACCTTATGGCAATTAATAACATATTTTTTAAAGGTACCAGAATATATTCTGCCAAGTCCATTTGATATTGTACGCTCGCTAATTAATTCTTGGGAGGTTTTATGGCAGCATAGTTTAACTACTATTTATGAAGCTGGGGTAGGATTTATTGTATCTATTGTTTTCGCATTAGTGATAGCTATACTTATGAATCAATGGAAATTACTCAGAATAAGTTTGTATCCAATTTTAGTAATTTCCCAAACTGTTCCTATTATTGCTTTGGCACCACTTATTATGATTTGGATGGGTTTTGGCAGCCTGCCGAAAATTGTAGTAGTAGTTGTGGTTTGTTTTTTCCCGATTTCAGTAAATGTAATAGAGGGGCTTACTACTGTGGATAAAGACTTGATAAATATTATGAATGTAATGGGGGCAAATAAATTACAAATCTTTTTAAAGGTAAAACTGCCCTCAACCCTACCTTCCTTTTTTGCAGGGCTAAAAATCGCAGCAACCTATAGCATAATGGGTGCTATTATTGGAGAATGGCTGGGTGCTCGAAGTGGTTTGGGAATCTTTATGACCCGAACTATGAGCTCCTTTAAAACCTCAGATTTATTTGCATCAATTTTAATTGTAGTGATTTTGAGTGTGGGTTTATTTAAAATTATTGAGTTAATTGGAAAAAGAGTCATGCCTTGGAATAGAGGGATAGAGTAAAATCAGGTAGTGGGTAGAAGGAAGAAGATAGATCATTGAAAAATTGAAAGGATGATGAAAATGAAAAAAATAACTATATTATTACTTGTACTATTATTGACTTCGTTAGTATTACCTGCCTGTAGTAGTGGGGAAAATCAACAGGAACAGGCAGAAAATAATGAAAAACAGGAAGAACTTGAGCTTGAGAAAATTACTGTAACCCTTGATTGGACACCGAATACAAATCATACAGGATTATATGTAGCTAAGGATAAGGGATTTTTCGAAGAAGTTGGATTAGAAGTAGAAATTATTCAACCATCTGGAGGAACAGCAGAACAATTAGTAGCATCTGACAAGGCGGATTTTGGGGTGAGTTACCAAGAACAAGTAACCTTGGCTAGAGTGGAAGATATTCCTATAGTTTCCTTAGCAGCAGTAATACAGCACAATACCTCAGGATTTGCATCCATAAAGGAAAAGGGAATTGAGAGCCCTAAGGATTTTGAAGGAAAGAAATATGGAGGTTGGGGTTCTCCTATTGAACAAGCTACCCTAAAGGTTATAATGGACAAATACGATGGAGATGTAGATGAGGTAGAAATAATAACTAGTGGAGATACTGATTTTTTCGTAGCTAGTGAAAGAGACATTGACTTTGCCTGGATTTTTGAAGCATGGACAGGAATTGAAGCTCAATTAAGGGGTATAGAGTTAAACTATATAGATCTTGGTAAAGAAGATGAAAATTTAGATTATTACACTCCAGTACTTATAACCAATGAGGATAAGATAGAAAATAATTCAGATTTAGTTGGCAGATTTATGGAAGCAACAGCTAAAGGCTATGAATTTGCAATTAAGAACAATGAAGAAGCAGCACAAATTCTCTTGGACAACGCTCCAGAATTAGATGAGGATTTGGTAAGGAAAAGTCAGGAATGGTTAAGCAGTAGGTACCAAGCAGATGCAGAGCAATGGGGATTTCAAAAACAAGAAGTATGGGATAATTATACTAATTGGTTATTTGAAAGAGATTTAATAGAAAAGAATATTGATACCACTAAGGCATTTACAAATGATTTTTTATAAAATAATTAAAGAAAGATGATTATATGAATCCTAAAATTTATATTAAAAATGTTAAAAAAACCTTTAAAGAGGGAAATGAGGAACTTGAAGTACTTAAGGATATAAATGTTATTTTAAACAATGGAGAATTTGTATCCATTATAGGACCTAGTGGCTGTGGAAAAAGTACAATTTTTCACATTCTTACTCAAATAGAAAAACATGATGAGGGCATAGTAGAGATAGATGGAGTTTCTATTAATAAAATAAAAAAGGGAATAGGATATATGCCTCAAAAAGATCTGTTAATGCCCTGGCGTAATCTAATAGATAATGTTAGTATGCCCCTTGAAATACAAGGAGTAAGTAAAGGGGAAAGAGTGAGAAAGATAGAAAAACTATTACCTATATTTGGATTAGAGGGATTCGAAAAAGCCTATCCCTACCAATTATCTGGAGGGATGAGACAAAGAGCTGCACTATTAAGAACCATCTTAATTAATAGTGATGTTATGCTATTAGATGAACCGTTTGCGGCATTAGATGCCATTAATCGTTCCAATATGCAGGAGTGGTTATTGGACATATGGCAGAAATTTAAGCATTCAGTTTTCTTTATAACCCATGATGTGGAGGAGGCTATTTACTTATCAGACCGAATTTATGTTTTATCCCATCGACCAGCAAGGGTAATAGATGAAATAAAAATTGATTTTTCTAGACCAAGGAAAAAAGAAATGATTTTAACACCGGAATTTTTAGAGTATAAAAGGAGAATACTAAAATTATTGGATTAATTATAAGGTATAAGGTATAAGGTATAAGGTATAAGGTAGAAAAAGAAAAAGTTCTCTACCATATACCAGACGCTATAGGAATACCAATGAGGATCTACCATATACCAATCTCTATATAGACAGTTCGCAAAATCCTGTCTATAAAAAAAACTACGGGGAGATGTAAAAATGATAAATAAAAGGATTAATTTCTTAACCCAGGGAGCAATAATTGCGGCTATTTATGTAGTTTTAACAATAGCATTGGCTCCTATAAGTTATGGGGCACTTCAGGTCAGAGTATCAGAAGCATTAACAATATTGCCCTATTTTACACCAGCAGCAATACCAGGACTTTTTATTGGATGCATTATTGCAAATTTTAATAGTCCATTAGGTATTATTGACATTATTTTTGGGAGTTTGGCATCATTAATTGCAGCAATAATTACAAGTAGGATAAAGGATAAAAGATTTGCACCCCTTCCTTCTATAATTGTAAATGCTATAATTATTCCCTTTGTGTTAAAGTACACTTTGGGATTACCCTATTTTGTAAATGTGATTTGGATAGCAATTGGACAAACAATAGCTTGCTATGGTTTAGGCTATCCATTATTAATTCTTCTTGAAAAAAAGAGCTTGTTTAATAGACTTAAATAATAGAACTGAAATAGTGATTGCCAGGGAAGTTCTCCTGTTATAAAAACAACCTAAGTAATATTAGGTTGTTTTTATAGCTTTATCTTAAATTATTAACACTATTTTTATCTTTAGCATTTTTTTCTTTTCTCTTTTTTTCTAAAGTATATTTTGTAGCAGGTACAGATATAGAATCTGTCCATGGAACCATGATTGTTTCATTATCTCCATCATCTAAATTTCCTGTTCCACCAGCATTTATGAAGTTTTCCTTATTTTTATTCTTAGTCATTAGAATCCCTCCTTATAGATTTAGTATACCAAAGATGAATTTCATTATACTTAAAATCTTTAATGAAGTGATTTGTATTAAGAAATTAAAAGTGCATAGAATAAGTATATGCATAAATAAGTTTTATCTAGAAGTTTCTAAGAATAAGTGAAGAATTAAAAGTTTAGAAAATTTTTGATATTGAAAAAAAGTTGAGTTCGTGATAACATAAATCCATTGTATTTTTTTGAATTATTAGACATTATAGAAAGTCAGAGGAGGAAAAAAAGTGACAGATAAGAATAATCTAAAAAAGAGAGATGGTTTTGCATCTAATCTTGGTATTATTGCGGCAGCGGCAGGATCTGCCATCGGGTTAGGAAATTTATGGAAATTTCCATATGTAACAGGTCAATATGGAGGAGCAGCATTTATCTTAGTATATTTATTATGTATAGTACTTATTGGAATTCCTGTGATGCTCTCTGAAATGATGTTAGGAAGAAAGGCAGAGGCTAATGCTATTACTACCTTTAAAAAGTTAGCCCCTCGAACTCCTTGGTTTATGACAGGGGTTTTAGGTGTTGCGGCTTCTTTCTTTATCCTATCATTTTATGCAGTTGTTGCTGGATGGATATTAGCCTATATTGTTCGAGCAGCAACAGGAGTATTTAATACAATGCCAGTAGAACAGATAGGACAATATTTTGGAGATTATATCGCAAATCCTGTTGAACCAATTATATGGCAGTTTATTGTTTTAGCTTTTACTGCGTTTGTAGTACTATCGGGTATAAAAAATGGAATCGAAAAATATAGCAAGATTCTAATGCCGGCACTTTTTGTCATTATCATTATTTTAAATATTAGAGCGATAACACTTCCAGGTGCAGGTGAAGGATTAGCCTTCTTATTTAAACCTGATTTCTCTAAAATTAATGGGGAAGCTATTTTGGCAGCCTTAGGACAAGCATTCTTTACCCTAAGCTTAGGGATGGCAATAATGACTACCTATGGGAGTTATATACCTAGAAAGACAAACCTAGTAAAAACTGCAGTGCAAGTAACCATTGCAGATACTACTATTGCAATTATGGCAGGTATTGCTATATTCCCAGCAGTGTTCGCCTTTGGTTTTGAGCCTTCAGAGGGCGCTGGACTTGTTTTTATAACTCTGCCAGCAGTGTTTCAAAATATGTTTATGGGACAATTCTTTTCAGTATTATTCTTTGTTTTAGTAGCTATTGCTGCAATTACTTCTACTATTTCCCTTATGGAAGCGACTGTAGCATATTTTTCTGAGGAATTTAATTGGGGACGTAAATTTACAACCATTTTGGTTTCCGTTGCTTTATTTATAATTGGACTTCCATCGGCATTATCCAATGGAGGACCCTTGTCAGACATTAGTATTGCTGGTATGAATATTTTTGATTTTATTGATTTTACAACGGCTAATGTATTTTTACCACTAACTGCCCTATTTATTTGTATCTTTGTAGGTTGGAAAATGAAAACTAAGGATGCTGTAAAGGAAATATTTAATTTAAATAATTTAAATTTCGATAATGAAAAACCCTTTACCTTTGAATTAGCTGGAGCCTATGCATTTTTAACTAAGTTTGTTGCACCCGTGGCAATCGCATTGGTAATATTAAGAGGATTAAGCATTATATAAAAATTGTAAATGCTAGAAGGCTATGGTACATGTACCATAGCCTTCTTTTATCTATTTTTGATTTTTTCTTGAGCCGATTTTATGGATTTTTCAATACCTTCATAGCCAGTACATCTACATAAATTACTTTGTAGCCATTCCTTAGATAATTCCTCATCTGCATCGGGATGTTCATTAAGAAGTGCATAGGCATTTACAAGGAAGCCAGGAGTGCAATAGCCACATTGAAAACCACCTTCTTCTATAAAAGCATCTTGTATTTCGGTATTTGACAATCCTTCAATTGTAGTGATTTCTTGACCAGTGACTTCAACAGCTAAGGCAATACAAGATTTTATGGGTTTACCATTTACTAAAACAGTACAGGCTCCGCAATCTCCATTTTCACAACCGGGTTTACCTCCTGTCAAACCTAATTTCTCACGCAATACCCGTAGTAAGGTATCAGCTGGACGAACAATCAGCTTTCTTTTTTCACCATTTACATTTAGTTCTATTTGAGCGAATTCTTTGTATTCGATCATAAACTCACTCCTTCCAAATCTGCTATCATTTCATTCATGGATTTTTCAAGTAGAGCTTTCCTATACTCTGAGGATGCCCATTGATCTCTTTTTATGGGGAGAGGAAGCTTATTTATGGCATTACTAACTCTTTCTTCCGGTGGGAGTTCTTTTTTATTTATAAAGTCCTCCACTTCTTGGGATCTAAAGGGAAGAGCAGATACACCACTAAAGGCCATTTTAAATTTACTCTCACTTTTAACTGCTGCAATGTTAATTATTGGGTAGTCCACGGATGTATGCTTTTCTCTCCTTCTATTAAAATATGGAAGTGAAACTACATCCTTGGGCACCTTTATCTGAACAAAAAACTCACCCTTTTTTAAAAGTAATCTTTTATCAAAGGCTTTTGTTATAGGAACTTCTCGTATTCCTTCAGGCCCTGCTAGCACTACTTTAGAGTCAACCACCAATAGGGGAAGAATGGCTTCTCTATAGGGTAGTTTGCCACATATATTACCCCCCAGGGTTAATTTGTTTCGCACAGTATGATCAGCTATAGGACGACAAACCTTGCTGAAAAATGGAAATAGGTTTTTTTCTATTATTTCAGTTAGGGTAAGAGCAGCTCCAAAGATTAATAGTCCATCACTTTCTTCATGCATCTTACATTCTGAAATGTTTTTTATATCGATAACAGCACCTGTTGAAAGAACTTGTTTTCTTGCCTGGGTTATGATCTCAGTTCCGCCGCCATAATAGATAGGGGAAAGCTTTTTAGCATCTAAGTCCTTAAAAGTCATTGTTGCTTCTTCTATTGTGTCAGGTCGATAATATTGAAAATCAAAGGGTATCATTATTCAACCTCCTTTATGGTTTTCCATATTGATTCAGGGGTTAATGGCAGTACATTTAATGGCTTTCCAATAGCTCTTGAAAGAGCGTTAGATAATGCACCAGGTACGCCTACAACACCTTGTTCACCCAAACCTCTTGCTCCATATGGGCCATCTCCTTGGGGAGTGGTTAAGAATTCAACTTGGTATTCGGGATGTTCTCCATATCGTAATATTTTATGGGTGCGAAGATCATCGTTTGTAACCTGCTCTCTATTATTGAATAGAAAACCCTCATTTCGGGCAAAGCTTAGACCCATTCCAAGTGCGCCTACAACCTGTCTATGTGCTAGTTTAGGATTGATTAGGGTTCCAACATCCATACAGCACACAGCCTTAAGAACATCATAGCTTCCATCTATAAGATCTACTTCCACCTCAACGGCTTCTGCACCGAGAGTCCACTCTAATTCGGGGTGACCTTCTCCTGTCTCAGGATCTATGCCTGAAAGACCCCTTGCGATATATCGTCCCCTGCCTATTACCTGACCTTCAATAGCATTACCATTGGGATAAACATAGCCTATAGCCACATCTTCCATTGGAACTCCGATTTTTGGTTCGTCCCTTAAGAAAACACGCCCATGGGCCACCTCTAAATCATCTGGTGGACAACGCAGAACTATAGATGCTGTTCTCTTTAATTGAGAAATGGCATCATTAGAAGCATCTATTGCAGCACGACCAGCCATCATAAGGCTTCTACTAGCAGCAGTAGCCCAATCATGGGGAGCTGTTTTAGTGTTTATATCCTCTACAACATGGACTTTATCCGAATCTATTTTAAACTTTTCTGCTACAATTTGTGCAAGGGCGGTAAAGGTACCTTGGCCGATTTCTACAATACCTGTTTGTAAATTTATGCTTGCATCTTCATTGAAGGTTAATATGACACCAGCATCTGTATTAGTAGGCATAGCCGGTGATTTCCAAAGAAGTCCCATTCCCTTAGCACGAACCTTATTAGCAGAAACCTCTAATTTACTGCCTTCCTTCCAATTAATCATAGTAGCAGCTCTTCGAATACATTCTGGTAAATCTCCAGTATTTGCATCCAAAACATGTAGGGTAGGGGAGGTATCACCTTCCACTATTGCGTTTTTAAGGCGGAATTCCATTGTATCCATTCCTAGTTTTTCTGCCAATATATCTATCGAACGCTCAATAGCAAAGGCAAGCTCTATATGTCCAAAGCCCCTATATGCCGTTGCAAAGGGATGATTTGTATAGACACAAAGGGAGTCGCAGGAAACACTTGGAATACGATAAGGACCTGTACAGGAAATGGCGGCTGCTCTACTGACATTTACAGCATAATCAGCATAGGCACCTCCGTCAAATAAGTATGTAAGTTCTGCAGCAACTAGTTCACCTTCTTTTGTGCAGCCTAATTTAACATCTGCATCCATACCTATATGCCCTGGTGAACTTACTAAATCCTGTTCACGGGTATTAACAAGCTTAACTGAACGCCCTCCCACTGAACGAGAGAGTAAATATACTAGTGCTTCTAATTGCAAACCTGCCTTTCCTCCAAAACCTCCTCCTACAGGCGGCGATTCTACATTAATCTTACCTATGGGAATATCAAAATTATAACCTAATAGTGATTTTACAATAAAGGGGGCTTGGGTAGTTGATTTAATTACTATATCACCCTTGGAACTAATTCTTGCAATAGCTACTCTAGGTTCCATTGCTACATGATCTCCTGGTGGAAAGGAAAAGGAGGCTTCTATAATCACATCTGCTTTTTCAAAACCACTCCTAATATCTCCTTTTCGGATTTTAGTTCGATTAGATATATTTTTACCTGGTTCGGGAATAACAGCAGGGATATGTTTGTATTTAGATATGTCTTCATGTATTAGTGGGGCATTTTCCTCTAGGGCTCCCCGCACAGAGGAAACAATGGGAAGTTCTTCATATTCTATAGTAATTAAATTTAGAGCAGCCTTAGCCTCTTGCTCGCTATTTGCAATAATTGCAGCCACAGGTTCTCCATAATACCGAACCTTTCCATGGGCTAAGGGAGGTTTATCACCCATATATAACCCTAGAGTTACAGGAAAATCCTCTCCTGTTAATACTGCTTGAACACCCTCTGCTTTTATTGCCTTGGAGGTGTCTATGGATTTAATACGGGCATGGGCATGGGTGCTAGTCTTTAAAGCAGCATATAAAAGACCTGGGAAATGGGAATCATTAATATAGCGTTGTCGTCCTGTTACCTTTTCTTGGGCATCCTGTCTAGTGACAGATGTCCCTATTGAATGAAAATTACTCAAATAGCTACACTCCTTTCCTTTTTATTTAATTATCTTACCCGTTATATATTTTATTAATCTAAAATATGGAATTTACATGGAAGAAAAACGATAATTAAATTGAGGTGTCAAAGGGACGGGGGTAGTGTCACATTTGATAAAAAAGGCGTCGTATTGTTTTGACATAGTAATAAATGAAATTACACGTTCC
>CAZHJK010000045.1:0-10790 GCA_964533275.1 uncultured Eubacteriaceae bacterium | reverse complement strand
TGGTTAGAGCAACCGGCTCATAACCGGTAGGTCCGGGGTTCGAGTCCCTGAAGGCCCACCAATCCCAAAATTAAAATATTAAAGATAGAGTCTAAAAAATGAGTCAGTAATTGAACTGACTCATTTTAGTTTATATTTTTTTTCTCCTTTATAGCTTCTATGCTTCATAGCAATATATTTTGACTCTTTCTGCCATTGAATTGTGTTTCCGCCCCATGAGAAATCATCATTAGTTTTTATATCATTGCTATTTTGTATATTTTCTGCTTCAACATTTTTCTTATTAGTTTTCTTCAATTTATTATAGCCTCCTTTAATAATTATATTTCCCACTAAAACGATTATAAAACAAATTTAATAACTTTTTTATGTTATAATTTATATAAAAACTTAGGAGTGTTTGGATGATAAATACATTTTTATTTGACTTAGATGGTACATTATTACCAGTAGACTTAGATAAATTCTTAAAAATATACTTTGGAGAAATGGCAAAAAAGTTAAAAGATCATATCTCTCCTGAGAAAACTGCTGAATATATATGGCAGGCTACAGAGTTTATGGTAAATAATAAAGATACTCAAGTTACGAATATGGAAGCTTTTTCACAACATTTTACAAAAATAACAGAGAGAAGTTTTGAAGAATTACTACCTATCTTCGATGATTTTTACATTACAGAATATTTGAAAACCAGAGATGCAATTTCTCCTCATCCAATAGTAAAGGAAATAATTGAATTGTTAAAGGATAAAAATTACAATCTAGTTGTTGCTACAAATCCATTATTTCCTAAAAGGGCTATAATACATCGACTAGAATGGGCAGGTTTAAAAGAAGAAGATTTTCAACTTATCACCTCTTATGAAATAATGCATGCATGTAAGCCAAACATACAATATTATAAAGAAATTCTGGATATAATAGGGAAAAAGCCTAAAGAATGCATAATGGTTGGAAATGATGTACAAGAAGATATGATAGCAAGAAAGTTAGGTATTAATACATTTCTATTAGAAAACCAAATTATTCATAGAGAGAGTACACCTCCAGTCTGTGACTATAGTGGATCCTATGAAGATTTAAAAAATATTATTATAAAACAATTTTAAAATAAGGAGTTACTATGAAACTAACACCAAGACTACAAACTATAGCAAATCATATCCCCCAAAATACTATTTGTGGCGATATAGGAACGGACCATGCCTATATACCTATTTATATTGTAGAAAATAAAATCTCTAAAAAAGTAATTGCAACCGATATAAATAAAGGACCATTAGCTATTGCAAATAAACAAATAAAATTAGCAGGATTGGAAAAGCAAATTGAAACAAGATTAGGTAATGGATTACAGCCTATCGAGCCATATGAAGTAGAAACTATAGTAATAGCAGGAATGGGTGGGTTACTTATTAAGGATATATTAGATACTACAAAACATATAACAAATAGCATCAAAACATTTATTCTACAGCCAATGATTGCCCAAAGGGAGCTAAGGGAGTATTTAATATATAATAATTTTAAGATAATCAATGAAGATCTTGCCCAGGAAAATCAAAGGATCTATGAAATTATAATTGCGACAAAAGGTAAACAAAATATTGAAATTGAAAAAGATATATATTTAGATATTGGAAAACCTCTAATTGAAAATAAACATCCGCTATTATCCTCACTAATTAATTTTAAGAGAAATGAATTATTAAAAATAATTCATCAATGTGAAGGAAAAAACAGTGCAAATGCAGAAGATAGAATAAGAGAATGTATAAATAAACTAAATGATCTAAAGGAGGTGGAAAAATGTCTATAAAATGCCAAACAATTATGGATAAATTAGAGCAATTAGCTCCAAAAAGATTAGCGGAAGATTGGGATAATGTTGGATTACAAATAGGTGATCCAAGGGCAGATATAAAAAAAGTATTAGTATCTCTAGACTTAACAAAGGAAGTAGTACAGGAAGCTATTGATTATAAGGCAAATATGATAATTACCCACCACCCATTAATTTTTAAGCCACTAAGACAGATAAGATTTGATTTATCCTCAGGAGAAATAATAAAAAATCTCATAAAAAATGATATTAATGTATATACAGCCCATACAAATTTAGATAAAGCTGAAAATGGTCTTAATGATATGCTTGCTGAGAAACTATTCTTAAAAGATTTAGAAATTCTCTCACCAACTGATAAAGATATGTTATATAAGATTGTTATCTTTGTTCCTAAGGGATATGAGGATAAAATAAAGAATATAATGGGTAATATTGGAGCTGGATGGATCGGCAATTATAGTCATTGTACATTTCAAATGTCAGGAACTGGAACATTTAAGCCACTTGAAGGCACAAATGCTTTCATAGGAAATATAGGAAAAGTGGAACAAGTGGAAGAAAATAGAATAGAAACAATAGTCAAACAAAGAGATTTATCAAAGACAATAAAAGCAGTTGTTAAGGCTCACCCATATGAAGAAGTTTCCTATGATATATATCCACTAGAGAATAAAGGAAAATTATACGGTTTAGGGAGAATTGGAATATTAGATAAGAGTTTATCATATAGTGATTTTTTAGGTAGCATAAAAAGTTCACTAAATTTACAATATTTAAAAATTGCTGGAGCAAAAAAAGATTACATTAAAAAAGTTGCACTTTGTACTGGCAGTGGCTCAGAATTTATTCATAAAGCAGCTATGCTAGGGGTAGATGCTTATATTACAGGAGATATTAAGTATCATGAGGCACAACAGGCTAAAGATTTAAATATTTTAGTCGTGGATGCAAGCCACTTCGCTACAGAAGTTATTGTAATGGATGGTTTGAAAAAATATTTAGATGATGAATTTTCTAAAGATAAACGAAATATCGAAGTGGTTGTATCAAAAGTAAATAGTGATTTTATTGAATGGAATTGAGAATAGGTGTTTTTTGCTTATTCTCTTTATTATTTTATTATTAGGAGGAAATAAATATGAAAGATGTAAATATTTCTTTATTATGGCAGCTCCAAAAGTTAGAAGAGGAAATAAATGAAATAAATAAAGAAATTAAATTAAAGGAAATTATGCAAAAGCTAAAGGGATTAAAATGTGAATATGAAAACATAAAAGTTGAAATTCAAGGTAAAGTGGTACAATATAAAGAATGGGAACATAAATTAACAAGAATAAATTTAAAGAATAAAAATTACAATTATGAAATTAAAGAATTACAAGATAAAATATACGGAGGGAAAATAACTAATGTTACTGCTCTTTCAAAGCTTAAAAGCGAATTAGATGAGTTTAAAAAGGAAATTGATCGCTCAGAAGAAGAAATTTTAGATATAATGGAAAAGATGGAATTAATTCAAAAGGATATAAAAATTATGAAAAAAAGTATGTTGAAGATCCAAGTTAAATATAAAATAGAAAAGGATAACTATAATATAGAAAATGATATAATACAAAACAAACAAAAGACATTATCAAAAAGACTTTCAGATTTACAAGGAAAAATAGAAAAAAATACATTTTGGACTATAGAAATATACAAAAAAACATAAAACAACCTATGGCTCTAATAAAAA
Organism: uncultured Eubacteriaceae bacterium; assembly: GCA_964533275.1. Lineage (GTDB taxonomy): Bacteria > Bacillota > Clostridia > Eubacteriales > Garciellaceae > CAZHJK01. Next base: position 7,206 of record CAZHJK010000045.1, on the reverse strand, counting down.
ATGGAATGTGTACAGGTTGTAATATGAACATATCTATCATACTTCTAAAAGATATAAAAGATAGCCCAAGCATTTACCTTTGTGAAAATTGTGGTAGGATTTTATATATGGAAAAATGTTAATAAGCTTCAATATATTTACTTTGACAGTATTAATAATCCATGTTATGATATAAATCCATTAAAGAATAATCTAATATTGCGAGTAAGTCGAATGATCGCATGTACAAAACCGCAAGGTTGTACATGAGGAAAGTCCGAGCTCCATAGGGCAGGGTGCTGGGTAATACCCAGTGGAGGCGACTCCAAGGAAAGTGCAACAGAGATATACCGCCCAACACTAAGTTATAACAATCTATTTTGATTTAATAGTATGTTAAAACTTAGTGTTGGGTAAGGGTGGAAAGGTGAGGTAAGAGCTCACCAGCAATTAGGTGACTAATTGGCTATGTAAACCCCATCTGGAGCAAGACCAAGTAGGGACTAGAATAAAGTGGCTGCCCGTCACTTTCCCGTGGTAGGTTGCTGGAGCCTATCGGTAACGATAGGCCTAGATAGATGATCGTTAAACAACAGAACTCGGCTTATAGACTTAGTCGCAAACACTTCACAAACATTAGCTTTAGAGCTAGTGTTTTTTTAGTTATGTGCAGGTCATGCAAATCTACTTGCCGAGTTTATGTGCTATTTATTTAGTTATTGTTATCTTTAATATATACTTCTTCTTAAAATAAACTATACAATTTTTGAAGATAAGAGTCAAGAAGCTAACTAAAATTTATTTCTAAATTCCTATATGGCAACATAGATTTTTAAAATATCTTTAAATAAGGGAAAAAAGGGACTCTTTTATGTATTATAGACGGTTAAGTTAGTAGGCATAAATTAGAATTTTGCATAGTCCATACTTTAAAATAAAGGTAGCAAAGATGTGAGGTGGCCATCACATATTCTTTCAAAATTTTTATATTTGGAGGAAAAAAGTATTATGAGTAAAAGTAAGAAGAAAGATGAATATGCTATTACCTTATTACAAGGAATAAACCATTTCTTAAATGGAATGAAAATACTAAGGGGAAGCCCTGTTTCTACAATCGAGGCATATTGCAAGGATTTGGATATATTCAGAGAGTTTATGACCTTAAGATTTCCTGGAGTTAGGAAGTTAGAGCAAATAGGTCATGTGCATATAGTAGCATTTAAGAGGTACCTTGTTGAAGAATATACCTATAAAGTTAGTGGACAAGATAAAAGATATAGTCCTAGTTCTATTGAAAGAAAAATGAATTGTTTGAAAGCTTTTTTCAAATCAATGTCAGAAAGCCAGTATATTGAAAAGAACATTGCTACTTCTATTCCTTCTAGAACCAAAGAAAAAAGCCAAAGAAGAAAAGAGTTTAAAAATTCTATCCAAAATGTATTAACTAAAGACGAAATCCAACGATTAATAGATGCCGCTATTGATAAGGGCGATAGATTTGCTACGAGGAACAGTGCTCTTATAACATTTCTTGCAAATACTGGTTGTAGAAGGTCTGATGCTCTAAATATAATATGGGAAGATGTAAACTTTATAGAGGAGACAATTATTCTTTTTAGGGATAAATCAAATGTAGGAGACATTATCCCAATGAAATCTGATCTAAAAGCCGCCCTAGAAAAGCTCTGGTATAGTAACTGCCCTGAACCAATGGATCCAGTGTTTACATCGAGGCAACAAAATAAATCTTTATCCCCCTCACGATTTAATGCGATATTTAATGACTGCGTTAAGATTTCAAGCTTAAAAAAGGGATTTAAAGTTACTCCGCATGCCTTAAGGCACAGCGTTTTAACTAGAATGGCACAAAATGGTGCAACAGTGCAGCAATTATTGGCGGTGAGTGGTCATAAGGATCCAAGAAGCCTTGAGTCATATCTTCATTACAATATGGACTTTAAGAAGAAAGCGTTCAGTAAATTCTAGAAAGGATTTATGCAGCGGGATGTTTTTAAGTAGCAATTACTAATAATGGTAGACAACATATTATTTATTATGTTGTTTACCATTATTTTTTAAATTTTAAAACATCTTACCAGTACTTTATACTTTTATCAATGTTAAAGGTATCAAAATCATGTAAATTACATTATAATTATTTTTAAGGACCTATGTAAACAAGGGGGTTACGCCATGTCTTTACATAAAGAATCATATTTTGCACTATATTCACAAAAACAAAGAATTAATAATGTCATTAACAAAGTTATTGATGACAATATCATAAAACTTTCGGAATTTGATTTTGAACAAAAATATAAAACTTTACAAGAGTGCGTTAAAAGTGATTTTATCTTATATTACTATACCTATATACAACCATTGATCATGGATAGGAGAAACCCTATACAAGTTTGTTATAAATCTTGTATCCTAACAATTAATAGTTTCTGTGATTTAAGATATTTGCAAATGGGTGGGGATTTTAAAGGATTGAAGAAAAAAAGAGCAATAAGATTAATTGAAGAGGCAGAGCGACAAGACACAAATTTAGATTATAAAGATATGTTTTACTTACTTCAGTTTACTAAAAGTCCTTTTTATGAAATGGAAAAAGCTTTTAATAAAAATTTTGGGATACAATTGATAAATAAAACTAAAATAAAAAAAGATCTAGTGACACGAAGTGCATATATTATAGATAATATATTTATTAAGCAATTAAATGGTAGGATTCTTAGTTATGAAGAAATTTCCAATAATCTAAGAAAATTATATAGCACATGGCATGAATATCTATGGATTTGTGTAGAATTTGTAATTGTTTCAATGATTCAATATTTTATCACTAAAGCAGATAATTACCGAAGATTAAATGATAAATTAAATTTAGATATTACTGAAGATACTGTAAAACAAATAGAAAGCATAAAAAATATGTTCAAAATTACTGATAGACTTAATGAAGAATATCAAAATATATATAAAAAAAATTATAGGACAATTGGAAATAGTTGGAGAGAATTTTTTAATAAACATAATACCATTAGCGAAGACAAGATGATTAAATTAATTTTAAACCATGTTTATTTTATTACATTTAATAGTAATTTGGTGGATATTAAATTTAAACGAATTCGGTCATATTATAAAAGCTTAAATTTTGAAATCGACGATGAAGATTTTATATTTAAGTTAAAAAGAAGTAATTATTCAAAAACTATGAAACCAGCCAAAGAGAATTTAAAGGAATGCATAATCACAACCATGAGAAATGATAATGCTATTTTAAGCAACACTTCTACAAATAGTAGGCTAATAAAAGAAAGGATAACTAAATTAAAGGATGTAGCATCTCAATATGATTGTAATTTAACTCAACTGGATATTTGCTTTATATTATCAATCTCTCCTAAAATAATTAGATTTATAAAATAGGAATATATGTAACAGGGATTTAGCAATATATACTTTTTTCAGATGAAAAAATAATAGCATAAAGTGTCTCATAACTATTTGATTAACTAAGAGTATCAATGGCATTTAAATGAAACCTCTCTATTAATGTATAGCGTAGGGTTCGTTTAAAGAGAGGGGTTAACTCAATAGATAGTAAAAGAATATTGACTATACCTCGTTAACCCTATATACAGATATAATGAATCTTACAAAAGAAGATAATTTTTTGGACAGAAGGGGGATATGTTATATTGGTGTTAGGCACCATCTTCAAAAAATAAGATACTTTCACTTGATAAGCAGAAATTAAGCATACAATTTACAGTAGACCTTCATTTGGAACATAAAAGAATAATGAGGGGTCATTATAAAAACGATATATATGATACTAACCATATAAATAACCTCCTTAGCCAGTTTAAAGAATGGATATACCCATTCCATGGCGTTTCCACCAAGTTTCTTGCTAATTACCCTTCATTGGTTCAAGTGGTTATTATTCTTCAAGTAAGCACTGTTAAATTCGTTGATGCAAAAATCTAAAATTTAAAGAGAGAGAACCAATTTTTGTATAATTATATGATATAATTTGATATAAATTTACTGGACATTAGTAGAATTACACGACAAAATAAAAATATATGGAGGTTAGTAATGTTTTTTATAATATTTGGGGTTATTGCAATAGTATCAACTTTTATAAATCTTTACATGTATAAAGCAGGAAAGGATTATAAGCTTGCTATGGCGATAGGATTATCATTTACAGCATTAACACTTTGTTCAGAATATAGTCTTGTATCTCGATGGGTAAAAGTGGAAGATTGGTCAGCTTTAGGGGATGTAGTACCTGGTATAGAAAGGGCATTATGGTTTTTGACCATTGTTTCTATCTTACTAAATATAGCACCTATACTTTTAGAGCGAAAAGGTAAGAAATAATTACTTATTGTCACATCATTTAGCTTATATGCAATAAAGGAACCTTCTGTGAGGTTCCTTTAAAAATGCCTAATATCAACAATATTCTTTAACATAGCCTAAATTAAAATCTTCTTTATATTTAAGATTCTTAGCAAAACCTCAGAATAACAAGCAAGGACTTTTTCAGTGGCTCCAACGATGACACTTTTGTTTATGATAACTTAAAAGTATCCCAGTATAATAGTTGAAACCTCCCCTAGAGGAAATATAAAATATCCCTATGAGACTACATAGGGGGATTGAGGGGATGATTAGCTTAATGAAAAAACAAGAGATCATATTATCACACTATAGGGAAGGAATATCTCAGTGGCAAATCCACAGAGATACTGGAATTGCTAGAAAGACCATTAGAAAATATATTAAAGATTATGAAGAAAAAAAGGAAAAGCTACTAACTACAAATCAAGATGATAAAGAGTTAATAGCAGATATTGTATCACCTCCTAAATATGATAGTAGTAATAGACATAGAAGAAAATTATCAGATGACATGATAGAAAGAATTCATTTCTTCTTAAGAGAAAATGAAATAAAAAAAGCTACTGGTCGTAGAAAACAGCAAAAGAAAAAGATTGATATTTATGAGTGTTTAATCGAAGAAGGTTATGAAATAAGTTATCCAACTATATGCAACTACATCAGAGAAAAATCACAAGAAACTAAAGAAGCCTACATAAGACAAGAATATCAGCCAGGGGAAACATGTGAGTTTGATTGGGGCTATGTAACATTATACATAAATGGCAAAGCTAGAACATTTCAAATGGCAGCCTTCGCCAGTGCAAAGGGTAATTATAGATATGCTACATTGTATTATAATCAAAGGATGGAAAACTTTTTAGACTCCCATGTAAAATTCTTTAATAAGATCCAAGGAGTTTACAAAGAAGTTGTATATGACAACATGAAGGTAGCTGTAAAAAAATTCGTAAGCCAGACCCAAAAAGAGCCTACTGAAGATCTTTTAAAACTATCATTGTATTATGGTTTTAGATATAGATTTTGTAATACTTGTAGTGGCAATGAAAAGGGACATATCGAAAGAAGCATAGAGTATATAAGGAGAAAAGCATTTAGCAAGAAGGATGACTTTGAAAGTCTAGATGAGGCTAATGAGTATCTACAACAAGAACTAGAAAAGCTTAATAATCGTACTACAGCCTATAATAACGGAAAGAGTCCTGGGGATATACTTGAGGAAGAAAAACCTTATCTCCTTAGACAAATGCCTGACTATGACACTGCTAGAACCTCAGAACTTAGAGTTAGTAAATATTCAGTGATAAGCATTGATGAAAATAAGTACTCTGTTCCTGACCATTTAGTTGGCAGGTTTGTCTTTGTAAAGATATATCCACAAAAGATATTAGTCTACCATAAAAATATACTCCAAGCTAAACATCAGAGAAACTACGGAGCTCATACATGGAATATAAAAATAGAACATTTTATAAATACAATAAAAAAGAAGCCTGGGTCACTTCATTCCAGCACAGCCATGCACCAAATGAACCCCACGCTTCAAAACATATACAATAATCATTATACCGAAAATCCTAAAGAATTCATAGAGCTTCTTGAATTAATAAGTGAAAATGGTTTAAAAAAGATACAAAATACCATTTGTGAACTAGAAAAGCTTAATCCTTTAGGAGTAAATACAGAAAAGATAAAAATGCTATGTAACAGAAATAGAGATGAAAAGGAGATAGTTAATAAGGATAGGTCCACAGAAATAGAAGAACAATCTAAAGCAATCCTGTTCCAGTACGGGGATCTTCTCAATAATTCAAATGCAACCTTTCATAAGGAGGCTAAAATCATATGAATAATAAAGACATCCATGAAAAAATAGCATTGTTTTCAAAGGAACTTAAGCTTCCATATATATCAGGGTGTTTTAAAGAAGATTTAAAGGAAGCCAATAAGCTTAATAAAAGCCATGATGCCTTTTTATATGATCTTCTAGAAAAAGAATATGACCTTAGAAAGGAAAATGGGAGAAAGAGTAGAATTAGAAGTGCACGGTTTCCTATTAAGAAATATCTTGAGGATATAATAGTAGAAGATTTGCCAGAAGATGCTAGAAATAAAATAAAGATATTTTCATCCTTGGATTTTATAGAAACTGGCCAAAATATTATTCTTGCTGGCAACCCAGGAACGGGTAAGTCCCATATGGCGATTGGTCTTGGTATCAAAGCTTGCAATGCAGGATATAAAGTGCTATTCACTACAATTCCTCTACTTGTAAATGAATTAAAGGAAAGTAGATCAGAGAAAACACTTCGAGCTTTTGAGAAAAAATTTGAAAAGTATGATTTAATTATTGCAGATGAATTAGGATATATTTCATTCGATAGGGAGGCTTCTGAGTTACTTTTCACATACTTGTCCTTAAGAGCTGGAAGAAAATCCACAATAATAACTACAAATCTTTCCTTTGAAAGGTGGGATGAGATATTTAAAGATCCAGTTATGACAGCAGCTATGATAGATAGATTAACTCATAAATCTTATATAGTAAACATGAATGGAAATTCTTATAGATTAAAAGAAACTAAGATTTGGCTTGAAAACCAATAATTTTTTTATCCCCTAGGGGAGTTTTCAATTATATTTTGGGGGATTATTGAATTGACAAAAACAAGAATAGCATAGACTTAAAAAAAACAAATATGAAAGATAGATATTTATATGCGGAATGCCTTTAAAGGTATTCCGTATTTTTTTGTAGAAGAAAACCCCCGGTTTTACCGGGGGTTCCAAAAAGCTTTAGCT
>CAZHJK010000044.1:0-11119 GCA_964533275.1 uncultured Eubacteriaceae bacterium | reverse complement strand
GGAACGTGTAATTTCATTTATTACTATGTCAAAACAATACGACGCCTTTTTTATCTTATAAGCAGTAAATATTAGAGTGTTTTACATAGATATAATGGGTTTTATGTATCACTATATCAAAAAAAAGGGACCCGAAGCAAAAAGAACCGTCCCTTTTGCTTCTGTGCCTTTTGCTTTCTTAAGGTTGTATCAATACAATCCTGCTATAGCCTTAGCGTTTTCCTTCATTTTTTGCTTTAAGCTTTCTGGAGATAATATTTTTACCTTATCACCAAACATAGATAACCATCCTAGGAATGTGTTTGAGGCTATTACATCTACAATTATACAAAAACAATTTCCCTCTCTATTTTGTATTATTACATCCTTCCCAAAGCGATCCATCACTACATTTATTAGGGAATTATCAAATTGCAGCTTTACACTTTCCATTTTTCCACTATACATATTAAAAATTTTATTGGAATACTCTGCAATATTAAAACTTTTAAACTCCTCAGTTAATTTCCTCTTTTCATCAATCATTTCTATGCTTTTCATTCGATCTACTCTAAAATTACTTATATCATTATATCTTTGGTAATAGGCAATAAGATAATAATTATCATCTGACCAGCTAAGGGCATAGGGACTTGCCACATAGTATTGACCATTTCTTCTAAATTTTATTTTTTTATCAACAGTGTACTCAAAATATTTAAATCTAATTTGTTTGTTTTCTTGGATAGCACTATGTATAACATCCACATTATAATAAATACTCTCATTCATTGTCTTTATTCTATCTGCTACAACCACATTACGATTTAATGTTTTAGCTTCATGATTACTGCATAATTTCTCAATCTTTTTAATTAATTCTCTACTTTTTTTATAGGTTATAAATTTGGAGGATTGAACAGCATCCACTAATAGCTTTAGCTCAGGCAATTCAAAATCCCTAGCCCCTACAAAATATTTGTTTGCTCTTTCCTTTTCACATATAATATCCAATCCAAATTGTTTCAATAATTCTATATCAGCATAAATTGCTTTTCTTTCAGCCAAAACACCATATTCCTTCAATCTACTTATCAATTCATTTACGGTAATAGAATGATTTTCATCTGTATTTTCCCATAGGATTTTATACAAATATAATAGTTTTAGCTTTCTACTGGATACCATAATAATCCCCCTTCCCTATACCTTTCGTATAACTTCTACATGGATAGGAATAATCCTTTTCTTATATTATGAATTGCCCTGCTTTGTTTCTATAGTTTAATAAAAGAAAGATAATTTTTATAGACTATATCCTTTACCTGTTCTGCATCTAAGCCTTTAATAGTCGCTATCTCTTTCACAACTCTTTTGACATAATCAGGATAGGCATATTCTCCATTAACCCATTCTAAAGCTGTTGGTCCATCGGTTTCTGTAAGAATTCTATTCATTGGCAATAACTTAACCATTTCATCTGTAATCTCAGAATAGCCAATATCCACAGAGACGGTAAAATAGCAACCATAATCCAATAGTTTTTTGAGAGTATCTAAGGGTCCACTATACCAATGAATTATAGGAGATCTTAAATTATACTTTTTAATTAGAAATAAAATCTCTTCTTCTGCTCCCTTTGTATGTAAGTTAGTGATTTTATCATATTCCTGCGCCCTTTGAAGGAAATAGTTTAGTACCTTACGCTGATATGGGTGTTTATACTTTTCTTCAACCCAATAATAATCCAGCCCTATTTCTCCTATTATAGGTGTTTCCTTTATATAGATATCAAATAAATCTAATTCGTCATGATATTTATGGGCTTCCCAGGGGTGAATTCCAAAACAAGGTACTACCATTGGGTTAAAGAGGGCAATATCCTTTGCATATAGATAGCTCTTTTCATCCATGGAACAAGCAAGGGTGAATATTTTATGTTGACTTATCCTAGTTAATGCCTCTTCTATATTATCCTGGTATAGCTCTAAATGATTGTGCGCATCTATATACATAATGTCACTCCCTAAATGATTTCTTAATAAATGAAATCTGTAATTCCTTCTACTATTTTTTTTGCGAACTCCGTTGATGCATTTATCTCTTCCTCTTTAGGATGTCCATATCCGAAGAATAGAAAGTTTCCCTTGCAAACAAACTCATCTATTATCTCTACGTCCTTTTCCTCAAGTAGTTCACGTACTTTATCCTGCTTAGTGTTATTGGACAAGCAGGAAGTTATTAATGCTACTTTCTTAATTTGCCCCTTCTCAAGCTCTGATGCAAATTCAAGAATATCTGGATGACATTTGCCAGCATAAATTCCACCTACAATAAAAAGCAAATCTACATCTTCCATCACTGGCTGCTTCTCAATAATTTTTGGTTCGATTTTTAATTTCTCTCCAATCCTTTCAGCGATTTTCTTTGAATTCTTGGTTTTTGTAGCATATACTATTTTGATATTCATAACTTTTAACCTCCTTTTTATTTTTCATTCCAGATGAAATATATTTGTTCCAACCACCAAGAAGCTCAATCCCATCATTAATTTGTTTTTTTATAAGATATAGATCATAATTGGTACAATCTTTAATAATAACTTTAGCCATATGGTTGATCCCTTCTATTTCAGGATAAATTAATATTTCCTTTTTATTACATTTATTCTATTCTATCAAAAAAAGTAGGGGTTAGCCTACTTTTTTAAATAATATAACTTTATTTATCTTTCACTTCAATATATTCTATTATTGAAATTTTATTTTTTTATAGGTTCATTATATTCTTCTACGGTTTCAGATTGTTCTATACTACCAGCATTAGTAGTATAAAGTCTAAATGCTGAGATGGATAATATAAATAATAATCCTATTATCGTAGCAATAGAAATCAAGGTGTAATTGACAATACCCACTTTCTATATAAATCTTTCATTTTTCATCCTCCTCTACTAATAAAAATATTTCATGAACAGAAACTTCAAAGTATTGTGCTAGCTTTAATGCAAGTTCCAAACTTGGATTATATTTGCTATTTTCAATAGCGGTTAGGGTCTGACGAGTCACTTGTAAATCCTCAGCCATTTTCAATTGCTTGATCCCTCTGTCCTTTCTAAATTCCCTAACTTTATTTCTAATAGGCATTTATTCCACCACCAGTAATGTAAAGATATATTTACATCTAGTATAACAAGATTATTTATGTTTATAAAGAACTCTTTACATTATTTTCAGCTATATATAGTCACAACTTTCAGAAAATATTATTGACAATATAACTACTAGGTAGTACACTATAGTTAACTATTATGTGGTGCAAGGTAGGTGATTAATTTGGTAGATCGTTCACAATTAATGCGAGGAACGTTAGAGGGTTGCATAGTTAAAATAATAAGTAAGGAAAAAACCTATGGCTATGAGATCGTATCAAGTCTTCAAGAGTATGGTTTCGTTGATGTAAAAGAAGGTTCAACTTATCCTATTCTAGTACGGCTTGAAAAAAGGAAAATTATAGCATCTATCTACAAGGAGTCTCCATTGGGACCAAAGAGAAAGTACTATTTTTTAACAGACTTAGGCAAAGAGTTTCTGAGAGAATTCGAAATAGTATGGAATGAAGTAAAGAGTTCTGTTGATAAAATATTGGAAGAGGAGTGATAATATGTTTAGCAACGAGGTGACTTTACTAGAAAAAGAAAATAAGAAACAATTAAAGGAACTAGGAGAAGATGATAAACTAATTATAAAAAATATTACGAGTAGTATGAGTGTATTTAAGGTGAACTCCTATGATGCTCAAGTTATTACAAGAGATTTAATAGGAATGGCACAAGAATTGAATTTAAGGGGTTCAAGCTTAGAAGACTCCATAGGAGATGACTTAAAGGGATTTACTTATGAAATAATAAAAAACAGTGGCGGACCAAGTAAAATAGAAATTTTTTTAAATTTTCTATCTAAATTATCCGGATATTTTTTTATCTTGTGCTTATTTTCATTTTTTAATTATGGAAGTTTATCCTGGGAATTAAGTCCAGTCATATATCTCTTTTATTTTGGAGCGTTTATAATTCTTTTTATAGCCGATGAAATTTTAGCACCTATATTTAGTACGGAGAAAGGATTTAAAAACAACTTGCAAATATTAATCGGAGTTTTTATGGTTTCTGCCTGGGCCATTATTAATCGCTTACTAAGAGATAACCTGCATACTACATCTACAGAAGTTAATGGTATATTGATAGTTGGGATTGCAGGGTTAGTATTTTTAATTGTAAAGTATCTGAGGTTGAAAAATATTCAAAGGTTGGCTAAAGATAAGAAAAATTATATTAATGATTTAAAATAGAGTGAACTGACCCTTATAAAGAGAAATGGCAAAGATAAACTATGCGTCGTAAAACCCCGGGCAAACAGAGTCGTTTGCCCCTACCTATGAGATAGATTGTATGGGTGGACCAGCCCTGTTCACCCGTTGGTGCTAATAATCTATAAATTAATACATCATTTAATTCAATAAACTAAAAACCACAAAAATAATAACTAATAATAGAATAATAGGAATAAGCAAATGTATTTTATTTTTGGTCTCTTTATATTTATTCCATTCATCTATTGCTTGGCTTATAATTATTATCCCAAGTAAAACAATAAAAATATTACGAGGAATATCAATTTTCATAAGTAAAAGTATTAAATATGTAGTAGAAACTATACCTACGATAATATGCCTTGCCTTTTTCATATAGACATCTCCTGACAATAATTATAAACTTCTTAGTCCTAATCAATATCCTGTTATTGAAATTTTATTTTTTTATAGGTTCATTATATTCTTCTACGGTTTCAGATTGTTCTATACTACCAGCATTAGTAGTATAAAGTCTAAATGCTGAGATGGATAATATAAATAATAATCCTATTATCGTAGCAATAGAAATCAAGGTAATTTTAACCACTTTCCAAATACGACGACTGCGTCTATTTCTTTCCGCTAATAGCATATTAAGCTGTTCCAACTTTTCAGCAACTTTATTACTATCCTCAGATTGTTCCACTGTATCACCAAGAAGTGTACTCACAGATGTTTCAAAAATTTCGGCAATCCGAATAAGAAGATTTGCGTCAGGTATAGAAAGACCTTTTTCCCATTTAGAAATAGTCTGCCGAACAACATGCAATCGTTCTGCAAGTTCTTCTTGGGAAAGTCCCTTTTGCTTGCGAAGATTTTTAAGATTCTCACTAAACATATTTTCCCCTCCTTAACTTACCCTAAGGGTACTATATAATCATTCATTGCGACAAGCAACGCAGAATAACATTAATATTATTAGCATTTACTTCCTCTTATAGTAGTCTACTGCTATCTGGGTTCTATCCCTTAGTTCTAGCTTCTCTAGTATGGAGCTTATATAATTCCTTATGGTTCCTTCACTTAGATATAGCTGCTCTGAAATTTCCCTATTAGAAAGACCCTCAGCTATCCTTTGGATAATGGTATATTCCTTTTCGGTAATACCATTTTGTTTATAGGAGCTATTTTTACGATTGTAGTTCATTAGGTCGGGAATCTTGGTGATAATTTCATTGCCATATACATTTTGACCAGAATATATTGCTTTTATTGCAGGAACTATGCTTCCAAAATCCTGTTTCAGCATATACCCCTTAGCTCCCATACTCAGTGCCTTAATTATATAATCATCATCTAAAAATGTAGTAAGATATAATATTTTAGCTTGTGGATGTTTATTTAAGATTATTTCTCCTGCTTCTAATCCTGACATATTTGACATTCGAATGTCCATAAGAAGTACATCCGGCATAAAATGATCATAACCTTTAGTAGCCGCCTCTCCACTATTTTCTATAGCTACCACCGAAATATCTTCTTCCGCCTCTAGTATAATCTTTAAAGAAGAACATACTATATTATCATCATCAACAATAAACACCTTCATAGCATAAATCGCCTCCTAGGCTTTAGTGATAGGAATGGTAATAAAGATTTTAAATCCCTTTTCTCCAGAAAATTTAATAATCCCATCAAATCCCTGAACTCTTTCTACAATATTTCTTAATCCCATGCCTTCATTTTTAGAAATATTTCTATTTATTTCATCAACTTTACTTTTCTCTGTTTCTGATAATACGCCATTATCGTAAATTATTAATTGATACATAATAGGGTGCTCAGTAAGTATTATTGAAACATTTGTTCCATTAGAATGTTTCATTATGTTCGCTAATGCTTCCTTTATGGTTGTTATAAATAAATACTTAAGATTAATAGCTGGAGGGGTCTGTATATTATAGTCAAAGCTTATGGAACAAAAGGAAAAATCCTTTACCAAGCTGTCTATAGCTGAATATAAATCAATAGATTCATCATGAAGGTTATGAATACTAGAGCGTATGCTATCCATTCCTTCTGATAAAGAACTTTGTAGAAGCTCTAATCCTTCCTTGGTCTTTTTCTCCTTACTTATAGTAAGCAGGGCACCTATTTGAATTAATGAACGCGAAATTAAATGACCAATATTATCATGGATTTCTTTGGATATCCTATTTCTTTCATTTAATGTTGCCATATGAATTTCATTATCCTGATTTTCTAATAATTTGTGATTCTTCTCCTCCAATAAAATTTCCATTTCCTTTGCACTATCTCTATATGTATAATACTCTTGCAATAACCTCTTATTTTTGGAGGTTTTATATTTTGTTATGTAGGATAAAACAATAATTAATGCTATTAAAAATATCATAGATGAATTAAAAAAAGTATGATTTATAATAATGGGCACTAGCACAATAGCCCCGTATTTCCAATCCTGGGTATATAAAATATCGTATATTATTAAGGGTAAAAACAAGATTAGAAAAGGAAAAAAGGTACATAAAATAGTGAATAAAAACAATGAAGTGATATAGATTTTCCTATTTTCAAAATAAGTACATAGACAACTTAAAATAATGATTATAATCATAGATACAGGAGCATTTTCAACACCTAATTTATCTAGGTATAATGTAGTGCAAAAAATTAAGATCAATATTTTATCCATAATTTCCAGCATAATTTCACCTTTAATATTATTTATTTTATTCTTTTTTAAATATATCATTTATTTTAAATTACTACAATAAGTTATTAGCTGATAGTTGCTAGGGAACAGAGTTAAGGGAACAGGGAACAGGGAACAGAAAAACCAAAACCCAAGATATTTCGCTTCGCTCAGTATGACACTGAAGCGGTTGTCATCGTCATCCTAGGAGCTTGCAACGAAGGATCTAAGGTTTTACTGATAACTAATTTTTTACCTTTCCCTGGTTTTACTGTTCCCTGGTTTTACTGTTCCCTGATTTTACTGTTCCCAGGTAACTAATACTTATGACATTTGTCATTAAAGGTTGTGACTCTCTTCACTACAATAAATTAACTCCATCCTATATATTAAATATATAAAATAGAAAAATACAAAGAAATAGAAGGGAGCATTACAATGATAGTAAATGTCAAAAATTTAGTAAAGCGTTATGATCAATTGGTAGCCGTTGATCATTTGAATTTAGAAATTCAAGAGGGAGAAATATTTGGTCTTTTAGGTCCCAATGGATCAGGCAAATCTACAACCATTAATTGTATCTTATCATTATTAAAATATGATAAAGGCAATATAGAGATATTTGATAAGGCAATGAACCCAGATGCCCATGATATTAAGAGGAATATCGGAGTTATATTTCAAAATGTAGCAGTCTTTGAAGAATTGACAGTATATGAGAATATATCCTACTTTTGTAGTCTCTATGTGAAGGATAATGATGAAGTTAAGAGGCTTACTCAAGAGGCAATTGCCTTTGTGTCATTAGAAGATTTTGTGAAGTACTATCCAAAGAAACTAAGTGGGGGGTTACTACGAAGATTAAATATTGCATGCGGTATAGCACACAAACCAAAGCTGATTATCCTAGATGAACCCACTGTAGCGGTAGACCCACAAAGTCGTAATAAAATCCTAGAAGGAATCAAGGAATTAAATAAGCAGGGTGCTACAGTAATCTATACTACCCATTATATGGAAGAAGCGGAACAGCTATGTAGTAGGATTGCTATTATGGATAATGGGAAAATCATAGCAAAGGGTACAAATGAGGAATTAAAAGAAATGATTTCTATCGGAGAAAAAATCACCATTGAAGTATTTAAAATGGAGGAAACCCAATTAGCGGAATTAAAAAAACTGCCCCATGTTCTATCAGCAGAATATAATAACACCACCTTAAGCATTAAATCTTCAAAGGGTAATAATAATTTAATACAGATTTTAGAATATTTAACCTCGCAAGAAATTCCATTTAATCAAGTATTTACAGAGCATCCAACCTTAAATGATGTTTTCTTAGAAATAACTGGCAAAGAGTTGCGAGATTAGAGGAGGGTAGATTAAATGATTAGATTATATTTAACTAGACTAAAGATTTTGGGCAGAGATAGAGCCAATGTATTTTGGACTTTTCTATTTCCTATTATATTAGCTACCTTGTTTAATTTAGCATTGGGGAATTTATATAACACTGAAAGCTTTCACACCATAGAAGTTGCATTAGTTGAAAGTGATGACTACCAATACCTGGAGGAATTTAAAAGTTCCATGTTAGAAGCTAAAACATCCACTAATGGAGATGGCATTAATCTTTTTAAATTGACGGAATGTGATCTTGATGAAGCAAAATCCCTATTAAATGATAATAAAATTATAGGCTATATCCAACCGGGAGATCCCATGAATCTAGTGGTGAAATCCTCTGGAATTAAACAAACCATTGCCAAATCATTTTTAGAAAGTTACAGTCAGACCTTAAATACTGTGGAAAGTATAGGTACTTTGCAACCCCAATCCTATTCAAAAGTTTTAGAGGATATAAGTAAGCCTATGGACTATATCTCTTTGGGTTCAATGGGGGAAAATCCACCTGATGTCATTTTAAATTACTTCTATGCCCTTATCGCTATGGCATGCTTATTTGGTAGCTATTGGGGTGTTAAGGAGATTATAACTATACAAGGAGATCTATCCTTGAAGGGGGCAAGGATTAATATAGCCCCTATTCACAAGATGAAAATGCTGCTTTGCAATATATCCGCAGCTCTAACTATACATTTTATTGGGATCTTGCTTCTATTAGCTTACCTAATCCTTGGACTAAAAGTTAGTTTTGGCAATGACCTCTTATATGTAATCCTTACCTGTCTAGTGGCATGTACATTTGGAATAACCTTAGGAGCTATGGTGGGTACCTTAGCTAAAAAATCTGCTCATTTTAAAGATTCTATTCTTACAGCTATTGTTATGTTTTCAAGTTTTTTAGCAGGACTAATGATAGTGGATATGAAGTATCTCGTTACTAAAAAGACCCCTTTTTTACAATACCTAAATCCTGCTCACTTAGTAACTGATGCCTTTTATAGTCTATACTATTATGAAAGTAATAGTAGATTTATCATGAATATTGCTCTAATGTTATGTTATACATTTCTTTTTAGCTTTATTGCCTATATAGCGGTTAGGAGGAGAAAATATGAGAGTCTATAAATTATATTTTAAACTATTAAAAAAAGCAATTCCCACCCTACTGGTTTATATAGGTGTATTCCTTGCCATTACTATTATGGCTACCTTAAGTTTTCAAGGCAACACCGATGGCATTTTTGAGGATACTAAGGTTAGAACAGCTTTTATTAACCATGATGAGGATACCCTTTTATTGCGAGGGTTTAAATCCTATTTAGGAAAAAGCTCTGAATTTATTGAAATAGATGAATCCCAGAAGGCAATGCAAGATGCATTATTTTTTAGGGAAGTTACCTATATTTTGTCCATCCCAAAGGGATTTACAGAGGACTTTCTAAATGGGAAGGACCCCAGCTTTAAAAGTTATACTGTACCTGATTCAGCGACTAATCATAATGTAGATATGGCTGTGAATACTTTTCTTAACACTGCGAGAGTATATAGAAATAATATAGAAAATATCAGTGCAGAAGAGTTGGTGGGAAAAATTGCACAGGATTTAGATATTCAAGTAGTTGTAGATCTTTATTCTGAAGAAGTGGATAAGGTGGATAACACTCGGCAGATATACTTCCAAAATTATCTTGTATTTGCCATCTTGTCTGTGCTCATATTAGGAATTTCTTCTATTATGATCTCCTTTACAAATTTAGATATAAAGAGGAGAAACCTCTCTTCGCCAATTTCTCTATATAGTATTCAATTCCAACAGATCCTTGGTCATATTACCTTTGCGTTTATCTGCATTATATTATTTGTACTATTGGGAAACATACTTAACGGTCAGTCATCCTTAGATAAAACCTCAATATTTTTTACTTTAAATGTAATTGCATTTACTATAGCTGCTCTTAGCATTGCCTATCTTGTAGGGTCATTAACAAAAAGTATAGATATTACCCATGGGATTGCCAATATATTAGGCTTAGGAATGTCCTTTGTAAGTGGGGTTTTTGTGCCAATGGAATTTTTAGGGGAAACTACCATACAAATAGCAAAATTCACTCCTGCCTATTGGTATACTACAGCGAATTATATGATTGGGAACCTGTCAAACTTTACCTGGGAGCATCTATCTCCCGTATATGGTCATATGCTGATCCAACTTGGCTTTGCAATTGCTATATTTGCAATATCTATGGTAATAAATAAAAAGAAAAGCAAAGAAGCAGCCTAGTCCAGAGATAACATTACACCCAATTTCATAAGTGAATAAAGGAAAGCTGCATAGGGGTTTATTCTATAAACCCCTTTTTTACTTCTTGTTTTTCATGTTTTGCCCTTGATTCTAGTATATTTTACTCTTATTGGATATTATTACTCTTCCTTTCTTCATGTTCTAATTCATCAGAAAAAATAAATAGTGTACATTATAATAACTACGGTTATATGTTATAATTTGATCATGTTCAAAGCATCTAAAAATTCTCTCTAGATTGGTTTGTAATCTAAGAGAATTTTTAGGTAGAGATATAATGAATATATATCAGAATTATAGAAATGAAACACCAGTCTTGCGTGCAGCTTCTGCTACAGCCTTTGCAACATTAATACTAACTT
>CAZHJK010000043.1:4369-12200 GCA_964533275.1 uncultured Eubacteriaceae bacterium | reverse complement strand
ACAACTCATACGAGTGTACTGATTTTTTTTAAGGGGCTATTTCCCGACAGCCCCCTTCTGGTTTTATATTGTAATTAAAATCAATATCTATATTTGAAAACTTAAGCATTTATACTACTAAGGTGCATTTGAGCAAGGGCAATTTCTCCTCTAAAGTTTTGAATGTCCTCTATTGATAAACCAGCCTGGATAATTCCACCACCATCTTTTCTGCTGATCCCTACAAATTTAAAGAATTGTCCGTCAATATCTCTCTTTAAAATAGGCTGTATAACTTCTAAAGAGGGATCCTTAAGTATTTTATAAAATTCATAGGATTGGGTATTAGAATCATCAATAAAGGTAAACCCTATACCATTTGGATTATTACTATAGGTTGTCACACCATTAGGGTCAGTTATATAAAATTCTGTTACGCCGGTTTTGCTAGAAATTTCTACCAGGAGATCATTATTAATTTTACCAGCTGCTATTTCATCTGATAATTTATGGCAGAATTTAATAAGTTGTATACCGATGGTTTCATCAAATTGTTTTGTAAAATCATTTAGTTGTATCAATATACCTTCAATGCCCTTAGCCATAGTAACATTTTCTTTTATATATTTAGATTGTTCATTTACATTTTTACTAATAGATATTGCTGTTTCATTGGTATCCTGTGAAAATGCTGCTATTTCTTCAGTGGTTTGGGCAACATAATCTGCAGATAAGGACTGTTCTTTAATATTACCTGAAATATCACTAACCAATTCATAAATGTTTTTAATTTTTTCTAAGATTTGGTCTAAGTTTTGTCTTGCCTCTTTAGCAGTTTCTTGATTTTCTTTAACCCTTTCAATTCCATCATTCATATTTGTAACAGTAATATCAGCTTGTTCAGTAATTCTATTGATTAATTGGTTTATTTCTCCTGCCGTTACACGACTATCTTCAGCAAGATTTCTTACCTCCTTAGCTACAACAGAAAAACCTTTGCCGGCTTCACCTGCTCTGGCAGCCTCTATGGCAGCATTTAGGGATAATAAATTTGTTTGTTTTGAAATGGCAGTTATACTATTGGACATTTTTTCTATATCATGAAGCAATTCTACTAATTGTGTTATATTCTCTGAGGAATTTTCAAAGAGTATTGAAAGATTATTAATGCTTTCAATTGAATTTTGGATAACATCCATTGATTGTTGTGTAAAGTCTTTCATATTCTGTGCCGAATCCAGTGTTTCATTACTAGTAGCAGCAACTAAACTATTAGAGCTAGAAAGTTCTTCAGTAGAAGCTGCACTTTGATTTACTTGATCAGCGATATCAATTGACTTATTAACTAAGACATTTAAACCTTCCTTCATATTCTCAAAGGAATTGGCAGAAAGATTGGCAGAAGAGACAAATTCCTTTGAATAGTCATTAAGTATACAGGAGGAATTGATTACTTGAAATACCCAGCCCTTTAGAACCCACTGAAGCTTTTCTATACTAGAAGCAAGGATATCTAATTCCTTCCATTTTGTCTTTTCTACCTCACTGATAAAATTTCCATTTTCATATTCACTAATAACATCTTTAATTTTACTAATATTTATTAAAAAACTATTAATTAGCAAATACGCTAAAATTACTCCAAATACTGCAAATAATATAAAAGATATAATTAGTTGTTGTGTTGGTGTTTCAACTATTCTTGGTAATACAAAGATATTAATGATGGATTGTATTAAAACAAAAATTACCATTGATATCAAGGATATAATTTTAAACGATATTTTCCCCAATTGACTTCACCCCATTTTCTGTTTTGATAATCGACTTGATTAATTTTTAAATATTACTATTTCTGTTTAATATATCGACAAAATTCTAAATTCCTTTAATAATGATAAAAAATTATTTAATAATTTGAAAAAATATAGAAAATAAAATACAATCATAGATAATAATTTTATAAATTGCTAAAGTATTTTATTATTTTTCCGATATTACAAATAGAAGAAAACAAAGAAGGTGGAGATGAAAATGAAGATAAATGGACCTAATTATTCTCAATTCATAAATCAATTATATAAAAAAAATAGCAACAATAAATTTGAAAAAAGAGAAAATGTTAAAACTAATAAGGACACTATAGAAATCTCAAAGACAAGTAAAGATGTTAGAAAGTATATCGAAAAGATGAAGGATATTGAAACAGGGAATCAAGAAAAAATAGAGCGTATAAAAGAGGCTTTAGATAGTGGTACTTACAAGGTATCCTCAAAGGATTTGGCAAAGGTTATAGTAAATAAAATGAATCAACAAAGAGGCAAGGGGGAGGAGTAATATGGAAATGATTGTCTTCCTTACTCAGCATAAGGAATTAATGGAGAGCCTAGTAGATTGTTTAGAAAAAGAAAAGCATGCCCTTATTAAAGAGGATGCACAGAGCTTATTGGAGATTGTTGAAGAAAAAAAACATTATATAAATACATTAGATAATTTGGAGTTAAAACGAAAAGAAATGTTTCCAGATTTAAATATTAATAAATTAGAAGAGGCTGGTTTATTAAACGATGAATTAAAGGTTTTAGCTGATGAACTACGAAGTTTAGTGGAAAAAATATCCCAATTACAGGAAACTAATCAATTTTTAACTCAACAATCCTTAGAATATTCACAACAGATGATATCTATACTTCGGGGTAATAATAAACAAAATACACCATCCTATGGAGCAAATGGAAAAATTGAAAATAATTCAGGAAAAGGTAATTCAGTATTAGATCAATCCATATAAATCGAATTCATTCTCCGTAATCACCGTGATTATATAAACATAAGGGATTATATAAACATAAGGAAGTGAAAAAATGTCAGGTATATTTACTACTTTTAATACAGCTAAAAGAGGGATGTTTGCACAACAACATTCAATAAACACTACCAGCCATAATATAACCAATGCTAATACTGAGGGCTATTCAAGACAAAGAGTACAATTAGAAACTACACCAGGCTTCTCTATACCTGGAGTAGGGATGATGGGCACAGGGGTACAAGTCTCTACAATAACTCGCATTAGAGATGCTTACTTAGATACACAAATAAGATATGAAAGTAGTATAGCTGGACAATATAAAGCAAGACAAGAGGTATTAGAACAGGTGGAGATGATTTTTATGGAGCCTAGTGATGCAGGACTAAATACACTTATGGGACGAATGTGGGATTCTTGGCAGGAATTAAGCAAGTCACCAGAAAACTCAAATGCCCGTACCATTGTAAGGGAAAATGCCTTAACCTTTACAGATAACTTAAACCATATGTATGAACAACTAGAAACCTTAAAAAATGACAGCATTAATCTTGCTGAGAAAAAGGCATTAGATATACATTCAATCTTAGACCAAGTGCAGGGACTAAATAATCAAATATTTAAAATAACTATAAAGAATGAAAAACCTAACGATTTGATGGATAAAAGGGATTTATTATTGGACCAGTTATCAGATATCGTTGATTTTAAAAGTACAGAGGATAAATATGGACGAGTAACTATAGAAAGTGATGGTAACACCCTCTTAAGCACATTGAAGGATAATGAAATTACCCAGGAAATATCAGTAGTAAGAAATGTAGAGGAGAATTCCGACGGAAGCGCAGATGTAACCTTAGTAAGAGGTGGAGATTCCATTAATGGGGTCACTACCCTAAATATGTCAAAAGATGAATATGAGGATTTTAAAGCATTATTCCAGCAAGGGAAAGACATAGAAGGTGCAGTTATATTAAATGAAAAATCATGGGATGGAAAACTAGAAAACATTTCTACAGCTAAAATGACTTCCTTTAATATGACCCATGGAGAATTGAAGGGCTATCAATCAGTTATAGATGAAGTGGGGAAATATCAAGATGAATTAGACGGATTGGCTAAAGCAGTAGCATATGCAGTAAATACTATACACATGGATGACGGGAGTGAACTTGACGGTCATAATGCATTTTTTGTGGGTTCAGATGATACAGGCGATATTAATACCATAAGTGCTAAAAATATTAAGATACACCAAGATATTATTGATGATGTAGGTAATATTAATACAGGCAAGGAATACCCTCCTTCATCAGAGGGTGATGGGGAAAGAGCTTTAGCAATCGCTCAGCTTAGAAATGCCCGATTGGACATTTTAGGTATTAGCAATGGAACTGAAGCTACATATGATGAGGCTACAATGACCATAGAAAATATGTCTGGTGGTACAACCGTTGAAAGCTATTTTAAGGATATAGTAGCAAAGCTTGGAATATCCACCCAACAGGCAAATCGTATGGTAGATAATCAAGGGGCTTTAACAGGGCAGCTAATTCAAAGAAGAGATTCAATATCAGGGGTATCCTTAGATGAAGAAATAGCAAACTTAGTACAATTTCAACATGCCTACCAAGCAAATTCTAAGGTAATTTCTACCTTAACCTTGATGCTAGATACTTTAATAAATGGAATGGGGGTATAGATAAATGAGAGTAACCAATAAAACCATGCTAAATAATTATCTAAATAATTTAAATAGAAACCTAACACAGATGTCAAAGTATCAAAACCAATTATCCTCCGGAAAGGAAATAAGCAAGCCATCTGATGATCCCTTCGCTGTAACCCGTTCTATGTCCTTACATACTTCTATTAACCAAAATGAACAATATTTAAGGAATATTGAAGATTCCATAGGCTGGGTAGATATGACAGACTCGGCACTGGGAAGTATGGGGGATGTAATGAATAGACTAAGGGAGTTAGTTATTAAGGCAGCTAATGGATCACTAGCTGATTCTGACCGAAATGCTATTAAGGATGAAGTAGAACAGTTAATTGGACAAGTAGAACAAATCGCTAATACCAACTATGATGGAAGGTATATATTTGGGGGTCAGGATACTACAGAACCTCCTTTCGAGATTATTGATGGTACTAATGTACTTAATTATAAACCTGACGACGATGATGCAGATTATAATAGTAGTAAAAAGATGCTAAAGAGAGAAATTTCCCAAAATGTAACAATGGAAATTAATGTACCTGGTGATTGGATTACAGAAGGGAAAAATAATGACCTTACAGAAGATTTACCTACAATCCTCAATAATATTATGACGGCATTAGAAGAGGGAGATACCGAGAAACTAGGTGGAGAACTATTAGGACAATTAGATGACCATATAGAAAATATCCTTTCCATTCGATCCGAAGCAGGAGCAAAATACAATAGATTAGAAGCAGCCAAGTTTAAGAATGAGGGGGAAACCTTAAATATGACTGATCTATTATCCAAAACAGAAGATATAGATATAGCAGAGAAATCTATGCAATATATGATGATGGAAAATGTATATATAGCATCCTTGAACACGGGAGCAAGAATTATGCAACCAAGCTTATTGGATTTTCTAAGGTAGAAATAAAACAGGTCGATGGTATAAGGTAGAAGGTAGAAGGTAGAGGAGAATTCATTCTCCTTCATAAGTAGCTTCGAATTCATTCGAAGCATTTCTAAAACCCAAATACCAAACAAATAAAGAAGGTGAAGAAATGCTCATTAATACTAAATATTTTGGAGAGGGGCGGTCATTGACCGCCCGTTCTAGATTTATGATTTTGTAATCCGAGTTTTAACGAAGGATCTTGATCCTGGTATGCGATATAAGGTAGAAGGTAGAAGAGAATTCATTCTCCGTCATAAGTAGCTTCGAATTCATTCGAAGCATTTCTAAAACCCAAATACCAAACAAAAAAAGAAGGTGGAAAAATGATTATAAATACCAAATATTTTGGAGAGATAGAAATTGATGAAAGCAAGAAAATAACATTTCCAAAGGGCTTACCAGCCTTTGAGGAAATTAAAGAATATGTATTAATTGATTTACCAGATAACCCAGTCTTTCACTGTCTACAAAGCACTAAGCAAAGTGAAGTTGCTTTCCTAGTAATCCAACCCTGGGACTTTTTCCATGATTATGATATCGACATTCCTCAAGGTGACCTGGATGAATTAGGAATTAATAAAAAAGAGCAAGTTCTTATATATAATATAGTAACTATTCCTAAGGATTTTAAAAAGATGACAGCTAATCTATTAGGACCAATTGTAATAAATATAGAAAATCTAAAGGGAAAACAAGTAATACTGACCCAAGAAGATTATCAAACCAAACACCCTCTTGTTGAGATAAAGGAAGAGGTGTAGATATGTTAGTGATAACTAGAAAACTAGATGAAGGTTTAGTAATAGATGGAGATATAGAAGTAGTGGTACTAGGTATTGAGGATGGAAAAGTAAAAATAGGCATAGAAGCACCTAGGGATAAAAAGATTTACCGTAAAGAAATATTTGAATCCATAAAACAAGAAAATCAAAATGCAATAAATATAGATAAAGACATCCTATCTAATTTACCAAAGAAATAATACATTATTGTAGAAGAGAATTCATTCACCGATATAAACATCCATTAAAAAAACTGCGAATAAATTCGCAGTTACTGCTAATATCTTTGTAGAGGAGAATTCATTCTCCGGTAATTCATTCTCCGGTAATTCATTCTCCACAAATTTTATCTAATTTAATAAGAAAAATATAAAAATAACACTAAACTAATATGTTTCATCACCGATATACATAAGTGAAAGGGAAAAATCCTAGATGGCCACTAGGGTTCCCAAATAAATGGCAAGGATGCCAATAAAATTCAAGGAGGAATAAAAATGAGAATTAATAATAATTTAATGGCAATGAACACCCATCGTCAATTAGGAGCTGCAGGTGCAAATGGAGCTAAATCCATGGAGAAATTATCTTCAGGTTTAAGAATTAATAGAGCTGGAGATGACGCAGCAGGACTATCCATCTCTGAAAAAATGAGAGGTCAAATTAGAGGTTTAAATCAAGCTTCTAGTAATGCGCAAGACGGTATTTCACTAATCCAAACAGCTGAAGGTGCCTTAAATGAAACTCATGCAATTCTACAAAGAATGAGAGAACTTGTTGTACAGGCTGGAAATGCTGCGACATTAGAAGATGATGATTTATCTGCTATCCAAGCTGAAATAACTGAACTGAATGATGAGTTAGATGGTATTGCTGATAGGACAGAGTTTAACGGGAAAAAATTATTAGATGGAGGATTTAGCGACAGCCTTCAAATTGGTGCTAATGAGGGTCAACAACTTGAAATAACTATTAACTCAGGAACAGATGCAGAAGGATTTACTGCGGAACATTTAACAGTTGATGGTTTAGCTACAGATGGTACATCCTTTGATGCAGATATCGCATTAGTTGATGCTGCAATTTCTAAAGTATCGGTAGCACGTTCTAGCTTAGGAGCTAATCAAAATCGATTAGAACATACTATTAAGAACTTAGATAATGCAGGTGAAAACTTACAAGCTGCAGAATCTAGAATTAGAGATGTAGATATGGCTAAGGAAATGATGGAATTTACTAAGCAAAATATTCTACAACAAGCTTCTACAGCTATGTTAGCCCAAGCAAATATGGCACCACAATCAGTACTTCAATTATTAGGATAAATTCTTAATATTGTAGAGGCGAATTTATTCGCTATTACACACAAACAACAGAGAGCTAAAAGGAATGACTTACATTCCTTTGGCTCTTTTTTAAATATTATATAAGAATTATGAATTGTAGATGATACCTTCGAATGAATTCGAAGCTACGATATAGCCGTAGAGGAGAATTCATTCTCCGGTTATTTCACATGAAAAATTCAAAAGGACACCTTCGAATGAATTCGAAGCTACGATATAGACATCTTCGAATGAATTCGAAGCTAC
>CAZHJK010000043.1:0-4269 GCA_964533275.1 uncultured Eubacteriaceae bacterium | reverse complement strand
ATGAATTCGAAGCTACGATATAGACATCTTCGAATGAATTCGAAGCTACGATATAGACATCTTCGAATGAATTCGAAGCTACGATATATCTGTAGAGGAGAATTTATTCTCCGGTAATTCATTCCAGAAATTTTATTATCAAGGGGGCAAACAATGACTCCAAAACATTATTATGAAAAAAACCATTTCTATTTTATCACCACCATAACAGAAAAACGAAGACCCATTTTCAAAGAAAAGATATCCTGTGATTTGCTGATTAACCTTATAATCTATCACAAATTCCAATGTTCCTATAATATAAAAGCCTTTGTAATCATGCCTGATCACATTCATTTTATTATTCAACACATGGGGAAAGATAATATTTCTAGTATTATGAAAAAGATAAAGGGTAATTTCTCAAGGTACTATAACCGAATGAAGAACACATCTGGAACAGTATTACAAAAGGGATTTTATGATTCAATCATAAGAGATAAAAGACAATTGTACGAAACTATGGAGTATATACATAAAAACCCAGCAAAGAACCAATTAGTATCAAATCTCAATGAATATGAATATTCCAGTTATAATTATTATTGTAAAGAGGATAATAAATTTGCATTGATGTTGATGGACACCTTCGAATGAATTCGAAGCTACTGCTATTTGTAATTATCAACATCAACATAATATTATAGGTTAAACTTTCCAAAAACATTACCGTAGAGGAGAATTCATTCTCCGGTTATTTCACATGAAAAATTCAAAAGGACATCTTCGAATGAATTCGAAGCTACGATATAGCCGTAGAGGAGAATTCATTCTCCGTCAATTTATTCTCCGTAAATTCATTCTTCCAAAACATTATTAATACTAAACTTTGTACATTATATTCCGATGTATATAATATAGAAAAAATTAAAGAGGTGTAACTATGAGAATAGAAGGGGTAAGTTCATTATATATTGACAAAAATATCAACTCACGAGAAATAGATTCTCCTGTAATAAAGCAAGAAGAAAAGAAAAAAGATGATTATACAATAGGGGAAGGAATATTTATTGATGCAATTAATTCAACCAATGAAAAATTGGAAACTCACAATAGAAGAATAGAGTTTTCTATTCATGATAAGACAAATGATATTATGGTGAAAATCGTGGATCGTAATACGAATGAGGTTATAAGGGAGATACCACCAGAAAAGATAAAAAATATGCTTGCTAATATGTTAGAAAGAGCTGGATTATTAGTAGATGAAAGAGCTTAATTGAGAATTAGGGAGGTAAGTTTATGAGTAATATGAGAATTGGCGGATTAGCTTCAGGTATGGATATTGATAGTATAGTTCGAGATTTAATGTCTGTGGAGCGTATGAAGGTAGATAAGGTAACACAAGATAAAACCCATTTAGAATGGACAAGGGAAGCTTATAATGATGTTAATAAAATGTTTGCAGATTTTGTATTAAATACTCGTCAATCCTTCGGACTTACTATGACTAGTGGCGGTGTTATTAATAATAAGTCGGTTAGTAGTTTAGATTGGATTAAAAGTGCAACCATTGATGATTCGAGTATAGCTGATGTTACAGCAAGATCTAATGCAATAAATGGCAGCTATAAAGTTAATGTAGTAAATTTAGCCTCTAATTGGTCGGCGGCAAGTTCGGAGAATATTTCTATTGGAGATAAAGCAAATCTCGCTTCACAATTTGATTTAGCTGATGAAGATACAATAAATTTTACAATTACAACAAATGCAGGTAGTGAAAATGAAAAATCTGTAATTATAAATGAAACTAATTTAGAAAGTTTATCCCTCAAGGATATAGTAAAACAAATCAATAATGCTGATATTGGTGTAA
Source organism: uncultured Eubacteriaceae bacterium (assembly GCA_964533275.1). Taxonomy (GTDB): domain Bacteria; phylum Bacillota; class Clostridia; order Eubacteriales; family Garciellaceae; genus CAZHJK01. Next base: position 2,414 of record CAZHJK010000043.1, on the reverse strand, counting down.
CAGCCATATATGATGAATCTATAGATCGTTTCTTTTTACAAACAAATGAAACAGGAGATAAGAATACAATAAAGATAGAGGATGGTAGTGGTTTTATAAGTAAATTAAAACTAAATGATGGGCAACAGGGTGTATTAGATACTGGAAATTTATTTGAAGGTCATGGTATAGATGCCCTTATTCACTTTGGGGCAGCTAAAAACATCTCTCAATCCTCCAACCAATTTACCATAAATAATATTGATTTTGATATAAAGACTACAGGAGAAACCATAGTTAAGGTAGGAACTGATGAAAATGGAATTATAGATAAGGTGAATGAATTTGTGGATCAATATAATGAGCTTATAGATAATATAGATAAAATGCTTAATGAAAAACAATATCGAGACTTTCGCCCCCTAACCGATGAACAAAGAAAAGCAATGAGTGATAAGGAAGTTGAGCAATGGGAGGAGAAGGCTAAAAGCGGTCTTTTAAGAAATGACCAAATTATAAATAGAACAATGCAAAGCATACGTAGTGGGCTATATGAAGAGGTAGTAGGAGTTATGGGAAGTATTAGTCATTTAACCCATATAGGTATAGAAACTGAAAGCTATGTTAGTGGATCAATGGGAGGTAAGCTAAAGGTAAATGAAGAAAAATTACGAAATGCACTTCGGGAGGATGTTAATGGCGTATTAGATATTTTATTTAAGGAAGCGGATTCAAGCATTACTGATTCTAAGGAAAAAAGACTAAGCACAGGGCTTATCGGCAGGATGTACGGAGATATGGTTGTAGGAATGAAGGAAGTCATTGCTAAAGCAGGTCCAGGAGAGGATTCAGTATTATATAGAAAGATTAACTCTACAATGTTAATAGACTTTGTCACAAAGCATAGCAGTATCAGTATGCTGGATAAGAATATTATGAGCTATGAAAAAAGAGTCTTAGAATTGGAAAGAAGATTGATTGAAAAAGAAAATAGTTATTGGAAGAAGTTTACCGCAATGGAGAAGGCATTAAATAATATGTATTCCCAAAGCGATTGGCTTGCACAGCAATTAGCCGGGGGTCAAATGTATTAATCTATCTTATATAGAAAGTTGGTAATTATTTATGGAGGAAATGTTAAATGAAATATTACACTTAACTTCTAAAGGACTTCAAGATGCTAAACAAATATTAAAAACTACTAAGAAAATTAAGAGCTATATAGAGATAGAAGAGGTTGAAAATCTTATTAAAGCTGTTGGACTAAGACAAAAATGGATGGAACAATCAGATGATACTAAGGAGAAAATAAATAGAAAGTTAAATAAAATATATAAAAAATTTAGCATAGAAAATTTAGATCAAATAGATGAAAACCGTTACTCTGTGGTTAAGGAAATTCTATTTAATAATAGTCAAACCCAGGAGATATATAAAAGAGCCTATGAATTAGAAAAACAAAACCAAATAAAGGCTAAGGGGTTACTTGGGGAGTATAAAGGTAGGATTATAGATATTCAACAGGGTAAACATGCCTATAATACATACAGCAGAAAACCTACTGGTCAATCACTACTGCTTAATGAGGTGAAGTAGTGGGAAATTGGAGGTGGAGTTATGATTAGCCTAGAAAGGGTAGATCCAAATATAATGCGACAAATTAAGGAACAAACCCTTCAAGAGATTGTACATACAAAAAGAGAACCAGGAATTACAAAGGAAGAAAAAAACCCAGATAAATCTCCCCTATCTATATTAAAGTTAAAGAAAAAAATAAAACGATATAATGGAGTATTAAAAAAACATCATATTAATATTTTTCTAGATGTAGAAGAGGGGGAAGAACTATTTTTAAGGGTTTTAGAAAGAGAAAGCGGTGAACTTATACAAATTTATAATGATGAAGAAGTTGAAGAGTTATTAATGAAGCTTGAAAACTTTATAGGATTTTTTATAGATAATCGAATATAAGTAAAAGGAGGAAGATTATGTATCAGAATACATCCAACGCCTACCAGATTTATCAAAACAATCAAGTAAATACCTCTAGCAAGGGAAAATTAATTATAATGCTTTATGATGGGGCACTTAAATTTATAAGATTAGCCATGATTGCACTAAAGGAAAAAAATATTGAGAACACTAATAAATATTTATTAAGAACCCAGGATATTTTAAGTGAACTAATGATTACATTAAACTTTGAGGCTGGGGAAATATCTCAGAATCTATATAGACTATATGATTATATGAATAATGAGTTGATTATGGCTAACATTGAAAAGGATATTACAAAAATAAGAAATGTAGAGGAACTGATGGAAGAATTAAGAAATTCATGGGCAGAAATAATCTAATTTTTAAAATAATGATTACTTATAAAGTGAGAAGTGAGACAATAATATTTTGGTAAACCAAAATATTATTGTTTTTTT
>CAZHJK010000042.1:0-15220 GCA_964533275.1 uncultured Eubacteriaceae bacterium | reverse complement strand
TTTTAGATAATATGGATTTAGAAAGAGAAAGAGGCATAACCATAAAATTACAAGCTATTAGACTAGTTTATAAAGCTAAAGACGGAGAAGAATATCTACTAAATCTAATAGATACTCCTGGTCATGTGGATTTTACATATGAAGTATCAAGGAGCCTTGCAGCATGTGAAGGAGCAGTTTTAGTAGTAGATGCAGCCCAGGGGATAGAGGCTCAAACATTAGCAAATGTTTATTTGGCTACGGATAATGATCTTGAAATTATACCAGTAATAAATAAAATCGATTTACCTAGTGCAGATCCAAGTAGAATAAAGAATGAAATCGAAGATGTAATTGGTATAGAAGCACAAGATGCCCCTTTGATTTCTGCAAAGGAAGGCGTTGGAATTGAAGATGTATTAGAATCAATAGTTAAAAAAGTACCTGCACCAAAGGGAGATAGGGATGCACCCTTAAAGGCTTTAATTTTTGATTCCTATTATGATTTATATAGAGGAGTAATTGCATCTATTAGGGTTAAAGAGGGTACTATAAGGAAAAACTCTAAAATTAAAATGATGTCAACGGGTAAAATCTTTGAAGTCGATGAAGTAGGTTTATTCCTATCAACATTAGTACCAGTAGATGAATTGAGCGCTGGGGAAGTAGGGTATGTTGCAGCAAGCATAAAAAATGTTAAGGATACCAGAGTAGGAGACACAATAACAGATGCCAATAATCCAGCACAAGAGCCTTTGCCAGGATATAAAAAAATAAATCCTATGGTATATTGTGGAATTTATCCAGCAGATGGAGCTAAGTATGAGGATTTAAGAGATGCTTTAGATAAACTCCAGCTTAATGATGCAGCACTTCAATTTGAACCAGAAACATCAGTTGCCCTTGGATTTGGCTTCCGTTGTGGTTTTCTGGGGCTATTGCACATGGAAATAATACAAGAACGATTGGAAAGAGAGTATAATATTGATCTTGTAACCACTGCGCCTAGTGTTATTTATAAGGTAGTAAAAACTAATAATGAAACAATTTGGGTGGATAATCCTACAAATTTACCACCTGCTGTGGAAATTGATTATATGGAAGAGCCAATTGTTAATGCTTCAATAATGGCACCAACAGAATTTTTAGGTTCTGTAATGGAATTATGTCAGGAGCGCAGAGGCGTTTATAAAACAATGAATTATATGGAAGAAAAGAGGGTGGTATTAGAATATGAACTACCTTTAAATGAAATAATTTACGATTTTTTTGATGCTTTGAAATCTAGAACCAAAGGTTATGCTTCATTTGATTATGAATTAAAGGATTATCAAAGATCTTCTCTAGTAAAACTTGATATTTTATTAAACACTGAGATTGTAGATGCCCTATCCTTTATTATTCACAATGATAAGGCATATAACAGAGGAAGGGCAATAGCTGAAAAATTAAAAGAGGTTATTCCTAGACAAATGTTTGAAATACCAATACAAGCAGCCATAGGCGGAAAGATAATTGCAAGAGAGACCATAAGGGCTATGAGGAAAGATGTATTATCAAAATGCTATGGTGGAGATATTAGCAGAAAAAGAAAGCTTCTTGAAAAACAAAAAGAAGGAAAGAAACGTATGCGACAAGTAGGAAATGTAGAAGTGCCCCAAGAAGCATTTATGGCTGTTTTAAAACTAAACTAGGGGTTGATATAAATGGAATATTGTGGTCTTTATATTCACATACCATTTTGCAAAAAAAAATGTTATTATTGTGATTTTCCCTCCTATTGTAATTTAGAGAATCTTATTAAACCATATATAGCTGCATTGAAAAAAGAAATACAATTAGTATCTGTAAAATATCCAGATATCAAAATAAAGACTATATTTATAGGCGGGGGAACTCCTACCTATATTAACTATAAATATATTATAGAAATTATAGAGTTAATAAAATACTGCTTTGAAATTAAAAACAATGCTGAAATTTCAATAGAAGGAAATCCAGGAACCTTTGATTTAAATAAATTATTAGAATACCGCAAGGTTGGAATAAATAGACTTAGTATAGGATTGCAGGCTTGGCAGGATAATTTACTGAAAAAATTAGGGAGAATTCATACGCAAAAACAATTCAAACAGGCTATGGATAATGCCAAAGTAGCAGGCTTTGAAAATATTAATATAGATTTAATATTTGGCTTACCAGAGCAATGCATAGAGGATTGGAAAGAAACTCTAGAGAAAGTAACTTTATTACAGCCAACTCATCTATCCTGTTATAGTCTAAAAATTGAAGAAGAAACTCCATTTTATGCTTTGTATAAACAGGGTAAGTTACAAATAGATGAGGACTTAGAGCGAGAAATGTATTATTATACAAAAAAATTTTTAAATTCAAAGGGTTATCATCATTACGAAATATCAAATTTTGCAAAGACTGATTTTGAGTGTATACATAATGGGATATATTGGGATGTTAAACCTTATATTGGATTAGGTTCTTCTGCCCATTCTTTTATAAATAATCATAGATATTCAAATACTAATACTGTATCAAGATATATTAAAGAACTATCAGAGGATAGGTTGCCCATTAAAAATATCAACAAAATAAACCAAGAACAATTAATGCAGGAATATATGTTTTTAGGGATGAGAAAAATAGATGGGGTTTCTTCAAAAGAATTCAATAAAATCTTTGGTAAAGATATAGATTTTGTATATTGGAATGTATTAAGAGAGTTACAAGAAAAAGGGTTAATAGAAAAAGGAGAAAAAATATATTTAACATCAAAGGGGCTTGATTTTGCTAACCATGTTTTTCAATCTTTTCTATAAAGGTCTATTTAGGTATTGACAAATTTAAAAAGTAGTGGTATTTTTATATCAAGATTTAGCACTCACAACTATAGAGTGCTAACAAAAGGAGGTGATGTTTTGGATATAAGGGAGAGAAAGATGAAAATATTACATGCTATTATTAAGGATTATATAGCCACAGCTGAACCAGTAGGTTCTAGAACAATAGCAAAAAAATATAATCTAGGCATAAGTCCTGCTACCATAAGAAATGAGATGGCGGATTTAGAAGAAATGGGGTTTTTAGAACAACCACATACATCTTCCGGTCGTATTCCATCAGATAAGGCTTATCGAATTTATGTTGATCAATTAATGAGAGTTGATAAAATAAATAAGATTATAGAACAAACCATTACAAAGGAATATGAAAGCTATGCAGGAGAGCTAGATGAAATTATATCCCAAACCTCCAAAATATTATCCCATTTTACTAACTATACATCCTTAGCTCTAACACCTCAACTATATGGAGCTACAGTAAAACATATACAATTGATGCCTTTACAAGAGGATAAGATACTCATGGTTATTATTAGTAAAGAGGGTGTTGTGAAAAATGTAGTTGTAAACATAAGCAAAGCAATAAATAGTGATACACTAATAAAAATTAGTAATGTTCTAAATCAATGCATAAAAGGTATTAATATTTTACAAGTGGAACAAGAGGTATTCAATAAGTTAAATGAGTTAGATCAAGAGGAAAGCAATATATTACAGAAACTAATACCTATAATTAAGGAATCATTATCCAATAAAGAAAGTACTAAGATTTATTCAAATGGTATTACTAATATTTTTAACTTTCCAGAATTTAAGGATATCGAAAAAGCAAAAGACTTTATAGATCTTTGGGAGCAGAAAAACATTTTATTACAATTACTTTCTTCAAGTGCAAATGATGGGGTTAATATTACAATAGGATCTGAGAATAAAGTGAATGAGGTAAGAGATTGCAGTCTTATAACCGCAACCTATCAATTAAATGGCAGAGTATTAGGTACTATAGGGGTTATTGGTCCGACAAGGATGGAATATAGCAGGGTAGTGGCTCTTTTAAATTATTTAACTGGGCAATTAAATGACCTAGTTAAAAAATCATTAATTGATTAAGTAAGGGATCTCCCCTTATATATAAAACATAAGTAAGAGGTGAAAAAATGCAACAGGATAAAAATAATAATTATGATGAGGAATTTATAGAAGAAGAGGAATTGGATAATCAGCAAGAGATTGAAGAGGAAGAAGAACAAACTGAACATATAGATAAGGAAGAAATTATTAAAGATCTAGAATGTAAAATTCAGGAGAAAGAACAAAGATTATTACGATTGCAAGCGGATTTTGACAACTATAAGAAAAGGGTTTTGAAGGAAAAGAATGATATATATAAATATGCAGCTGAAGAATTAGTCAATGCACTACTTCCAGTAGTAGACAATTTCGAAAGGGCATTGGATTCACTTAAAGGAAATGAGGAAAGTAATGACGGTTATATCCAAGGAGTGGAAATGGTATTTCAACAATTTACTCAAGTTCTAAAAAAAGAAGGAGTAGAGGAAATTCCAGCTCTTGGTGAAACATTTGATCCTAATGTTCACCATGCCGTAGCTCAGGAAAATAAAAAGGATTATGAAGATAATACAATAATTGATGTACTACAAAAAGGATATAAACTTAAAGATAAAGTAATTAGACCTAGTATGGTAAGGGTTTGTATCCATTAATATAAAAAAATTAAATTATTATAACATGAATAATAAAGGAGGAAATATGTAAATGAGTAAGGTAATTGGAATTGATTTAGGTACAACAAACTCATGTGTTGCAGTTATGGAAGGGGGAGAACCAATTGTTATCCCTAATGCAGAAGGTAATAGAACTACACCTTCAATAGTTGCATTTTCAAAAGATAATGAAAGATTAATAGGACAGGTGGCAAAAAGACAGGCTGTTACTAATCCAGAAAGAACTATATTATCTATTAAAAGAGAGATGGGCTCTGATCATAAGGTAAAGATAGGGGATAAAAGTTATTCGCCTCAAGAAATTTCTGCAATGACACTTCAAAAATTAAAGCAAGATGCAGAAAATTATTTAGGAGAAAAAGTTACTCAAGCAGTAATAACAGTACCAGCATATTTTAGCGACACTCAAAGACAGGCTACAAAGGATGCTGGTAAAATTGCAGGGTTAGAAGTATTGAGAATTATTAATGAACCTACTGCAGCTTCATTATCCTATGGATTAGATAAGGAAGATAATCAAAAAATACTTGTGTTTGACCTAGGTGGAGGGACCTTTGATGTTTCTATTTTGGAATTAGGAGATGGGGTATTTGAAGTTCTAGCCACTAAAGGGGATAATAGACTAGGTGGAGATGACTTTGACCAAAAAATAATTGATTATTTAGCAGATGAGTTTAAAAAGACTAATACATTAGATTTAAGACAGGATAAGATGGCTCTACAAAGATTGAAGGAAGCTGCTGAAAAGGCAAAGATTGAACTGTCAAGTGTAATGACTACTAATATAAATCTTCCATTTATCACAGCAGATGCAACTGGTCCTAAACATCTAGATATAAATTTATCTAGAGCAAAATTTGATGAACTAACATCAGACTTAGTTGAAAGAGTTGTTGAACCAACAAGGACTGCTATGAAGGATGCAGGTATAAACTCTGCAGATCTAGATAAGGTTATCCTAGTTGGAGGATCTACGCGAATTCCTGCAGTTCAAGACTCTATTGCTAAGATAACAGGCAAAGAACCTCATAAGGGTATAAATCCTGATGAATGTGTTGCGCTTGGTGCTGCAATACAAGCAGGTGTTCTTACCGGTGAAGTAAAGGATGTATTATTGTTAGATGTTACACCATTATCCCTTGGAATTGAAACCTTAGGTGGAGTATTTACCAAGCTAATTGAGAGAAACACAACTATACCAACTAAGAAAAGTCAAGTTTTTTCTACAGCAGCAGATAATCAACCCAGTGTAGATATTCATGTTCTTCAAGGAGAACGAGAAATGGCTGCTTACAATAAAACCTTAGGGAAATTTCAATTAAGTGGTATTGTTCCAGCACCAAGAGGAGTACCACAAATTGAAGTTACCTTTGATATTGATGCTAATGGTATTGTGAATGTTTCTGCTAAGGATTTAGGAACTGGAAAAGAACAAAAAATAGTAATAAAATCAACTACAAACTTAGATGATGAAGAGATTGAAAAAGCTGTAAAAGAAGCAGAAAAATTTGCCGAAGAGGATAAAAAGAAAAAGGAAGAGGTTGAGGTTAGAAATAACGCGGATACTCTTGTTTATCAAACAGAAAAAACATTAAAGGAATTAGGAGATAAGATCACTGCAGAAGAAAAACAAAAAATAGATGATGATTTAGCAAATCTTAAGAAGGAACTAGAAGGTAGTGATACTGAAGCTATTAAAAAGGCAACAGAAGCTCTTACAGAATCCTTTCATGCTGTATCCCAAAAGATGTATGAGCAGGCAGCACAACAGACTCAAGAAAATGGGCAAGCAGGAGAAAATCCCCAAGATGATGATAATATAGTAGATGCAGATTATAAAGTAGTTGATGATGAAGAAGAAAAATAATATAATTAGATTACTAATAGTATAGTAAAATAAATCAAGACAATTGAGTAAGCCTAATCCAGCAACCAGATATAAAGTAACTCGGTTGCTGGATTTTTGAAGAGACGGAGTCTGTCCTAACGGAAATAAGGCTAAAGGGGTGAAAAAATGAGTAAAAGAGATTATTATGAGATTTTAGGCATCGATAAAAATGCAACGGATGCTGATATAAAAAAAGCATATAGAAAGCTGGCAAAACAATATCACCCTGATTTAAATCCTGGTGATAAAGAGGCAGAACAAAAATTTAAAGAAGTAAATGAGGCTTATGAGATCTTAAGTGATCAACAAAAAAGGTCAAACTATGATCAATTTGGTCATGCAGGAACAGATCCAAACGGATTCGGAGGATTTGGAAGTGGCGGATTTGGTGGAACTGGTGGCTTTGAAGATATCTTTGATATGTTCTTTGGCGGAGGTGGTTTTGGTGGTAGCACACGCAGAAAAGGACCTCAAAAAGGAGCAGACCTTAGGGTAGATATTGAACTTAAGTTTGAAGAAGCAGCATTTGGAAAAGAAGAAGACATTGAAATCAATCGAATGGAAGATTGTCATACTTGCGGTGGAACAGGGGCAAAACCAGGCACAAAAGTTAAAACCTGTGATAAATGTAATGGAGCAGGTCAAGTTCAATACACACAAAACACCCCTCTAGGCAGATTTGTGAATGTTAAAACCTGTGATAAATGTAATGGAGAAGGTAAAACTATTGAAACTCCATGTAATACCTGTCATGGAACAGGAAAAGAACAAAAATCTAGAACAATTCATATTAATATTCCAGCTGGTGTGGATAATGGGTCCGTACTACCCCTTAGAGGAGAAGGTGAACCAGGCGAAAAGGGTGGTAGAAGGGGAGATTTATATATATATATCCATGTAAAACCTCATCCTATTTTCACTAGAGAAGGAAATGATATATATTGTGAAGTGCCTATTACCTTTGCTCAAGCTGCTCTAGGTGTTGAATTATCAGTACCTACTTTGGATGGTAAAGTTAAATACAATATAGCAGAGGGTACTCAAACAGGAACAGTATTTCGTTTAAAGGGCAAGGGAGTAGCAAATGTCCGTGGATATGGCAGAGGAGATCAATATGTTAAGATTAAAGTAGAGGTTCCTAAAAAATTAAATAAAGAGCAAAAAGAATTACTTCAAAAATTTGCTGAGATAAGTGGTCAAGAGGTTCATGAACAAACTAAGGGCTTCTTCGAAAAAGTAAAAGATGTTTTTGGAGTATAGTATAGAATACAAATCACTTCATAAGTTACTTATGAAGTGATTTTATATAAATTATATATTTTTATAGGTAAAGTTCTGCAGTAAAGAGGAGGTTAATGCATGAAATGGATTGAAGTAAAGATTAAAACCACCCATGAAGCAGTAGAAATTATGTCTAATATTCTTCATGAATCAGGTGCAGAAGGAGTAGTAATAGAAGATCCTCAGGATATGCAAGTTTATCAAAATGAAGCGGATGATTGGGATTATATTGATGAATCATTATTAGGTGAAATGGAAGAGAATGTATGTGTTAAGGGTTATCTATCTGAAGCTCCAGATCTTTCAGATAAAATCCAATTAATCAACGAAAGAGTTGAACAAATTCGTGAATTTGATATTGATGCAGGACTAGGAGAGGTTACTACAGCAGAGGTATTTGAGGAAGATTGGTCAGCGGCTTGGAAGCAATATTATAAACCTACAAAGGTTGGGAAAAGTATTGTTATAAAACCTACTTGGGAAAAATACCAAAAAAAGCAAGGAGAACATATTATAGAATTAGATCCAGGGATGGCTTTTGGAACTGGTACCCATGAGACCACACAGCTATGTATAAGATTACTAGAAGATTATGTTAAAGATGATAGTGTAGTATTAGATATAGGTGCAGGTACAGGAATATTAGGAATAGTAGCTGCAAAATTAGGTAGTACAAAGGTTATAGGAGTTGATATAGATCCTGTTGCTGTAAAGGTGACTAAGGAAAATATACTTCTTAACAGAGTAGGAGATATTGTGGAGATTAGAGAAGGAAATCTATTTGATGTATTAAAAGAAAAAGGAGATATAGTTGTAGCTAATATTATTGCAGATGTAATAATAGATTTAGTAAAGGATATAAAATTATTTTTAAATAGGGATGGAATATTTATTGCTTCGGGCATAATACTAGATAGATTAGAGGATGTTAAAGAAGTATTTAATAATGAGAATATTGAAATACTTTCCATAGAAAAAATGGGAGAATGGGTGGCTATTTGCTGTAGAATATGATAGGGAGGATATATATGCATCGCTTTTTTGTAAACCCTGGTCAAATTGACAATATAAATAGTATTATAAGTATCTTAGGTAGTGATGTAAAGCATATAAGAAAAGTGTTACGGCTAAAAGAAGGACAAGAACTTGAGATTTGTGATGGAGAAGGAATGGAATATAGGGTATTGATTGATACAATTCATGACGATAAAATAGATACTATTATAGAAGAAGTATATCCATCTAAAAGAGAATCAAATATTAGAATTACTCTATATCAAGGATTGCCTAAATCCATGAAGATGGATATAATTATTCAAAAATGTACAGAACTTGGCATACATTCTATTATTCCCATCTCCACAAATAGAACTATTGTAAAAATCGAAAACTCAAAAGCAGAGAATAAGAAAATTGAGCGATGGCAAAGAATAGCATATGAAGCTGCAAAACAATCAAAAAGAGGCAGAATCCCTCAAATCGGCAAGGTTAAATATCTACAAAATATATGGGAAGATTTATGTGATAATGAATTAAATATTATTGCCTATGAAAATGAGAGTACGAAGGGATTAAAACAAATTCTATATAATCATACCACTAATATAAAGAAAATTGGAATTATTATTGGACCTGAGGGTGGTTTTGAAGAACAGGAAATAGAAGATGCGAAAGCTAATGGAGTTTTATCCTTTACTTTAGGACCTAGAATTTTGCGTACTGAAACAGCAGGGTTTACTGCTCTAACAATTGTAATGTATGCATTAGGAGACATAGGAGGAATTTAGGTGAAAAAAGTAGCGTTTCACACATTAGGATGCAAGGTGAATACATATGATACAGAGGCACTAGCGGAAATTTTTGAAAAAGAAGGCTATACAATAGTAAATTTTGAGGAAAAAGCCGATGTATATGTAATTAATACATGTACAGTAACAAACCTAGGGGATAGAAAATCTCGTCAAATGATTAGGAAAGCTAAAAAGACAAATGACCAGGCAGTTATTGTAGTAGCGGGTTGCTATGCCCAAACTTCGCCAGAGGAAGTTTATGATATACCAGAAGTAAATTTAGTTATAGGAAACAAAGACCGTAGTGGAATTGTAAAGTTAGTAAATGAAATACAAGAGAATAATGAACATAAAATAAATGCAGTAGGAAATATTATGAAAGAACAAGATTTTGAAGATTTATCTGTATATGAGATGAAAGGTAAAACCAGAGGGTTTATAAAAATACAAGAAGGATGTAATCAGTTCTGTTCCTATTGTATTATTCCCTATGCCAGGGGTCCTATTAGAAGCAGAAAGCCAGAAAGTGTTCTTAAGGAAGTGAAAAACTTAGTTAATTCTAACTATAGTGAAGTGGTATTGACGGGAATTCATGTTGCTTCATATGGAAAAGATTTTAAGGGTAAAACTCTAATAGAATTAATTCAAGAAATACATGAAATAAAAGGGTTAAAAAGAATTAGATTAAGTTCCTTGGAACCAACATTATTAACAAAGGAATTTTTAGAAAAACTCAGTAAACTTTCGAAATTTTGTCCACATTTCCATGTTTCTCTTCAAAGTGGCTCAGATAGTATTTTAAAATCAATGAAAAGAAAATATACGACGAAAGAATATAGACAATATATTGATAATCTTAGAAGATATTTCCCTACAGCATCTATTACTACAGATATAATGGTGGGTTTTCCAGGGGAAAGTGATATTGAGTTCAAAGAAACTTACGATTTTGCGAAAGAGATTTCCTTTAGCAAGATTCATGTCTTCAAGTATTCGCCTCGACATGGTACTCCTGCTGCAAAATACCCAAATCAAATTAACGGACTAATTAAGGAAGAAAGAAGTAGGGAACTACTAGCTTTAGCAAGTGAACTAGAAAGGAAGTTTTATAATAAATTTATAGGTACTACAAGGGAAGTTTTATTTGAACAAAAGCATGATAATAATAGTAGTATTTATGAAGGACTAACAGATAATTATATCCGGGTTTTATGTGAAAGTAAAGAAGATATCAAAGGCTTAATTATTCCAGTAATCTTGGATAAAACATATAATGAATATATGAAGGGCAGAATTAGAATTTAAGGTATAAAGAAGGAATTTTGTATTTAATGTTGAAATATATATTAATAATGATAATATTGTTTTAGGATTTACTTGTAAAAGAGGTAGATGAATAGGGGGTGAGAAAATGGTTGAATGTTTATTTTGTAAAATAGTTCAAAAAGAAATTCCCAGTGAATTTATATATGAGGATGATAAAATTGTAGCCTTTAAGGACATTGACCCCCAAGCACCTACGCATGTTCTTATAATTCCTAAGATGCACTATGATTCTATAATGGATGTACCAGAACACCAACTTGAAATAGTATCCCATATTCATAATGTAGCTAAAAAGCTGGCTAAGGATATTGGCATAGATAAAAGAGGTTTTAGAATTGTTAATAATTGTGGAGAAGAGGGAGGACAATCAGTTCAGCATCTTCACTATCATTTATTAGGTGGGAGACAATTGACTTGGCCTCCAGGTTAAAATCCAACTATTGACATGTATACTTTAATTCATATATAATATAGGATGTGTTTATGCTAAAGCATCCCACGTATCACTACAGTAATAATGAAGAACTAAGTTGTACTGTTACTAGCGGAGGGAGGGAAATATATGTCAGAGATTAAGGTTGGAGATAATGAATCCTTAGAGAATGCACTTCGTAGATTTAAGCGAAAATGCTCTAAATCAGGTGTTTTATCTGAGGTTAGAAAAAGAGAACATTATGAAAAACCAAGCGTAAAACGAAAGAAAAAGTCTGAAGCAGCAAGAAAAAGAAAAAGAAAATTCTAATAAAGTTGAGGTGTTTTTATGTCCCTCAAAGATAGACTTTTAAGCGAACTAAAACAATCCATGAAGGACAAGGATGCAATAAAAAAGTCTTCCATAACAATGGTTAGAGCAGCAATTCTTCAAATTGAAAAAGATAAAAAGATGGAACTAAACAATGATGATATAATTGAAGTGATTGCAAAACAAGTTAAACAACGAAGGGATGCTCTTCATGAATTTGAAAAGGCAAACCGAATTGATTTAATCGAACAAACAAAGAAAGAAATAGATGTTTTAACAAAATATCTTCCCCAGCAATTATCTGAAAACGAGATAGATCAAATTGTTACTGACACAATTAATGATATTGGAGCTAATTCAATGAAAGATATGGGTAAGGTGATGAGTGCCCTAATGCCCAAGGTAAAAGGAAAAGCAGATGGTGCATTAGTAAGTAAATATGTTAAACAGCATTTACAAGGATAAAAGAGTATAAAACCTAGAATTTTTAGGTTTTATACTCTTTTTTTAGGGAATGTATAAGAAATAGATATATTTATTGTGATTGTTAGAATTAAAAATAAATGATATAATACATGTATATTGTTTTTTTATTAAACAAATACATAATATAAAAAGGAAAAGGTACATTAACTAAAAATACGATATATTTCATTTATACTTTTGAAGCTACTAGGGAATGAGGTGATAAAACTGAAAAGAAAATTATCTATAATATTGTGTTTTCTTATAATGTTATCTCTTTTTGGATGGCAACAGGCTAGAGCTGAAATGTCACAAATCTATGTAATACCCATTGAAGGAGAAGTTGGTCCAGCAATGGCTGAATTTGTGTCACAAAGCATAAAAGAAGCAGAAGAAAATAATGCAGAAGCTATTATTTTTAATATAAATACACCTGGAGGGCAAGTTGATAGTGCTATTACTATAAGTGAAGCTATTTTAAATACTTTTCTTAGAACAATAGCTTATGTAAATGGTGAGGCTATATCTGCTGGGACTATTATTACAATATCAGCTGAAGATATTTATATGTCCCCTTCATCTACTATTGGGGCAGCAGAAACAAGACCAAATGAAGAAAAATATATTAGTTATTGGGCAGGAAAGTTGCGTAATGTAGCACAGATCAGAGGCAGAGATCCCGTATTAATTGCATCTATGGCTGATGCTGATATAGAAATTGAAGGGGTTATTGAAAAGGGAAAGTTATTAACGCTTACATCTCAGGAAGCAATAGAACTAGAATTAATTGATGGAGTAGAAAACTCTATAGAAGAAGTACAAAACACTTCTGATCTTCAAAAGCACCTTTTGTATGAATTAACACCTTCCTTTCAATTAAGATTAGCATCTATGGCAACAAGTACTATGGCAACTTCTATTTTATTAACCCTTGGTTTTATTGGTGCGGTAATAGAAATAATTACCCCAGGTTTTGGGTTGGGAGGAGTGATTAGTTTGACAGCCTTTGGATTATATTTTGGAGGAGTTTTGTTGGCAGGTTTTAGTAGTTGGATTGTACTGGTAATATTTATTGTTGGATTAATATTATTATTGGTGGAAGTTATTGCACCAGGTTTTGGTGTTCCAGGAATATTGGGAATTGTAGCTATTTTTGCTAGCATTATACTAGCTTCAACATCAATGGAACAAGCTTTAATATCACTATTAATAGCTATAATATTAACAATAATAGCGGTTATACTATTGTTTAAGTATGCACCTAGGAATAATAAGTTTTTTGATAAAATTACTCTATCTACATCTTTAAATACCTCTAGTGGTTATGTAAGTTCAGAGGATTATAAATCTTATGTTGGAAAAATAGGAGTAACTATTACTCCCTTACGACCAGCAGGAAGTATAGAGGTAGAGAGCAGGAAATTAGATGTTGTGTCTGAAAATGCCTATATTGAAAAAGATGATAAAGTAAAGATAATAAAGGTAGAAGGCAATAGGATTATTGTAAGAAAATTAGATTAAAGGAGGGTTTTAAAAATGCCACAAATTATAGGTTTAATTGTGATCATTGGAATTGTATTTATTGTATTAGCAATACTCTTTAGCTTTATTCCTGTAGGATTATGGATTGCAGCTTTAGCGGCAAAGGTACCAATAGGAATTTTTACTCTAATAGGAATGAGACTTAGAAGAGTTATACCAAAGAAGGTAGTAGATCCATTAATTAAAGCCAGTAAGGCTGGTTTAAGTGTAAAGGTTGATCAATTTGAGGCTCACTATTTAGCAGGTGGAAATGTAGACAGAGTGGCAAACGCATTAATTGCAGCTCAAAGAGCCGATATTGAACTAACCTTCGAGAGAGCAGCGGCTATAGATCTTGCGGGTAGAGATGTACTTGAAGCTGTACAAATGAAAGTTAATCCTAAGGTTATTGAAACTCCAGTTATTGCTGCTGTTGCAAAGGATGGAATTGAAGTTAAAGCCAGAGCAAGGGTAACCGTAAGAGCAGATATTGATAGACTAATTGGAGGAGCTGGAGAGGAAACTATTATTGCTAGAGTAGGAGAGGGAATTGTTACAACTGTAGGTAGTTCAGAAACACATAAGGATGTTTTAGAAAATCCAGATTTAATATCTCAAAGAGTTTTAAACTCAGGATTAGATGCTGGTACTGCATTTGAAATTCTATCTATTGATATAGCTGATGTTGATGTAGGAAGAAATATCGGAGCACAATTACAAACTGATCAAGCTGAGGCTGATAAGCGTATTGCACAAGCAAAGGCTGAGGAAAGAAGAGCTATGGCTGTAGCAAAGGAACAAGAAATGTTAGCATCAGTTCAAGAAATGAGAGCAAAGGTAGTAGAAGCTGAGGCGGAGGTTCCTAAGGCAATGTCACAAGCTTTTAGAGAAGGTAATTTAGGAGTAATGGATTATTATAATATGAAAAATATATTAGCTGATACCCAGATGAGAGATTCTATCTCTAAAATAGATAAAAATGAATCTGATAATGTATAAATAATTGCCAATAGGCGGTGATTCAATGGAAAGAATTGGAGATATACTACCGTTACTTATTTTCATTCTAATTCCTATAATAAGGGGATTAAATAATAGTAAAAAACAAAAAAATGTATATCAAAAAAGTAAAAAGGCAAATAATTTCCCCTATCAGCAAGCAAAACCTTCTTCTGTTAAACCTTGGAGAAGCATTATTGATGAAGTTGGTAAGGATATGAAAGGATTGCTTGAGTCTGAAACTAAGTTAGCAAAAAAGGTAAAACCTAGAAGAGAACAGGATTTTGCTTATAGTAAAGATAAGGAAGAGACCTCTTCTAATGTGGAAAGCGTTAAAAATTATGAAGATCTGCATTTTGAAGGCAAGCCTAAAGAGGTTATCAAAGGAGAAATAATGGATAGCCCCAGAAAGGATAAAGTGATAAAGAAAAAAGATACAAAAGAAGATAATTCTTTAAATTTTTCATCAAATCCTATAGTACAAGGTTTAATATTCTCAGAAATAATAGGACCACCAAAATCTAAAAGGTGATAGTTAAACAGTCAACACATATGTGTGTTGACTGTTTTTTTTTAATGTCCTTTGCATAGTAAAAATAATGAGAGCATAGATATAAATAGGAGAG
>CAZHJK010000041.1:0-15704 GCA_964533275.1 uncultured Eubacteriaceae bacterium | reverse complement strand
GTAATTAAGGGAATTTTTTAGATTTATAGGTAGATAAAAAAATTTACTCGTTGGAGCTGACCTCTTTATTAGAAAATGGACAAATTTATACTGATATTGTATAATGTATCGAGATATACTCAGAGGAGGTAAAATTTGTGAAGTGTCCATTTTGTAATTCTATCGAAAGCAGAGTAGTAGATTCTAGACCTACAGAAGATGGTATACGCAGAAGAAGAGAATGTATTAAATGCCTTAAGAGATTCACTACATATGAAAATATTGAAAATATGCCTTTGATGATAATCAAGAAAGATGGAAATAGAGAGCATTATAATAGAAATAAAATAATGAATGGCATTCTAAAAGCCTGTGAGAAGCGTCCAGTATCAATTAGTCAAATAGAAGATTTAGTAGAATATATAGAAAAGAAAGTATTTAACACTATGGAAAGAGAAATTACCAGTACTTTTATAGGTGAGCTTATAATTAACGAATTAAAAAAAATAGATGAGGTTGCTTATGTGAGATTTGCATCGGTTTATAGACAGTTTAAAGATATAAATACTTTTATGGAAGAACTAAATAAACTAATAAAAGAAAAATAAAACCTCATAGGGCAAAGCCTTATGGGCTTATTTTTTGTTGTTGGTATCTCATTAGCAAAATTATTTATTAATGTTTATTTGTGATAAAATATTAATTACAATAAAATGGTAATAAATACCCAATGTAATAAAGTGGAGGGTTATAAGTGATCAAAGGAATAGTAAGGTTAGATAAAAAGACCAAAGCTCTAGCTAAGAGAATTAATCCTGGAGAGATAGCAATTATAAAACATAAAGATATAGATGAAGTTGCAGCTGAGTCTCTAGTTAGTGCTAAAACTAAACTAGTTATTAATATGGACAAGTCCATTAGTGGTAAATATCCTAATTTAGGACCTAAAGTATTAATTGATGCAAATATCCCAATATTAGATGATGTAAAGGAGGATCTTTTTAAATTTATAAAAGAGAGTGAAGAGATTGAAGTATTAGAAAATGAGATTTTTAAAGATGGGCAATTGGTAGGTAAGGGACAATGGTTCACAGAAGAAATTGTTAATTACAAAATAAACGAAGCAAAAAATAATATTTCCATAGAATTGGATAAATTTATTGAGAACACCTTAGATTATGCAAAAAAAGAAAAAAACATTATACTAAATGGCATATCAATTCCTACTATAAAAACTACAATAAAGGGTAAGTATGTTGTGGTTGTAGTAAGGGGTCAGAATTATAAAGAGGATTTAAGCACCTTGCAATCTTATATAAAAGAGGAAAAACCTGTACTAATAGGTGTAGATGGTGGTGCGGATGCATTATTAGAATTTGGTTATAAACCAAATATTATTGTAGGTGATATGGACAGTGTTAGTGATGAGGCGTTAAAGAAATGTGATGAAATAGTAGTGCACGCGTATACTGATGGGACTGCCCCGGGAATGGAAAGAATAAATAGTTTAGGGTTAAGTGCTCTGACAATTCCTGCTCCTGGAACGAGTGAAGATATTGCTATGTTAATAGCTTATGAAAAAGGTGCTGATTTAATAATAGCTCTAGGTAGTCATTCTAATATGATTGACTTTCTCGAAAAAGGGAGAAAAGGTATGGCTAGTACTTTTCTAGTGAGATTAAAAATAGGTTCAAAATTAATTGATGCGAAGGGAGTAAATAAGTTATACCATACAGGCGTAAAATTAAAGTATGTATTCGCTTTAGTATTATCTGCATTATTACCAATACTTATAATTGCTATGTATTCGCCAACTATACAATATTTCTTGAAATTGTTTCAGATGCGGTTAAGAATATTATTTGAATTTTAAGGAGAGGGAAATATGTTAAGTATGAGGTATCTAATAGTATCACTTGCTTCGGTTTTTCTTGCATTAGGAATTGGAATTTTTATTGGTTTTATGTTTGATGGTCAAGAAATTTTTTTGAATCAGCAAGAGACTTTAATTAGTGAATTGGAATACAAATTTGGGGAGATAAGAGAAGATAATGAAGGGTTACTTAATACAATTGAACTAAAAAATAAACAGATTAAGCATTATGAAGATTTTACAAGTAGTGTTTTTCCAAAACTTATAGAAGGAAAATTAAAAGATATGAAAGTAGCTATTATTGAAACTAATGATGACTATATTTATAATGGTATCAATTCGACAATTTTAAAAGCTGGAGGCTCGGTATCTTCCACCACATACATAAAGAAAGAGTTTCTATTAGAGGAAGAAGAAAAGCTTGAAGAAGTATATAACTATTTTATTAATAAAAAACAAATAGTAGTAAACAAGGACAATTTTATAGATTTTTTGTCTGAATATATAATAATATCTATAATAGAAAACGATATTGATATATTACAATATTTAAGAGAAAAAGAAATGTTAGAATTAAAAGGAAACTATATGGATAATATTGATTGTTTCATAATAGCAGGAGGAAGTGCTATTGAAGAACTTGGAGAAATGGTTGAAAAAATAGATATCCCAATAATAAAAACAATAAAACAATACAATATTCCTATAGTGGGAGTGGAGCAAAGTAATGTTAAGTATTCATATATAGATATATATAGAAGACAAAAAATATCTACTATTGACAATGTAGAAACCATGATGGGGCAATATTCAATTATAGAAGTACTTCAAGGAAATTATGGAAATTTTGGCGTAAAACCTTCCGCAGATCGTCTAATACCACAATAAAAAGAGAGGTTAGATAATGAACGAGATAGTTGTAAGTATTTTAATTCCTGCCTATAATGAGGAGAAAAGAATTGGGAATACAATAAAACCTTTAATTAATAGTAATTGTATTGATGAAATAATTGTTATAGATGATGGCTCATCTGATCATACTGCAAAAAAAGCAGGAGAGTATGGAGTTGTTGTAAGTAGATTAGGTAAAAATATGGGCAAGGGTTGGGCATTAAGACATGGTATTAAACAAGCTAAGGGTAATATTATTGGTTTCTTAGATGCTGATGTAGAAGAAAGTTCATTAGAAATTGAAAAATTAATTAAACCAGTTGCTGAAGGAGATTGCGATGTAACAATTGCTAAATTCCCTCCATCAAAAAAAAAGGGAGGATTTGGTTTAGTTAAGCAGCTTGCCAAAAGAGGGGTATATTTATATACAAAAAAAATTATATCTTCATCTCTATCCGGTCAGAGAGTATTCAATAGAAAAGTATTAGAGGATATATTATTACCAACGGGTGGATATGGTGTTGAAGTGGATATGACAATAGATATTTTAAAGAAAGGTTATAAAATAAAAGAGGTTCCTGTTAATATGAAACACGCAGAAACAGGCAGAGATATTAAAGGGTTTAAACATAGAGCTAAACAATTTTCACATATTTCTATTGTTTTATTAAAAAGGTTAGTCAAGAGGTGATAGATAATATGTTTTTTTACTCTTTTTTAATTATAATTACAACTCTTATAGCATATATAATTAGAAATTTGATCTATAGTATGTTATATAATACTAAGTTCCTAAAAAAAAATTATAAAGGTCAGTATATACCTTTAGGAATGGGAATGTTTTTTCCAATAGCACTTATTTCTTCTTTAACTGTTTTATATTTATTTTTTCCATTGGACAATATATCTTTTGTATTTATTCTAGGAGTTACATTAATGTCATTTTTAGGAATAATTGATGATTTATTAGGGAATAGGGATACTACAGGATTAAAAGGTCATATAAGTAAATTATTTCAATTGCAATTAACTACTGGAGGTCTTAAGGCACTTATGGGTGGGATAGTCTCTCTATTAGTTTCTATACCATTTAATAGTAATATTTTATTATTGATTTTTAATGCTCTAATTATTGCTTCTTTTACTAATTTAATTAATTTATTAGATTTACGTCCGGGAAGAGCAATAAAGTTCTATCTATTGTATACAATTATTCTATTTGGTTTTTATAATCAACAATATATTTATTTATTATTGGTGGTTACTATTATAGCTTTAGTATATTTTCCTATGGATATTAAGGCAATTGCTATGATGGGTGATGCAGGATCCAACTCTTTAGGATTTGTGTTAGGCTTTTTTACTACAATTTATTTTACAAATCCCTTTAAGGTTTTAATATTAATTTTGTTAATCTTTATACATATATATGCAGAAAGATCTTCTATTACAAAGCTTATTGAAAACAACCGAATTTTAAGCTTTATTGATAAATTAGGTAGATAAATTTATTATATTTTCAAAAAATTTAAAAAACATATTGACATGATACCACTTATGTGGTATTTTTTTAAAAAATCACTTTTAATATAATGTCCACAAAAAGTTTTACAAACTATGAAAATGGTTAATATTTTAACCATTTTAAAAATATTAAAAATAAATAAAGGATATTTTAATATTTTGTAGAATAGAATTATATAGTAATATTTGAAAATTTAGAAAATTATAAATTTTTGAATATTACTATATAATATTGTTAGGAGGTGTATTATTTAAAGAATATTGTATTTATAGTAAAATTATTTAATAAGGGGGTATATTTATGGAACAACAACCAGCTACAACAGGTTCAAGAGACCAGTTTAGATCAAGAATTGGTTTTATATTTGCAGCTGCTGGTTCAGCAGTTGGTCTTGGAAACATATGGAAGTTTCCTTATTTAGCAGGTACACATGGAGGAGGAGCTTTCGTAGTTATTTATTTAGCTTGTATAGTTCTTATTGGTTTTAGTTTAATGTTAATGGAATTTGCTTTAGGTAGGAATACTTCTTTAGCTGCAGCAGGAGCTTTTAGGAAATTGGATAAAAGATTTACCTTTATTGGTATAATGGGAGTATTTTCAGCATTCTTGATTATGGGATTTTATCCAGTTGTTGGTGGATGGTCACTTTCCTATATAGCTAAAACTGTTGTTGGTGAATTAGCAGTAACTGACGCTGAAGCTCTAGGAGGAGTATTTGGCAATCTAATTTCTGGTTCATTTGCACCAATTTTCTGGACTGCACTTTATATGATATTGAATATTGTTATTGTTGCCGGTGGCATTGGTGCAGGAATTGAAAAAGCAGCTAAATTTATGATGCCCGCACTCTTTGTACTTTTAATAATATTAGGTATTAGATCAGTAACATTACCAGGAGCTGGAGAAGGCTTAGCATTTATGTT
Organism: uncultured Eubacteriaceae bacterium; assembly: GCA_964533275.1. Taxonomy (GTDB): domain Bacteria; phylum Bacillota; class Clostridia; order Eubacteriales; family Garciellaceae; genus CAZHJK01. The sequence goes on along the minus strand of CAZHJK010000041.1, from coordinate 10,513 downwards.
TAAACCGGATTGGTCTGCATTAAGTGGGGAAGTCGCATTAGCTGCTTTGGGGCAGGCATTCTTCTCACTAAGCTTAGGGATGGGCTGTATGATCACCTATTCTAGTTATTTAAGCAAGAAGGAAAATCTTGTATCCAATGCTTTTATTATACCTGGTATGGATACCCTTGTTGCAATACTTGCAGGTGTAGTAATACTCCCTGCTACTATAGCCTTTGGTTTTGAAGTTGGTGCAGGACCTGGTTTAGTATTTGTAACCGTACCTGCGATATTTGCTACAATGGGACCTGTAATTGGTAAATTATTTGGATTATTATTCTTTGTGCTAATCGCATTAGCAGCCCTTACTTCTTCAATATCACTATTGGAGGTTATCGTATCTTATCTTATAGATGAGAAAAATATGACCAGGAAAAAAGCTGTTGGTGTTACTAGTGTAATATTATTTATTATGTGTATTGCAGCTTCTTTATCTATGGGAGCATGGGCTGATTTTAAAATCTTAGGAAACAATATTTTTGATACCTTTGATAAGATAACCACCTATATCACTATGCCTCTTGGTGCATTGTTTATTTCCCTATTTGTTGGTTGGTTCTGGGGTAAGGAAAATGCACTTAAGGAAGTTACCAATGATGGAACTATTAAATTTGGTTTATTCAATGTTTGGTTCTTCCTATGTAAATGGATTATTCCAGCTATTATAATTTGGATATTCTTTAGTGGAATTGGTTCATTCCCAGGTGCTTAGTTAAGGTAAATAAAAAAATCCCTTGGATATTATGATATCCAAGGGATTTTTCTTTTATGACATTATAAATAATAAAATAAGTGCTACAATATAGATAATAAAAAGTTTATCTAATATCTATAAAGAGGTGTTACATATGTTAAATCGAGAAAAAGGTATTGTACAAGATATTATTTATGAAGATTCTATATATCAAGAAATTTATGTCATAATAGAACATCAAAAATATAAAGCTATGAACTTTATATGCTTTACAGGTAGGTGTAAGGTGAATGATGAAGTATTGTTAAACACTACAGCCATTAGGTTAAGTTTAGGAACAGGCGGTTATCACTTTGTTATTGCTAATCTATATGGCAATAACCAGATAAGTGAGAAAATAGGTCATATTATGAAACTACGATATACCCCTTTACAAATAGCTGTACAGACAATGGAAGAACAGGGAGGCCCATATCATAATAATATAAAGAAATTTCATAGCTTAGAAGGAATGCCTGTAATTAGTTGTAGTTTACATAGTATGTTAGCCCCAGTAGCTGCTATTATAAAATATTATAAACCAGATGTTAGGATTACATATATTATGTCAGATGGAGCTAGTTTACCAATTTCAATAAGTAAAGCTGTAAGGAATTTAAAAAGTAAAAAGCTAATAGATACTACTATAACCTATGGGCATGCCTTTGGTGGAGATTATGAAGCTATAAACATCTATACTGCTTTAATAGGAGCAAAGGAAATTGCAAAAGCGGATGTAGTTATCGTAGCCATGGGTCCTGGTATAGTTGGTACTGGAACAGAATATGGTTTTACAGGAGTAGAGCAGGGAACCATAATAGATGCAGTAAATACTTTGGGTGGAAGTTCTATATCCATTCCCAGGATTAGTTTTTCAGATAAAAGGAACCGACATTATGGGATTAGTCATCATTCTATAACTATTTTCACAAAAATTTCTAAAACAAAAACAATCATTAGTGTACCTGAAATAGAAGACAAAGAGAAAATGAGTATCATAAATAATCAAATAATAAATAATAAATTATCGGATATTCATAATATTGAGTATAGAAGAATTGATGAATTAGAAAAAGTTTTAGAATTTTTTGATATTAAGGTATCTACTATGGGTAGAAATTATTTACAAGACAAGGTATTTTTTCAAAGTGCTGCTGCTTCGGGAAAGGTAGCTTTAGAGAAAGTAGATAGGAAGGATGAAATAAATTGAAATATATTGAAAAAACAATTTCAACCAAAAATATATTTAAAGGAAAAATTATAAAACTTCGAGTAGATGAGGTAATACTAAATAATGATAATAAAGCAACAAGAGAGATTGTTGAGCATAGTGGAGCTGTTGCAATTATCCCAATTATAGATAAAGATAGAATGTTTCTTGTTAGACAATTTAGAAAACCTATTGAAAAAGAACTAATTGAGTTACCTGCCGGTAAATTAGAAAGAGAAGAAAATCCAAAAGAGTGTGCCCTAAGAGAATTAGAAGAAGAAATAGGCTATAGAGCAGGTAAAATTCAAAAATTGATTACTATTTATACATCCCCAGGATTTGCCAATGAAATAATTCATATTTATGTAGCTTCGGATTTAAAGAAAACTAGAATTAATAGAGATAAAGATGAATTTATGGATATATTAAAGGTAAGTTTTGAAGAAGTAAAAGATATGATTAATAATGGAAAAATACAGGATGCTAAAACCATTGCAGGGGTTCTAGCCTTTTTTTCAAAATAAAAATTAAACAAGTTATCATAAATTTTTATTCCTATGCATAATTTTAATTAAGCATAGGAAGGAGTTTTTTTTTGAAAAATTTAATAAGTATTATCCAAAAGCACATTCGTTTAAATATTCCAATATATTTTATTGCATTATTGTTTTTTACCATTGGGATTGTCACAGGTACATATACAATAAAAGCTTTACCCGGCCCTCAAAAAGTAGAATTAATGGATTATCTAGAGGGATTCTTTCAAATACTTAAGAATCAAGATATTGATAGTTATCAATTGCTTTTTCAATCCTTATTAAATAATTTAAAATTATTTATCCCTATTTGGATTTTAGGCCTTACAATTATTGGTACTCCGATAATACTAGTTTTGTTGGGATTTAGGGGTTTTGTTTTGGGATTTACCCTTGGATTTGTTATAGATAAATTAGCTTTAAAGGGAGTTTTATTCATTGTTCTATCAATATTACCTCATAATATATTTTACATTCCAGGTCTAATTGGTATTGGAGTTATGGCAATTAGCTTTTCATTATTTATTTTTAAAAGTAGAATTAAAAAGCAAAAAATACATAATCGTAAAGCTCAAATATGGACATATACTATTGCCATGATGTTAATTTCGACTTTGTTAATACTAGGAAGTATAGTAGAAGCATATATAACACCAATTTTTATGAAAGTTTTATTTACTATTTAGGATAAATAAGTATTAATGTCTTACCTTTCCTTGATAATATATATAATAAGATATATAATATAAATAACATATGGGAATTTGCTAGATTATATAAAAATTATTAAAGGGGTGTTATTATGATAATTGGAGTACCTAAGGAAATCAAGGCAAATGAGAACCGAGTTGCAATTACGCCAGCAGGAGTGCATGCATTAATAATTGCAGGACATGAAGTTTATATTGAAACTAATGCTGGACAAGGTAGTAGTTTTACAGACGAAGAATACATAAGTGCAGGTGCAAAAATTCTTAATACAGCTAAAGAAACTTATCAGATTGCAGATATGGTCATGAAGGTAAAGGAGCCTTTAGAATCAGAATTTGATTTCTTTAAAGAGAATCAAATAATATTTACATATCTTCATTTAGCAGCAGAGCCAGCTTTAACAAAAGCATTAGTAGAAAAGAATGTTATTGCTATTGCTTATGAAACTGTACAATTACCTGATAATTCTTTACCATTACTTTCTCCAATGAGTGAAGTTGCTGGAAGAATGTCAGTACAAGTTGGAGCACATCTTTTAGAAAAAATAAATAATGGACGAGGTATATTGTTAGGTGGAGTATCAGGAGTTGCACCCGGGGAAGTTCTAATTGTAGGTGGTGGAAATGTCGGTGCTAGTGCAGCTAAAGTAGCTGTAGGTTTAGGAGCTCATGTTACAATAGTTGATCTAAATGTTAAAAGATTGGCTTATTTAGATGATGTTTTTGGTGGCAGAGTTACTACACTTATGTCTAATAGTTTTAATATTGCAGAGGCTGTTAAAAAATCTGATTTAGTAGTAGGGGCTGTTTTAATCCCTGGAGCTAAAGCGCCTAAGCTAGTCAAAGAAGATATGGTAAAAACAATGAAACCTGGATCAGTTATTGTTGATGTAGCAATAGACCAAGGTGGAGTAATTGAAACTAGCGATAGAATAACTACTCATGACGATCCTTATTTCATTAAGCATGGTGTTGTACATTATTCAGTAGCTAATATGCCTGGGGCTGTACCTAGAACTTCTACTATGGCATTAACTAATGCAACAATGTCCTATGCTGTTGAAATTGCAAATAAGGGATGCGAGAGAGCTTTAGTAGAAAATCCAGCATTGATCAAGGGATTAAATGTATACAAAGGAAAAGTTACATTTAAAGCAGTTGCAGAAGATCTTGGATATGATTATACTTCTCCTGAGGAAGCAATTCAATTCTAACATACAATAAAAAGATGCTTAAGGAAATTCAATAATTGATTTTGCTAAACATAGTTATTTAGAATTATTACTTTTAATAGCAGGTTAAGTTTGAGAATAAATCTTTTTGTGAAATTTCCTAATCTATTTTAATCTTTAAGAGTAAATAGTGCTATTATTACTATTTACTCTTTTTTTAAGCAGGAAAGTAAGAACGCAGAGTATAATGCTATCCTGTTCACAGGAAGTGCTTTTTATTACTACAAATATATAAAATAAAAAAGGATTTTTTATTTTATTGTTGAATACTAGTTTAATTGATTTTATTTATAAAGGGGATAAAAATGGATAATAGTTTTTATATTGATAAATTTAGGGTATATCTAATAGAAGAAAAGAAGGTATCTACTCACACTGTAGAAAGTTATTTAAGGGATATAAAACAATTTAATGATTTTTGTTTAAAACAAAATATCATTGATTTTAGTATTATTACTAAAACTCAAATAATTTCATATTTAATATATTTACAAAAAAAGGGAAAAGCAACTTCAACAATTACAAGAAGTTTGGCAGCTTTAAGAGGACTATTTGATTATCTTTTAAATTGCGGATATATTATTTTAAATCCAACTATTAATTTAGAGACTCCTAAAATAGAAAAAAAGATACCTCAGACTCTAACTATAAAAGAAGTTGAAAAATTTCTTGAAATGCCTGATATAAGTACAAAAAAAGGAATAAGAGATAAAGCGATTTTAGAGTTATTATATTCTACAGGATTAAAGGTATCTGAATTAATAAACCTTAAATTAGATAATATTAATATTGATAAAAGGATAATACATAGCTGCCATGATAGTAATAAAAGAGAAATACCTATTGGAAGTGTTGCTATTGAATATATAGAAAAATATTTATTAGATTGTAGAGAAGATATTTTAAAGGATAAAAGTAATAATCATTTATTTGTAAATATGCAAGGTTGTGGAATGACTAGACAAGGTTTATGGAAAATTATTAAGGGCTATACTAAAGAAGCAAAAATAAAAAAAACCATAACACCTCATATGATTCGCCATTCTTTTGCATTACATCTTATACAAAATGGTGCAGATTTACATTCTGTTCAAGAGCTATTAGGGCATGCAGATATATCAAGCACACAGGTATATATTAGAGCATCTAATCATAATATAAATGAAATATATAATAATTCTCACCCAAGAGCTTAGTAAAAGCTCTTTTTTATAAATAAGGAAAGTTCTTTGGAACCAAACTTTCGTGATAAACAAGCAAGTTAGTTTTAATTCATGATTTCTTAAGTAACGGAAATAATAATATAAGGAGGAAAACTATGATTAACAGAGTAATCTGGATTGTAATTGACAGCGTTGGGATAGGAGAATTACCTGATGCTCATTTATATGGAGATGAAGGTAGTAACACACTTGGAAATATATATAAGAGTATAGAAGGATTTTCTCTCCCAATATTAGAGAGTATGGGGTTAGGAAATATTATAGGTGATAATATAATTCCTCCTTCTAAAAGTCCAATCTCGGCTTATGGAAAGGCTGAGGAAAAATCTCCTGGTAAGGATACAACAACAGGGCACTGGGAAATGGCAGGAATTATTTTGGAGCAACCATTTCCTACTTTTCCGAAGGGATTTTCTAAGGAAATAATTAGAGAATTTGAAAGTAAAATTGGAAGAAAAACATTAGGTAACTATGCTGCTTCTGGAACTGAAATAATTAAGGACTTAGGGAAAGAACATATGGAAACGGGATATCCTATAGTATACACTTCGGCTGATAGTGTTTTTCAAATAGCAGCTCATGAAGATATTATATCTATAGAACTACTATATAAATATTGTAAAATCGCACGGAATATTTTAAAAGGAAAAAATGGTGTAGGAAGAGTAATTGCAAGACCATTTATTGGGGAATTAGGATCATTTAAAAGGACAAAAAATCGAAGGGATTTTTCATTAGAGCCTATTGGGACAACTATATTAGATAAAGCTAAGGACGGTGGACTTAATGTAATGGGTGTTGGTAAAATTGAGGATATTTTTGCTGGACGGGGTTTAACCCACGCTATACATACAGAAAATAATATGGATGGAGTAGATAAAACAATTTCATATATGAAAATGAACAAACCTGGGATTATATATACAAATTTAGTAGATTTCGATAGTTTGTATGGCCATAGAAATAATGTAAAAGGATATGCACAAGCCCTATTAGATGTAGATAACAGGCTAAAGGAACTGTTTTACTTAATGAAGGATGATGATGTTTTGATAATAAACTCTGACCATGGTTGTGATCCTACAACCATTAGTACTGATCATTCTAGGGAATATATACCTATATTGGTATATGGGAAAAAAGTAAGACCTCAAGACATAGGGGTAAGAAAAACATTTGCAGACATAGGATGTACAATTGCAGAGCTATTACAAATAGAAGGACTAGAAAATGGAGAAAGTTTCGCAAGAACTATAATAAGGGAGGAATAATAAGAATGGATTTAGAAATAAAAATCCAAGAAGCTATAAATGAGATTTTAAGAATTAATAAGGTTAAACCTAAGATTGGATTGGTTTTAGGTTCTGGATTAGGAGAAATGGCCGAAGAAATGGAAGATGAGATAATTATTCCATATAAAAGTATTCCGGGATTTCCCTTATCAACGGTAGAAGGTCATGCGGGAAACTTAGTTTTTGGTAAAATATCGGATAAACACATAGTTGCGATGCAAGGGAGATTTCATTATTATGAAGGTTACTCTATGGAGGAGGTAACCTTTCCTATTAGAATTATGGCTAAATTAGGAATAGAATACTTAATCGTAACCAATGCAGCAGGAGGAATAAATGAGAAATTTAAAGCTGGAGATCTAATGATTATTGAGGATATGATAAATTTACAAGGTAATAATCCTTTAATTGGAATTAATTTAGATGATTTTGGAGTAAGATTCCCTGACTTGTCTAAACCTTTTAATAAGGAAATGCAAGATATTATTTTTAATTGTGCAGTAAAAAACAATGTCACTTTAAAAAAAGGAGTATATGCGGCTATGTCAGGTCCAAGCTTTGAAACACCTGCTGAGATAAGAATGCTAAGAAAACTAGGAGCTGATGCTGTTGGAATGTCAACTGTTCCTGAAGTTATTGTAGCAAGACATAGTGGAATTAAGGTTTTAGGAGTATCCTGCATAAGCAATATGGCAGCAGGTATTTTACAAAAACAATTAAATCATAAAGAAGTAATTGAAACTACTGATAAGGTTAAAGATATATTTAAAAAGTTAATAAGAGAAACTATTAGAAATATTTAATAATCTAAATCCTTTTACTTGCATAACATTTTTTTTAAAAGAAACAATAAATATATGTATAAACTTAATGCAAGATAGAAGGAGGAAAAAATGAAAAAAAGTAGAATAACTATTGTTTTTATTATGGCTACATTGTTTTGTTTACTTATGGGGGTAAATGTTAATGCACAAGATATTTCAATTGAGTCTAAATCCGCTGTATTAATTGATGCAGGTACAGGTGAAGTTTTGTTTGAACAAAATAAGGATGAAAAATTACCACCTGCAAGCATTACCAAGATAATGACTATGTTACTTACTATGGAAGCAATTGATAATGGAAAGATAACAATGGAAGATAAAGTAACAATCAGCCAATATGCTTCAGAAATGGGAGGCACTCAATTATATATCGAACCAGGAGAAACAAGAACTGTTGAAGAGTTATTAACAGGCGTAGCTGTTGAGTCTGCTAATGATGCAGCTTCTGCATTAGGAGAATATGTTGGTGGTACTCAAGAAACTTTTATAAAATTAATGAATGATAGAGCAAAGGAATTAGGAATGCTTAATACTCAATTTAAAAATGCTAATGGACTACCAGCAGAAGGACATTATACCACTGCATACGATGTTGCATTAATGTCTAAGGAATTAGTAAAGCATGAAAAAATCCATCAATATTTAACTATGTGGATGGTTGATGTAACTGTTGGTAAAAACAATGATAGAGTTAGGACTTTAGCAAATACAAACAAACTTTTAAAAAGTTATGATGGTTTAGATGGAATTAAAACGGGATATACCACTGAAGCTAAACATTGTTTATCAGCAACTGCTAAAAAGGGGAATCTAAGACTAATTAGCGTCATATTAAGTGCAGATAGTTCTCAAATAAGATTTAATGAAGCTGCTAAATTGCTTGATTATGGTTTTGCAAACTTTGATGGAGTAAGTATTGCTGAAAAGGGTGAAGAAATACAGGAAATTAAAATAGAAAAAGGAATATTAGAGAAAACAAAAGCTGTTACTGAGAACTCTTTAAGTGTTTTAATGAAAAAGGGTGAGGATAGTCAGATAGAAAAAAAGGTAATGTTAGACGCATCTTATAAGGCACCAATAGAGAAGGGACAAAAGCTAGGAGAATTAATTGCATATTTAGGAGATAAGGAAATGGGAAAGGTTAATTTAATTGCAAGTGAGACTATAGAAGAATCTAGTTTTATATATATGTATAAGAAAATAATAATCGATTGGTTAAGACCTGTAAAAGAATAGCATATTGCTATTCTTTTACAAGTACAACTTTTATAGTATCTAAGCTTGTATTATTACACTTTTCATAATATAATATTTTTCATAAGAAAATAGGGGGATACAAAATATGAGCAATAAAAGTCATTTTATTTTTTCGGGTCATGATACAATAAATCTTGCTAATGAATATGGAACTCCTTTATATATATTGAGTGAAGATATAATTAGAAAGAATGTTATGGATATTATTAAATCTTATAAAAGACAAGATATTGATTTTCAAGTAGTTTATGCAGGTAAAGCTCTTTTAAATATTGCTATGTGCCGTATAGTAAAGGATTTAGGTTTGGGGCTTGATGTAGTTTCCAGTGGAGAATTATATACTGCTAAAAAAGCATCTTTTCCTATGGATAATGTTTTTTTTCATGGCAATAATAAATCAATTGACGAACTTAAAATGGCAATTGATTTAGATGTAGCAAGAGTGATTATTGATAATGAATATGAATTAAGTTTATTAAATACTCTTTCTATTGAGAGGAATAAAAAAACTCAAGTATTATTTAGGATTACTCCAGGAGTAGAGGCTCATACTCATAAATATATTCAAACAGGTCAAGAGGATTCTAAATTTGGTATTTCAATAAAAGAAGCAGAAGAAATAATTGTTAAAGCTAGTAAAATGGATGGTATACATGTAAAGGGATTACATTGTCATATAGGCTCACAAATTTTAGAAGAGAGACCATATGAAATAGTTTCTGAAATTATGCTGAAATTCATAAAAAAATTAAAAAAACAAAATGATATTGAAATTGATGAATTAAATTTAGGAGGAGGGTTTGGAATATCCTATTCTCCAGAAAAACCGTTCTTTAAGATGGATCAAATGATTAATAAAATTTCAAGTATTATAAAAAACAAATCTATGGAGTTTAATATTAAAATACCTAAAATAATTATAGAACCAGGAAGATATATAGTTGGGAATGCAGGGATTACTTTATATGAGGTAGGAGCCGTTAAAGATATACCTAATATAAGAAAATATGTAAGTATAAATGGCGGCATGACCGATAACCCAAGAACAGCTTTATACGATGCTAAGTATAGCGCATTATTAGCTAATAAGATGGATTATAAGAACATAGAATTAGTATCTATATCGGGAAAATGCTGTGAATCAGGAGATATGCTAATATGGGATATATCATTACCTCATTGCGAACCAGGAGATATTCTAGCTGTATTAAGCACAGGAGCATATAACTACTCAATGTCTAGTAATTATAATAGAATTCCAAGACCATCTATGATTTTATTAAAGGGAGATAAGGCAGAAGTCATGGTTGAGGGAGAAACTCTTGATGATATAATAAGAAATGATAAAATACCGAGTTGGTTATAATAAAGATTGTTTATGCGTGCGTTTTTGCACGCTTTTATTGTTATCATTAATATGATAAAATTCAAATTAGAAAACATTTCATAATTTTATA
>CAZHJK010000040.1:0-16516 GCA_964533275.1 uncultured Eubacteriaceae bacterium | reverse complement strand
AATGCTTAAAAATCAAGGGTTGTCAGAAATTTGTACTAAGATTTTTGACAATACCGGAATAAGGGGAGGGGGATAAATATGATACCAAAGACAATAGCTCAAAAAGTCGAACAGGCTGGATGTTTATTATTAATACTAATAATAATACCATCTACACTTTTTGTATTATATAAGACAATAGGGATAGCTATAGGGATACTTATTGATGTTTTTTTAATAATATGGTTGATAGTAAAAAACAGGAAAAAGAAGGATGACGAAGAATAACTTGCAAAGTGACGAGGAAATAATGGGTTAATTATATTAATCTTTGCAAATAACCTAGCAGTAACTTATAAGAAATGATATAATTTAGTCAATATCAATATTTCTTTTTATAGGGTTAATCAGAAGTATTGTGTTTTATATAAAATATAAGGAGGCTATATAATGGTAAGAAAAATGAAAACTATGGATGGAAATACTGCAGCTGCGTATATTTCATATGCATTTACTGAAGTTGCTGCAATATTCCCAATCACTCCTTCATCATCAATGCCAGAATTAGTTGATGATTGGTCAGCTCACGGTGTTAAAAACATCTTTGGACAAACTGTAGATGTAGTAGAAATGCAATCTGAGGCAGGTGCAGCTGGTGCAGTTCACGGTTCCCTTGAAACTGGTGCTTTGACTACCACATATACTGCATCACAAGGTTTACTTCTTATGACACCTAATATGTATAAAATTGCAGGAGAGCAACTACCAGGGGTTTTCCATGTTAGCGCCAGAGCTCTTGCTAGTCACGCACTTTCCATATTTGGAGACCATCAAGATGTAATGGCTACTAGACAAACTGGTTTTGCACTATTAGCTACAAATAGTGTACAAGAAGTTATGGACTTAGCTGGAGTTGCACATTTAGCAGCAATTAAGACACATATACCTTTCCTACATTTCTTTGATGGGTTTAGAACATCCCATGAAATTCAAAAAATAGAGCAATTAGAATATGATGAGTTAGGAAAATTAGTGGATTATGATGCATTACAAGCTTTTAGAGATAAAGCTTTAAATCCAGAACATCCAGTTACTAAGGGTACTGCACAAAATCCAGATATTTATTTCCAAGCTAGGGAAGCTTCTAATACATACTATGAAGATATTCCTGATGTAGTAGCGGATTATATGAAGGAAATTACAAAGCTTACCGGAAGAGAATACAAACCATTTGATTATCATGGAGCTGCAGATGCCGAAAGAGTTATTGTTGCTATGGGATCCGCTGTTGATACTATAGAAGAAACAGTTGATTACTTAATTGAAAAGGGAGAAAAGGTTGGAGTTATTAAAGTAAGATTATATCGTCCTTTCTCTGAAAAATACTTCTTTAATGTATGCCCTGATACCGTTAAGAAAATTGCAGTACTAGATAGAACAAAGGAAATTGGATCAATGGGAGAACCATTATACCAAGATATTAGGACGCTATTCTACAACAAAGAAAATGCCCCAGTAATTGTTGGTGGAAGATATGGATTAGGATCTAAGGATACTACTCCTTCCCATATATTAACTGTATTTGAAAATTTAAAAGCAGCAGAACCTAAAAACGGATTTACTATCGGAATTAAAGATGATGTTACATTTACCTCATTAGAAGAAGGAGAAAAAATAAATACCACTCCAGAGGGCACCATTCGTTGTAAATTCTGGGGTCTAGGATCAGACGGAACAGTAGGAGCTAATAAAAGCGCAATTAAAATTATTGGTGATAATACAGACCTATTTGCTCAAGGATATTTCTCCTATGATAGTAAAAAATCAGGGGGAGTTACAATCTCTCACCTAAGATTTGGCGAAAAAGCAATTAAATCAACTTATTTAATAGATGAAGCAGACTTTGTATCCTGCTCAACCCAAGCCTATGTACATCAATATGATTTACTTAAGGGATTGAAAAAGGGAGGAACATTCCTATTAAATACTATTTGGAATAAAGAAGAGTTAGATGAAAACCTTCCATCAGAAATGAAAAACTATATTGCTAAAAATGACATAAAGTTTTATACCATTAATGCATCTGAAATTGCTAAGGAAGTTGGTCTTGGAAATAGAACCAATATGATTATGCAGGCTGCTTTCTTTAAATTATCAAAGGTAATTAATATTGATGATGCTGTAAAATATCTAAAGGATGCTATTAAAAAGTCCTATGGTATCAAAGGCGATAATATAGTTAAGATGAATAATGACGCTGTTGATATGGGTATGAAAGCACTTGTTGAAATAGAAGTACCAGCTGAGTGGGCGAATGTTGAGAATGAAGCAGCAGCTGCTAGTGTAAAGGAAGTTCCTAAGTTTGTTCAAGATGTTCTTGTTCCAATGACTAGACAAGAGGGGGATAATCTTCCTGTATCTATATTTAAAGATATAGCAGATGGAACCTTCCCAAGTGGAACTTCAGCATATGAAAAGAGAGGAATTGCTCTTCAAGTACCAGAGTGGCAAATAGATAATTGTATTCAATGTAACCAATGTTCCTTTGTTTGTCCCCATGCAGCTATTAGACCTTTCTTATTAACAGATGAAGAGGTTGAAGGAGCACCTGAAGCCCTTAAAACAAAGAAGGCAATTGGTAAAGGACTAGAGGGATATAATTACAAAATACAAGTTTCTACACTAGATTGTACCGGATGTGGAAACTGTGCAGATATCTGTCCTTCTAAGAATAAAGCTTTAGTTATGAAGCCATTAGATACCCAAGAAGCAGAAGTAGCTAATTGGGATTACATGGTAGAAAAGGTTCCATATAGAGATAATCTAGTATCAAAAGAAACTGTAAAGGGTAGCCAATTCTGTCAACCACTATTAGAGTTCTCAGGAGCTTGTGCTGGTTGTGGGGAAACTCCTTATGCTAAGGTTATTACTCAATTATTTGGAGACAGAATGATAGTAGCAAATGCAACTGGATGTTCTTCTATTTGGGGAGCTTCAGCACCTGCAATGCCTTATACAAAGAATGCACAAGGTAAAGGACCAGCTTGGGCTAACTCTCTATTTGAAGATAATGCTGAGTATGGTTATGGTATGGCAGTAGCAAGCAAGAAGATTAGAAATACTATTAAGAGCTATTTAGAAGAATTAATGGCAGAGGATAATAGTATTGCTGAAGCAGCTCAAGGATGGATTAATACCATGGATGAAGGAGAAGCATCTAAAGAAAGCTCAGCAAAACTAGTTGAAGCACTAGAAGCCTATAAGGGCGACAGTCCTCGTATTAAATATTTATTAGATAATAAGGATCAATTAGTGAAGAAATCCGTTTGGATCTTTGGTGGAGACGGTTGGGCATATGACATTGGATATGGCGGATTAGATCATGTATTAGCTTCTGGAGAAAATGTAAATGTATTAGTACTTGATACAGAAGTATACTCTAATACTGGTGGTCAATCTTCAAAGGCTACTCCTACTGCTGCAGTAGCTAAGTTTGCATCCTCCGGTAAAAGGGTTAAAAAGAAAGACTTAGGTTCCATCGCTATGACATATGGCTATGTATATGTGGCTCAGGTTTCAATGGGAGCAGATAAGAATCAATTCTTAAAGGCTATTAAAGAAGCTGAAAGCTATAATGGACCATCTTTAATTATTGCCTATGCACCATGTATTAACCACGGCATAAGGGAAGGAATGGGTAGAACCCAAAATCAAGAGAAATTTGCAGTTGAAACTGGATATTGGCATCTATATAGATACAATCCACTATTGACTAATGATGGGAAGAATCCATTTAGCTTAGATTCAAAAGCACCATCTAAGGATTTCCAAGAATTTATAGCAAGTGAAGTAAGATATACTTCATTAAAGAAAACTTTCCCAGAAGTTGCTGATGAGCTATTTGCTAAGACAGAAAAAGAAGCAACTGAAAGATACAATAATTATAAGAAAATGGCAGAATAAAATTAATAGAACCATTAAACCCCAATCATAGAAAATGGTTGGGGTTTTTTCATGGACTAATCACTATAAATTGGATTTGACAATGCAATTAATACAGAGTAAAATATATATTAGTCTTGTGTGCCCGTAGCTCAGAAGGATAGAGCAACGGTTTCCTAAACCGTGTGCCGGAGGTTCGAATCCTCTCGGGCGCACCATTTTTTTTAAGCAGGTGAAGTCATGAATGACTTTATGAAACTAGCTATAGAGGAAGCAAAAAAGGCATTTAATAAGGAAGAAGTTCCAATAGGTGCTGTGCTAGTAAAAAATGGTGAAGTAGTTTCAAAAGCACATAATTTAAAGGAAACAAACAATGATCCAACAGCCCATGCGGAAATGCTTGCGATTCAAGAAGCAGCAATAGGATTGGGTACTTGGAGATTAGATGATTGTGAACTCTATGTTACCATTGAGCCCTGTCCCATGTGTGCAGGTGCCTTAGTACAATCCCGCATTAAAAGGTTAATTATTGGAGCAATGGAACCTAAATTTGGTGCCGCTGGTTCAATTTTTAATATTGTAAATCATCCCCAGCTTAATCATCGGATAGAAGTAATAGAGGGAATTATGGAAGATGAATGTTTACAGCTTATGAAGGATTTCTTCGAAATGCTTAGAAATAAAAGAAAAAATTAATGGAGAGATGGCAGAGTTCGGTCGAATGCGCTTGATTCGAAACCAAGTAGGTGTAAAAGCCTCGAGGGTTCAAATCCCTCTCTCTCCGCCATATATAAGACTTTGAGAAGTCTTTTTTTTTATTAAAAACATTATTTTATTGCTTCATTATATTATAATAGAACTAAAGGGCAATTACTTAAGGGGGTAAACTAACATGGAGAAAAGAAATAGAGCGGAAGGTTGGAAACATGCTAAGTTATCTGGCCACGAAAATGAAAAATTAATAGAAAAGTCTATTAAGGGAGACTTAAAATTTCAAAATAGATTATTAAAAAGAGTGGGAAAGGAAAATTCAAAGATAATAGAAATTTCCTTTGGTGGATTAAAGGAAAAGAATGTAGAAAGTGTATTTACTAATAATACCACAAAATCAAAAACAGATGTTTATATAAAGCTAGATGATGGAACTAAACTTAATATTTCCATAAAAAAGAGTTTGAGTGGGCAAGTTTATTTAATCAGTGACAAACGCTTCATAGATGGTTTTGAATTACAATTCAATAAAAAAATCCCTAATGATGTTAAAAGAGCTATTAGGTTATTTTGGGGTTCAGCTTCAGATACACTTTCCATTGCAAATGATATTAATGGAAAATATTTTTCCTATGAAAAAAGAAAAAACCGATTAGTAGCAGAAACCCTCAAAACATATGATCAAAAATTATATATAGAATTAATTAAGTGGTTTAATGAAAACATTTTAGAGATTATTGATTTTTGTTTTTCTAGAGGGTTAACAAAAAACCAAAGTGATTGGGCTAATGTAATATGGTATATAAATAGTTTAGGTGAAAATTCTGTGGATGAATTATTTCCAATAAAAGATTTTTATAATGCTAAAATGACATCAGCTGAATATGGTTCCAGAGGTGGGGGGACTACAATTCAATTACCATTTGGATTTGTTCAATGGCATCAAGGTCAAATGCAATTTCACCATAGATATGATAAAATTAATTCTTTTTTAAATGGCACATTATAATGACTTAGAAGTAAAGCTATAGTATTGTAAAGGCTGTATATAATTGAATATATAAAAATTAAGGAGGAAGCAAATATTTGCTCCCTCTAAGCTTTTATTCAAACATTTTTTGGGCTTGATTAGCTATGTGTATTGATAATAAAGGTGGGACGGCATTTCCAATCTCTAATCTTTTTGTGCTGGCTGAACCGTAAAAAATATAATGATCGGGAAAACTCTGTAATCTTGCACCTTCTCTGATACTCATTGCCCTTGAATCCCTTGGATGAACGCATCTTGATGAGGAAGGACATGCGAAGTTTCGCGTAATTGTAGTTGAAGGTCTTTTCCACCACAATTTAGCATAGGTATTTCCATATCCACTTTTAGGTCTTATTTCTTCCGGTAAATCATTTTTGCTTTGTCCATCTTGTAATGTTTCCATTATTTTAATGAGATGTGCTCCGTTTTTTGGGGCCTTATGTTCTGATAGAATAGATGTTGTCCTAACAAATTTTAAAAAATCGTTATCAGGTAATTTAACATATTCGCTGGAGGATTCACCGCTTTTTAATATTGGCAAATCACTTAGTGCATCCTCTAGAGTAACAAAAGGAATTTTCCCTTCCCCATGAGTAGGCCTAGGAAAATTATAATGCTTGGTATTGTTCTTTATTCCTACTAAAATAACCCTTTCTCTAACCTGAGGCACACCAAATTCCACAGCATTTAATACTTGATATTGTAATTTATATCCCAGTTCTTTAAACTCTTCTTGGATTCTTTCAAAAAGCCTTCCTTTATCCATGCTTAATATTCCAACAACATTTTCAAATATAAAAGCTTGTGGTTCTAAAATATGTAATAGGCGTTTATATTGCTTAAATAAATTAGCTCTTTCATCCATTTTTCTTTTCCCTAATGTGGAATAAGACTGGCAGGGTGGACCACCAATAATTAAGTCTATCTTATTGATAGAAATATCCATAAAATCATCAATTGTAATGTCACATATATCTTTATTAAGCATTTTTGTTTTGGGATGATTCATAGAATAAGCAGTTGCAATATCTTTATCTATTTCATTTGCAGCTATAATTTCAAAGGAAGGATTTTTAGAAAAACCATAGCTAAGCCCACCAACTCCGGCAAACAGTTCGATAACATTGATTTTATTTTTCATGTTCAATACCCCTATATATTAATTTAATCTTAATTAACACCTTTTTAATCACATATTTTGACCTCAAGGATATTATAACATAAAGATCCATGAATAAATTTATAATGTATAAAACATTGAATTATTGTATAGAATATCCCAAATAACAATAACTTGTAAAAATATAATAAATAAAATTTACAAAAAGTTGACATCTATATGCAAAAAGGTTACTATTGTTATAACCCCGTAAAATGAATTAGATTTTACGACAATTAGGAGGTTAAAAAATGGGAAAAATCCTAAAGAAAGAGTTTCTAAGCAAGAATAAAAAAAAGCTCTTTCTGATAATACTGGCTGTTGCAATTTTATCAATTACAGCAGTAGGATATGTTTTAACATTTAACCAAGTAACAATAATCGATGGGGAAGAAGAGCTAAGTATAAAAACTCGCAAGGATACTGTTCAGGAAGTTTTAGAAGAACAGGAAGTCTCTTATATTAAAGAGGATGCGATTACTCCTTCACTTAATACTACAATAGAAGATGGAACAAAGATAGTAATTAAAAGAGCTGTAGATATTACTATTGAGGCTGATGATAAGACCTTTAATTTATTAACTCCTGTTGAAGATGTTGCAGCAGCTATAAGGCAAGCTGGATTAACATTAGGTGAGGAAGATGATATTACGCCATCCTTAGATGAAAAACTAAAAAATAAAATGAAAATTGTAGTTACCCGTGCTGTACCATGTTATATTGAGGTAGACGGAGAAAAAGTTGACCTATTAACAACCGTGTTAACTGTACAGGAGGCAATTCAAGAAGCTCAAATATCATTAGGGGACATGGATAAGATAAGTCCTTCATTGGAAGAGAGCATTGAAGAAGACACAATTATAAAGATAATAAGAGTTACAGAAGAAACAAAAACTATAGAAGAAGATATAGATTTCAAAACAATTAAACAAAATGCTAGCGACATGAATAAAGGTACCACCAAGGTTGTAAAGAATGGTGAAAAGGGTATTAAGGAAAAAGAGGTAAAGATAACCTATGAAGACGGTGAAGAAGTAAACCGAGAAGTTTTAGAAGAAAAGGTTATAAAGGAACCAGTAGATAAAGTAATAAAAGTAGGTACAAAGCCATTGCCTAAGCTAGATACAAGTCGAGGTGGAGACAATGTAGTTGGCACCTTAAATGTTACAGCTACAGCCTATAGCTCACAAGATCCTGGAGTAGGGTCTACAACTAGATTAGGAAAGCCACTAAGAAAGGGAGTTATAGCAGTAGATCCTAGTGTTATTCCCTTCCATACTAGAATTTATGTGCCTGGCTATGGATTTGGAATTGCCTTAGATACAGGCGGAGCCATTAAGGGAAATAAGATAGATGTGGCATTTGATACTAGAGCTGAAGCACTTAGATTTGGAAGAAAAAATGTTACTATTAAAATTTATGGAAAATAAATATTTACAAAAAGCTGGTAGATAATCTTACTGGCTTTTTATTTTTTTGAAAAATTATTTTATGGCAGAGGGATAAGCAATTTTACTTTACAAAACTAAACACCTTAATTAGCTTCACAGTAAGCTACAAAATTTTTAGAAAAAAAGTTAATATGATACAATAAATATTAAAGTTTAAGATTAAGTAGGAGGAGAATAGGTTGGCTACAGAAGATGTAAGACAATATTTTAAGGATAATGGTTATGATTTTGAAATTTTTGAGTTGGATGAAAGTACAGCTACAGTAGAAGAGGCAGCAAAGGCGCATGGTGTAATTCCAGCAATGATTGCTAAAACCCTAGCATTTGAATTAAAGGATAAAGATATTTTAATTCTAACCACTGGGGATGCAAGGATTGATAATAAAAAGTATAAAAGCACCTTTAATAAAAAAGCCAAAATGCTAAAAGCTGATAAGGTATTAGAAATAGTTGGACATCCTGTTGGCGGTGTATGTCCCTTTGGATTAAAGAATCCTATGGAAGTTTATCTTGATGAAAGTCTATTGGAGTTTGAATATGTTTACCCAGCAGCAGGTGCCAGCAATTCATCAATTAAAATTACCCCTCAACAGCTAAAGGATATTACCCAAGGGACTTGGATAGATGTATGTATTTAAAATTTAAAATTCTATTTAGCCTTAGGATCTTGAGCTGTTTACCAATTATTTCTTAAGCTCTATCCTTGACAGGATGGTTTATTTTGCGTATAATATAATTCTGTCAGAGGAATATATAATATTCAGTAGGACACTTGGAGAGATGTCTGAGTTGGCTGAAGGAGCTCGCCTGGAAAGCGGGTGTGCGGCACAAACCGTACCGAGGGTTCGAATCCCTCTCTCTCCGCCATTAATATGATAATAATTCTTGGTCGTGCTAGATGGGGAGGTAGCGGTGCCCTGTAACCTGCAATCCGCTATAGCAGGATTGAATTCCTATAATAGACTATGACTCTGTAGAGTCTGCCCTTAGTAAGTGGTGTTGATGATTGGGTCCTACGCAACGGAAATTCATGAACCCCGTCAGGTCCGGAAGGAAGCAGCGGTAAGTGAACCATTTCGTGTGCCGTAGGCAAGCCTGATTTGAGCTAACTGCTGAGGTAACGTCTGGAGAGCTATAGGCAACGATAGGTGCACGATCTTTAAAAATTAATATAAATTTGAGAATAGAGGAAACTCTATTTTTTTTTACTTTCTACCATATACCAATCCGAAGAGGAATACCTATAAGCTTCTACCATATACCAGCCCTTTTATGGTATAATTAATTAGATTTACAAGGAAAGTGTGGGGAAGAAGAATATGAGCTATGTAGCTTTATATAGAAAATGGCGACCAACACAATTTAAAGATGTAGTAGGGCAAGAGCATATAACCACAACCCTTAAAAATCAAATTATCTATAATAGAATTGCCCATGCATATCTTTTCACCGGAACACGAGGTACGGGTAAAACATCCATGGCAAAGATATTTGCTAAAGCTGTAAATTGCACACAGCATGTTCAAGGAGAACCCTGTGGTCATTGTGAGATATGTCAAGAAATAGAGTCTACAAGGGTAATGGATATTTTAGAGATTGATGCGGCTTCTAATAATGGAGTAGATGAAATTAGAGAGTTGAGAGAAAAAGTTAAATATCCTACTTCCTTAGGGCGCTTTAAAGTATATATTATTGATGAAGTACATATGTTATCCCAAGGAGCCTTTAATGCTTTACTTAAGACATTAGAAGAGCCACCTAAACATGTAATATTTATTTTGGCAACCACAGAACCCCATAAGCTACCTGCAACCATTTTATCTAGATGTCAAAGATTTGATTTTAAAAGAGTTTCAGTAAAAAATATGGTAATAAGAATGGATTATATTTGTAAAGAGATGAATATAACTATTGAAGAAAAAGCATTAGAGCTGGTAGCTAAAAAGGCTGAAGGAGCATTAAGGGATGCCTTAAGCATTTTAGACCAATGTATTTCATTAGGAGAGAATAATCAAACAATAAGCTACCAGAATATAGTGGATACTTTAGGTATTGCCACAGAGGGATGGTTATATGATATATCTCAAGGTGTTTTAGAACAAAATACCCAAAAAACCATAGAATTATTACATCAAATGATTGATGGAGGAAAAGATATAATTCAAATAGTAAAACAATTAACAGAGTATTTTAGAAACTTACTTATGGTTAAGGCACTTCCCCAGGCACAGGATATTTTAGAATTACCCAAGGAGCAGATAGAAACATTATCAAAGCAAGGTGAAGGGGTAATTGAAGAAAAATTATTTCGTTTTATAAACCAACTAAGTGAAGCAGAAAACAAAATTAAGTTATCCAGTCAACCCACCATAATCTTTGAAATGGAATTAATAAAACTATGTAAAAATGCTAAGGGCAAAACCCTAGAAGGTCTAATAGAAAGAATAGAATTACTAGAAAAAGGTACAAATAAGTATATACACAATTCAATACAACCAGATAAAGATATAAATAAAGCAGAAGATAGGCTGGTAAGAGATAAAACTGTGCCAAAGGGCGACCCTATTTCTATACCAGAACAATCAAAAGATACAAAAACTGAAGATAAACCTAAAAAAGAAAGGCCAAAAAACTTAGAAGTACCTGCAGATAAGGGATTAATATCAATAAATGATATAAAAAATAGATGGCAGGATATACTTAAGGAAGTAAAAAATAAGAAGGTACAGGTTGAAGCACTATTAAAGGAAGGAAAACCCCAACAATTTAATGAAAATAGGTTAATCATCTCCTTTGACCTAGGCTTTCATCAAGCAAAGCTTTCAGAAAAAGAAAATATCGAACTTTTAGAAAAGGTAATTTCAGGAGTAATGGGTAGTTTAGTGAAGGTAGAGTGTGCAATGAAGGACCAACTAATCAACCAAGATCAAGAAGAAGATCCAGTTAAGGTAGCTATAGAAGTCTTTGGTGAGGATATAGTAGAGGTTGTAGATGATGAGGATAATTAGAAAATAAAAAAACAATATGTTATAATAGCTTTACCTTTTAAGAAAAATAATATAAATATAGATAGGAGGAATAAATATGGCTAAAGGAAAATTCCCAGGCGGTGGAATGGGCAATATGAATAATATGATGAAGCAAGTACAAAAGATGCAAAAAGATATGGAAAGGGTACAAGCGGAACTGGAAGAAAAAGAAGTTGAAGCAAGTGTAGGTGGGGGAGCTGTTACTGTTGTAGCTTCTGGTAAGAAATTAATTACATCCATAAAAATTAAGCCAGAGGTTGTGGATCCAGATGATATCGAAATGATAGAGGATTTGATATTAGCAGCCACAAATGAGGCACTTCGAAAAGCAGACGAAATGGTATCAAGTGAAATGGGTAAAGTTACAGGTGGGATGAATATACCAGGTTTTTAAAAATAGACCTGCTATAGAGGTGAAAAAATGTCATTTTATGCAGCACCAATATCAAAATTAATTGAAGAATTTAGTAAATTGCCTGGAGTTGGTAATAAGACTGCTCAACGACTTGCCTTTTACATATTAAATATGCCAAAGGAAAATGCATATAATCTATCCCAAGCTATTATAGAAGCAAAGGAAAAAATAAAGCATTGCTCGATATGCTATAATATCACAGATACTGACCCTTGTGCTATCTGTGGAGATGTCAAGAGAGATAATAGTATGCTATGCATAGTACAAGAACCTAGAGATATTTTTGCTATAGAAAAGACAAGGGAATACAAGGGGAAATATCATGTGTTACATGGAGCGATATCTCCTATGGAGGGTATTGGTCCCAATGAAATTTATATTAAGGAACTTCTAATTAGGTTGCAAGAAACAGATGTAGCTGAAATAATCTTAGCAACCAATCCAACCATAGAGGGTGAAGCAACAGCTATGTATATTGCAAAATTAATTAAGCCCTTTGGTATTAAGGCAACCCGATTAGCATCAGGTATCCCAATAGGTGGAGATCTAGAATACACAGATGAAATAACCTTAAGTAAAGCTTTAGAAGGAAGAAGAGAACTATAGATGTAGATAATAAATTGTATATATAAAATAAAATCCAATCATTTTGCAAATTTTTTTAGGGTGCAAATAGATTGGTTTTAGGAAACATGGTTTATTAGGGTCAAGGAAGCCCTGTAGACCATGTTTTTTTATTGAAAATTTAGGGAGAAAAGGTATAGTGGATAAGGTTAAGCTCAGTAAATTCAATATATTAGAAGAAATGATAGGAGATAAAATAGGATTTAAAGTATAATGATAATAGAATACTGTGTTATATTATTGCATTATACATAGAAATAATGCAATAATATAAGTAATGATGCAATTAAAATGCATCATGTCGCATTTAATTGCAAAATTAAGCGTGATAGGAGGTCAAGATTTGAGGTCAAAAGATGATATTTTAAAAATTCTTGATTTGTTAGAAGAGCATATCGCAGATGAGTTTGAAGAACAAGATTTAGACTTTAAAGAATGGATAGAAAGAAGTCTAAACGATAGTATAAATCTGGTAGTAAAGATGGCAGTTTGTATGGCTAATGGTGGAGGAGGAACTATAGTATTTGGAATAAAAGATAAAGTTAAAGGTAAAAACAATGCGATATTAGGTGTACCCCCTACTGTTGATGCATTGTTGATGCAAAAAGCAGTATACGAAAGAACTGACCCCCATATTACTCCGACATTTGATTGGATTGAAGTATCCGAAGGATATGGAAGAATATTGATGATTAATGTATATCCTGGTATGCCGCCTTATACAGAAACAAACGGAAGCGCTACAATAAGAATAGGTAAAGAATGCAGACCACTTACAGGGTCTATGAGAAAAGAACTGTTTGCTAAAACTGGAGTTTCAGACTTTACATCAAATTTAGTAGATGAATACTGGGAGGACTGCTTCTCCCCAGTTGCTATGGAAAGAATAAGAATGATAATGGCCGAAGAACATGCTCCAGATACATTATTAAAAATGTCTAACGAAGATTTGTTAAAGTCTATAGGAGCACTAAAAGACGGGAAACTAACCTTTGGAGGACTTTTGATTGTTGGGAACACTCAAGCACTGTCAAAATATATCCCAAATCATAGGTGGGATTTTAGAAGGATGATAAGCAGCACAGATTATACTATAAAGTATGGAGAAAATACAGCGATTCCTATAGGTTTATATGAAATAGAGAGATACATGGCTGCTGAAAATCCTACAACTACCATTGAGGTTGGTTTCTTGCACCCTGAGTTTTCCACATATCCTAAAATAGCACTAAGAGAAGCATTGCTTAATGCATTTGCACATAGAGATTATAGAATTCCAGGAAGCGTTATGCTGAAACATTATAAAGGCAAACTAATTATTACAAACCCAGGCAATTTTATTGGAGGCATTTCTCCGAGTAATATACTTCATCACCCACCAGTAGCAAGGAACTTGCATCTTGTAGATTTAATGGACAGATTGAGGCTTGTAAATAGAAGTAATCTTGGTGTTCCGAGAATCTATAAGTCTTTATTAATAGAAGGGAAAGAGCCTCCACAATATAATGAGATAGGAGAATGTATTGAGCTAACTCTTATTGCATCAGCAATAGTTCCAGAGTTCAGAAATTTTATTAAAGAATTAAATTCTAAGGGAATTGAAGTTGATGTAGACCACCTGATTATTTTGAACTATCTTCTTAGACATAGAGAAATAGATACATATAACACTTCTTATATATGTCAGAGAGGCATAGAACAAGTTAGAGAAATACTTAGTTATATGGAGAATAGTTTAGAACTTATAAAATCAGGAGGTACTGTTAAAAAGAAATACTATTCTTTAACTCGAGAAGTATATTCAATGCTGAAAAAAGAAGTAGAATACGATAGGGACAAAAGACTTGATAAAGAGGCTATTAAAATGAGAATACTATCTATATTGAAGGAAAGGAATCTTACTAATGAAGAAATAAGACAAATGACAGATATGGATAGACAGCAAGTATTAAGGCTTATGCGGGAGTTGAAAGTGGATGGTGTTCATATTAAAGGTAGTGGTAGAGGAGCATACTATTGTTTATCTAAAGATAAAAAAATTAATAAGTAATCATATGTCGTATAATTTCGTTGCAATTCCCTCTATGGCTTGTTCCATAAACCAATTCCCTCAATTCTACAAGCACTTTATTTTCATTTTTCACCCCAATAAATACAAAATGGAAGTACTATAAATTGTGAAAATCCAAGATGGAGTAAATAAATTATAATAGGAAGAGAAAAATAAGTGAGGATTATTCTTAATATTATATCATAACTTTTCAAGACCAAACTATTCATTTTTCAAAAAAAACAATTAGCATTTGATATATATCTATTCTTAATTTGTATATAATAAAGACTTTATATCTTCTCGCCAAACCATTGGTACATCATCAATTGCCTTTAGTCCTTATTTAATTGTAAGATAATTTAACCATTTACATATCTCCTAAAATAGTTTCTGCCAAATCTGATATTGCAAGCTGGAATCATTATATCAAGTCAATATAAGAAGGGATTTGATTTGCCTTCTTGTATTGAATGGTAATATAGTGACGCAAATCTAGATAATTTAATTCCAATGTTAAAGAGAAATTTTGTATTGAAAAGGGGGTTGCATTATTCTTGACAAAGAAAAAGGCTATTCTAATTGGAAATGGTGTTACTTCCCAACTCATTGATGATTATAAAGATATCAATATGATTGAGAAATTCAAAGCTGCAACTGGTAACCTATATTACGAAATAAATAGCTTGCTTGATCCATATAGAAATTTACCTAATAAGGATAAGAAAAGTATTGTGGAATTATTAAAGAAGCAAAATATTGAAAGCCATCATTACCAGAGATATTTCATTCAACAAAATCTTTTTATGGAACTCGAAAATGAAAATATTGTAAGCCTTGAAAGTTTAATGAAAACAGCTCATTTATTTCATCATATCAAAGATTTTTCTTACGCTAAAATAACTTTAGTAGCAAATAAGATTTATTATAATGAAGGTAAAAAAGATATTAGATCAATCAACTGTTTGGTTGATAAAGAGAAGTTCAAAAATTATATTTGTAGTTTCGATTTTGTTTTCACCACAAATTTTGATACTATCTTAGATGATGTTTATAAAAATGAAGTTTGTCATCTACATGGTGGATTCAATTATAAAAAGATTACTGAAAATAGTTCGATCTCGATTAATAGAGTGGAGCACGAACTGTCACCTGAAAAAGCTCATCTTGTTTGGGGTAGAAATCCTGAGGAAAAATCAAATAAATCTAAAGGGGGACTTCATTTCCCTATTTCATTCCCATTCAGCTTTGGTTCATCAGTTTTAGAAAGATATCTCAAAACTCTTGAAAATGGTGATTTTACTGAGCTTTACATATGGGGTTATAGTGGATTAAATGATGATCATATTAATTCTAAAATCAGAAATAATAATTATTTGAAAAGAACTTATGTTTATATAGATCCTAATTTACTTAATTGTAATTCTACCTTGCATGAAAAGGAATTACTATTTCAAGGCAATAAAGATAGTAGTGTATATTTCAGTTCATGGGATACTATTTGGAATAGTTTAAAATGATTTCAAATAACAAATAAAATAATATTTCAAACACAATTATTGTCTTGTTTTCCCTAATAATATTCATTAAAAGGTTACTTCGCATTTGTAGATAAATGCGTCGTGGTTGATAGAGTAACAAATAAAATTACACATTCCTCCGGTGGCATTGATGGATAATACCAGCAATTCATTCCAATGTAAATTCTAAAGTATTTGTGAAATTTTCTTTAGATCTACATTAGTATTTTAAATAGCTATTGTAATGTTATGATGTAAGGATCTCAACCAATTTGCAATTGGTTTCGTTGAAAGAGAAATTGTTAAGCAATTTCATTTCACACTCGCTACGCTCAAACAATTCAAGCTTCTTAACGAATTTACATTTCCATTCATTGGGTATTATAACCACAGCTACCAAGTCATCACTTTGTAAGTTTATTTAATATTGTTACAAGCTGGTTTCCATTACCCTAGGGTATTGTCATTCTATGTTGAAGAATCTTGGGTTTTGACTTAGGTACTTCTCTTGGGTCTAAGATCCTTGATAACAACAGAAGCAAAAGGGACGGCAGACTGTGTGAAAAACAAACTTAAATCCGCCCACCACATATTAAAATCCTGAGA
>CAZHJK010000039.1:0-17789 GCA_964533275.1 uncultured Eubacteriaceae bacterium | reverse complement strand
TTTTAATGTCCTTTGCATAGTAAAAATAATGAGAGCATAGATATAAATAGGAGAGAGGGTGGGGATATGGGTAATAAAATAAATAATATAAAGACTGATTTATCTGATACTCTAGAACTTCCTAAGGAGATAATGCTTGACTTACCCAAAGTGACTTTAATAGGAAATTTACAACTAAATATAGAAAACCATAAAGGAATAATTGAATATACCTCAAATCAAATTAGAATTAGTAGCAATTCAGGGATGATAAAAATACAGGGTAATGATTTATATATAAAAACGATAATAAAGGAAGAAATCATTATTACAGGAGAAATACACACTTTTGAATACATACAATAAAAAGAGGTGAAATGTGTGCTTATTGTTAAATTGTGGCATTATTTTAAGGGCTATGTTATTATTAAAATTGAAGGATTTACATTAGAAAAATTCTTAAACCTTGTAGTAAAGGAAAATATTTTCATATGGGATATATTTCGAAAATCTAGCACATGTATTTATGTAAAGGTTAGCAAAAAAGATTTTCTACAATTGAAAAACATTATCAAAAAGGTGTCCTGTAGAGTAGAAATAATTGATAAAAAAGGATTGCCTTTTATATTATGGAAAATGAAAAAAAGAAAGTTTCTAGTAGCAGGTGCTACTATTACTTTGATTCTAATATATTTTTTAACATCTTTTATATGGGAAATAGAAATAACTGGGAATGAAAATATTTCAAGCAACACTATTTTAGAACAATTAAATGAGCTAGGTTTAAAAAGAGGAGAATTTAAGTATAAGATTTCAGAAAAAGAAATAGAGGATAATCTTCTTCTTAAGAATACTGAAATATCCTATGCCAATATCTCTTTTACTGGCATTAAGGTGAAAATTGAAATTGTAGAGAAAGAAATTCCGCCACCAATATTAAACACAGATATACCAACAAATGTTATTGCAGATAGAGATGGAATAATTCATAATATGTTGGTTTATGGAGGAGAAGCAATAGTAAAAAAAGGAGATCTAGTAAAAAAAGGAGATTTATTAATAAGTGGTGAATTACAAGATAATGAAAATTTAGACGAAGATGAAGGAAATAGTGAAAACAAAATAGAGGGAAAACAAAAAGTACATGCTTGGGGTGATATTTATGCACAAACTTGGTACGAAACAGAAATAGAAGTTGAATTTAAAAAATTAAATAATAATAAAAGTAGTAATGTAGTAGAGAAAGGATTAATTATAGGGAAAAAAGAAATCATATTAAAGAAATCCAAAGTTACTTTAGATAATTATGATAAAATAGAAAAAACCAAACCCCTTATTGATATAATGGGTATTAAGATTCCAATATATATTAAATATATTGAATATATTAAACAAGAAGATTTTAAGGAATTAACAGAAGAAGAGATTAAGGTTAGTGCTCTAACCAAGACAAAAGAACTTATAGAGAAGGAAAGAAAAAAGAAAATAGAAATTAAAAATTCTACTCTAAAAATTATAAGTAAGGATGTTGATAATGCAAAGGTTGAGGTATTTATTGAAGCCATAGAAAATATAAGTCGAATTCAAGAGATTTCTAATTAAAAAGGGAGGCTAACATTTGAATCAACAACAAATAGAAGAAAGAATTAATGTAGAAGAACTAGAACATCAGATGCAGTTATTTGGTAATTTCGATGAAAACATTAAAATTATTGAAAAAAACTATTCTGTAAGAATTATTGTAAGAGAAGGAAATATTAAGATTTTAGGTATTGAAGATGAGGTTACTATAGTTAAGAGTATAATTGTCAAGTTATTAGATAGTATTAAAAATAATAAACCAATTACAACTCAAAGCGTTGAATATATTATAAGTCTTGCTAAAAATGGAGAGGAAGATAAATTTTCCACTTTATCTGATGTAATCTGCTACACAGCAAAGGGAAAACAGATTCGCAGTAAAACTCTTGGACAAAAAAATTATGTCCAAGCTATTAAAAAAAATGAAATTGTTTTTGGCATTGGACCGGCGGGAACAGGAAAAACATATTTAGCTATGGCAATGGCAGTAGCAGCCTTTAAGAATGAAGAAGTAAGTCGTATTATTTTGACTCGACCTGCAGTTGAGGCAGGTGAAAAACTAGGGTTTTTACCTGGAGATTTACAAGAAAAGGTAGATCCATATCTTCGCCCATTATATGATGCATTATTTGATATTATGGGAACAGATACATATCAGAGTTATATAGAAAGAGGAATTATTGAGATTGCACCATTGGCTTATATGCGAGGAAGAACATTAGATGACGCATTTATTATTTTAGATGAAGCTCAAAATACTTCACCCGAACAAATGAAGATGTTTCTAACAAGAATGGGAATAGGTTCTAAGGCAATCATTACAGGAGATATAACTCAGATAGACTTACCCCATGGTAAGGATTCTGGACTTAAAAGTGTTATAAAAATTCTAGATAATGTACAAGGAATTAAATTTATATACCTTACTCAAAACGATGTTGTACGCCATCCGTTAGTACAAAGAATTATAGAAGCATATGAAGTATATGATAAGGTATCAAATAATAATTAATCTTAAGAATAAAGAATAGGGGATGATATTGATGAGTGTATACTTTGATAATCGTCAAGAAAAAATTCAAATAACCAAGGAATTCCTTGATATTTTGGAAAAGGTTGTAGATGTTGCATTAAAGAAAGAAGGGATTAATTTCTCTGTAGAGATTAGCATATCATTTGTTGATAATGAAGAAATTCAACAATTAAATAATGTTTATAGGGATAATAACACATCCACGGATGTATTATCCTTTCCCTTAATAGAAAAAGAAAAATTAGATAAAAGAATAAATCAAAAAACTGAAATGCTTCTTGGGGATATTGTTATTTCTATACCTAAAACTATAGAACAATCAGAAGAATATGGTCATTCATTCTTAAGAGAATTAGCTTACCTAACAGTGCACGGTATATATCATCTGTTAGGCTATGATCATATAGATTTAGAAGATAAGAAAATAATGAGAGAGAAAGAGGAATTAGTAATGGAAGAATTACAAATTTTTCGAACTTTTTCTTAATTTGGAGTGTAAATATGAAAATAAGAAACCTTATTGATAGTTTTAATTATGCTATTTCAGGGCTTATTTATGCATTAAAAACACAACGAAATATGAAAATACATTTTATAATAGGTTCTATAGTAATAATAACAAGTCTTTTTATGGATTTCAGTAGGATTGAATTAATAATCTTATTTTTCACTATATGCTTGGTAATTATTACAGAAATGATTAACACAGCAATAGAGGCTACAGTAGATTTATATACTAAAACCTATCACCCTTTAGCTAGGATTGCTAAGAATGTTGCTGCTGGCACGGTATTAATAGCATCAGTAAATTCCATCATAGTTGCTTATGTATTATTTTTTAATCGTATTAATCCTGTTGCAAAAAATATATTACATAGGGTGCAACAATCACCAGGTCATTTAACCTTTGTTAGTTTGGTACTGGTAATAGTGGTTGTTATAGCTGTAAAGTCTAAGTTTAGTGTGGGATCTTATATGGTGGGAGGAATGCCCAGTGGACATAGTGCAATATCCTTCTCTATTTCAACTGCTATAGCCCTAATTTCAGAGGATGTATTAGTAGCTTCTATGGCATTTCTTTTAGCCTTTTTAATATCACAGAGTCGTATCGAAGGAAGAATACATACACCTTTTGAAGTAATTGTTGGTGGTATAATTGGTACATTAATTACAATTTTAATTTTTCAACTTTATTAAAATTTATAAATTAAGATAAATAATTAAAATACAGCTATCTAGGTATAAGGAGGTATAAAAAGAAATATGATAATAGAAACAAAAATGAAAGAAAAATTATTGGAAGAGGCAAATCAAGCAAAAAAAATGGCGTATGTACCATATTCAAATTTTCCTGTAGGGGCGGCATTACTTACAAGAGAGGGTAAAATATATACTGGATGTAATATTGAAAATGCTACCTACGGGGCAACTAATTGTGCAGAGAGAACAGCATTTTTTAAAGGAGTTTCTGAAGGTGAAAGAGCTTTTATTGCGCTAGCAATTGTAAGCGATCATCCTGGATTTACTTTTCCATGTGGAATATGCAGACAGGTTATTTATGAATTTGCTAAGGATATACAAATAATATTCCAAAATGCTGAAGGTGAAATACTAACTCTTTATACCAAGGACTTACTACCATATCCATTTAGTGAAGATGACTTAGCAAAAACAAAGGAGGCAAAAACTAATGAATGCTAATTACCGCTCGGGGTTTGTATCTATTATAGGGAGACCAAATGTTGGTAAATCTACCTTATTAAATCAGATTATGGGAGAAAAGCTTGTTATTATTTCGAATAAACCACAAACTACAAGAAATACAATTCGTTGTATTTTTACACAAAAGGATTTTCAAATGGTATTTATAGATACTCCGGGTATGCATAAACCAAAAAATAAGTTAGGAGAATATATGGTCAATGCTGCAAAACAAACATTAAATGAAGTGGATGTTATTTTGTTTTTAGTTGACGAAAGTATGAATATTGGTTCTGGTGATCAATACATAATGGAAATTCTTAAGGAAGTAAAAACTCCTGTTTTATTAATAATAAACAAGATGGATTTGTTAACTAAGGACGAATTACTAGAAAAAATAGCAATTTATAAGGATATTGAGGGGATTAGTGATATAATACCAATATCAGCAAGAAATAGTGAAAATGTATCAGAATTAATTAAAATAATATCTGATAAATTACCATTGGGTCCACAATATTTTCCTGAGGATATGATAATAGATCAGCCGGAACGAATGATTGTTGCTGAATTAGTTCGGGAAAAGGCATTGCAATTACTACAACAAGAAGTACCCCATGGCATTGCAACAGAAGTGACTTCTATGAAAGAAAGAAAAGGGAAAAATCTTGTAGATATAGAGGTTAACATATATTGCGAGAAAAGTAGACATAAAGGAATAATTATTGGAAAACAAGGAACGATGTTAAAGGAAATTGGGAAAAGGGCTAGAAGAGATATTGAGAGCTTATTAGGTATTAGGGTAAATTTACAATTATGGGTAAAGGTGAAATCTGATTGGAGAAACAAAAAACGGGAATTAAAGGATTTAGGCTATCAATAAAAAAAGGTATCTCTTATCTAATAATTTTAATTAGTAGTAAATATCTTCCCTAAATTTTAATTAATAGTATTAAAAATATAAGAGTAGGTTACTCTATATTAATAATGCAAAAAGGGAGGAGAAAATACTAATGGAAAAGCTATTTTGGGAATGTTTTAATAATACAGGTAGATTAGATATGTATTTACTTTATAAAGATTTTAAACAAGAACAAGAAGCTCAAAATCCTAATGAAACTGAATATAAACAGTCTTTTCTAACAAGGTTTGAAGGAGAGGAACGCTTAGTATAAGGATGAGGTTAAATGGGATTATTTAAAACAACTGGAATTATTATTAAACAAATAAATTATGATGAAGCAGATAAAATACTTACAATTTTGACAAAAGACCATGGTAAAATACAAGCATTAGCAAAAGGGG
Source organism: uncultured Eubacteriaceae bacterium (assembly GCA_964533275.1). Taxonomy (GTDB): domain Bacteria; phylum Bacillota; class Clostridia; order Eubacteriales; family Garciellaceae; genus CAZHJK01. Next base: position 12,190 of record CAZHJK010000039.1, on the reverse strand, counting down.
CTAGAAAAACAAATAATCGTTTTTTAGCCTCTACGCAATTATTTTGCTATAGTAATTTTATATTTTATCAAGGAAAATCTATGAATTATATTAACCAAGCAGAATTACGAGAGTCCTTCTATAACTTAAGAAAAAATTTAAAAGATTTCACCTACGCATCTTATATTATTGAATTGATAAATGCTGCTACCCAAGAGCAGCAAAAGGAAGAAAAATATTTTTTTTTATTAATACATACTCTAAAACATATGACTTACACAAAAGAGATAGATTTAGATATAATTACATTGGCTTTCCAGGTTAAACTAATGGCATTATCAGGATACGCACCACATTTAGATGATTGTGTAGTTTGTGGCAATAGTATTCAGTATAACATGAAAATAAGTTCTGAACTGGGAGGGGTTATTTGTCCGCAATGTTTTCAACAAGATTCTTATGCAATGGGAATAAATAAGGATGCTAAAGAAGTGCTTTCCTTTATACTTCACAAACCATTATCAAACTTAAACCAATTAGTAAAAAAGGATAGTATAATACGACAATTAAATAAAATAATGTATAATTATGTTTCAAAATATATGGAGAGATCCTTTCACACATTGAATTTTTTGAATATTATAGATAATAATATATTAAATAATAAGGGAAATAAAAATAAGGGAGATGAGAAAAATGGATGATATTCTTCAAAAGATTGACTCAATAAGGGAAAGAACAGGTGCAAGCTATAAAGAAGCAAAGGAGGTATTGGAACAAGCAGATGGCGACATTTTAGAGGCTATAATCATTATGGAGGAAAAGAAAAATAAAGATACCTGGACTGAGCAATTTAATGTTGCTGGGTCAGAAGTAGTAGAAAAATTAAAGGAAATAGTACGCACAGGTAATGTAAACCGAATTAAAGTTAAAAAGGGTGAATATATGATACTTGATATTCCTATTACAGCTGGAGCTGTAGGGGCAGTATTTATGCCATATATAACAGCAATAGGAGCAGCTGTGGCTTTTGTATCTAAATGTACTATTGAAATCGAAAGACCATATAAGAGTGATATAAATATAAATGAAGAGGTAGCTGATATGGTAAAAATGGCTGAACAAAAAGCCAAAGAACAATTTGATAAAAATGAAGAATAATAGTTGACAAAAATATGAATATCTGATAATTTAAATAAAACAATAAAGAAAAGTACATTGAGAAAGAAGAGTAGTAAAGGATACTTTTTATAGCGAGCTAGGAAGGGTGTAAGCCTAGTAAAAGTCTTTTGCAAAAGGAACTTTTGAGTACAACCATAACATAAAGTGGACCTTCTGGTCAACAAGGGTGGAACCGCGGAATAAAATTTTCGTCCCTTAGTTGATAGAAGGTTTTATTTTTTTATATCATAGGAAAGGAAAGCTCTATTTTCCTATTGTATAACATAATGTTGCAAGGGAAACCCTGTCGTTTTAAGAAGGGTGCTAAGATGGTGAATGTGCTGATTGCTTAGTTTTTTAGCCTAGAGGAATTATCTTTAATGCTTTTTTAATAATAAAGGAGGAATAATTATGACAACAAAAATTACTATGAATGATATTGTCAGCTTAGCAAAAACTAGAGGATTTATATATCCTGGGTCAGAAATCTATGGGGGCTTGGCAAACACATGGGATTATGGTCCATTAGGCATAGAATTAAAAAATAATATTAAAAAAGCTTGGTGGAAAAAGTTTGTACAAGAAAGTCCTTATAATGTAGGCTTGGACTCTGCTATATTAATGAATCCAGAGGTTTGGGTAGCATCAGGACATATTGGAGGATTTAACGATCCATTAATGGATTGTAGAGAATGTAAAACGCGTTTTCGCGCAGATAAGCTTATTGAAGACTTTGCGCAGGATAAGGGTAAAGAGCTAATAGTGGATGGTTGGAGTAATGAGGAAATGATAAACTATATAGACGAAAATAATATATCCTGTCCAAAATGTGGAAAGAATAACTATACTGATATTAGACAATTTAATCTTATGTTTAAAACACATCAAGGAGTTGTTGAGGACTCAAAATCAGATATCTATTTGCGTCCAGAAACCGCACAAGGAATTTTTACTAATTTTAAAAATGTTCAAAGAAGTTCTCGCAAAAAAGTACCCTTCGGCATAGCTCAAATAGGGAAATCCTTTAGAAATGAGATAACTCCAGGTAATTTTATATTTAGAACTAGAGAGTTTGAGCAAATGGAACTAGAGTTTTTCTGTAAGCCTGGGGAGGATTTGGAGTGGTTTAATTATTGGAAAGATTATTGTAAAAATTGGTTATTGGAACTTGGTATAGCAGAAGAAAATATAAGGCTTAGGGATCATAGCAAGAATGAGCTTTCACATTATAGTAATGCTACTACAGATATAGAATATCGTTTTCCTTTTGGTTGGGGAGAGCTTTGGGGAGTTGCAGATCGTACTAATTTTGACTTAACCCAACATCAAAATCATTCTGGGCAGGATATGTCTTATATCGATCCTAATACTAATGAAAGATATATTCCTTATTGTATTGAGCCTTCTGTGGGCGTAGATAGAGTGTTATTAGCCTTTTTAGCTGAAGCATACAATGTAGAATTGGTCGATGATAATGAGAGTAGAAATGTATTAAAACTGCACCCTCAATTAGCTCCTATTAAAGCTACCATATTGCCTCTTACTAAAAAACTGAAGGAACAAGCTTGGAAAGTATTTGAAATGCTAAGCAAAAAATTCTTGGTAGAATATGATGAAGCAGGAAGCATTGGTAAAAGATATAGAAGACAGGATGAGATTGGAACTCCATTTTGTATTACTATAGACTTTGATACTTTAGAAGACAATAGAGTTACTATTCGCGATAGAGATACAATGGAACAGGTGCGAGTTAATATAAATGAAATTGTATCATTCATGGAAAATAAATTGGAATATTAATTATTAAAGAAAAATTGCATTAACCTCTACTATTGTAGAGGTTTTTCCAAAATTGTTTTAATAATACATTGATACGATGGTGTACTATATAGTATAATTCATTTATTAAAGCGCCACTTTATTATAAAAAATTATTCGAGGGGTGAGTGCCATAGAGTTTTCTGACCGTCAAAGGAAGATAATTGAAATTGTAAAGAAAAATCAACCAATTACTAGTGAACATATTGCAGAGAAACTTAATTTAACAAGGGCTACCCTAAGAACTGATTTAGCATTGTTAACTATGATTGGAATATTTGAAGCTAGACCAAAGGTTGGATATTTCTATTCTGGCAAATCATTATTTAGCTTTATTGGGAGTTATATGAAAAAAATTAAGGTTGATGATGTAAAATCCATGCCTGTTATTGTATCAGAGGAAACAACTATATATGACGCAATTGTAACCCTATTTTTAGAGGATGTTGGTACAATCTTTATAGAAAATCAGGAAAAATATCTTTCAGGGGTTGTTTCTCGAAAGGACTTTCTTAAAACAGCAATTGGGAATCAAGATATTTATAAAATGCCTGTGGGTATGATTATGACTAGAATGCCTAATGTAGCTTTTATATTTCCAGATGATTCAATTTATGATGCAGCAGTAAAGATAATAGATCATGAAATAGATTCCCTTCCGGTAGTAGAAAAAAAAATTGATGAAGATAATAAAGTACAATACAAAATAATAGGTAAAATTTCCAAAACAAACATCACTAAAAAGTTTGTACAATTTGGAATTAGTTAGTATAATAAGGAGTGATTAAAGGTAACCACCTGCACTGTTGTAAAGACAGTTGCAATAATATTAAAAATTATAATACATAGAAGGAGGAATTTAATTTGGCAGGAAAATATGTTTATATGTTTAAAGAAGGAAATGCAAAAATGAGAGAGCTATTAGGAGGAAAGGGGGCAAACCTTGGAGAAATGACAAGCCTAGGTCTACCAGTTCCTCAAGGCTTTACTGTTACGACAGAAGCATGTAATTTATTTTATGAAACTGGAGAAAAACTTTCAAAGGATATTATAGATGAAATATATTCATGCTTGATAGATTTAGAAAAAGAAACAGGAAAAAACTTTGGTTCACTAGAAAATCCACTATTAGTTTCTGTTAGATCAGGAGCAGCTATATCAATGCCAGGTATGATGGATACCATTTTAAACTTAGGATTGAATAATGATACAGTTGAAGCACTATCAAAAAACACACAAAATGAAAGATTTGCTTATGATAGCTATAGAAGATTTATTCAAATGTTTGGGGATGTAGTATTAGAAATTCCTAAAAATAAATTCGAAGATTTATTAGAAGATATGAAGGAAAAAAACAATTTTCAAGAAGATACTCAACTAACAGCAGAGAACTTAAAAGAACTAGTAGAACAATTTAAAGAAGTTGTAAAGCAAGAGAAGGGTATGGATTTCCCTCAGGATCCGAGAGAACAATTATTAATGGCAGTTGAGGCAGTATTCGCTTCCTGGAATAACCCAAGGGCTATAACCTATAGAAGAATAAATGAAGTTCCTAAAAGTATTATTGGAACAGCTGTAAATGTTCAATCTATGGTATTTGGAAATATGGGAGATGATTGTGGTACAGGAGTTGCCTTTACACGAAATCCATCAACAGGCGAAAATAAACTCTATGGTGAATATTTAATGAATGCACAAGGAGAAGATGTTGTAGCTGGTATTAGAACACCAAAACCTATTTCCCAATTACAGGAAACTTCCAAGGATCTTTATGATCAATTTGTAGATGCAGCTGAAAAATTAGAAAATCATTATAGGGATATGCAGGACATTGAATTTACAATAGAAGGATCAAAACTATATATCTTACAAACCCGTAATGGTAAAAGAACAGCGGCAGCGGCAATTCGAGTAGCTTCTGAACTAGTACAAGATGGATTTATAACTAAAGAGGAAGCATTAATGCGTATTGAACCTAAGCAATTGGATCAATTATTGCATCCTACCTTTGATTCTAAAGCTCTAAAGGATGCCTCTGCTCTTGCTAAAGGTTTACCAGCATCACCAGGAGCTGCTACCGGAAAAATATACTTTACTGCTGAAAGCACAGTTTCTGCTGTAAATAACGGCGAAAAGGCTATCTTAGTTAGACAGGAAACCTCTCCAGAGGATATTGAGGGGATGCATTTAGCAAATGGTATTCTAACAGCTAGGGGTGGTATGACATCTCATGCAGCTGTAGTAGCAAGAGGTATGGGGAAATGCTGTGTAGCAGGTTGTGATTCTATAAGAGTTAACGAAGAGAAAAAAGAATTTGTCGTTAATGGTAATGTATATGTAGAAGGAGATTATATTTCATTAGATGGAAGTACAGGAACAGTATATTTAGGTGAAGTTCCTACTGTAGAACCTAAACTTTCAGGACACTTTGGAGAGTTAATGCAATGGTCTGATGAAATTAGAAAACTTAAGATTAGAACTAATGCAGATACACCAGTGGATGCAGAAACAGCAGTAAAATTTGGAGCAGAGGGTATCGGATTATGTAGAACAGAGCATATGTTTTTTGATGAAAAAAGAATTCCCGCAGTTCGTCAAATGATTTTATCAAATACAAAAGAACAAAGAGAAAAATCATTAGAACAATTGCTTCCAATGCAAAAAGAAGATTTCAAGGGAATATTTAGAGCGATGGGCGAAAGACCAGTAACCATAAGACTACTAGATCCACCACTACATGAATTCTTACCAACTCAAGAAAAGGATATTGTAGCATTGGCTAAAGAGCTTGAAATTTCTTATGATGAATTAAACGAAACTATTGAATCACTAAAGGAATTTAACCCAATGTTGGGACATAGGGGATGTAGAATTGCTATTACATACCCAGAAATTGCAGTTATGCAAACAAAGGCTATAATCGAAGCAGCAATTGAAATATCAAAAGAAGAAGGTAAGAAAATTAGACCTGAAATTATGATACCACTTGTAGGTATTGTAGAGGAATTAGAATATCTAAAGACAAATATAGTTAATACAGCAAATGAATTAATAGAAAAAGAAGATGTTGAGTTAGAATATCTTGTAGGAACTATGATAGAGGTACCTAGAGCAACACTTGTAGCAGATAAGATTGCTAAAGAAGCAGAATTTTTCTCCTTTGGAACAAATGATTTAACACAAATGGCATTTGGGTTTTCCAGAGATGATGCAGGTAAATTCTTAAGTGAATATCAAGAAAAGGATATACTTGAAAAAGACCCATTTGAAAGCATAGATCAAAGTGGAGTTGGTAAATTAGTAGAGATTGCAGTTGATCTAGGAAGAAAAGAAAAGCCTGATCTAAAGATCGGTGTTTGTGGAGAGCATGGAGGGGATCCTGCTTCAATAATGTTCTTCCATAACGCTGGGTTAGATTATGTATCCTGTTCACCATATAGAGTACCAATTGCAAGATTATCAGCAGCACAGGCACAAATAATTAACAAAAAATAATTTTTAAGGGCTTCGGCCCTTTTTTTGATTATATATTTGAATGATATAAATAATTGTAGGTAATAATTTCAAGAGTTTTTATAAAAAAAGAGGATATGTGTAATTAATAGTGTATATATACAATAAGCTTTCAAAGAATGGGGGTTAGAAGATGAATATTCGTGAAAATAGAGAAAAGATAGAAGAAGTTACACTATCATCCTTTGCATCCCTAAGTAAAAATAGTAGGGGTAGGGAAAGAAAGGAAGAACCTTGTCCTATTAGAACAATATTTCAAAGAGATAGAGATCGTATAATTCATTCCAAGTCATTTAGACGCCTTAAGCATAAAACCCAAGTGTTTATTAGACCAGAAGGAGATCACTATAGAACTCGATTAACCCATACATTAGAGGTAACACAAATTGCACGAACAATATCCAGAGCATTATTATTAAACGAAGACCTAACTGAGGCTATTGCTTTAGGACATGATTTAGGTCATACACCCTTTGGACATGCAGGAGAAGAAACATTAAACAATATATGTTCCTTTGGTTTTTTGCATAATGAACAAAGTCTTAGAGTTGTAGATTATTTAGAGAGAGATGGTGGATTGAATCTAAGCTTTGAAGTTCGTGATGGTATATTGAATCATTCAGGAGAAGGGAAACCAAAAACATTGGAAGCTGCTATTGTACATCTATCAGATAGAATAGCGTATATAAATCATGATATCGATGATGCGCTAAGAGGAAAGGTTTTAAAGGAAGAGGATCTACCTAAAAGAACATTAGATATTTTAGGGAAAAGTCATAGCGTTCGTATAAATACTATGATTCAGGATGTTGTTAATAATAGTATAGGGAAAAATCATGTATCTATGACGGAAAAAATAGATAAAGCGACTAATGAATTAAGAAATTTTCTCTTTGAGAAGGTTTATATAGATTCTATAGCAAAGAAGGAAGAAAAAAAAGCTCAAAATATATTAGAACAGCTTTACCAGTTTTTTTATAATAATGTTGATGATCTACCAAAAGAATTTAAGAAGAAGTTAGAAAAGGAAAATAAGGAAAGAATAATCTGTGATTATATTGCAGGCATGACAGATATATATGCCATGAATAGTTTTAATGAAATATTCATACCTGATTCATGGAAAGTTTAAATTGTTATAAGAAAAAGAAGGAATAATAGGTTATTATGTCGAATACTAACTTTCACGGAAATTTGAAGGTGATTTAATGAAAATATTGGTTGATGGAGACGCATGTCCTGTTAATAGCGAAATTATGGAAATATCAACTAAATATAATATAGAAGTATTATATTTCTGTAGTGTTTGTCATTATTCAGAAACTGTTAAATTTTCTAATAGGATTCTAGTAGACAATGAGGACCAAGCAGTAGATATGAAAATTATTAATTATCTTAACAGTGGAGATATTGTAATTACTCAGGATTATGGTTTGGCATCATTGGTTCTAAATAAAGGTGCTTATGCTTTGTCCTTTAATGGGGAAAGCTTTACTAATGATAATATCGAATTATATCTATATCAAAGATTTTTATCATTAGAGCAAAGGAAAAAGAAACTAAAAACTTCTAAGCAAAAGAAAAGGGGAAAAATAGAGGATTTTAAATTCAAAAAAACACTTGAAAATTTAATTGGTCAATTAAACAATCCTTAATTAATAAATTTTCCAAGGTTTTTATCTTTCAAGGTTCTCTAGCGAAGCTATATTTCTAAATTAATAAGAAGGAAAAATAATATTGATGGCGAAAATATATATTAAGCCAGAGTAAAGGTGATATAAATGTCAAATGTATACTCAGAAGAGTTAATAGAAGAGATTCGTTCCCGTAACGATATAGTAGATGTTATTTCTGGGTATGTATTATTAAAAAAAAGTGGTACGAGTTATAAAGCCAAATGCCCATTTCATACAGAAAACACACCATCCTTTAGTGTATCTCCGGACAAACAAATTTATCATTGTTTCGGATGTGGTGTAGGAGGGAATGTAATAAGCTTTATTATGAGTATTGAAAATCTAGGTTTTGTAGATGCTCTTAAATTACTTGCAGATCGAGGGGGCATTAGTTTACCAGATCAATATGAAGCTGTAGATAAAGAAAAATATAAAAGTAAGCAAACCCAATATAACATTCATAAAGAATCAGCTAGATATTATTACGATAATTTAAAGAAAAGCAAAACTGTACTCAACTATTTAAATATGAGGAAGATTACTAGTGAAACTATAATTAGATTTGGTTTAGGATATGCTTCAGAAGATTGGGAGGGATTATATCAGCATTTATTAAAGAAAAATTATTCTATAGATGAAATTGCTCAATCTGGTTTAGTAATTCCCAAAAAGAATCAAAAAGGACATTTTTATGATCGTTTTAGGAATAGACTAATTTTCCCAGTATTTAATCTTACTAATAAGGTGATTGCTTTTGGAGGGAGAGTACTAGATCAACAATTACCAAAGTATTTAAATTCTCCAGAAACAATTCTTTTTTCTAAAGGGCATCATCTATATGGATTAAATAATGCAAAAAATAACATTAAAGATGGACAAATTATTATAGTAGAAGGATATATGGATGTTATCTCTTTATATCAGCATGGGATGAAAAATGTAGTAGCATCCCTAGGGACAGCATTGACAAGAGAACAAGCAAAACTATTAAACCGTTATGCAGATGAGATTATAATAGCCTATGATGGTGATGATGCAGGTAGGAAAGCTACCTTAAGAGCATTGGACATCTTTGCTGGATCTGGATGTAAAGTAAGAGTTATGAAATTACCTAAGGGGTTGGATCCTGATGAATATATTAAAAAATATAAATTGGAGGGGTTTATTTATCAAATAAAAAAAGGATTACCCCTAGTTGAATATAAGATTATGCTGGCGAGAGAAAAATATAATATCAATAGTACAGAGGGGAAGATAGACTTTTCCAAAGAAGTGGCTCAAATCTTAAAAAATATAAAAAGTGAAATTGAAATTGATGGCTATATTAAAAAGATTTCAAAGGAAACAGGGATTAATGAAGCCGCTATTAAATCAGAAGTATATAGTAATAAGAGGATGTATAATAGAGATAAAACGCCTAAGAATAGAATTGGAAATAATAGGAATACTATTGAATATAAAGCAAATATTACATCCAATGATAGAAAAAATGCTATTATCTTAGCTGAAGAAAATCTACTAAATGCTATTTCCCAAGATTTAGAAGTTTTCATTAAAGTTAAGAAATTTATTAATTGGGATGATTTTACTCTTGATATCCATAGAGATATTGCAAAGATTATTTATAAAAAAATGAACAATAAAGAAACAGTTATACCTGGACAATTATTGGATATATTTAATAGTGAGCATGAAGGACAGGTTATTTCTGGAATATTCTCAAAAAATTATGACAAGGAGTTTATAGATAAAAATATAATGGAATATATTAATACAATAAGAATATATAAACTTCAAGAAAAAATTAATAATTTAAATAATAGTATTAAATTAATGAGTAAGGAAAATAATGTTAATGTTGAAAAAACAAATAGAATTTATATAGAAATTATTGAGCTAAAGAAAAAACTTGAAGCTCTTAAGGGTAAATAGAAGGGAGGTAATACATTTTGAGTAATGACAACTTAGAATTAAAAAGTAAAAAAATAAAGGATTTATTAGAAAAAGGTAAAAAAAATAGTTCCTTAACATATAAAGAGATAATGGATGTTTTAGAAGAGGTTGATATGAGCCCGGAACAAATAGAATTAATGTATGAATCCTTTGAAGAAAATGGTATTGATATAATTGGTGATCATAGCCAGGAGGAAGAAGATAAAGATAAATTAGACATAACTGTCCCAGAAGGAATAAATATTGATGATCCAGTCAGAATGTATTTAAAAGAAATTGGAAAGGTGCCATTATTAACAGCTGATGAAGAAATTGAACTTGCTAAGAAAATGGAAGATGGTGATGAGATTGCCAGTAGAAAGCTTGCAGAGGCAAATCTTAGATTGGTTGTAAGCATAGCAAAACGCTATGTAGGTAGAGGAATGCTATTTTTAGATTTAATACAAGAGGGTAATCTTGGATTAATTAAAGCTGTTGAGAAATTTAATTATAGAAAAGGTTTTAAATTTAGCACATATGCAACTTGGTGGATTAGACAAGCTATTACAAGAGCCATAGCTGATCAAGCAAGAACCATAAGAATTCCTGTTCATATGGTAGAAACTATTAATAAACTTATTCGAGTTTCAAGACAATTGTTACAAGAGTTGGGTAGAGAGCCTGCACCTGAGGAGATTGCAGAAGAAATGGGACTTACAGTTGAAAAGGTTAGAGAAATTCTAAAAATCGCTCAAGAACCGGTTTCTTTAGAGACTCCTATAGGAGAAGAGGAAGATAGTCATTTAGGTGATTTTATACCTGATGATGATGCTCCTGCACCTGCTGAATCAGCAGCCTTTACACTTCTTAAGGAACAACTATTAGATGTTCTCGATACATTAACTCCAAGAGAAGAAAAGGTTTTACGACTACGCTTTGGATTAGATGATGGGAAAGCTAGAACACTTGAAGAGGTAGGCAAAGAATTTAATGTTACAAGAGAACGAATAAGACAAATTGAAGCGAAAGCCTTACGAAAATTAAGACACCCAAGTAGAAGTAAAAAATTAAAAGATTATCTCGATTAGTAATTAGTTTATAAAAATATCATTTAAAGTAAAAGCATATAAGGAGTATATTGATGATATCCACAAAACATTGCTCACATTTAGAAGATGATTATTGTATAAAGAAAGTACCAATTTTCTCAAATTTAACTAGTGAAGAGATGGATGAAATATCTAAGACAATTATCCATAAAAGTTATAAAAAAGGGGAAATAATATATTTTGCTGGTGACAAAATAGAAAATTTATATATAATTAATAATGGTAAAGTTAAAATTACTAAAATTTCAGAAACAGGCAAGGAACAAATAATTCGCATATTATCTATGGGGGATTTTATTGAAGAACTTTCTATTTTTACTAAATCCATATCTACAAAAAATGTTGAAGCAATAGAAGATACTATTATGTGCATCGTAAGTGGAACTAATATGAAAAGGATAATTGACAATAAACCAAGTATAGCTTTAAAAATAATGCAAGAATTAGGCAAACGCTTAGAAAAAACAGAAAAGTTAATGGAAACAATTGGCTTGTTTAGTGTAGAAAAAAGAGTAATACAAATGCTTTTAGAAATGGCTGATGAAAATGATATTGTAAACCTCTCAATAAGTAAAAAAGACCTTGCTACATATATTGGTATGAGTCAAGAAACACTTAGTAGAAAGTTATCTTATTTCCAAAGCCAGGGATGGATTGAGCAAAAAGGTCAGAGAAAAATTATAATAAAGAATAGGAATACATTGGAAAATATTTATAAATAAAATTCTTACTTTATTCTATTAAATATGATATAATACATTTCTATCTTAAATATTTATTTAAGTATTTCAAAAAAATAACATTGACATATTTGCTGTAAATAGTATAATAGTATATGTGATTTTCATTCCTCAGTAGCTCAATGGTGGAGCAACCGGCTGTTAACCGGTAGGTTACTGGTTCGAGTCCAGTCTGAGGAGCCATAATTTTGGGGCCTTTAGCTCAGCTGGTTAGAGCAACCGGCTCATAACCGGTAGGTCCGGGGTTCGAGTCCCTGAAGGC
>CAZHJK010000038.1:0-18429 GCA_964533275.1 uncultured Eubacteriaceae bacterium | reverse complement strand
GTATTATTTGGCAACATCGGTCAACGACGCATAATTCTACTGATACGAACTAAAATCCTCCTGCTCCACCTCCACCGGCGCCACCTCCGCCTCCGGCTGAGAAACCTCCTCCACCTGAATATGAGCTTGAAGATCCGCCAAAGGAATTATCAATACTTTTTTGGAAGGTATTATTTTTATTGTTTAAAAATAAGAAATACCATATCATCCAACTATTATTATATTGAAGGCTTTGATTGTTGCTTTTATCTATTTTTAAGCCTTCCATTGGTTTTTGTACTCCCAGTGACAGTGAGTATATTAAAGAAATATCTAAGGGGTATTTACTGATGTCTCTAATAGAAGAAATTTCTTTACTATACTTCATATACTTTTTAAAATCTCTCCACTTTGTATATTGTTGATATCCATAGTCTGATAATCTATCGAATAGGGTTAATCCGTATATAAATAATATAAGTGATAGGACAAGACTTCCGATTCCAAACAAGCTTCCATAGACTATGGTGAATATTCCTAAGGCAAGCAGGGGTAAAAACAATAGTACAAAAAATATTGCAAATTTAGTTTTACTTTTATCATAATAACCCATATTTACAGCATCTTGTTTTATTTTTTTCTTCCATTCAGTATAGAGTGTTAAAGATTTTGTACTATTTTCTTTTCCATAGCTCTCTATTTCATTAGTGCTAACAGATATTCCATTGCCAATTTCATTTATAAACCAATGGATAAAATGCCTTTCATGATTTAAAAGTCCATTATCTAATGGTTTGCTTTGGGTTATAGTAAACTTATCATCATTAATATCAATGTTTTGTTCCTCTTTATCAGCCTTAAGGACTAAATATCCCTTTCTACAAAGATCTAACATTGTGGCAAATATGGTATTAGTCTGTATTAGAGTGCTTGTCAATAAAGAGGCTATAGCCGGAGTGCATTCCTCTGGAACCTTAGTGTAATCACCTGTTTGTCTATGATCAATTTGTCTTCTAAATAGTATTAGAAAAATGATAAATAGCATTATACCAAGAATAGATGTAATTATAGAAATCTGTTCTAGTGTATTTCCTATGGCTTCTCTTCTTTTTCTATCTTCGATTATTTTTTGTTGATAGGAAGCTTCTTCTTCAATGATATTCTCGTAATTATCCTTATTTTCCACCCTATTTGAAAGGGGAATAAACTCCCTTGGAAAGAGCACTCTTCCTTCTACAAAGGTGTTTGAAGGAACATTGCTTACTTGTAAAAAGTATGATGTATCAGAGCTTTTACCTATCTCTCCGTTTAAAGGTCCATGGGCAAAGACTTCAACTACATTTTCTGTATCTGCCTGGGGAAGATGAATATTTACTAGAAAATTTTTTATTGGAGTTTCATTTTCATCTCCTAGGAATTTATAATATAATTCTCCGATATCATTGTATTTTATAGCAACATTATTTATTGTATAGCTAATTCTATAGGTTCTTATCTGGTCTTCTGAAGGAGAAAATATCTGTATGTTTATTTTTGCATCATCTTCATGGATTAAAAAAACCTCAGAATTTCCCTTATGGGCATCCTCCACTTGAGTATATTTTATTGTGGAATTTTCTAGAACCTCTTCTACTTGTATATCCGATACGCCAGAGGTTTTGGCCAATAGGATTTCCCTAAATACACCATTAAAATCATCATTGAATTCAAAGCTTAGATCTTCCACTATTTTTAAATCGCCTGTTTCCATAAGCTTTGCATCAACAATCCAATCAGGGATAATCAAATCATCATCTGCCTTTGCACTAATAGGAAAGCAAAGGATAATAGTTATTGTAATTAGAAATATAGAAATTGTGGAAAGAATTTTTTTCATAGTTGGTCCCCTTTCTATAATATAGAATTTTATGTCATTTATTATTAGTATTATTATACAAGCAACCTATGAATATATCAAAGGATACATTTCGCATTAATATATGCATTAATATATGCTTAGTATTATGGATATACTAAAAAATCACACAAAATGAATAAATAAATATAACACACTTCAAGTTAATCTGTTTTAATAGGTGATAGGATGAATAATAAAATTAAGCTTAAATTCATTGCTTTTATATTTTCAATTCTAATTATAAGTGGAACAATGGGATATTCTCTAATTCTAAAGACTTCAATAATCGATTCTCTATATATGACAATTATTACAATTTCAACTGTTGGATATTCAGAAATAGCCATTATGACTCCAGCGGCAAAGATTTTTTCTATGTTGTTAATTTTTTCCGGGGTAGGCATAGGAGGATATACCTTTACTACATTTGTAGGAATAATTATTGAAGGCAAAATAAAGGATTTATGGAGGAATAGAATGGCTGAAAATAAAATCTCTAGGTTAAAGGATCATTACATATTATGTGGAGCAGGTGAAATAGGAGAGGTAATAATAGAACAATTCAAGCATAAAAATGAAAGTTTTGTGGTAATTGAAAAAGACGAGGATACATATAGGGAAACCATAAATAAAGGAATATTAACAATTTTAGGGGATGCAACCGATGAAACTATTTTAGAAAAAGCTCAAATATATAAATCTAAAGGTTTGATAAGTACATTATCAAAGGATGTAGATAATATAGTAACTGTACTTACAGCAAGACAAATGAATAAGGAACTCTATATTGTTTCAAGGTCTATTGACAAAAATGCGCCTGAAAAATTAAAAAAAGCTGGAGCCAATAAAACAATATCTCCAAGTGAAATAGGAGGTAGAAGAATGGCAGCTCAATTGACTAAGCCCAATGTTATATCATTTTTAGATGTAGTAACACATATCGGTGATATAGAATTATGTTTAGAGGATATTAGTATTAACGATGGTGCCGAAATAATTGGAAAAAGTCTTATGGATCTTCGATTACCAAAGCAAACAGGCCTTTTGGTGTTAGCTATTAAAAAGCAAGATTCAGAAGAATTGCTGATAAGTCCAAACTTAGATGATACATTATTTAAAGGAGATTCTTTACTTATATTAGGCACTACTAGTCAAATAACTAGAATAAGAGAATTGGCGAATGATAGTATAGATGATTAAAACCTTTTATATAACAAATTAACTATAATATTTAAATTCAATAAAATTGGGTATATAGTAATCAGGTAAACATAGAATTAAGGATAATACAATTAATAATTCTATATTTTTTAATGCTAGCATCTTAAATAGGTGGTAGCTTATTTTAAAGTATATCTTGAAATTTGCTTGAAATAACCATACTGTATTATAATATATTGATGGGATGCTATATCAAAAATAAAATTAAAAGATTTCTTATTATTGGAAGGAAATACAAATGAAAAGTGTAGATTTGACCACAGGGAAAGAAACATCAGTATTAACATTATTAGCTATACCAATAATGGGAAGTTCACTATTGCAATTTACATATAATTTAATCGATATGCTCTTGGTAGGGAGATTGGGTAGTAATGCAGTTGCAAGTATAGGATCTTCTAGTTTCTTTATTGGATTAGGCTTTTCAATAAATTCTTTGGTTGTTATGGGGACGGCAATTAAGGTAGCCCATGCATTAGGTGAGAAGGATTATATACAGGTAAAAAAATATATCAACGCAGGAAGTACAATAAATTTAATTATAGCAATTGCCTATGGTTTATTATTAGTATTTGGTGGTAAATATCTTATAGGTTTTCTTAAACTAGAAAATGCTATAGTAGAAAGGGATGCTTATTATTATCTTGCGATAAATGGTCCTGTTTTTTTATTTAATTTTTTTAATATATTATATTCGAGAATATTAAGTAGTTATGGGAATAATAAACTAGCCTTTAAAATTAATTCCATAGGATTGGTACTAAATATTATATTGGATCCATTATTTATTTATGTTTTAGATTTTGGAGTAGTAGGGGCGGCCTACGCCACTTTATGTGCCCACATAGTAATGTTTATATTGTTTAGATTAAGAACGCAGAAAACTTTTAAGTTTGACCCATCATTGGGAATAGATAAAGAAAAGATAAAGGAAATAATAAGACTGGGTATTCCAATTTCATTTCAAAGAATTTTATTTACTATTATAAATATTTTTTTAGCAAGAATTATTGCTATTTTTGGTACCGAGGCAATAGCTGCTCAAAAAATTGGATTTCAAATTGAATCCGTTTCCTTTATGATTATAGGGGGCTTAAATGGAGCTATCGCTGCATTTACCGGGCAAAATTTTGGGGCGAAAAAATATGATAGGGTGGTAAGTGGTTATTATGCAGCATTGAAAATTGGAATTACTTATTCAGGAATAATGACATTGATATTCCTAGCATTTAATGTTCCTTTAATTAAATTATTTATTAGAGATGAATTAACAATTTCAATGGCATCATCATATCTTATTGTCTTAGCCTTTTCACAGATTTTTAGCGCAATGGAGGTTATAACAAATGGATTATTCACAGGAATAGGAAAACCAAAAATACCCTCTATTATAAGCGTGGTGTTTACCAGTTTAAGAATTCCATTTGCACTAATTCTTACCATACCCTTCGGGGTAAATGGTGTTTGGATGAGCATCTCATTATCTAGTATGCTTAAGGGAGTAGTAGCCCATCTTGTATATAAAATTAAGATAAGAAGGGAATTTGTATAATGATAAAACAACTAAAAAAATTATTTTCAAAGGATGAAATATTAACAGGTAATTATGGAATAGAAAGAGAGCTATTAAGAGTAGATGGCAATGGTGATTTGTCCTTAAATCCTCATCCTAAAGTCTATGGAAATAAGTTAAAGAATCCCTATATCACTACAGACTTTGCAGAAAGTCAGGTAGAATTGGTAACCCCAGCATTTTCTAAGGTAGAGGAAACCTATAATTTTACAAATATACTATATGACATAATATCAATGCATGATGAGGAAGAATTATTATGGCCCCAGTCCATGCCCTGTATAATCAATGAGGAAGATATAAAAATTGCGGTATTTGATGATAGCGAGGATGGCATAGAGGCTAGAAGTTATAGGGAAGAGCTTATAGAGAAGTATGGCGGTAAGAAACAACTAATATCCGGTATACATTATAACTTTTCCTTTGGGGACGGTTTTATTGAAAAAATATATTATTCTAAAAAAAGAGATTTAAGTCTTAAGGATTTTAAGGATCAGATATATTTAAAAATGATTAGGAATTATCTTAGATATAGATGGCTTATTATATACATTTTAGGGGCTACCCCAATCTTACATGAGACCTATAAAAGTGAATGTGACTTAAAATTAGAAGAGATAGCTAAGGGGGTATACTCTAATAAAGGGGTAATTTCCTTTAGAAATGGTCATTGTGGCTATAGAAATACTATTGATCTATTTCCAGATTATAGCTCTATAAAAAGTTATCTAAAGAGCATTAGAGGATTTATAGACAGGGGTTTAATAAGGGATCATAAGGAGCTTTACAATCCCATAAGATTAAAGCCAAGGGACAAGAAAAACTTCGACGAATCATTATTGAAGTACGGGATTAGCTATTTAGAGTATAGAGGAATTGATATAAACCCCTTTGAAAAGGGTGGAATAGCTTTAATTGACCTATATTTCCTTCAAATATTCAACCTATTCTTATTAATCAAAGAAGAAAGTGACTATGATAAATGGCAGGAAGAGGCTTTAGAAAATCATTATAAAATAGCAGAAGAAGGACAAAGGGATGTTTTATTAAAGAAGGACGGTCAAGATATCACTAAAATCCAATGGGCATTGGAAACACTAGAAGAGATATCAAGGATAAATAAAGAATTAAATTTAGGTATGGAAAACACCTTAGAGGTTATGACTGAAAGAATTAAAGACTATAGCAATACCTATGCCTTTAAGATTACTCAAAAAATACAAGAGGAAGGTTATCGAGAAGGACATCTAAATCTAGCTAGAGAATATAAAGAACAAAGCTATAAAAATCGATTTAAATTAGAGGGCTTCGAGGACCTTGAACTATCAACCCAGATTTTATTAAAGGAAGCTGTAAAGAGAGGAATAGAAATACAAGTATTGGATAGATTAGAAAACTTTATTTCCTTAGAAAAGGATGGAAGGTTAGAATATGTAAAACAGGCAACCAAAACCTCTAAGGATAATTATGTATCGGTGCTCATTATGGAGAATAAGACTATTACAAAAAAAGTATTAGAGAAACATAATATAAGAGTGCCGGATGGCATTGAAGTAAGTTCCTTAGATGAGCTCAAAATAAATATCAAGGATATTATAGATAAACCCATAGTGGTAAAGCCTAAATCTACAAACTTTGGTTTGGGGATAAACATATTTAAAGATGGAGCATCAGAGGAAGATATTTTAAAAGCCTGGGAGATGGCATCTAAATTTGATAACACTATTTTAATAGAAGAATTTATAAAGGGTAAGGAATATAGATTTTTAGTAATAGATGATAAGGTGAGTGGTATTCTTCATAGGGTTCCTGCTAATGTTTTAGGAGATGGAGTAAGTACGATAGAAGAGCTAGTAGAAATAAAAAATCAAGATCCCTTAAGGGGTTATCACTATGTAACTCCCTTAGAGAAAATAAAACTAGATGAAAATGCTGTGTTATTCTTAAAGCTACAGAATAAGAATATTAAGTATATACCAAAGGATGGAGAAATAGTTTATCTTAGAGAAAACTCCAATATAAGCACTGGCGGAGACAGTATAGACTATACAGAGGATATACCAGAAAGATTTAAAGAAATTGCAATAAAATCCGCAAAGGCAGTTAATGCTAAATTTTGTGGAGTAGATATGATGATAGAGGATTATAAAAATGAAGACTCAGACTATGGAATAATTGAACTAAACTTTAACCCAGCAATTCATATACATTCCTATCCCTATAGGGGTAAAGAAAGAAATATAGCAGTGGATATCTTAAGGGCATTAGGATTTGAGATAAATTAATAAGAAGCAGTAATTGTAAGTTGTGTTATAGTAGATAAAGATGTGTCTTTGTCGTATAGGATGAAAAAGGCGTCGTATTGGATGTATAGTAATAAATAAAATTACACAATCCTCCAGTGGCATTGATGGATAATACCGACAATTCATTCCAATGTAAATTCTAAAGCTTGAAGAACTCGCTACGCTCAAACAATTCAAGCTTTTTAACGAATTTACATCTCCATTCATTGGGTATTATGACCATCAGCTGCCAAGTCGTCTTTTTGTAAGTTTATTTATTATTATTAGTCAGGTTCTCATGTCACCCTAGGGCATTGTTATTACGAGCAAGTTTGGTATTTTGGGTTTTGACTTTTGTATTTCTCATGGGTCTAGGTCTAAGATCCTTCATTATATTCAGTATGACTGCCTAACGGGATAAAATATTTCATAAAGCGACGACTTAATGGAGCCCTTTTTATCCTTATCAGGTTTGCCTATATAAAATAGGCGACATTTACGGAGAAGTATATGAAGATATTTTATCTCTCTAATGCTATTTCATTAACCTTCACGAGATTTTTCAAAAATAATCTTATCACTTTGGTCATATGCCTTTATGCCTATAAAAGGAAAGTTTTCGTCAATATCTAATTCTAAGGTAAATAAAAATAAAGCATCATGAAATTCGGTTTGGGAAAGTACCTCCTCGTTATCTACGGTGAGAACAACCCTTTTTATTCTGCTATCATTAATAGCACCATATACCTTATAATAATCTTCATAATAGCCCCATGAGTAGTCTAAAGCCTTTGATTTGTCATTTTCAAATTGTGACGATCCTCTAGCTCTCCAGAGTAAATATGCTACCCTGTTTACTGTATTACAGGAGATCCAATTATCAAATTTTCCAAGGATATGTATATTTTTAGCATAATCTTGGATATGTACTATTTCAGATGGGCCGAAGTGCAAACTTTTTTCAGAATGTTCATGGGCTGAGATTGGATTAAGAAAAAGACCTGTTCTCATGATAAATATTGTAAATAATACCGCTAAAATAATTAAATTTCGTAATATTTTTTTAAGTCTACTCATTATGTTCACCTTCTTTTAAAGAGACTTCCACCTGATAATACCTATCAAAATAATCATAGGTTATGATTAAGGTGTCTGCTTCATTAGAAAAGTTTTCTATGGTTCTTCTGGATTTGGTTTTAATACCCCCACTGTTAAACCCACTACCATCAATATATGTATTTCCTAGATTATCACTAATTTCTCCAATGGTGCCAATACCCCAACCTAGCTCTCTTAAAGTAGTGCCGTAGGATTCATAGAAGAGATTCATATCCCCATTTATTTCATAGACAAGGTCGGTAAAATGTATGACTCTGTCATCTAGTCGTACCTTTTCGTCAATATCTATCTTGTATTCAATATCTGATTTTGGAATCTCCCGAACAAGATTCCTCGGTAAAATACCTGATAATATGGGAAAAACAGCAATAAAAAACACCCATAACCCAAAAAGAATAACCATTGCATTTGTAATTGCCCAAATCCATCCAATCAGCGGATTGTGTTCTTTATTGAGTGCCAAACCGATTTCCTTAGCATCCCCCATATCATTTAAAGTCAATTGTTCTGCAGTTTCTTCATCCATTCCCTGTTCAATATAATCATCCATCCTATCTAAAATATGATTATGCAGCTCTATTTTAATATCCTCCCTATCAAAGGGGAACTTTACATAGGATATTATACTATTTAGAAACTTTTTCACTTTAGGAGAGGGCATGGATATTACCACCTATCACTTTATTTACTGACAGGGAAAATTTCTCCCAATTGGACTTTTCCTCTACCAGCTGTTTTTTACCCTTGGTTGTAATCTGGTAATACTTTCTTTCCCTGCCTGTATCCCCCTTTGCACTATAGGATTTTACATAACCATTATTTTCAAGTTTATGCAGAACAGGATACAGGGAACCCTCCTTAAACTGAAAGGTACTATCAGAGCGAAAGTCAAGTTCCTTAATCATCTCATATCCATAACGATCCTTTTCCTTTAGTAGAGACAATATAAGTAGTATTGTACTTCCTCCTATTAACCCTTTATCTATCTTCAACCTTACCACCTCCAAAATAGTAACGATACATTGATGTTCTAGGTATCATTATACATAGAACATCAATGTATGTCAATTAAAGGGAAATATTTTAAAAAAACATTGGAGAATGTAATTTAATTTTAGTGGAAGGCATAAAGAATTAAATATAAATAAAGAATTTTGAAAATATAGTTATAATTTTAACGATATTTTTTTTATTCATAATTATGCATCTAAATTATATAGGTTTTTTTGTAGAAAGAATGAAGGAGTTAAATATATAGAGGAAGAATATAAAAAAGGAAGGAATAAGGATTAGAATATTGTAGAAATTATCGTAAATTTTGTATTTTACATAGTATTTTAAATCTTTAGGTGTTTTTATTATTTTGGAGGGTTGATAAAAATGAAATTAACAGTTTTGATGGACAATAATACTTATATTGATAGGTATTTTATTGGAGAACCTGGACTTTCTTACTTTATCGAGAGTGACGATAAAAAAATATTATTCGACACAGGATATTCAGATGCTTTTATGCAAAATGCAATTAAAATGGGTATTGATTTATTAGAAATTGACCATGTGGTGATTTCCCATGGACACATTGACCATACATGGGGATTAGAGCCATTAAGTCGTAAATTTATTGAAAGAAAATATGAGGGCAAGGTTAATAAGAAACCGCATTTAGTTGCTCATCCAAACATATTTGAAGAAAAATACCTAGACAAAACCCCATTAGGAATGAACTTATCAAAAGAATTCCTGGAGAATACATTTGCTCTAAAATTAAGCAAGGATCCTGTTTGGATAACTGATAAGCTAGTGTATTTGGGCGAAATTCCCCATAAATTTAAATTTGAAGTAGAAAATCCCATTGGAGTAAGAAGAATAGATAATATAGATGTAGATGATTATCTTTTAGATGATTCAGCATTGGCATTTGTATCGAAGGATGGTTTAGTGATAATTACTGGCTGCTCCCATGCTGGCATTTGTAATATAGTTGAACAGGCGAAGGAAGTAACAGGAGTAAGTAAGGTAAGTCAGATAATTGGAGGCTTTCATCTTATAAATCCTAAAGCAGAAAGAATGGAAAAGACTAAAAAATATATGTCAGAGCTTAATCTAAATACAATGTATCCCTGTCATTGCACTGACCTTAAAAGTAAATTTGAACTGGCTAAAATTGTTGAAGTAAAAGAAGTTGGAGTAGGATTACAATTAGAATTTTGAGAGGGAATTTAAAAGATTTAATAATGATCTATAAAGGTTAGTTATGTTAATATAAGGTTTTTTACGGAGGAATAAAATGAAACGATGTCCATGGTGTTTAGGGAATGAATTATATATAAAATATCATGATGAAGAGTGGGGAGTACCTGTCCATGAGGATAAAAAACATTTTGAGTTTTTGGTCTTAGAATCTGCTCAAGCTGGTTTAAGCTGGTTAACCATTTTAAAAAAGAGAGAGAATTATAGAGAAGCATATGATGGATTCGATGCTGAAAAGGTTGCATTATACGACGAGCAAAAAATAGCACAATTATTAAATAACCCAGGGATAATTAGAAATAAAAGAAAAATAGAAGCCTCTATAAATAATGCAAAAAAATTTCTAGAAATTAAAAAACAATGGGGAAGCTTTGATAATTATTTATGGTCCTTTGTAGATGGTAAGCCTATAATCAATCATTGGGAGGATATTGAACAGATACCTGGTAATACAGAGCTATCAACCACTATAAGTAAGGATTTAAAGAAAAAAGGATTTAAGTTTTTAGGACCAACTATTATATATTCTCATATGCAGGCTGTTGGTCTAATAAATGATCACATAACAACCTGTTTTAGGTATAATTAGCGATATTAATTCTTTAGAAACCCAAAGGAAAGATAGAAGGTTTCTCTATAAAATTTAAAGAGCACTATTCTAACTAGGGGAATCTTTATAAGAAGGATATCCCTAATTTTTGTTTAAATAATACATATAAAGGTAAAAATTAAATAACTATGGAAATATAAATGTTCATCCATGAGTGTAAATTTTATGGTGATTAAGGGAGGGATTAAGCAATGAATGCAATGGTTAAAAGACAATTAGAACATCGAACAATCCGAGAGTTCAAAGATGAGGCTATACCTACTGAAATTTTAGAACAATTATTAGAGGTTGCAAGGCGTACAGCTAGCTCTACAGGAATGCAAGCATGTTCCGTTATACGAGTAACGGATCCGGAAATAAAAAGGGAAATCTCCAAGGTTTGTGAGCAGGATTATGTTGCAAGAGCACCTGAACTACTAATTTTTATTGTTGATTTATATAGGAATTGGAGGATAGCACAGGAGAAGAATTATTTTGGAAAAAGTGCAATGACGATGGATAGTTTTTTCTCAGCATTCACAGATGCTTGTATTACAGCTCAAAATGTTGTAAATGCAGCGGAAGCTATAGACTTGGGAACCGTATACTTTGGTAGCATATTAAATGATCCTGCTAAAATATGTGATATCCTGAATCTTCCGGAATTAACCTTCCCGGTTGTAGGACTTGGCATCGGATATCCCAATCAAAGTCCACAGCTTAAACCCAGGATGAGCATGGAACTTCGATTATTTGAAAATACCTATACATCTTTTGAAAGTTATTTAGAAAAAATAGAGGATTACGACAAGGAGATGCGTACATATTATGATTTAAGAAATGCCAATAGACGGGTGGATTGTTTTAGTGACCAGGTTGTTACTAGGTTTGAAAATTCATTACCTAAAAGGCAGGAAATACTAAACTTTATTCGGAAACAGGGTTTTGATCTTAAAGTAAGTGAAGAGGAAATATAATTGAATTTATTATTATCTAAAAATAACATAAGATGAATAGAAGGCATAAAAAAATAGTATAATTATAAATAGTGTAGAGTTTCTGCCATTTAGAGGAGTGTAAAAAATGGATCACAATCGTATATTAAAAAAACAATTAAAGCGTCTAGACAAACAAGAAAATAGAGTGTTAAATAGGAAGGAAAATACCTATTTAAAATCCAAAACTGATCCTGTAATGGAGAAAATCCAAGGGAAAATACCAGAAAAGTTAAAAACCACACTAGAAGCAGCTTTTTTCAAGGGATTTAAGCTTGTTTTTGAAAAGGGACATAAATACATTGAAAAAACCTATAAGAAGGATAAGCTTCAATTTGATTATGACTTAAATAATCATAGGATAGATAGAAATATCGATAACAAAAAATTAAGCAATAAACACATTAGAAGGTTAGATAAGCAAGCAAAACAATCAAAATTAATGAATACAGGTATTTCAGTCCTAGAGGGTGGGATACTTGGAGCCCTAGGCATTGGTTTGCCAGATATTCCTCTATTTATTTCAGTAATGATGAAGAATATTTATGAGATAGCTCTAGGCTATGGGTATGACTATAATGAACCTAAAGAAAAGTATTATATACTTTTATTAATTGGGGGAGCTCTTTCAAAGGGTGAGGAGCAGAAGGATTTTAATAGACAAATTGATAGACTAGGAAAGAATATAGATAAAAATATTTATACCGAAATAGATTTAGAAGAACAGATGAGGGTTACTTCGAGTATTTTATCCGAGGCGATGTTAACGACTAAGTTTATTCAAGGGATACCGATTGTCGGAGCAGTAGGTGGGGTAGCAAATTTTAATATTATTAAAAAAGTAGGAAGATATGCAGGTATAAAGTATAAAAAGCGATATTTACTTGGGAAGGCAAAGGATAGAGATTAATGAGCACTGCATTCATGATTAATAAAGAATAGAAAAATGGTAATTACTAATCAGCTTCTTTATATAGAGGCTCTTTTTTATTTAAAAATTTTATTATTTTTTTCTTGCATAGTTTCACAAGTAATATAGAAAAATAAGAACATAGAAATAAAAAAAGGAGTGACAGAATATGCAAGAGAATAAAATGCCCTATGAACAATTAGAAAATCATATAAAGGAATTTTTAAAGGAGCATAAAAGCGCCTCTCTAGCAACTTGTCTAAATAATGTACCCAGAAGTAGCCCTGTACAATACTATATGGGTGAAGGTTTAGATATATATATTCCATCAGCAGGGGGTCAAAAATTTAAAGCTATTGAAAGAAATCCAACTATATGCCTATTAGTAAATACAGAGTATATTGACTATCGAAAAATAAAGGGTGTACAGATTTTTGGAAGGGCAAGTACTAGTCTAGAGTACAAGGGACTTATAGAAGAAGCTAAGAAATATATTTCCCATGCCCATTTATTGGAAGAGGAGAAATTGCAGGTCATTAAGATAATACCAGAAGAAATTATATATTTAGATTCCATTGATAAGGGTGAAAGAATTAAACAAGTGCTAAATATTCAGGATAAATTAGTGGATATTAGAGAAGAGCATATGCCCGTATTATTGTAGGTTTTCAAGGGAGTATAAGAGAGAAGGTGATATGGTGAGAAAATTTAAATTCATATATTTAATGTTAATACTGTTTTTTGTCTTTGGTAGTATAGTAGGATGTGGAGGTGGCGGTCAAGAACGACCAGAGCCAAAACCAGATGAAAAGGAAAAGATACCACCTGCCTTAACAACTATGGATGAAAGTATTCATAATTTAATAGAAAATATTGAGGGAATAGATGATGTAATAGAACTAAAGCCTGAGGATATAAAGCCCCAAGAAGGCCAGCAACAGGGAGGGCAAGGTCAGGAAGAAGAAGGACAGTCCCAAGAAGAAGGTCAACAGGATGGTGCTCAACAATCATTTGCACAACAGTTAAGCCCTGAAGAAGAACAGGAAATAATACAAAAGGAAAAGGATGCTCAGGTATTAGAGAAATGGGAATCATCCGAAGATGAATTGAAATCTATTCATGAATCTTGGAATGAATATGAATCAACTGCACTGAAGGATGGAGCAGACACAGGCAAAATAGACCAGATGGAAAATGCACTAAACAACCTAACTTCATATATTGAGGAACAGGATAAGGATAAAGTATTAATAGAAGCAAATAATATTATTTTATCACTTTCTAACTTTATGGATTTTTATAAGGGAAATGTTGAAGGGGTATTAGGAAAGATTGAATACATGGCTAGACAATCTTATATGGATGCTAAGGAAAATAATTGGACTGAAGCAGGAGAAAAGGCAAAGCAAGGGGAAACCCACATTAGTACATTAAGGCAAAGAGCTGATATTAAAGAGGAACAAAAACCACTAATAGAAAAGTTAACACTTTCAATTGAAGACTTAGAAAAGGCAATTGTAGAGGAGAATTTAAATCTATTAGAGATAAAAAGAGATATAGTTATAAAAAATGTAGAAACCTTGAAGGAAGAGCTTAAATGACGGAAACCCCGTCATTTATTTTATATCTTAAAGTGTATGTATAATAGGGCTAATCATGATACAAATATAAGTGCAGGAAATATGAAAGTGGCAATATATTTTCAAAATCAATCAAATAATTGGCAGGTTCCATTATTAATAATGTTCGTGTTATTACAGTAATTTACTGTATATTTTCTTATGCAGAATCAAAATTAATAGTAAAACACGAATGTTCTAATAAATTTGTCGAAAATAGTTGCATTTTTTGCCTAAAGGTATTAATATATACAATGTACTTAAAAATTAGACAAAACAGGGGGCAAAATAATGCAAGCATCATTGGAAAAAATATTTCAACTGAAATCTCATAGTACGGATATTAAAACAGAGGCAACAGCAGGAATAACAACATTTATGACAATGGCATATATAATAATCGTACAAACATCCCTAATGGAAGCAGCAGGTATGGATGGAGGAGCAGTTACAACTGTTACAGCTTTATTAGCAGGAGTATTTACTTTAGCTATGGGTTTATACACAAATTTACCCTTTGCACTAGCACCTGCTATGGGAAGTAATGCTTTCTTTGCTTTTACATTAGTAGCTGGAGGCTTAGTAACCTGGCAAGAAGGAATAGGTATGGTATTTGTTTCGGGAATAATCTTTCTATTGCTTACCATGTTAGGATTAAGAGAAGTAATAGTTAAGCTTATACCTAAAAATGTTAAGATTGCTATTGGCTCAGCTGTAGGTTTTTATATTGTATTAATAGGTTTTAAAAGTGCTAATTTTATGCAAATAACAGAGGGCAATATAAGTATAGGAAATTTAGGTGAAGCTACTACTCAATTAGGTTTGATTGGTTTGGCAATAACTGTGATATTGATGGCTAATAAAGTTAAAGGTGGATTGTTATTGGCTATGCTTGTAACTACCATTATAGGTATACCAATGGGAATTACCACGGTTCCTGATAGTGTCATGTCTTTGCCACCTTCTATTGAGCCTATTGCTTTTAAATTAGAGGTGCTTAGTATTTTAAAACTAAGTCTTTTCCCATTGATGTTTACTTTTTTTGTAGGGGACTTCTTCTCTACCTTAGGAACTCTTTTAGGTGTTTCATCAAAAGCGGGGCTATTAGATGAAAAGGGTAATCTTCCCCATATAGAAAAACCTTTCTTGGTAGATGCTATTGCAACAGTTGTTGGAGCATTATTAGGATCTACAGTTGTTACAACCTATATAGAATCAGCTGCCGGGGTTGAAGAGGGAGGAAGAACAGGTTTAACCAGTGTATTTACAGCTATATGTTTTTTATTGACATTATTATTTACGCCTATTGCCATGATGATTCCTGGAGTGGCAACAGCTCCAGCATTAATAATAATTGGATTGTTGATGTTGTCGGGTTTGAAGGATATTGAATATGGAGACTTTACTGAAGCTTTCCCAGCTTTTGCAACTATAATTTTTACAGCTTATACATCAAGTATCTCTAATGGTATCAGTATTGGAATAATTTCTTACGCTTTTACTAAAATTGTAACAGGTAGATTTAAAGATTTACATTGGGGAATAATTTTATTATGTATTCCATTGATTTTCTATTTTATAGTATAGAAAAGAAAGTCCTACTTCTTTATAATATAAAATAAGGTTTCAAGGGTAATATCCCTGTCGAATTAATATATATTCTATAGTAATAAATATCTTTAAGATGGAGCCTATGTTCCATCTTGATTTTTATCTGCTATTAAGTATTTCAACATAGAATAGGATAATATAGAATTAAGATGTTTATGACTTATAACTAGGATATAATGTAATAATAAATACAACTACTATTAAGATAAGGAGAGAAATAAATGGAAATTCACCCAAGAGATAAGCAAGAATTGATAGAAGCAGCAATGGGTAAAAGGCCTTGTGATTTAGTTATCCTTAATGCTCAAATTGTAAATGTTTTTACAGGAGAAATATACAAGGGTGATGTTGGAGTATATGATGGATTTATAGCACATATACAATGCGACCCTGATAATCTACATAGGGAAGAAAAAGAATTAGAGGGGAAAAGATATTATGATGCCCAGGGGAAGTTTTTAATTCCAGGATTTATTGATGCACATATACATATTGAAAGCACTATGATGACTCCTAAAAATTTTACTGAAGTAGCTTTACCCCATGGGACTACAAGTGTTGTAACTGATCCCCATGAAATTGCAAATGTTTGTGGAATAGAAGGGGTAAGATATATGCATGATAGTAGCGAGGGTCTGCCTATGAGGCATTATGTATTGGCACCCTCTTGTGTTCCGGCAGTGCCAGGTAAGGAAAATTCTGGAGCTGTTTTCACAGATAAAGAAGTAAAGGGATTATTAGACCTTAATAGGGTAATAGGCTTAGCAGAGGTTATGGATTATCTTGGGGTAATTAATAATGATAAGAGAATGGTGGATATAATAGGAAGTGTTCAAAAAAGAGGTTTGTTTTTACAAGGGCATGCTCCATTTCTAAGTGGTAGAGAATTATCAGCATATATTTGTGCAGGTCCTAATAGTGATCATGAGAGCAGAACATCTCAAGAAGCAAGGGATAAAATGCGCGTAGGAATGTATGTGGATGCAAGGGAAAGTTCTATGTCTAAGAATGTAGAAACGATTGTAAAGGGAATTTCAGACTTTAGGTATCTCACATATTTAACTCTCTGCACAGATGATAGAGAGCCTGAAGATATTTTAAAAGATGGACATATGAATGATGTAGTTAGAAGTGCTATAAAATATGGAATGAATCCCATAGATGCAATAAGAAGTGCCACATTAAATACTGCTAAGGAAATTGGAGTTAAAAATCTTGGAGCTATTGCCCCGGGTTTTGTTGGAGATATGATAATTGTTGATTCCTTAGAAGAAATGATTCCTAATGCCGTATTTTATCAAGGGGATTTGGTAGCTGAAGATGGCAAATTAAAGGTTAAATTAGAAGATAAATATTTTGATATAGAAGATAGAAACACAATGTTTGTAGAGGAATTAGAGAAAGAAGATTTTAAGATAAAAGCACCAATAAAAGAAGGAAAGATAAAGACTAGAATAATTAAATATAGAGAACTTAATTTTTCTACCACTGATTTTATAATAGAAGAACTACCAGTTAAGAATGGTTATATTGATATATCCCATGATCCAGATTTAAAATATGTAATAGTTATAAATAGACATAAGGGATATGATACAAAGGGTTATGGAATTGTTAGGAATTTTGGTACAAATATTGGAACTATAGGAAGTACAGTATCCCATGATAGCCATAATCTAACCATTGTATATGATAATTATAAAAATGCCTATTTAGCTGCTAAGGACCTAATAAAAATTGGTGGAGGATTATGCTGTGCAGTGGAAGGTGAACTAGTTGAGCATCTGGCTTTACCCATAGGAGGTTTGATGTCAAATAAACCCTGTAGGGAAATAGCTAAAGAGGCTTCTAAAATGAAACAAGCTCTAAGAGATATAGGATTGACAGAGATTGATAACCCCTTACTTCGAATAGCAACCTTAGCACTTCCTGTAATTCCCAATGCTAAAATGTCTGATTTAGGTATGATAGATGTATTATCTCAAGAAATTTTACCTATGTTTGATATTAATTAAATTGATGCTACTAAAAACTTGACAACCAAAGGTCTTATAGTTAAAATAAAACTTAAATCATATAATTTATTGCAATGAAGAGGACAACTATAAAAGAAGGATATTTAAAGAGAAATAATCCAAGGCTGAAAGATTATAATAGGATTCTTTTATTAGATCACCTTAGAGCTAAATTCCTGAAATCCAGTAGGGAGTTTCGTATATCTGCGTTAAGGATTTAAGTGATAAGATTTTCTATAATTAAAGATTTATCTTATAATCAGGGTGGTACCACGGTTAATTCGTCCCTAAGCTATGCTTAGGGACTTTTTTTTTGTAGAAGAAAACCCCCGGTTTTACCGGGGGTTCCAAAAAGCTTTAGCT
>CAZHJK010000037.1:0-19594 GCA_964533275.1 uncultured Eubacteriaceae bacterium | reverse complement strand
CTGATTTAAAATCGATATCATCCCAGTCAAGTGAAAGTAACTCATTACGCCGAATCCCTGTAAAAACAAATGTTTCTAGAATGCATTTATCCCTAAGCTTATTGTTCCTAGAATATTTTTCGGGTAAAGAGATTAACCGCTTTACTTCGCCACATTTAAGATAAATAGGCACTGTATCAGGAGATTTTGGAGCATGTATGGGCATCATTGGGTTCTTTACTATATATTCTTGTTCCATTAAAAATTTAAAGAAAGAACTAAGGGAATGGATTTTTCTTCTTATCGTTTCCACCTTATATTCTTTATCTACTTTTAGATGGGTAATGTATCTTCTTATTATAGGTGTGCTTATTTTATGAATTTCTAAATTGTAATTATTACTATAAAGAAAGGTTATAAATATTTTAAAATCGGATTCATAATTTTTAATAGTGTGAAAAGAAGCATTTTTTTCTGACCGCATATAATTTATAAAATCTTCATGGTTTTGATGGATATTCATTTATTTTCCTCCTTAGTTTTTTGATGAAGCTAAATCGACAATTTGTTACTTATGTGTATGTCATGTAATAGCAAAGTTCTGAAAAGGGCTTCAAACCCTTTAGAACAGGGCAAAAAGAACCGAGACCTCTCACTAGGAGAGACCTCGGCTTATAGACTTAGTCGCAAACACTTCACAAACATTAGCTTTCAAGCTAGTGTTTTTTGTTTATAAAGAAATAATAAAATTTATTATAAACATGCTAGATAGTTGGTATTATGGCTATCTAAGCTGTTTTTTTGATTCTACATAGATAAAATAAATCGAAAATTATAGAAAAAAGGAATATTTAATATAGACAACCATATACATTTATATAAATGCTATTAATTTATAAGGGGGTTAAATGTATGGCTGAAAAGAGTTCAAGGCAAATATCACTTGATAGGGCAGATGTATTGAAAACTCGTATTGATCCTTATCTAGAAGCCAATGCAAAAATACCATGTGGTTTAAAAATGACAGAACAAATTAAGGCTAGACAAAGAAACATCAAGGAAATTTTAGGAGCAAACGATGAACAATGGAAAGATTGGCATTGGCAAATTAGAAATAGAATTACAGATTCAGATATGTTAAGTAAATTTATAAAGTTGACAGAAAAGCAAAAAGAAGATATCGATGCGGTAGGAAATAAATTTAGATGGGCTATTTCACCGTATTTTCTTTCACTTATTAACCCTGAGGGTGATCATTACAAGGATCCTACTTTTTTACAATCTATTCCAATGGCTTTAGAATTACAAGAGGGTATTGGAGATCCTGATCCAATGGCTGAAGAGTTTACCAATCCAGCCAAATGTATTACCCGAAGATATCCAGATAGATTAATAATAAATGTTACAAATCAATGTGCAATGTATTGTAGACATTGTCAAAGAAGGAGAAATATAGGGGAAATAGATGCGCCACAACCTAAAGAAAATTTACAAGAAGCGGTTGATTATATTAAGAATACTCCAGAAATTAGAGATGTATTAATAACCGGTGGAGATCCATTCACTTTATCAGATGAATTAATCGATTGGTTATTAGGAGAATTAGATAAAATTCCTCATTTGGAATTTACGCGTTTAGGGTCTAGAATGCCAATCACATTGCCTCAAAGGATTACCCCTGAATTTTGTGAGATGCTTAAGAAACATCATCCAATTTATGTGAATATCCAATGTAATAACCCTGCTGAAGTAACAGAAGAATCCCAAAGAGCTTGTGAGATGTTAGCGGATGCCGGAATTCCAATAGGTAATCAAGCGGTATTGCTTAGAGGAATAAATGACAATCCCTATGTTATGAAAAAATTAAATCAAGAGCTTCTAAAATGTAGAGTTAGACCTTATTATATTTTTCATGCTAAAGGTATTATTGGAACAATGCATTTTAGAACTAGTGTAGATATAGGAATAGAAATAATGGAACATTTAAGAGGATATACATCAGGTCTTGCAATTCCAACATTTATAATTAATGCACCTGGAGGTAAAGGGAAGACCCCAATGTTACCTGAATATCTTATTTCTCAAGGTAGAGATACTGTAACTATAAGAACATGGGAAGGTGAAATTATACAGTATCCTAATAAAGATGCTGAAATAAAGTTTGGTGATTAATAATTGCCAAAAATAAAAATAAAGGGGGTAAATTATGAAAAAAAATCTAGCTTTTCTGTTAGTAATATTATTTGTCTTAAGTACTGTATTGATTGGTTGTGGGGCTACTGAAGAGGCTGCTCAGGAATCTGAGGAAGAAACAGGAGAAGAACTTGAAGAAGTTGAAGAAACGATTGAAAAGGAGCAAATAAATATTATTACAGGCTCAACTGGTGGTACTTATTTTGCTCTTGGAGGAGCAATGGCAAACACTTGGAATGATAACCTTGATAGCGTACAGGTAACAAGTCAGCCAGGTGGAGCCTCGGTAGAAAGTATTAATCGGGTTCATGCTGGAGAAGTTGAATTGGGCATGGCAATGAATAATATTGCCGATGATGCATGGAATGGTAAAAATTCATTTGATGCCGAACAACAAAATTTTAGATCCATTGGAGTTATTTATCCAGAAGTATATCAAGGTGTGGCATTAAAGGATAGTGGGATTACTCAATTAGAGGATGTTAAAGGTAAAAAAATTGCAGTTGGTCCAGTTGGAAGTGGGACTGTGGTATTAACAGAGGCAGTATTTACAGAAGCAGGTTTAACCTTTGACGATATTACGGCTTCATTTGATGCCTTTGGAGATGCAGCAAGTAATATGAAGGATGGACACTTAGAAGCTGCGTTTAATGTGTTAAGTGTTCCTGCTGCAGCGATAGAGGATATTATGATGAGTCGTGAAATTAATGTTATCGAGATTAATGATGATCTATTTGCTAAGATTAAAGCAAAATATCCATTCTTTAGTCAGTATATTATACCTGCAGCAACCTATGGAAATGAAGAAGATGTAAAAACCGTTAACTGCCAGGCGGCATTATATTGTCAACCAAATTTATCAGAAGATATGGTATATGAGATAACAAAGGTGTGGGCAGAGAAAACAGCCGATGTTGCTAAGGCTCATGCAGCAGCTCAATGGCTTACAGATGAGATAGCCGCAGGTAATTTACAAGCAATGTTAGATGGTATTACAACACCATTACATCCAGGTGCTTATAAGTACTATCTAGAGAAAGGCTTAGATATTTCTGACGAAATTAAACCTATTGATTAGAAGATAGGAGGTATAGGTCGAGGGGCTAGTCCTCGACCTTCCTAATTTTATGAAAAAGATTTATATTATTATAATTTTCATATTAATTATAGCTGTAGCTTATATTAGTTTTGTAGAATTTTATGTATTAGAAATAAGAGTTAATGAGACTGAAGAATTAGTTTTCCAGCAAAAATCTAATATTGATGATTATTTTAGTGTATATTGGATACACTCGGTTACTCTACAACCAGTAATTGAAACATATAAACTTGAAGAACCAGGGAAAATTCCTATTGTAAAAATGACATTTGATGAATTTGGACCAAACTTACCGGCACATCCCGAATTTAATCAATATTGGGTGATCGAGGATGGCAAATACAATGTTTTGGGTTATGAGAGAGTCTTTGATAGGGTACCTGTAACCATAGGAGCTGTAATTGCCGATCATAGATTGATATATAATGACAGTATAATTCATTTAAAAGATATTTATAAACCAGGAGGTTTTATTCATATAGGTCTTCAGAGAAAATGTTTATTTCAATTTTTAAAAGAGGAGGTAGGCATATGGATAAGAAACAGAATGAAGATATTAATTTAAAAGAAATTCAATTAGACGAAAAAGAATCTGAAGAAATTCTTGCGAAATATGACCGGGAGTTTGCTTTCAGACGGATAAAAGGTCCCGTCAATAAATTCATTTTTTTATTAGCTGTAACATGGTCACTAGTACAATTATATACTGCAGCATTTGGGGTTTTTCCTTCTACCTTACAAAGAGCCCCCCATGTTGGAGCAGCTTTAATTATGGTGTACTTGCTATATCCTGCTAGCAGAAAAAATAAAAGCAATAAAATACCATGGTATGACTATATATTAGCACTTTTAGGATTTTGTGTTTCGGCTTATCATATAGTTTTTTATGAAGAACTAGTTTGGAGAGCTGGGGTCTATAATAATCTTGATATGATCGTTGGAATTGTTGCAGTTTTGTTAGTTATAGAAGCTACAAGAAGAGTCGCAGGTCCAGTAATTGTTTCCTTAGCAACATTTTTTTTGCTTTATGCTTATTTTGGAAACATATTTCCATCCTTTATGGCACATCCCGGTCTTACCATTAAAAGGATTGCAGTTTTTCAATGGATTAGCACAGAGGGAATTTTAGGAATTCCAATTCAGGTTTCATCGACCTTTATTTTCCTATTTTTACTATTTGCAACCTTCTTAAAAAAGACGGGTATAGGAGATTGGCTTACAAATATTGCTGTTGGTTTAACAGGAGGAGCCACTGGTGGACCAGCAAAAGCTGCTGTAATTGCAAGTGCAGCCCAAGGAACAGTATCTGGAAGTTCTGTTGCAAATACTGTTGGAACAGGTTCAGTAACCATCCCTCTAATGAAAAGCGTAGGCTATCGTTCAGAGTTTGCTGGCGCTGCTGAGGCAGCTGCTTCTACAGGGGGACAATTAATGCCGCCAATAATGGGTGCAGCTGCATTTATAATGGTTGAATTTTTAAATATTCCTTATTTTACAATTGCTATATCTGCTGCAGTACCTGCACTACTCTATTTTACAGGAATATTTATTACAGTCCATCTAGAAGCTAAAAAGTCAGGGTTATTAGGATTGCCTAAGGAACGATTACCTAATTGGAAATACCTTTTAAGGAAAAAGTGGTTTTTGGCTTCACCTATTGCTGCGATTATTTTCCTTTTAGTTAGGGGCTTTACACCTATGTTGGCTGCTTTTTGGGCAATAATTATTTGTGTAGGAGC
This sequence comes from uncultured Eubacteriaceae bacterium, assembly GCA_964533275.1. Lineage (GTDB taxonomy): Bacteria > Bacillota > Clostridia > Eubacteriales > Garciellaceae > CAZHJK01. The sequence continues at coordinate 14,584 of CAZHJK010000037.1, read as the reverse complement.
ATCCATGATTTTAAAAGAAACTAGATTATCGATTAAAGATATTATAAAAGGATTATCAGAGGGAGCAAGATCAGCACTGCCTGTTGTAATGGCTTGTGCCACAGCTGGAATAATTGTAGGAATAATTACCCTAACGGGTTTAGGTATGAAGATGTCAGGAGGTCTGATAAAATTAGCAGGAGGAAATATTTATCTAACTATGTTTTTTACAATGATTGGATCAATTATTCTAGGCATGGGTGTACCAACAACAGCAAATTATATAATTCAAGCTACTGTATCAGCTCCTGCATTGGTTACCTTAGGAGTACATCCTTTGGCAGCTCATCTCTTTGTTTTTTATTTTGGAATTGTAGCCGATATAACACCGCCTGTTGCTTTAGCAGCATTTGCTGGGTCAGGTATTGCCCAATCTAATCCATTTAAAACAGGAATTGAAGCATTTAAGTTAGGAATGGCTGCTTATCTTGTGCCATATATTTTTGCACTATCACCTATTTTAGTATTGGTAAGACCTGAAGGAACAACAACTCCTATGTTTATTTTTAATGTAGTTTTTGCAATCCTTACTGCTATTGTTGGTATGATATGTATAGGATCCTCTACTACAGCTTATTTAAGAACTAATAATAAGTGGTTTGAGCGGATACTACTTTTTGCAGCAGGTTTATCTCTAATTATTCCAGGGATTACAACAGATTTTGTTGGTATAGTTGTTTTAGCAGCAATTTGGTTATTACAATCGAAACGAATAAAGAAAGATATTAAGTTACAATCTATATAGAAAATTATAAATAATAATACAAAAGTACCCTATAAAGTGATATAAATAAATCTACCTTTAGGGTATTTTTGTATTAAATAAGGTGGTAACTTTTTATATATTGCAATTTACAATAATAATTGTTTCAGTAAAAAAAAAAAGACTATGTACTTTTTCTACATAGTCTTAACTGGGGAATTTGTTTCTTTCCTATAGAAAAAGGGGAGTAATTCTATAGGAATAAGGGTTATATATGTGATATATTGTTATTATAATTTATTGTGAATTTATATTCAAGCTTATTTTAGAATTATTTTCATGTAAAGGTTTGCAGGTTTTGTTTTATAGATATTCATTTAGCAAATCAAACAAATTTTATAATAAAATTTTATGTGCAAGTTTGAATGACCTTGATTTATTTATATATAAATGGTAAACTATTGAAAATATAATACATTTGTACATAATAGAAAGACACATTAGAGGAGGACTATAATTAATGGGTACGAAATTTCTTGTTGTAGATACAAAGGTATTACCAGAAATTTTTACTAAGGTAATAGAGACAAAAGATTTATTACGAACAGGTGAATCTAAAAATATACAGCAAGCTGTAAAGCAAATCGGTATAAGTAGAAGTGCTTTCTATAAATATAAAGATTCTGTTTTCCCCTTCTATGAAAAAAATAAAACTAAAGTTGTCACTATAGCATTTTTACTTAGACATGAATCTGGTATATTATCTAAGGTTCTAGATACTATTGCAAATGCAAAGGGAAATATTCTAACTATTAATCAAAATATACCAAATCATGGAGTGGCTAATGTGACCATATCCTTTGAAACTGATGAATTAGACCAAAGTGGAGAAGAAATTTTAGACAGCTTATATTCTTTAAAGGGTGTTAAAAATATTCAAATTATAGGTAGAGAATAACGGTAGAGAATAACTTTTAATTACTTTTGTAAAACCTCAAAAAGTAGTATAATATAGTGGTTGCATTTAATGAAAGAATTCTAAATAAAGTAACCATGAATTTGTTTATGAAACAATAATATTTAAAGGAGAGATAGTATGGATCAATTTCTTTATGGACTTGCAAGCGTAACAACTACTTTACAACCGATTATGATTTTTATAACCCTTCTGGCTTTTATATTTTTTATATTTTATTTAAAATCACAGATTGATCTTTTTATACAATATCAAAAAAGTATAATGATTAGCTTACAACAAATTTCCAATAATAAAAATAAAACCTATCATGACATACAAAAATTTTAAAAATACCAACCTAAGATGCTTAATAGCTAGGTTGGTTTTATATTATATTTTATTAAAAATAAAAAAGAATAAGCTTTATAAAAAGTATGCATTTTTGCATACTTTTTATAATTCTAAGAAGGAGATACTAGATTATACAATCGTAAGCATTATAGTAATTAGTATATTTGGAAATAATACAAAGGTGTATTCAGAAAGGAGTGAAAAATTTTGAAAATAGGAATTCCAAGAGCATTATTATACTATTATTATTTTCCCCTTTGGAAAACCTTTTATGAAGAATTAGGCTATGAAATTATTCTTTCTCCAAAAACTAATAAAAATATATTAGATTTAGGAGTAAAAACATGTGTAGATGAGGCTTGTTTGCCTATAAAAGTCTTTCATGGCCATGTAGAAAGCATAAAGAATAAGGTTGATTTTCTTTTTATACCAAGGAATACAAGTTTAAATTATGGAGAGTTTACTTGTCCTAAGTTATGTGGACTGCCTGAAATGATTAAAAATAGTATTGCTGAACTTCCATTAATTATAAAACCGGATTTTAACTTACATAATAGAAGGATAAACCTAGATAAAACCATTAGAGATATGATAGAACATCTAGAGGTAGATTTTAAACATGCCCAGGATGCTTATAGTAAAGGTATAAAGCGGTTAGAAGTATATAGGAAAAATTTATTTAATGGAATGTTTCCTGATGACGCTCTTAAAATAACCAGAGAGAACTTTATGAATGTTAGTTCTTATAAAGAAAAGGGAAGGCTTTTGATATTGTCTCATCCCTATAATTTATACGATACCTTTATAAATATGAACTTATTAAAGAAATTAAGAGAGATGGGTTATCTAACAATAACAGTGGATAATATAAGTGAAGAAAAAATTAATTATTATGCTGGAAAGCTTCCCAAAAAAATGTTTTGGACATTTGGAAGACAATTAATAGGATCTGGTTTATATGTAATAGAAGAAAAAGAAGCTCTAGGTATTGATGGTGTTATATTTTTATCTTCCTTTGCATGTGGTTTGGATTCAATTATAGCAGATTATATTGAAAGGCATATAAAGAGACAAAGGATTTTACCCTTTATTCAATTAACTATTGATGAACAAACTGGAGAAGCTGGTATAGACACAAGAATAGAAGCTTTTATAGAAATGATAGAAAGGAGAAAAGCTAATGATAGTAACCTTTCCTCATATGGGGAATGTATACATAGGAGCTAAAGTCTTAATGGAGGGTCTTGGTGTAGATATTGTTGTTCCTCCTATTTCAACGGATCGTGCACTGGAAATTGGATCAGCTTATGCTCCTGAATTTATATGTGCTCCACTAAAAATAAATATAGGAAATTATATTGAAAGTATTGAAAAGGGAGCAGATACAATATTAATAACTGGTAGTGATGGTCCCTGTAGATTTGGATTTTATGGAATAATGGAAAAGGAAATATTAAAGGATATGGGTTATGATATTGAATTTATTATCTTCGAAGCACCTGAGGGTGATGTAAAAGAATTAATAAGAAGAATACAAAAAGCAACCCAAACAAAAAATATAGGAAAAATAGCAAAGCAAATAATAAAAGCTCAGCGAATAATTATAGAAACTGATGCACTTGATAGAAGGATGCTAAACATAGAAGCAAGAGAAATGGAAAAGGGCTCCATAAGAAAAATCAGGAAAAATTTTAAAAACCAAACAAGAAATGTAAAAGGGGAAAAGGAGTTAAAGGAGTTAATTAGTCATACTTCTAATAAATTAGACAAGGTAATAATTAATAAGTTGCATAAACCATTAAAGATTGGATTAATTGGAGAAATATATACCCTGATAGAACCATATATTAACCTATATGTGGAGGAAAAGTTGGCTAGACTTGGGGTGGAAGTTGATCGTTCATTATATGTTGGAGATTGGCTTAGTGAACATTTGTTGTATAGGCCAATGGGTTTAACTAAGGAATTTAAAATTCGTAAGGCGGGTAAACAGTATTTGGATCGTTGCATAGGGGGTCATGCATGGGAGACTATTGGCTATGCTGCTCATTATTGCCAAAGTGGATATGATGGAATTATTCAACTGCTACCCTTTGGATGTATGCCTGAGATTGTAGCAGAGAGTATATTACCGTCTATACAAAAAGATTATAATGTGCCTATTATGACTCTAGTATTAGATGAACTAACGGGAGAAACAGGCTACCAAACTCGTTTGGAAGCATTTGTGGATATGATACAAAGGAAAAAAGAAAGAAGGGAAAGGTATAATGCATAGACAATTGTTTATGGGAATTGATGTCGGTTCAGTAAGTACAAATATATTATTGATGAATGAGCAAGAAGAGTTAATAGAAAAAATTTATATAAGGACCCAAGGAAAACCTATAAAGGTATTGCAAGAAGGATTAGGAATTATGAAAAAGAGGTTATTGCCAGGGGATTCTATTTTAGGTGTAGGATCAACAGGTAGTGGTAGAAATCTTGCAAGTATGATGGTAGGTGCAGATATAGTAAAAAATGAGATTACCACTCACGGGGTAGCTGGATTAAAAGAAAGAGAAGATGTTTCTACTATTTTAGAAATTGGAGGTCAGGATTCTAAAATAATTATAATTAGGGATGGAATAATTCAAGATTTTGCAATGAATACAGTTTGTGCAGCAGGTACAGGCTCGTTTTTAGACCGTCAAGCTTCAAGACTGGAAATACCTATCGAAGAATTTGGAGAAATGGCTCTAAAATCAAAAAACAGGGTCAGAATTGCAGGGAGATGTGCTGTCTTTGCAGAATCTGATATGGTACATAAACAACAATTAGGACATAATAGCGAGGATATAATAAATGGACTATGTGAAGCATTAGTGCGTAATTATTTAAGTAATGTTGGCAAAGGTAAAGAAATCAAGTCACCCATATTATTTCAGGGGGGGGTAGCAGCAAATATTGGGATAATAAAAGCCTTTGAAAAGATATTAAAACAAGAAATTATTGTTCCAAGATATTATGATGTAATGGGTGCCTATGGCGCAGCAATATTAGCAAAGGAAAATTGGGAAAAGGAAAGTATTACAAATTTTTATGGTTTTGATATCGTTAATGCCAACTTCCAGGTAAAAAGTTTCGAATGTGAAGATTGCCCTAATAATTGTGAAGTAATACAATTTCTTAGCAATGGAAAGGTGAGGGGAAGATGGGGAGATCGCTGTGGTAAATGGAGTGAATTAAACAACACAACAGAAGATTTATTAGCATAAACAAGAATAGTGTGCAAAAAACGCACGCGCTTCTGAAGCAGGAAAGTTTGGTCCCTTACGAGCAAGACGAACTTTCTTACTTCATAATAAAAAGCTCTGCTTCTAAGGCAGAGCTTTTTTAAGATATTATATAATAATAATTATCTAGATTTATATATACTTTTTAAATATAGATAATTTATATATAAATGGGTAAATATTATATATAGCTTAAAATTAAAGGAAGTGTATAAGTGAATAATTTTGTAAATATACTATTTGAAAGTTGGCAGGGATATAATTTATTGTATTGGAAGGGTAAAAAAAATAACTTTTATAGCTATTACAATATTAATACTAAAAAGTATCCAGAAAATTATTTAGGTTATAGAATTGTACAAAGGATCTATACTAAAAATAAGGATTATATAGTGGAAAATAATTACTTTTTAGATGATCAAAAAATAAAAAGAGACGATTTTACAAGAGATATTTTTATAAATAGATACATTTGCAGACCTATTAAATTTAAAAACTCATTTGTATATCGGATTCATTTACCAATTACACCATCTAGCTCATTTTTTGATTCATTAGGTCATGGTTACTATATTAGAAATATTACAAGAATCTTTAACCCAAAAAATTACTATGATCCTTTTACTTTCTCTATACTAAGGGAGTCCACATTTAAATATATAAGTGAAAAACAATCGATAAAAGATTTAATCAATTGTAATATTTATTCATATGTTGCTAGGGATTTTTTAATAGAGCATAATAATATAAAAAGTTTTTTAAATGTTATGGAAAGTAATGGATGGATAATTGAAGAGAAAACAATAAATCAACTTGATGTATATAATCAATTAAAATTAAGGGAAAGAAAAATTAATGAATTAAAAAAAGTCTATAAAAATAAAGAGATAAATGATAAATATGTAAATAAGATATTCAATAGTATATATGAGCAACAGCTAAAAAAAATAAAGGGTCAATTAACAATTGAAATTGAGGATATTAAAAATTCGTTTAATGTAATTTGGGATGAAGCTTTAGAATTAAAAAATATTTATCGAGAGTTTGAACCCTTAGAAAATTCTAAAAACATACATCAAGATGATATCCATGATCTATATGGTTGTATAAATGATAAAGCATTGGAAGAAATAACAGGGAAAAATAAACTTCTAAATTATTTGTTAGAAATAATAATTTGGAAAAAGAATTTAATTAAAAAATTCCCTGATTATAATATATTAAAAAACTGGATTTTGACAGCAATGGTTCCAATGTCTAACTACTCAAAACAATTAGAAATAGGAAAAAATTCAAGATATAACAACAAAAATAAATATAATAAAAATTTAACCTTTAGTGATGATAAATATAGATTGATATTTAATGAAAATATAGAATTAATGACAAAGCATAATAAAAAAGAAAAGACTTCACAAGAAAAGCTAAAATTATTATTAGAGGAATACAAAAGTAAACCAGAAAACTATACTAAACGCAGAATTGAAAAAGAAATTTCAAACTTTAAGTCTATATTAAAAATAATAGATGATTTAAAAACACTTAGTATAAAAAATAGGGAGAAAGGATAATGAAGGAAATTATAAATATATTAATTGAATCACAGGAAATGTTAAATAATATGGATAATAAAGAAAATGTTACTATAAAACAATTAGAGTCTAATAAATTACGATTAAATAATATAGTAATGAAATCTGAAAAAGATTTATATAGAAAATATATAAACATACACAATGTTATTTTACAAAGTGCTCATGAATTTTTAAATTCTAATAATGAAGTTTATAAACTACAGCCGTTATTTTTTTATTATAATAAGGATTATAATATTATTAATAATTGTATAAGTTTTTATTTAAGAGAAAAAGAAGTTATTTTTGATACTAGAATAAAAAAAATGTTTATACATGATGAGTATTTTATTGAAAATGATCAACTATTTGAGAAAAGAAATATCCCATTAATTATAAAAATTATGGTTTTAAAAAAAGATTTAGACGCATTAAGCCAATTGGAGGAGTATATAAAGGAATTAATTAATTATGCTCAAAAGACCATAGATAAGGAAAACTTTTTATAATATGAGAGTGAGGGAATTATAAAATGAGTAGGACAGAAATAGAAAAAGAAGAATATTCTATTAAGAATATTTCGATGAAATTATTAAAAATACAAAATTTCATAAATAAAAAATATGTTGAATTAGATGATTATATATCTGGTATTATGATTGCTTTAGTGTCCAGGTCTAACATTATAGCATTAGGCCCTCCGGGTACGGCTAAATCTGCTGTTATACGTGATCTTGTAAAGATGATAAATTTTGATAATCTTGATGGTACACCTTATTTTTGGTTTCAATTAGGAGAGGACATCCATCCCAATAATGTATTCGGAGCACCTGACTTAGAATTTTATAAAAAAACAAGCATTACTAGAAGAAATTTTAAGGGTTTCTTACCCGATAGTCTTGTTGTATATGGTGCAGAGTTTTATCGTTTAAATGAGCAAATTGCAAATTCTGGGCTTATAACCATAATGAATGAAGGGGAATTTAAAAATGGAACTGAAATTATAAAAACAAATATTAGACTATTTATGGCTGATACTAATTTTTTCCCTAAATCCTTTCATAAACTCGAGGAGGAAGATGATTTTGATAGAAAACTGCAGGCTATTCATGATAGGTTTTTGATAAGAGTTATGGTTAAAGGGGTACAGGATTTTGATAATCAGGTGAAAATGCTATTAATGGATGATGAATTAACCAGTGATGTCTCTATTTGTATTAATGAAATAATATATATCCAAGAACACTTACAGGATGTTGAACTACCTATTTTTATAGCAGAACAGATGGTTAAAATTGCGAATCAGCTTAGAGAGAAACATAATATATTTATATCTCCTAGAAGATTGAAAAATGCAAGAAATGTTGTTAAAGCACATGCTATTCTAAATGGTAGAAAAACAGTGCAACTTATAGATTTGCTCCCGTTAAAATTTGTTTTTTGGGAAAATCAAGAAGATATTCCTTATGTTGAAGATGCAGTAGAAGAGGCTCTTAATGTAATAGAAAAAAATGCGGAAGAATATAAAGATATATTTGAAAGCATATTGGGAGGTTTATCTAGAAATTTGAGAGGAATAGATGTTGAGAAAAAAGCTGAAGCTTATTTCGAAGCTATAAAAGACTTAGACTTACTTCTGGATAGAATTCTAGAATATTATCCTGATATAGATAAATATGAAGTTATTAAAGAGGTATATGAACTTATAAAAAAAAGAAAGATAGATATTTATGAACAATATTTAGGATTTCAACTGTAGGGGTGAAAAGCTTTGAAAAATAATTTATTAAATGATTATGTAAAAAGTCAATATAAATATAAATATAATATAATATTGTGTAATTTATTGGATAAGGATTTTTTTAACGACTTCTATAAGGAATCAAATATACTAAAACAATTTGAAGAAAAGGGGAAAAAGCTTTTTCCTTTTTTTAATTATTTAATTGAAGATTTATTCTATATTCTTTATAAATTATTAATCACATTAAAGGATAAAGAAGAAATATCGTTACAAGTAAAGTCCCATCATATCTTAATAAAAAAAGTGTTAGAAAATACAAATATTAATAATTTAAGAAGACGGACCAAGGGTAATTTAGTTTATAGTTATAATGCACTTTATCATTTGTTACAATGGTTTTTTGAATTTATAAAAGATGAAAAAATCATAAATCTAATGGAGGAAAGAAATAAAATATTAGAGAGAATACAGGATTTAAAAGACAAAGTATCTAAGGAAGAATATAAAAAAAATTTAATAGAAGAAAAAATCGAAAGAAGAAATAAATCTATTAACAAGAATAAAGAGATTCAGAAGAATAATAAAGATAATAATTCTATTGAGCAAGAAGAGGAAAAGGAACAACAGGAGCAATCGATAGAAGGTAAGATAGATAGAATTGAAGGTAGTGGAAATTCTACAGAAGGAGAAAACCAAGATGATCTAAATAGTGAAAATTCTAAAGAATATGAAAAAGGGGAGTTGCAGGACAGTGAACAATCCATCCCAGGAGATGGTAAAAACCCATCTTCTAACCAAAAAAAACAAAATAATGTAAATAATAGTGAATTAAGTAAGTTTAACAGTTATGAACTTGACTTCGAGTTAATTTCTAAAAAGATACAAGAATATGAAGAAAAATTAAAGCAGCTAGAAAAGGATGATAATATACTATTAGATGATTATGAAAAAATACTAGATCAGGAAAATATAAATGAAATTACTAATAAAGCAATTTTTATAATTGAGGAGCTAGAGGAAAAGGCACAATGCTTTGGATCTAAAACTGAAGAAATGAAGAAATTATCCTTTGATCTTATTTTAGATTTGTCGAAGACTCTTAGAAAACCTGAATTAGAAAAAATCTTAAACAAGATTGGGGAAAAAAGAACTCTAGCTAGAAGAGGGCAAAGAAAAAGAAAAAAATTATATCAAGGAATTCAGTCTAGAAATACTATATCGGATGATTTAAATAGTATTACAGAAGATGAATATATTAATTTAGGAATAGGTATAGAAGCATTTGAATTGGATTTCTATAATAGATATTTAAATGCTAGGCTCTCTACTTGGGAAGGTGCAAGAATAGAAAAAAAAAGAAAGGGACCTATTATTGTATGCTACGATGGTTCAGCAAGTATGGAGGGAGAAAGGATAGAAGAAGCCAAAGCCCATTTATTTGCTTTTATGGAAATAGCAAGGAAACAAAAAAGAAAAATGCTTACTATACAATTTAGCTCAGTTGAAGATAAATTATTTATTATTGAACTAGAACCATATACGGAGAATTTGGAAAAAAAACTTGATATTATAGAAGGGTATATAGGTAAAGGTACGGATTTTAATAAACCACTTATTAAATCACTTGAATTCATAATTAATTTAGGATATAAAGATGCAGATATAATTTTTATGACTGATGGGGAAAGTTATATTGATGAAAATTTTAAAACAGATTTTTTAAATTACAAAAAAGTATATAAATTTAAAATGTATCTTATATTAATCAATTATACAAAAAAAGAATATAAAGATATTCAACTTATATCAGATGAAATTTATTATGTAAAAGGCGATGAATGGGAAAAGGATGTATCCGAAAAAATCTTTACTTTATAATTGTAATTTCCTCGGTAATAACTAATTTTCAACAAATTCTTTTTATAATATTAATATCGAAAAAGATAAAAAAATGTCTATCCATATAAAACATTATTGTACTATTTATATATAATTAGATATAATATCAATATCCAAAGATTAATGGTAATAAAATAGGAGGGATTAATATGGATTTTAAGAGGGTAGAGGAAATTGATCCTCAAGTAGCTAATGCAATGAAACTAGAATTAAGCCGTCAGAGAAATAATATAGAGCTTATTGCATCTGAAAATTTTGTTTCTACTGCAGTTATGGAGGCAATGGGTAGTCCGCTTACAAATAAATATGCAGAAGGCTACCCTGGTAAAAGATATTATGGTGGTTGTGAATTTGTTGATATTGTAGAGAATTTAGCTAGAGAAAGATTAAAAGAGTTATTTGGTGCAGAACATGCCAATGTTCAACCCCATTCTGGAGCACAGGCAAACATGGCTGTATATTTCTCTGTTTTAAAGCCAGGGGATAAGGTGTTAGGAATGAGTTTACCCCATGGAGGGCATCTAACCCATGGCAGTCCAGTTAATATATCTGGTACATTTTTTAATTTTGTGAGCTACGGCGTTAATAAGGAAACTGAATTAATTGATTATGATGAGTTAGAAAGAATAGCTATAAAAGAGCACCCCAAATTAATAGTGGCAGGAGCAAGTGCTTATTCTAGAATAATCGATTTTGAAAGAATTGGGGAGATAGCAAAGAAAATAAATGCTTACTTTATGGTTGATATGGCTCATATAGCCGGATTAGTAGCTGCAGGGCTTCATCCAAATCCAGTACCCTATGCAGACTTTGTAACCTCTACTACCCACAAGACCCTTCGAGGACCAAGGGGAGGAATTATTCTTTGTAAGGAAGAATTTGCTAAAGCAATTGATAAAGCTATATTTCCTGGTACCCAAGGAGGTCCGTTAATGCATATTATTGCATCTAAGGCAGTTAGCTTTAAGGAAGCGCTAACACCAGAATTTAAAGAATACCAAAATCAAATAGTATTAAATTCAAAAGCATTAGCTAAATCATTACTAAATAAAGGATTTCGTTTAGTCTCAGGCGGAACAGATAATCATTTAATATTAGTGGACTTAACTAGACATAATATTACAGGTAAAAAAGCCGAAAAACTTTTAGATGAAGTAGGGGTTACTGTAAATAAAAATACAATACCCTTTGAAACAGAAAGTCCCTTTGTAACCAGTGGGATAAGAGTAGGAACACCAGCTGTTACAAGTAGGGGAATGAAGGAAGCGGATATGGAAGTAATTGCTGAAATTATCAAAATTACTCTAACCCAAGGGGAAAATAAGCTTGAACTAGCAAAAGAAAAAGTAGCAAATTTATGCGAGAAATATCCCTTATATTAATATTAAGAATACATAGAACAGTCAATATTTGGCTGTTCGTTCTCTTTTATGAAGCATAAAAGTTCATATTGCTCACAAGGGACCATACTTTCTTACTTTAACAAATTTGTTTTCTTATAAATAGTAAAAAGTTTAAGAGTAGATTAAGAGGAAAACATAGTATAAATGAAGAATATAAATTAGTTAGAAGAATAATAGAATTAAATTTGGAGGTTTTATTATGAAATTTATAGATTTAAGAAGTGATACGGTAACGAAGCCAACGGAAAAAATGAGAGAAGCCATGTATAAAGCCGAAGTAGGAGATGATGTGTATAGAGATGATCCTACAATGTTAGAATTAGAATATAAAGCTGCTAAAAAGTTAGGCAAAGAAGCTGCCCTATTTGTACCCAGTGGAACAATGGGCAATCAAGTTGCAGTATTGACACATACCCAAAGAGGAGATGAAATTATACTAGAGGAAGATTCTCATATATTCACAAATGAAGTTGGTGGAATAGCAGTTTTAGCAGGGGTACAAGCTAGATCGCTAAAGGGAGAATCTGGGGCACTTAATGCTGAAGAAGTTGAAAATGCAATAAGAGATTATAATATTCATTATCCTAGAACAAGTCTGATATGTATGGAAAATACCCATAATAAAGCAGGAGGAATAGTAATATCTTTGAAAAAGATGCAGGCAATTTATGAAGTGGGGGAAAAATATGGTATACCTATTCATTTAGATGGAGCAAGAATTTTCAATGCTTCCACCTATCTAAATATAGATGTAAAGGAACTATCTCAATATGCAGATAGTATAAATATATGTCTTTCTAAAGGGTTATGTGCACCTATTGGTTCTATTCTGGTTGGAAGTAAGGAATTTATTGAAAAAGCTAGGAAGAATAGAAAGCTTTTAGGCGGTGGGATGAGACAGGTTGGAATTTTAGCTGCTGCAGGCATAATTGCCTTAGATGAAATGACATTGCGATTGCAAGAGGACCATGATAATGCAAAAATTCTAGCCCAAGGTCTAGCAATGATTCCAGGTGTAAAAATTAATGCTGATGATATTCAAACTAATATAATTATGTTGGATGTTACTGGTATGGGATTGAATGGTAACCAATTAGCAGAAGCTTTAAAGGAAAATAATATCCTAATTAATGGTTCGAAAAATGGAGAGGTTCGTTTTGTAACCCACGCATTCTTTAAAAAGGAAGACATAGAAGTGGTATTAAGTGCTATTAAAAAAATAGCAATAAAATAAGGATGATTTAAATGGAAAATATGAATTTTTTTAAAATTAATAAAGATAATCAATTAAATAAAAAAGCACCTCTTGCTACCCGTATGAGACCAAGAAGTATTGAAGAATTTATTGGTCAGGATCATATTATAGGAAAAGACAAGTTGTTGTATAGAGCAATAAAAGCTGATCAATTATCCTCTATTATTTTTTATGGACCTCCAGGGACTGGAAAAACAACTCTTGCAAAGATTATTGCTAATAGTACAAAGTCATATTTTGAACAATTAAATGCAGTAACTTCAGGAGTAGCTGATATACGGAGAGTGATTAAAGAAGCAGAAGATAGATTGGGCATGTATAATAAGAAAACAATCCTATTCATAGATGAGATTCATAGATTTAATAAAAGCCAGCAGGATGCATTATTGCCTTCTGTAGAAAATGGAATAGTTATACTTATTGGAGCTACAACTGAAAATCCATATTTTGAAGTGAATCCCCCCTTAGTTTCCCGTTCTAGAATTTTTTCATTAAAGGCTTTAGAACAAATTGATATTGAAAATATATTAAAATATGCCCTAAAGGATAAAATAAATGGTTTAGGAAATTATAATATTCAAATAACTAATAGTGCCTTAAAGCATTTAGCAGGTACAGCAAATGGAGACGCTAGAACTGCATTAAATGCACTAGAATTAGCAGCACTAACTACTACTCCTACTACGGATGGCAATATAATTAATATCGATTTAGATGTTGCTCAAGAATGTATACAAAAAAGAGCTTTGGTATATGGTAAAAATGGTGATAACCATTATGATACTGTTTCAGCATTTATAAAAAGCATACGGGGTTCTGATGCTGATTCAGCACTATATTGGTTGGCTAAGATGATATACGCAGGTGAGGATCCTAAATTTATTGCTAGAAGGATTATAATATTAGCTTCTGAGGATATTGGGAATGCTGATCCACAAGCTTTAAATATCGCAGTATCTACAGCTAGGGCAGTTGAATTTGTAGGATTTCCAGAAGCCAGGATTATACTTGCTCAGGCTGTGACATATTTAGCAACAGCACCTAAGAGTAATGCGTCCTATATAGCAATTGCTAGCGCCCTAAAGGATGTTGAGAATAAAAGAACAGGGTCAATACCAATTCACCTAAGAGATGCTCATTATAAAGGAGCAGAACAATTTGGACATGGAAAGGGCTATAAATATCCACATGATTATAAAGAAGGATATGTGAATCAACAATATCTTCCTGATGAACTACAAGGATCAATATATTACAATCCTACGGATAATGGATATGAAAAGACTATAAAGGATAGAATGAATAAATTAAAAAAAAATATATAGAAGAAGATAAATAAAATATCCTAAAGCGCTCATAATATATTTATGGCGCTTATTTTTT
>CAZHJK010000036.1:11064-20675 GCA_964533275.1 uncultured Eubacteriaceae bacterium | reverse complement strand
AGCAGAGGACTGAAAATCCTCGTGTCGGTGGTTCGATTCCGCCTCTGGGCACCATCATAAATTAAGCGGAAGTGGCTCAGTGGTAGAGCATCGCCTTGCCAAGGCGAGGGTCGCGAGTTCAAATCTCGTCTTCCGCTCCAAGGCGCCATAGCCAAGTGGTAAGGCAGAGGTCTGCAAAACCTTTATTCCCCAGTTCAAATCTGGGTGGCGCCTCCATTTTCAAAAAAAATAAATATCCGCCGGGGTGGCGGAACTGGCAGACGCACAGGACTTAAAATCCTGCGATTTTCAAAGATCGTACCGGTTCGATTCCGGTCCCCGGCACCATACTTTAACTAGCATGACTAGTTTTTTTGATTCTATAAATAATTTTATTCTTGTAAAATTCCTACTTCTGGAGCTTCTTCAATTATTAATTCCTTGATAGAACTATCCTTAATTATTTCGCTTACATCTTTACCAGCTAAGGAGTTGTCCTCTTGCATATCATTCCATTCTTCTAAATTACTTACATCGTAAATAATATCATCTAAAGCCACATAAGAAGGTTGATTATTTTTACCATTATATTGGGAAAGTTCCTCTGCGCTGTATGGATATATGTCAGATTGAGCAATAATTATAGCTTCATCGGTAATAGTATTATGAGAATCCATGGATAATAAAATTAAAAGGGCAATTAAAAAAAGCAGATAAGAGATTTTACGATACAATTTTTTCCCTCCATTTTCTTTTAGTTACTAATAAAATTTTAACATAGTTTTACTTAAAAGAAAAATTAAGATAAGCTTAAGATTATACAAACTCAATACAGAAATCACAGTTTCTTACTTAGTTTTTTGGAATAATTAAAATATCTATAATTGGCGTATCGGGAGATTAATAGGCTTAATTAAATGGTCTGCATTGTTTGGGAAATTAATAATTCTTTTCTATTGCAGGTATGAATAATAATATGGTAAACTTGAATTACCATAATTAACAATTATTAATTTTAGGGAGGAAAAAATGCAAGAGTATTTCTTTTGGGTGATAATAGCATACCTTGTGGGCAATTTTGCAACATCCTATGTTATAAGCAAAAAGATAGGAAAGATAGATATTCGAAAACATGGAAGTGGCAATGCCGGAGCAACCAATGTACTGAGAGTATTGGGACCAAAGGCAGCATTGATTACCTTTTTAGGGGATGCACTAAAGGGTGCTATAGTAGTTATGTTGGCTATTAAATTTGGCAATATGCAATTAGCATTAGTATGTGGTATAGCCGTTATTATAGGTCATAACTTCCCAATACTTTTGAAATTTAAAGGTGGAAAAGGAGTAGCGACATCGATGGGGGTATTTTTTGTAGTGGACCCAATAGCAGCTATTATTGCAATTTCCTTAGGTATTATATTAATTATTAAAAGTAAATATGTATCATTAGGCTCTGTAGTGGGAATGGCTTCCCTTCCCATTGCTTTATTATTTTTAAGTCGTCCTACGGAAACAGTGATATTTGGATTAATAGTAGGACTTTTGGCTATTTTTCAACATCGAACGAATATTCAACGATTAATTAAGGGTACAGAGAATAAATTAGGAAGTTCAAAAAATAAAAAATAATATACAGCTACATTCATTAAGGATTATAATAATCTTATTAGTTCCATAGAAAATTTTTATATTTGTGTATATTAAAACACGCTCTAGTAAAAGCAGCTTTGCTGCTTTTTTTATGCATATTAGCTGCGGTACTACCACCTTACTTTACTTTTCAGCTAAAGTGATAAATGAATAATACTATCTGATTTATGGGAATACTGAAAGTTAGAAATTGCTAAATTTAGTTCTGTAAGGCAGAAATGCAGAGCATTTTTAGGAATAACCAATCAGTTGAATGGAAAACTGAAGTTACAACCTTTACAATGTATAAAATTGTCGGTTATAGCATTTGAACTTTCTTGATAAATTTTATAGAATATATAACTGTCCGATAAAAATTGTATACATAATAACAAGATACAATATATGATTTAGCTATGAATGAGGTGAAATAAATGCTAAAAATTGAAGTTAAAGGTTTGACTAAGGTCTTTGGTAAAAATCCAAAACTAGGGATTAAATTATTGGAAGAAGGAAAGTCAAAAAGTGATATTTTAAAAGAAACAGGAATGACTATAGGTGTAAACCAAGCGTCATTTGAAGTGTATTCTGGAGAGACCTTTGTTATTATGGGTTTATCCGGAAGTGGAAAGTCTACTCTTGTTAGATTAATCAATCGTTTAATTGAGCCTAGTGCAGGTAGTGTCTTAATAGATGGTGAAGATTTAGCAAAGATGGATAAACAAAAGTTGATAGAAACCAGAAGAAAGAAGTTAAGCATGGTTTTTCAAAACTTCGGACTATTTCCTCATCGCACTATTTTGGAAAATGCAGGATACGGATTAGAAGTACAAGGAATAGATAAGAAAGAAATCCGAGAAAAGTCACTTGCATCATTGAAGAGTGTTGGATTAGAGGGATATGAGGAACAATATCCTCGACAACTTTCTGGGGGAATGCAGCAAAGAGTGGGACTTGCTAGGGCCTTAGCAAATGACCCAGATGTATTATTAATGGATGAAGCATTTTCAGCACTGGATCCACTAATTCGTAAAGAAATGCAGGATGAATTAGTTGAACTACAGGCAGCCATGCAAAAAACAATTATTTTCATTACCCATGACTTAGATGAAGCCCTTAAAATAGGTGATAGAATTGCATTGATGAAGGATGGAATTATAGTACAGATTGGAACTCCAGAAGAAATAATGACAAATCCTGCTGATGAATATGTTAGAAAGTTTGTAGAAGATGTGGATAGATCAAAGGTGTTTTCTGCACAACATGTTATGAAGCGCCCAGAAACCATAGATGTAGATAAACATGGTCCTAGGGTTGCTCTTCAAAGGATGAAGAAAGCAGGAATATCAAGTGTATATGTGACGAATAAAAACAAAGAGTTGCAGGGAATTGTAACAGCAGAAGTAGCTTCAAATGCTGTTAAGAATGGAATTAAAGATATTCATGAGGTACTAGAGACTGATGTTCCTATGGTTTCCCCTGATTTTTCATTAAATGACTTATTTGAAATTATTCATAATACTCCAATACCAGTTGCAGTTGTTGAAGATAAGATATTAAAGGGAATTATTGTCAGAGGTGCAGTACTGGCAGCTCTTGCCGGAAATGGGGTGAATCCTGATGAATAATATACCAGAATTACCATTAGTTGAATGGATAGATGCTTTAGTATCATGGTTAAGATCTAATGCCCAATGGGTATTTGATCCTATTGAAGGCTTTTTAGATATGCTTGTTAATGCAATTAGTAGTATTTTAATGATATTTCCACCATTAGTTTTTATTGCTGTACTAGTGGGATTAACCATATACATTACAAAGAAAATATGGGGACTGCCTGTATTTGTATTAGTAGGTCTTCTCTTAATATGGAATCTTGATTTTTGGGAAGGAACAATGCTTACATTGGCATTAATATTAGTAGCCAGTTTAATAGCAGTTGTTATAGGTATTCCACTAGGAATTTGGATGGCTAAAAATAAAACTGTAGAAGCAATTGTAAAACCATTATTGGATTTTATGCAGACAATGCCTGCTTTTGTATACTTAATTCCTGCAGTTTCTTTCTTTGGAATAGGAATGGTACCAGGTATTATTGCATCGGTTATATTCGCAATGCCCCCTGTTATTCGTTTGACTAACTTAGGTATTCGTGAAGTATCAACTGAGCTAATAGAAGCAGCCGAGGCATTTGGATCCACAGGGAAACAAAAACTATTTAAAGTACAATTACCCCTTGCAAAAAATACAATAATGCAAGGTGTTAACCAAACAATTATGTTAGCATTATCTATGGTTGTTATAGCATCTATGATCGGTGCAGAAGGTCTTGGTACCGAAGTATATAGAGCGATTGGAAGAAATCAAGCTGGAAAAGGTTTTGCTTCTGGTTTGGCAATTGTTATACTTGCAATAATTTTAGATAGATTAATACAAGTATTAAATAAAAAGAAAGTATAAATAATCAATTTTGTATAATAAATTGCTTAAAACTTTTAAGCAATATTATTAAGATAAATGGAAGTTACATAATTCAAACATGAAAAGTAAAATAAAATTCTAGGTGTAATTAATTAGGTTTAATAGCATGTTTGAAAATACTAAAGTTAATTTCCACAAGTAATAAAGGAGGAATAAGATTTATGTTCAAGAAAAATTGGAAGAAAATCGGCATAGTTACACTTGCTATTTTAGCATTATTAACTGTAGGCTGTGCTGGAGATAATGGTGACGAAGGTACTGAAGGTGGAGAAGCAAGTGGAGAATCTGTTGGAGAATCTTTAGATTATACTATTACGGGTATAGATGCTGGTGCTGGTGTTGTAGCAGCTGCAGAACAAGCAGTAGAGGACTATGAGTTGGACTTTACTGTACAAACAAGTTCGGGTGCAGCAATGACTCAAGCATTAGGTGATGCAATTGAAAAAGAAGAGCCAATTGTTGTTACAGGATGGAGTCCACACTGGAAATTTGCAAAATATGAATTAAAATATTTAGATGATCCAAAGGGTTCTTTTGGTGAAGCTGAAACTATTAATACTATTACTCGTCTAGGACTAGAAGAAGATATGCCAGAAGCCAATCAAATCTTAGACAACTTCTATTGGGAACACGCTGATATGGAAGCTGTTATGAGTGAAATTAATGAGGGTGGAGATCCAGAAGATGTTGCAAGACAATGGGTAGATGACAACCAAGACAAAGTAAGTGAATGGACAGATGGAGTAGAGAAAGTAGACGGAGAAGCAATAAGTCTAGCTTATGTTGCATGGGATACTGAGATTGCTTCTACTAATGTAATTGGAACAGTATTAGGAGACATGGGATATGAAGTAGATCTTAAACAAGTTGAAAATGGACCAATGTGGGAAGCAGTTGCTTCTGCCAATACTGATGCAATTGTTGCAGCTTGGTTACCAGGTACCCATGGCGATCACTATGAGAAATTCGAAGGTGAGTTTGTTGATTTAGGTCCTAACCTAGAAGAAGCAAAAATCGGATTAGTTGTTCCAGCTTATATGGATATTGACTCCATAGAAGATCTTGCAGAATAATTTAATAAGCAAAATGGCAGATCAAATTTGATCTGCTTTTTTGATTCACGCTTATACGGTATACACTTTTTGGAGGAAGTCCAGGTTAAAAATTGTTATTTAAATATAACTTTGGGTAATATAATATTAAGTAATTATAGGAAGGAGATATGTAATGTCTAATAATAGAGAAGTTATGTTGGGGAAAAAGATATGGGCTGTAATTGGAGTAACACCAAATAAAGAAAAGTTTGGCTATAAAATATGGAAAACATTATTGGATAATAATTATGATGCATATGCTATTAATCCAAAATATGATGAAATATATGGAGCAAAATGCTATCATTCCCTTACTGAATTACCAGTAAAGCCTGAGGTTGTAGATTTTGTAGTACCACCTCCAATTACTATAAAAGCAGTAGAAGAGGCAAAGGAAATAGGAATAAAAAATCTATGGTTCCAACCAGGAACCTGGAATGAAAATGTATTAGAAAGAGCAGATTCCTTAGGAATGAAACATATAGAGGACTGCGTCTACGCTATTCTCAAATAAAAAATATCAAAGGGACGGTTAGATAAAATATATCGAAAAAACCGTCCCAGTGATATTAATATTTTTTTGCTTCTTCTAATAGTTCTTGTATTACTTCCTTTACGGATTGAATTTTATTAACCCTATAGGCATTAGTTCCTGCAAAGGCAAATCCTGATTCCATTTCCCCTTTTTGTGCATTTATTAATGCTTGTGCAATACAATAGGGTGCTTTAGCTGGGTTACATGGTTTTAGACAATTAGTAATACAACGGATGGGTTTTCCTGCACCCGCTTTTACAGTATCTATAAAGCTATTTCCGATAGCTCTTCCAATCATTCCTACAGGACTTTGAATAATTTTTAAATCATCCTTACCGGCATTAATATAGGCGTTTTTAAATTCCTCTGATGCATCACATTCATAGGTAGGTACAAATCGAGTTCCCATTTGTACTCCTGCAGCACCGGCTTGAATTAAATCCACTATATCCTTACCATCAAATACTCCACCCCCTGCTATTACAGGGATTTTTTTATTATATTTTTCTTCATAGGGTTTAATAGCATTTAGCACATCCTTTAATAAGTTGTGTAGGCTATTTTCCGGTTTATCTAAATCTTCTTCAGCAAAACCTAGATGTCCTCCTGCCTTAGGTCCTTCCACTACGATAGCATCGG
Source organism: uncultured Eubacteriaceae bacterium (assembly GCA_964533275.1). Classification (GTDB taxonomy): domain Bacteria; phylum Bacillota; class Clostridia; order Eubacteriales; family Garciellaceae; genus CAZHJK01. Next base: position 14,318 of record CAZHJK010000036.1, on the reverse strand, counting down.
GTATAACCTGGTGGCGTTTATCCCAGCTTTTACAAATAACAGAAGCTGTTCGCCCTGAGGAAACAATAGGTGCAATTTTAGTATTACTGTCCTTAGTTAGACTAGGAAGATTTAAGGGGAGACCCGCTCCTGAAAATATAATATCTGCCTTTGCCTTAACAGATTCAAGTACCATTTCATCAAAATTATTTAAAGCAGTCATAAGGTTAACACCAATGATACCCTCCATACACATTTCCTTTGCTTTTTGTATATGCTTTTTTAGTGCCCTTATATTTGCTTGTTTTTTATTTTTTGCATAATCAGGTTCATTAAAGCCAATTTCAACTCCTGATATTACTCCTATACCTCCTTGGGCAGCAACAGCTCCTGCTAGAGAGGAAAGAGAAATGCCAACTCCCATTCCACCTTGTACGATAGGTATCTTAGCGACAAGATTTCCAATTTTTAATTCTGGTAAATTCATAAAAAACCTCCATAGTATTAGATATTAGTACCTGGTATAAACTAATTATAGTATACCCCACTTTCCCTTAAAAAGAAAGGGTTAAACACCATTACTATTTAAAACTCTCAGGGTATTTAAAACAGCAATCAAGGATACACCCACATCGGCAAATACAGCAGACCACATAGTGGCAATTCCAAGGGCACCTAGAAGAAGTACTATTATTTTTATAGTCAATGCAAATATTATATTTTGTATCACTATACTGCGAGTAAATTTGGCTATATTTATAGCCTTTATTATTTTAGAGGGTTCATCGGTCATAAGGACTACATCTGCTGCCTCAATAGCAGCATCAGATCCCAAACCCCCCATAGCTATCCCAATATCTGCCCTTGCTAAAACCGGAGCATCATTAATCCCATCCCCTACGAAGGCTAACTTTTTACCCTTTAGCTTTTCCAGCTCTAATGCTTCTAGCTTCTCAACTTTTTCCTGGGGAAGCAGTTGTGCATAAAATTCATCTAAATTAATCTCTTTAGCAATACTCTCCCCTATCATTTTATTATCTCCAGTTAACATGATACTTTTTCTTATACCTAATGACTTAAGGGATTTTATAGTATCCTTTGTATCAGCTTTTATTTCATCTGAAATTACTAGGTAGCCTAAATATTGTTTTTCAACAGCCACATGTACAATTGTGCCTATCTCCAAAGAAGGGGAATATTTAATGTTTTCCTTGTTCATGAGTTTATTGTTACCCAAAAGAATTTCCTTACCCCTTACTATAGCCTTTATTCCATAGCCGGGAAGCTCATTATATTCTAATATATCCTCTTTGTTTATAGAACCATCATACTTCTTAAGAATAGATGTAGCGATAGGGTGATTAGAATAAAATTCCCCATAGGCGGCATAGTCTAAAAGCTGTTCCTTTGTAAATTCCCCATAAGGTTTAATTAGCACTACCTCAAATGTACCCCTTGTTAAAGTACCAGTTTTATCAAAAACTATCATATCAATATTGTTTAATGCTTCTAAATAATTTCCACCCTTTACTAATATACCATTTTTAGATGCGGCTCCAATGCCACCAAAGAATCCCAATGGAATAGAAATGACTAATGCACAGGGACAAGAGATAACTAAAAATATTAGAGCTCTGTATATCCATTGAGAAAATCCTGTTCCTATAACAATGGGAGGAATTATTGCTAGTGCCATAGCAGCATAAACAACAATAGGAGTATAATACCTAGAAAATTTAGTTATAAATTGCTCAGTTGATGCTTTATTGCTGCTGGCATTTTCTACTAGATCTAGAATTTTAGATACAGTGGATTCGCCAAAGCTTTTTGTGACCTCTAGTGTAATTAAACCATTATTATTAATAAAGCCACTTAAGACTTCATCCCCTGTTCTTACTTTTAGAGGTTTAGATTCACCAGTTAAGGCAGAGGTATCCATCATTGATTCACCATCTAAGACCTTACCATCTAAAGGAACCTTTTCCCCAGGTTTAATAATAATAATATCGCCAATATTTACATTTTGAGGTTGTATCCTTGTAATTTTCTCATTTATCTTAAGATTAGCGTAATCTGGTCTAATATCCATTAAATCATGTATTGATTTTCTAGATTTATCCACAGCCATATCTTGAAAAAATTCTCCTATTTGATAAAATAGCATAACAGCTACAGCTTCAGGGTATTCCCCAATGGCAAAGGCACCTAAGGTAGCGATGGACATTAGAAAGTTTTCATCAAAGATTTGCCCTCTAAAAATATTTTTAATTGCCCTTAAGAGTATCTTTCCACCTATTAATAAATAACCAACAATAAATAGTATTAAATTAACAGGAAAATTAAAGGTAAAGATAAGAGAAATTGAAAAAATAATTATTCCAAATAAAATAAAAACACGCTCCTTAGAATAACCTTTTTCTATAAAATTGTGGTGATGTAAGGAATGAATATCCTCTATATTTTCTATTATCTTTACATCAGGCTCATATTTATTTACAATTTCCTTTATATTTTTATAAACATACTCCCAATCTTCCTTAGTTTTAATATCTACTGTAATAGTAGAATTTGAAAAGTTTAGGTTTGCACTTTTTACATTATTTATATTATTAATATCTTTCTCAATTTTATAAGCACAATCAGCACAATTTAAATCTTGCAAAAATAATTTCTTTATATTCATGATAATTCTCCTCTACTTATGACAAATATGAGCAAATCCTGCTGTTAATATATCATATATATGATGATCGTCTAGGGAATAATAGACAGCCTTACCATCTCGTCTATATTTAACAATATCCATTTGTTTAAGTGTTCTTAATTGATGAGATATTCCCGATTGACTAATTCCCACCACCTCTGCTAAATCGCAAACACACATTTCGGATTTATAAAGGGCAAATATAATCTTAATACGGGTAGAGTCTCCAAAGATTTTAAAGAATTCAGCTAAATCATATAAGCATTCTTCCTTAAGAAAATTTGTTTTTACTTTATTTACGGTATCATCATGTATCATGATGCAATTACAGGTTTCTATGTCTTTATTCATATAACTCCTCCTTAAAACAAATATATGAGCATATATTCATATGATAATTATAGTATATGTAAAGTGTTAAATAATGTCAACCAAAAAAAATAAACCTTCTCATCATCTTCAGTTTTGCATAATGGTAAAATAGAAGAATTATTAGATGTAAGGAAAGGATAAATATTTAAATAAAGGGAAATAAACTTTAAAAAGGGTATATAATAAGGTAAATGCTAAG
>CAZHJK010000036.1:0-10964 GCA_964533275.1 uncultured Eubacteriaceae bacterium | reverse complement strand
TTTAAATAAAGGGAAATAAACTTTAAAAAGGGTATATAATAAGGTAAATGCTAAGTATACTTCAATATACCCCTTTAGATTATCAGCAGATCATTGAAACCATAGAAAATTTATTGCCTCAGCAAGCCCATAATGTTATTTTTGAAACCATTGAAGAAGTCTTTACAAAGGGAAGCGGGACATTATTATCAATAGGGATGATCACTACTCTTTGGAGTAGTTTAAAAGGCGCAAATGCCCTTATTAAAGGGGTTAACATTGCTTATAATGTGGAAGAAACCAGAAAATTTATAAAGGTTAAACTGATTGCATTTCTGACCACAATAGGAGTTCCAGTTGTTATACTTTTTACATTTTTTTTTATTGTATTTGGAGAAATTATAGGAACCTATATTTTTGATTTTTTAGGACTTTCTACTTATTTCATTAAGATTTGGAGTATCTTAAGATTTCCAATTCCTATTATTGTCATGATATTATTTTTTACGGTGTTTTATAAATATGCACCCAATAAAAAACTTGCTTTTTCAGAAGTCATTTGGGGAGCAGTCTTTACGGTTATTCTTTGGCTGAGTGCTTCCTTAGGATTCTCCTTTTATGTCAATAATTTTTCAAATTATAGCAATATATATGGGAGTATAGGGAGCATTGTTGTGGTTCTTTTGTGGTTATATATTAGTTCTATTATAATTATTATCGGCGGAGAAATAAATGTGGTTATTAATAAATATCGACGAGAAGCTTTAACATAATCATATAATGGAAGGGAGTAATTTTAGTGAATATTGATTTTTCAATAGAAGAAGCAGTAAGAAAACGATACAGTGTTAGAAATTATACTGGAGGAGAGATTGAAGATGAAACAAAGAATTTGATTCATACTTTTATACAATCTTTGGATAATCCTTTTGGGAGAAAAGTCCATTTTCATCACCTAGATAATAAGGATATCAAAAACCAAAAAAACCTCGGTACCTATGGTGTTATTAAAGGAGCAAAGCAATATATTGGAAGCAGTATTAAGAAGGGACCCATGGCATTAGAAGCATTAGGATATGAATTTGAGGCAGTGGTTATTTTTCTAGCCCATTTGGGTATCGGAACTTGTTGGTTAGGTGGCACATTTAATAGGAAAGAGTTTTCAAAGATTATGAAGATCGGGGAAGATGAACTATTTCCTATTATCACACCCTATGGATATCCAGCTGCGAAGAAACATACTGTAGAAGTCGCCATGCGAAAAATGATAAAAGCCGATCAACGAAAAAACTGGGAAGAATTATTTTATCACAATGATTTTCAGGCACCTCTTACAAAAGAAGAGGCAGGGGATTTGGTGTTTCCCTTGGAAATGGTTCGTTTAGGGCCATCAGCATCCAATAAGCAACCCTGGAGGATTGTGGTGGATAGTGAGGGATGTCATTTTTATGAGTATAAAGAGCCCAAATATAGCGAAAAATTTTCCTATGATATACAAAGAATTGATATGGGAATCGCAGCAGCTCACTTTGATTTTTCGGTGAAAGAAAAAGGAATGGAAGGATATTTTGATACAACATCTCAACCAGAAGTACTCTTGCCGGAACATGTGGAATATGTATTTTCCTGGATTAGGAAATAAAATTAATTAAGTTTTAAGTTTGTAAATTTGGTAAATTTACAAAAACACTTGGATACCAAGTGTTTTTGTCATCAATAATTGAATATATTTTTAGTTTATCTTATAGCATTTCCAATATTCTTACCATATTCATAACATTCTTTTAATGCATCATCAGTAGGATTCCATAGAATTCTGATGCCATCATTCATTATTTCAAAGCCTGCCTTATCTAAATCTTCAGTTATCATCTTAACCTGTTCTCCGCTCCATCCGTAGGTTCCAAAGGCAGCAGCTTTTTTCTTTTTAAATTTTAATCCTCTTATTGTTTCAAGAATTCCAGCAATTGAATGGAGATATCCACCATTAATGGTAGGAGAACCTACTAGTATAGCCTTGGATCTAAACACATCTGTAATTACTTCGTTTTTATCTGTTTTAGCTGTATTGTGTAAAATGACCTCCACATCTTTATTTACATCCTTAATTCCTTTAGTTATTGCCTCTGCCATTCTTCTAGTACCATTCCACATGGTATCATAAATTATAGTTAATCGATTTTCTTGATAATCCTTAGACCATTCCATGTATTTATTTACAATCTGCAGCGGGTCTTCTCTCCAAATAACGCCATGACTTGTACAAATCATATTTACAGGGACATTAAGACCTATTACTTCGTTGATTTTATTTTCCACTAGCTTACTAAAGGGGGTAAGTATATTTGCATAGTATTTAATAGCCTGTTGATACAGTTCAGCTTGATCAACTAGATCATTATACATAAATTCAGAGGCATAATGTTGTCCAAAGGCATCGTTACTAAATAAAATACTATCTTCTGTTAAATAAGAGAACATACTGTCAGGCCAATGGAGCATTCTAGCTTCAATAAATATAATCTCTTTTTTTCCTAAACTTAGCGTGTCTCCGGTTTTAACTGTTTTAAAATTCCATTCCTGATGATAATGTCCCTTAATAATGTTAATACCGTTCTTTGAACAATAAATAGGAGTATCTGGGATTTCCTTCATAAGCTCTGGAAGAGCTCCACTATGATCTATTTCTGCATGATTTATAATTATATAATCAATTTCCTTTAAATCAATTTCCTTTTTAAGATTATCAACATATTCCTTCGCATAGGGTTGCCATACAGTGTCGATTAATACAGTTTTTTCATCCCTAACAAGATAGGAATTATAAGTAGAACCCTTATATGTAGAATATTCATCTCCATGGAAGCTCCTTAATTCCCAATCAGTTTTACCTACCCAAGTAACATTATCATTTACCTTAAAACTCATAAATATCTCCTCCTCATATATAATAAAAACAACAAAGTAGCGAGCTATAACAATAGCTATAACCCTTTTACCCAAAATTATGTAAAATATTCAAATAAAAAAAGTAGCATGGCTACTTTTTTATTTGAACTTATTTATATCGATATAAAGTGATTTCTATGTTGTTATCATCTAGAAAGTTGACCTCACCATTATCTGTCATCATTCCTACTAATGTAAGCTCGGTGTCAACATCACTTTCACCTGTCAATTCCCAATAATATTCCTCCATCTCTATTTGCCTTGGTATATTTAAACGTTTAATTAATCTCTCAACTTCATTATCATTAAATTCTTTAAAATCACTCTTTATATAAATAATATATTTTTTTTCATCCTCTTTAATATTTACTGTTATATCTGTTGCACCCTTAGAATAAAGAAAGGTCATTAATTCATCCATTATTCTACAGATTCTTTTTTTATTATGCTTCACTAATTATCATCCTTTCTAAAAACTTCAATTATAGGAACTAAAAAGGCAGCTACAAGTCCACCGGCAAAACCATTATTATATAGATTTATACCACCATGTAATACACCAATATTTAGTACGATGGATGAATGTAAAAAGCCAGCCAGAGCTCCATATTTCCAACCAAATTCTCCTGAAATAGGTGCTAGTGTAGTACCGAATAAAGCTGCCAGTAATATGCGTGGATCATTAATTTTCCATATTGAAGCTAAGGATCCAAGGTATACTCCTAAAAATATAGGCAGAATATTTTTAGGATGTTTACCAAAAGCAGAAAATCCAACGATAGTAAATATACCTGCTATAGTAGGACCATTAATATCACCATTGACTAATACTATATATACTATAGCAATAATACCACAGATACCCATGTTAATTAATGTAGGAGAAAAACCTTGAATTTGTACAAAATCAGTAACCATTCTACCGGGATATTCAGTAATATCCTTAACACCCCTAAAGGATTTATTATTTAACAAATAACCTATAATTATCATAGAGATAAACATAGAAAACAAAAAAATAAAAAGCATATAATTATTACCTGTTGTCCAAACCATTCTTTGTTCTGGTAACATACCCAGAGATTTAAAAATGGACATAAAGACAGTTCCTATTAAACCTGCAGTAAAACCAACATTATAAAGACTAAAACCCTCATGAACCCTAAGTAAAAAGGTTGATAGTGGGGGTAAGATAAACCCCATTGCAAGTCCTGTCAATGTTGCTAAGGGTATTCTTACATATAAGGGCTGTGCTATAGTAAATAATAATTCTGTTGTAAGAGGCGCCAATGCAGTACCAAAAAGCGCAATATATATATATCTAGAAAAGGTTTCTCTTTGAAATCTTGAGTATAAATAAACCCCAATTATAATAAACCATACATTAAAGAGGTTTTTACCAAAAAATGAAAAACCTGCAATAATAAATAAAGCAGCTATTGCTGTTCCATATAATTCTAATTTTAATCTATATAAAAAAAGGATAAATAAAAGGGTTATAAGACCAGAATTAACAAAAGCTGCGCCCAATCCTCCAACACCAATATAATCAGTAATAAGTAAATCAGGTTCAATAATTATTTGCTTTAAACCAATTAAAATATTTTGAGGAGAATCCAAAAATAAACCAAAAATAATTAGAGATAAAGCATAAAGTGAAATTATAATATATTTGGTATTTTTTGAAATCTTATTTACCTCAGGTGGTGCTTTGTCTATATGGTATACATTTCGCATGTAAAACCCCCTAGTTGGCAATTTTTTAACATTACTCTTAAAATACCAAAAAAGCAATTTAAGGTCAACTATTTTTAAAGAAAAACTAAGTATGTATATTTCAAGTGTCTTTGAATGAAATTCAGACATAGTGTAAAATATAATTAAAAAAGTGATAAAGGAAGAAAAACATGGAGAATAACAAGGAAGGTATTAGAATAAATAAGTATATCAGCTCAACAGGAATATGTTCTAGAAGAGATGCAGATAAATTAATAGAGCAGGGGAAGGTATCAGTCAATGGAGAAAAGGCAGTAATGGGTACTAGGGTAACCACTAAAGACTTTATTAAAGTTAATGGGCAGCCTTTAAAGGAACAAGAAAAGCCTATCTATATAGCATTTAATAAGCCTGTAGGAATTACCTGCACAACTGATAGGAAGGTAAAGGATAATATTATTAACTACATAAATTACCCTAAAAGGATATTTCATGTGGGTAGGTTAGATAAATATTCCCAAGGATTAATATTTCTAACAAATGATGGAGATATAGTAAATAAAATACTTAGAGCAAGTAATAATCATGATAAGGAATATATTGTTACAGTAGATAAACCTATCACTCCAGAATTTATAAAGAACATGGCAGAGGGGGTTCCTATTTTAAATACTGTGACTAGAAAATGCATTGTTAAGAAAAAAAGTAAATATGTTTTTAAAATAATTTTAACCCAAGGATTAAATCGTCAGATAAGAAGAATGTGTAAATATCTAGGGTATAATGTTGTAAAGCTTGAAAGGGTAAGGATAATGAATATTACATTAAAAAATATACCTATTGGAAAATGGAGATACTTCACTGACCAGGAATTAAAAACCATAAACAAACTAGTTGGGGATTCAACAAAAACCATAGATTAATAATTAAATATATCCAAATTGTAAAAATTAAATACTTTTTGTAACAGAAGTAAAAATCTGTTATAATACAAAGTAGTTCTTTATGAAGGGAGTTTTTACATTTGGAAAAGGCATTTGATTTTAGACATAATAAAAAATTAAAAATAATGATTGTTCTTATAATTGTGGCTGCTATCTCTTTAATAGGAATGGCATTTACAAAGTCAGCATATGCTGTGATGGTAGATGGAGAAACAATATGTATTATAGAAAATAAAGAAGAAGTAGAACAGGTACTTCAAGATATAAAAGCCGATATGGGAAACACCCTAAAAAAAGATGTTATTATAAATCAGGAAATTTCAATAGAGAAAACCAATAATCCTAATGGGAAGAAAATAAATACACTTGAGGAATTAAAGACAAAAATTCAGGATGCAATTAAGATAAGAGTTGAAGCCTATGCTATAAATGTTAATGGAAAAGATATAGCTTATTTAAATAATGAAAAAGAAGCAAAGGATATTTTAACCCAATTAAAGGAAAAGTATAAATTCAATGAAGAGCATAAAGAATATAGGGAAGTTGATTTTGTGGAGGATATAAAGGTATTGAAAAAAGCAACTTCCATTAATCAAATAAAAAGGAAAGTTGAAGTATATGACTATATTTTATTAGGTAGGGATGAGGTTAAAACATATAAAGTAAAGGATGGAGATACCGTCTGGGATATAATGACAGAATATGAACTTACATTAGAGGAAATGGAAGAAGTTAATCCAGATGAAGATTTAGATAAGATTAAGATAGGTCAAGAGCTTATTGTTATGGCGGCAGAACCCTTAATAAATGTTAGAACTATTGAAACTACTACCTACCAAGAGAATATCCCCTTTGAAGTACAATATGAAGGATCGGAGACATTGTATGAAGGAGAGTCTAAGGTAAAAATTCAAGGTGTAGAGGGCAAAAAGAAGATCTATGTGGAGATAGAAAGGGTTAATGGTATCCAAGAAAAAGAAAACATCCTAAAAGAAGAGGTATTAGAAGAAGCAAGAACAAAGGTTGTCATAAGAGGAACTAAGGAAAGACCAAAAACCATGGCTACAGGCAAATTTGCTACACCTGCAAGGGGAAGATTCACCTCTGGTTTTGGATCCCGCTGGGGTAGAAGGCATGATGGTATAGACTTAGCTATGCCTATAGGAACTCCAGTAAAAGCAGCTGATGGAGGAAGGGTTACCTTTTCAGGGACTAACGGTGCTTATGGGAAGTTAGTAATTATCAACCATGAAAACGGATATGAAACAAGATACGCCCATAATAGCTCACTAAAAGTTAAGGTGGGGCAAAGGGTATATAAGGGTCAGGTAATTTCTAAGTCAGGAAATACAGGTAGATCAACAGGACCCCATCTTCATTTTGAAGTGAGAAAAAATGGAGTCCCAATAAACCCCATTAAATATATAAATTTATAAGAAGTATTTAAAGACAGATAAACTCTGTCTTTTTTTTTATTCATATATTTAAACTACTTGGAAATACTTAATAGATAGCGACTAATTTAGGATTTTAGGATGGGTTATATATGAACATATGGAAAAGAATTAGAAAATCATTAACCGAGAAAAATATTAAACAAGAAGAAAAGGATATTATATTTCCAGAAAGCAAAGGGATAATCACATTAGAAGCTTTAAAGAAAGAACTAGTTGATATAGATGATATTATTATAAAGGATATTATGGTGGGTCAGGAAAAGGCTACGCTTATATTTTTAAAAACCATGACTAATTTAGAAGTGTTTCAAGAGACGATATTAAATCCTTTAGATAACATGACAAATGGCTATGAGGATAATAAGTTGAAATTAGCAGAAAAAGTTGAACCTGATGGTTTACCAGAATTAATCTATGATATTACAAGGGGCTATACTGTTTTATTTTTCCAAGGGGACAATAAAATAATTAAAGTAGATACTAAGAAAACACCCACTAGAAATATAACAGCACCTGAAAATGAAACTACGGTATTAGGTCCTAGTGATGCCTTTACAGAGAATTTAGATCAAAATATAGGACTAATAAGAAAGCGCATAGCAAATTCACAATTAAAGGTAAAAAACTTAATACTAGGTACTGAGACTAGAAATGAGGTATCAGTATTGTACATGGGAAATATAGCTAATAAGGAAAACATAGATAGGGTTTTATATAGATTAAATAATATTGAGATTCAAGGAATTTGGGGAATTTCCACATTAAAACAAATACTGGAGGATAAGCCCTTCTCACCCATACCACAACTTGGACTTACGGTAAGACCAGATAATGTAGTATCAGCACTTTTAGATGGAAGAATAGTTATTATGTTAAACAACAGCCCAGAAGCAATTACTACACCAATAACTTTTTTTGAAATGTTTTCAAGTACTGAAGATTATTATGGTCGCTGGCCAACTATAACATTATTGCGTTTATTGCGTTTTGGAGGGTTTTTTTTAACTATTACCTTAACCCCCCTTTATATATCTCTATTAACATATCATCCCGAAATGCTGCCATCACCAATATTAAAATTATTAATAGAATCTAGAATGAAAGTACCCTTCCCCCCTGTAATAGAGGTATTGATAATAGAGGTTGTTATAGAAGTCTTAAGGGAGGCAGGAGCAAGGATGCCTACCAAGATTGGACAAACTATCGGTATTGTAGGTGGTATTGTTATTGGCACTGCAGCTGTAGATGCGGGATTAGCCAGTAATATTTTAATAGTATTAGTATCTCTATCAGCTCTATTATCCTTTTTACCACCTAGCTTTTTAATGAGTAATGCATCCCGGGTTATCAGATATATTTTTATAATCGTATCTGGATTCTTTGGGCTATATGGACAATTACTTATTTTAGCCTGGTTAATGGCACATTTAGCTAATTTAACATCCTTAGGAACACCCCTTATGGCTCCTGTTATTCCAAGAACCTATAGTGATTTATTTGATAGTGTATTTAGAGCCCCTATTTATTTCCTTTATAAAAGAAAAGGTATGTCTAGAGCTAAAAAACAATTAATCCGACCCCTAGATGAAGAATAGAGTAATTCAGTAAGTTAGGAGATTATTCTTATGGATAAAGGAAAGTATAAAAAGTTAAATAATTACCATGTAATATTTCTAATAAATGGTGCAATGACAGGATTAGGTGCTTTATATTTATCCAGGGATCTGAGTCCCATGGGATACAATCAATGGGTTATGTTACTCATCTTTGGCATTGTAGCTAATATTGCTATAATTCCAATGATTAAACTAGGTCTAAAATATCCTAGTAACAATCTCTTTGAAATCAATGAGAAGCTATTAGGAAAGCTGCTAGGAAAAATAGTTAATATAATTATTATAATTTATGGAATTTTAATAGTTATTACCGTAAGTAAGGGATATTTAACTCTTCTACAGATAACCCTATTAACCAATAGAGAAATCATTATTCCATTTTTCTTTCTACTAGGGGTAATGATTTATATAGTCACCGGTGGGATTAAATTAGTTGCAAGATTCTGTATTATAGGATTTTTCTTTACTATATGGATAATGTTTACAGCTTGGTGGTCTATAACAACGGGAACTACTTCTCATATATTCCCTCTCTTTAATTTTACCCTTAAGGAGGCAGCCAAAGCTTTTCATAGCGGTTTTACATCACTTATGGGATTTGAACTTATTATGTTTTATTTTCCCTATATAATAAAACAGGAAAAAGTCTTTAAATACACAACCATAGGTATCTGGATTACTATACCTGTATATATAGTGGGAGTTTTTTCCTGTACTGTATATCTTTCTCCGTGGCAACTTGAAAATATTAAATTTCCACTATTGACACTTATGAAAGCAATAGAGTTTTCCTTTATTGAAAGGCTTGAAAATATTATAGTTGCATTTTGGGTATTTTTAATTTTATCAACTACAGTAGCTTATTTATGGATGACAAAAAAGGGGATAGATGTTTTATTGGGAAAGATTAAGACTATGCATCTTTATGTCAGCGTCTTCATTATAGCTATATTTCCGTTATTACCAATTCCCATTAAAATAGAAAAATTCCTACTAGAAGAGCTACATATATATATTGGTTATGGTGTTATTTTATTACCTGTATTGCTACTTTTAATTCATAAGCTTAGGTCAACTGGAGGTAAGTTAGAATGAAAAAAAATATTTGTTTATTTCTGATATTATTAATACTCATCTTTAATGGTTGTTCACAACCATTAGAACAAGCACAGCTTGAGGATTTTGGTTTAGTAGAGGTTATAGGCTATGACATGGGAAAGGAAGGTAAGTCCAAAGTGACAATAGCCTATCCTAAAACTGACAGTGAGACAGAGGCAAAGACACAAATCTATTCTACAGAAATAGATGTGACAAGGGAAGCTCTTATAGATGTATCTAAAAAGTCATGTAAATCTATTCACTTTGGACAACTAAGGGTTGTTTTATTTAGTGAAGATTTTGCAAGGAAAAGAGGTTTAGAGCATATAGTAAAGGAGATATACCAAGATCCTGTTATAGGTAACAATGTATTTATTGCCATTGTAAATGGTACTGTTGAGGATTTTTTGAATGATAAAGCACTAGAAACAGAAAAGCCTAATTTTACAGCATTTTTAATAGATTTATTAAAGCCTAGAAAAGAAACCTTATTTAACCCCTGCACTAACATACATAACTTTATATACAGCTTTACAAATGAAGTATCTGACCCTATGGCACCCTTTCTAGTAAAGGAAAGTGAGGAAATTGAAATAAAGGAAATAGCTATATTTAAGGGGGATAAAATGATTGATACTATTGCACTTTCCTGGGTGCTATTAAGTAGTGGGTCAAATAAATATTTAAGGGGGATAAAATGATTGATACTATTGCACCCTATGAGTCAAATCTTTTATTCGGATTAGCAAAAAAAAGGAAAAGAATGGCGGCTATAAAAATAAATGCCGAAGAAGTAGATGGATTAAAAAGTATATTATTGGAACTTGCTCAATCAAAAGTTAAGATTAGAAGCAATAAAAATATTCAAGAACCAAAGGTTGATATCATATTAAATCTAAAGGGACAACTATATGGATATACAGGAGAAATGCATTTAGAAAACCCAGATGAAAAACAGGCTCTCCAAGATGAGATAGCTAAAAAGTTAGAAATCAGTTTATATAATTTATTAGAAAAACTTCAAAAGCTTCAGGTGGATCCTATTCAGCTTGGTGAAACATTTCGCAGGCACTACAGGGGAGATTGGTCAAAGGAATTATGGAATGAAGCTTTAGCTAAAGTAGAATTCAATATAAAGGTAAACTTTGAAATTACTACCTCGGGTACTTTAAGATAATATTTGGAAAAAGTTGTAGGGGCAGGAT
>CAZHJK010000035.1:0-20770 GCA_964533275.1 uncultured Eubacteriaceae bacterium | reverse complement strand
TAAATAAAACTTACAAAGTGACGACTTGGCAGCTGATGGTCATAATACCCAATGAGTGGAAATGTAAATTCGTTAAGAAGCTTGGGTTGTTTGAGCGAAGCGAGTTCCCCAAGCTTTAGAATTTACATTGGAATGAATTGCTGGTATTATCCATCAATGCCACCGGAGGAAAGTGTAATTTTATTTATTAATATACATCCAACGACGCATAATTTATCTTATATGCTACAATAGAAAATTGTTATTGATACTTTTAGCTATTGTTTCATGTGAAACATTTTTGCTACTCTTTTATTTTTTATTGCTTTATTATAACTTCATAAATTCTATCCAGATCTTCCTCTGAGTAATACTCTATCTCTATTTTTCCCTTTTTATTCTTATTGTTTATACTTACTTTGGTTCCTAAAAATCTTTGAAGATTATCTTCTAATTCTATATAGATATTTGATTTTATATTAGACTTCTTCTTGGTTTTTTTCTCAGCTTTCGAATCCTTAACTATCTTTTCTAAGTCTCGCACAGAAAGTTTATCTTCTATAGTTTTTTTTGCAAGGAATTTTCTCTTATTTATATTATCTTCCGCTAATAAGGCTCTTCCATGTCCTGCAGATATTTGATTGTTTTTTATTAAATCCTGTAATTCCTGGGAAAGATTTAGTAATCTAAGGGTATTAGTTATTAGAGTTCTACTTTTCCCTAGTCTTTCAGCTATTTGTTCTTGAGTGAGTTTAAATTGATCGATTAATTGTTTGTAAGCATTAGCTTCTTCAATTATATTTAAATCTTCTCTTTGAAGATTTTCTATTAATGCAATTTCCATAAGCTCTTGCTCTGAATACTCCCTTACAATAGCTGGTATGTTTTCAAGTCCTATCATATTAGCTGCTCGCCATCTTCTTTCACCTGCAACTATTTGATATCCTTTTTTTGCTGGGGATACTATTATAGGTTGTATAAGTCCATGTTCCTCAATTGATATTGCTAACTCTGAAAGTTTTTCCTGATCGAATTCCTTCCTTGGTTGATATTGATTAGGATGAATATCCTTAATCTGAATATTAAGACTATCCCCCTTCTCCTCCTCGGTTTCTGGTATAAGAGCTTGTAGCCCTTTTCCTAAACCCCTTTTAGCCATTTTATTCACCATCCTCATCCTCTTCATATTCTATAAATTCATCAGCAAGATCCTTATATGCCTCCGCACCCCGGGATTTTTCATCATATTCCATTATCGGCAGCCCAAAACTAGGTGCCTCCGCTAGACGTACATTCCTAGGAATTAGAGTAGTATAGACCTTACCCCTAAAATATTTCTTGACTTCATCAACAACTTGAATTGATAGATTATTTCTGCCGTCAAACATACTTAAAACAACACCTTCAATAGTTAAATCAGGATTCAGCCCCTTTTTTACCAGCTGAATTGTGTTCATTAACATACTAACCCCTTCCAGGGCATAGTATTCACATTGTATAGGTATTAAAACACTATCTGCAGCAGCCAATGCATTTATTGTTAATAATCCTAATGATGGTGGGCAATCTATAAATATGTAATCATAATCATCCCTTATATCTTCAATACTATTTTTTAATATTAGTTCCCTTTGCATGCTAGATGTTAATTCTATTTCTGCCCCTGCCAACTCAACTGTAGAGGGTAATAAATCTAAGTTTTTAAATGATGTATCCATTATTGCATTTTTTGCATCTACCCTATCGATAAGGACATTATAAATACTATTTTCCAAAGATTTCTTATTAACCCCTAGTCCACTAGTGGTATTTCCCTGCGGGTCAATATCTAAAGCCAGGACAGTTTTCCCTAGTAATCCTAAAGCAGAAGCTAAATTAATATTGGTTGTTGTTTTTCCAACGCCCCCCTTTTGGTTAAAAATAGCTATTATTTTAGACAAATTTTCACACCCCCTATTTTATTCTATTTTATCATATATACGTGTTGTTATATTAATCTTTTATACAGCTTGGCATATTTTAAAGCTTGTTTTATATTTCTTTGTATTTAACAAATATCCCATAGGTCGTCCTTTATTCCCGCTTCAAGAGATGCAAACCCCCAATTTATTCTATTTTATCATATAATTAGATTATTAGATTGTTTTTATATAAATTTCAATAAAAAATGATGTTTCACGTGAAACATCATTTTTAAAATATTATAAAACCTATGTAGTTATAATCTCAATTAATGAATATGCACTATATAAATAACATATTAGTTCTTTGGTAATCTAATTCTTATTTCTGTATAATCATTATAATCTTTTTGCTCAAAGGTAGCGTTTATCCCTGATTTTTTTATTTCTTGGAAAGCATTTTTTATAGTGTTTATATAGATTCTAAAATTAATATAGCTTTTTACCTTTGCCCTTGATCTCTTTCTTTTATCTCCCGTATGGTTATTTACTTCCATTAATTTATGCCTTGTTTTTTCAATAAGCTCTTCGGTTTTCTTAACTGTCATATTGTTATCTAATACCTTTTTTAAAATTTCTATTTGTAACTCTTCATCAGGTAAGCGAAGTAAAGCACGGGCATGTCTTTCGGATAGGGATTCGTCAATCAATGTTTTTTTTACATGATCACTTAAACGAAGAAGCCTTAGTTTGTTGGCTATGGTTGATTGTGTTTTCCCAACTTTTTTTGCAATTTCTTCTTGGGTTAATCCATGGTCATTAATTAAATGATTGTAACTAATTGCTTCCTCTATATAATTTAGATCCTCCCTTTGTATATTCTCTATAAGTGCTAATACAGCAGAGTCCTGTTCTACTATTTCTACAATTATTGAAGGTACCGTTTCTAAACCTAATAGTTTTGCAGCTCTTAATCGTCTCTCTCCAGCTACTAATTCATAGTTTGTTTCCCCGATTTTTCTTACACTCAGGGGCTGCAATATACCATAGTTTTCAATAGAAACTGCTAATTCTTCAATAGCAGCTTGATTGAAATATTTTCTTGGCTGATAAGGATTTGGTCTAATATTCCCTACAGATATATTTTCAATTTCTCTTGATATAGCACTTGCTTTCATCAAATCATTCCTCTCAACTTTTAAAAATTCCCTAGTTAAGTATATAGTTATTATTCTATATTAAACTCCTAGTTCCTTCTATAATTTCTAATATTCAGAAACTTTCCTTCGTCATTTTTTTTGATTCAAACTATTTCATTGGGCTTTTAGTCGGTTTGCCAGGCTTTCTTGGGAATTTTGTCGGTGTATGTCTTATCTTTTTAATAATTAGTATATAGTGAGTAATGTCACTAAAGGGTAGCTTTATAGATTCTACACCTTCCAAGCTGCCTCCCAATTTTAAGATGGCTCCTTTTCCCTTTTGAATTTCTTCTTTATACTTAGGGCCCTTTAAACACAGAAAGGTCCCATTTAGCTTTAAGAAGGGAATGCAATATTCTGATAAAACAGCTAAATTAGCAACAGCTCTGGATATAACTACATCAAATGATTCCCTGAATCTTATGTCCTGGCCGAGTTCTTCAGCTCTTCCATGGATACAATCAATCTTTTCTAGCTTTAATTTATCAACAACATCCTTAAGAAAACCAATCCTTTTATTTAGGGAGTCTGCTAATACAAAGGATACTTCTGGATATAATATTTTCATTGGAATACCTGGTATACCAGCTCCCGTACCCATATCCATAACACTTTTAACTTCACTAAAATCATAAATACTACTTAAAGTAAAACTATCAAGGAAATGTTTAATTATAAATTCTTTATCATCTACAATGGAGGTTAGATTAAGGGAATTATTAATTTTAAGTGTATAATCCTTGTAGTCTTTAAGTTGTTTAAGTTGACTTGAAGTTAAGGTTAAGCCTAATTCTTTTGAACCCTCCCTTAATAGTGCTAAATCATTCATCTTCTGCTTCCACCTTTGAATTCTGTCTTTTTATTTGTTCCATATATATCATTAACACAGAAATATCAGCCGGAGAAACCCCTGAGATTCTAGAAGCTTGCCCAAGGGATAGGGGACGAACCTGCTCTAATTTTTGTTTTGCCTCTATTCTTATTCCTTTAATATCATCATATTTAATGTCTATAGGAATATATTTATTTTCAAGTTTTTTAAATTGTTCCACCTGTCTTAATTGACGTTTAATATAACCTTCATATTTTATTTGAATATCCACCTGCTCAGCTGCCTGCCCGGAGATCTTAGGTCTTTCCTTATCAAGGAATTCTGTATTACTATATGTTACCTGGGGTCGTTTCATTAAATCATGCAGGGTTATACCGCTTTTAATAGCTGTGCTGCCAATCTCTACAAGAAATTCTTGAACCTCTTTTGTAGGTGTAATCATTATCTTTTTTAGACGCTCTAATTCTTCTTCAATTTCACTCTTTTTATAAAGAAATTTTTTATACCTTTCTTCACTAATCAGACCTATTTCATATCCGATTTTTGTTAATCTAAGATCAGCGTTATCTTGGCGTAATAATAGTCTATACTCAGCCCTAGAAGTCATCATTCTATAGGGCTCCTTTGTACCCTTCGTAACTATATCATCTATCAATACACCGATATAGGCTTCTGATCTATCTAAGACTAAAGGTTCTTCTCCCCTTATATGTTTTACTGCATTAATTCCTGAAATAATACCCTGCGCAGCTGCTTCTTCATAGCCTGAAGTCCCGTTAATCTGCCCAGCTAAGAATAATCCACTAATATTCTTTAATTCAAGTGAAAGTTTAAGCTGCATAGGATCAATGCTATCATATTCAATAGCATATGCAGTTCTCATCATTTCAACCTTTTCTAATCCAGGTACAGTTTTTAGCATCTGAAGTTGAACATCCTCTGGAAGACTAGATGACATACCTTGAACATATAGTTCATTTGTTCCTAAACCCTCTGGTTCAATAAATATTTGATGACTCGGTTTATCAGCAAAACGAACAACCTTATCTTCAATCGATGGACAATATCTTGGTCCTATTCCCTCAACCTCTCCACCATATAATGGTGAACGATGTAAATTATCCTTTATTACCTGATGGGTTCTATCATTTGTGTAGGTAAGATAACAAGGTACCTGATCCTTTTCTAAATTTTCATTTGTAAAGGAAAATGGAATTATTTTTTCATCCCCTGGTTGAATAATCATCTTAGAAAAATCTACAGTTTTCTTATCAATTCTAGCAGGAGTTCCTGTTTTTAAACGCATTAAATCAATTCCCTTATCCAATAAATCATAGGAAAGTTTATCAGCAGCCATCATTCCATTAGGTCCTCCGCTATAATGAACATCTCCAATAAAGATTTTACCCCTAAGATATGTGCCGGTTGCAAGAATAACAGTCTTAGCCTCAAAAACTCCTTCAGTCTTAGTAAGTACACCCTTTATCATTCCATTGTCTACTAGTAACTTAGTTGCTTCATTCTGTTTTACCACTAAATTTTCCTGTTCCTCTAAAACCCTTTTCATAGTAAGCTGGTATTCTACCTTATCAGCCTGTGCCCTTAAAGAATGAACCGCTGGACCCTTACCTGTATTAAGCATTCGATTTTGAATAAAGGTTTTGTCAATATTCTTACCCATTTCCCCACCTAGAGCATCAATTTCCCTAACAAGGTGTCCTTTACCTGTACCTCCGATAGCTGGATTACATGGTAAATGTGCAATTGCATCTAGGCTTAAAGTAATCATAAGGGTTTTATAACCCAATCTAGCTGGAGCCAATGCAGCTTCACAACCTGCATGTCCACCACCAACAACGATAACATCAAATTTTCCTGCTAAATATTCCATGTATAACTCCTACTTTCCAATACAAAAATTAGCAAAGATCTGGTCAATAATATCTTCAGCAATAGTATCACCAGTTACCTGCCCAAGTAAATCCCAACAATCCTTTAGATCCACAGAGATTAATTCCAAGGGAAGATTGTCCTTGATTGTTTCAATAGTAATATTAGCACTATTTATTGCACTTTCCAATAAATTTTTATGTCTTATATTAGATACTAAACCAGTATCCCCTGCAGATACCTGCCCTCCGTATACCATTTCAACAATTTCTTCCTCTAGTTTATCCAAGCCTTCTCCCTTTAAAGCAGAGATTTCAATAATACTTTTCCCCTTAAAATGTTCTTTAAGCTTCTCTATAGTAAGTGCAGGCTTTAGGTCAGTTTTATTAAATAATACTATAGCCTTTTTATCCTTTAACAATTCCATAAGTATTTCATCTTCCTTGGATAACTTAGAACTTATATCTAAAATAAAAAGTATCAAATCCGCTTGTTCAATTAATTCCTTAGATTTATCCACTCCTATTTTTTCAATAACATCCTCTGTTTCTCTAATACCAGCAGTATCTATTATCCTAAGGGGTATACCCCTTATATTTATATAGTCTTCAATTATATCCCTTGTGGTACCGGGAACATCTGTAACTATTGCACGCCCTTCCTTTAATAGTGCGTTTAATAGGGAAGATTTACCGACATTTGGCTTGCCAATAATAACAGTGCTTAACCCCTCCCTAAGGATTTTACCTGTATCTGCAGTTTCTAGAAGCTTTTGAATTTTATCACTAACCTCTTGAGCTTGTTTTAATAAAGTATCATATGTTACTTCTTCAATATCGTATTCCGGATAATCAATAGATGCTTCGATATGTGCCAGCATATTTATAATACTTTCTCTGATTTCAAGTATTTTAGAAGAAAGACTCCCCTCTAATTGTTCAAATGCTACATCCATTCCCTTATCTGTTTTTGCAGTAATAAGATCTATGACTGCCTCAGCTTGGGATAAATCTATTCTTCCATTAAGAAATGCTCTTTTTGTAAACTCTCCAGGCTCAGCTAAACTAGCACCATTTCTCAAAAGTAGTTCCAATATTCTCTTTACTGCCAAGGTTCCGCCATGGCAATTAATCTCAACTATATCTTCCCTTGTATATGTATTAGGGGATTGCATTTTACTTATTAAGACCTCATCTATTTTATTATTAGTTTTAGGATCTATAATAAACCCATGATTTATTGTACGATTTTTAATACTTAAAAAATCCTTTCCTGAGGAAGACTCAAATAATTCTCCTACAATAGAAAAAGCCTGACTACCACTCATTCTTACAATACCAATGCCTGCCTCACCAGGTGCTGTTGATATAGCAGCAATTGTATCACTTACATACATTTTTTCACCTTCTTATTAAATTCTGGTAGATGGTATAAGGTATAAGGTAGAAAAGGAAAACCACTAACCTCTACCTTCTACCTTACTATATAGGAATACCCCAAAATCTCTACCATATACCTGCCCCATAGGAATACCCAAAAGCTTATAAATTACATAAACCCAGTAATGCATTACTGGGTTTAGAGTTAGTCTATTTTTTTAAGGAAATTACTACTTTTCTATAGGGTTCTTCACCTTCGCTTTGGGTAACTACTTTAGGATGATTTTGAAGAAAAGAATGAATAATTCTTCTTTCATAGGGATTCATAGGTTCCAGTAAAACTTTTTTATTCGTCTTTACTACTTTTTTTGCTAGCCTGTCCGCTAATCTCTGTAAGGTTTTCTCTCTCTTAGCTCTATAATTTTCAGTGTCTAGTAATACACGAATATATTGTTCTTTATCCTTATTAACAATTAGGCTAATTAAATATTGTATTGCATCTAAGGTTTCTCCTCTTCTTCCTATTAATATACCCATATCTGGACCTTCAACTTCTACATTAAGAACATTATCTGCTAGTTCTGTATGAATACTAGCTGTTACATTCATTGATTTGAGTATATTATATAGAAAATCTTTTGCCGTTTCTTCGGTATTATCCTTAATGGAAATTTCAACCTTAGCTAGCTTACTGCCTATTAAACCAAATATACCCTTAGAAGGAACATCCACTACATTTATATCAACATTATCTCTATCGGCTTTCAATTCCTTTAACCCATTATCTATTGCATCTTGAATGGTTCTACCTATAGCTATTGTTTTTTCCATTCTATCTAGTAACCTCCTTATTTCCTGGAACTTTCCTTAAAGCAACATATTGCTGTCCCATTTGGAACAAGTTGCTCATAACCCAGTATAGAGCTAAACCTGATGGAAAATTTATACTAATCCAACCAATCATAAGGGGCATGATCATATTCATTGTTTTTTGTGTTTGTGCAGCACCACCACCAGCACTATTAGCACTAATCATCTTAGTGGATAAATAGGTTGTTGCTGCAGCTAGTACAGGTAGTATATAGTATGGGTCTGGATTTCCTAGATTAGGAAGCCATAAGAAATTTTGAACTACACCCTCATAAACACTCTCTGGGAATACATAGAGTTGTGGATTCTGTAATACTCTAAAAAGACCAATTAATATAGGAAATTGTAAAAGTAGCGGAAGACAACCACCTGCTGGATTATAATTATTATCCTTATATAATTGCATCATCTTCTCATTTAATTTTTCCTTATTGTTTTTATACTTCTCCTGTATCTCCTTAAGTTGTGGCTGAAGTTCATTCATTTTTTTCATTGAATTTGTTTGTTTTAAAGTTAGAGGAAGTAAAGCAACTTTTATTATAATAGTAAATACAATTATAGCTAATCCATAATTTTGTATAACTAAATAGACACTATATAAAAGTTTCCCCATCATTTCATATATAAATTCCACTAATAAATACCCCCTATTATATTTTATATAATCCCTTTCAACTATGGCAGGGGATCATTTCCACCAGGATGAAAAGGATGACATTTCGAAATTCTTTTAACTCCTAGATATATACCTTTTATTATGCCATATTTTTCTATAGCTTGATAGGTATATTGGGAACAAGTCGGATAAAAGCGACAGGTTTTAGGTAATATAGGAGATATTATCCTTTGATAAAACCTAACCATTAATAAGGCTATCCTTCTTATCATAAAGTGTCACCTATCTTTTTTTGTATTATAGCCAAAAATTCACCTTTTTCATCAAATGAATTAAAGCTTTTTCCAATGTTTTAAAATCAGCATTATTGGATTTCACTCTAGCTATTATAATAATATTATAACCTGTTTTTATTTTTTCTTCATTTAGTCTATAGCTTTCTCTTATTAATCTTTTTACTCTGTTTCTAACCACACTATTACCAACTTTTTTACTTACAGATAATCCAAGATTATTATAATCCTTTTCATTAGGTAAATAATATATAACTAACAATCTATTTCCATAGGATTTACCCCTAGTATATACTAATTTAAAATCTTGATTCTTTTTAAGTGAAAAGGTTTGTTTCATTATAATAATAGAGCCTCCAAAAAATTATAGTTGTTAGTTGCTTGTTACTAGTTTATAGTAAAATCTTTAACTGTTTTTCATGTTATCTGGTATCTTTGGTAACTGTCTTTCAGGGTTTTCTGTTCCCTGTTCCCATACATCTAGCAACTAATTCTATCTTTATTATTGTAGAAAAAGGCCTTGGTTCAGGCCTTTATGCTGACAATAGTTTTCTTCCTTTACTTCTTCTTCTCTTTAATACATTACGTCCTGACGCTGTAGCCATTCTTTTTCTAAAACCATGAACTTTTTTTCTTTGTCTTTTCTTTGGTTGAAAAGTTCTTTTCATACTAAGACACCTCCTTCAATGCAAATGCATTAAAACATAGATTACCCACTATAATATTATTACTCTAAAATTATATCTATTACCCTTGTACATGTCAAGGTTTAATCAAGTTTTATAAATGTTAGAACATATCCATTATAACTGAATCATAAGTTAAAATAAAGTTACATTGTGGATAATTTGATAAAAAAGCTAATATTTTGTGGATAATTTATTAAATATTATTGATAAGCCCAATATTATTTGATATTATATAAACAGATTGTTAATAACTTTTTGTTGATTATCCATATTATCCACAGGATATACACAGACTGTGGATAATTCTGTGAGTAATATGTGCATAAATTTTTAATACTCTTTCTATTAACCATAATTGCTAATTTAACAAATTATTTACTTGTTAATATATTTAAATTCGCGATTGTTAATAAAATAAACTTTATTATTATATTATTTATATCTATCCACAAGTATATCCACTTCACTTTTAAATATATCATATTGTATAAGTAAATTTCTTAAAACATTTATATACATATATTTAGTATTGTAGGTTTAATGTTACTACTATATATAGCTAATTATTTATAATGTTTAATAAAAATATATTATACAATTTATTTTTTTTTATATATATTTAACCATTTATCGAAATGTGGACAAACCTGTTGATTATTTTTAGAAAAGGAGGATTGCTATGAACTCTCCATTATATGATATTTGGGAAAAAACCTTAGAAATCATAAAATCTGAGTTAACTGAGGTAAGTTTTAATACCTGGCTTAAAACCATCGAACCTATCTCATATCAAGACAATCAAATCGTATTAGGTGTTCCTAATGTTTTTACTAAGGGTATTTTAGAAGCCCGCTACATAGTATTAATATCCAATGCTCTAAAAGAGGTGACTGGAGAACAAACTAATGTTAAATTTTCAATTCCAACTGACAAAATTCAAAATGAAGTTAGTAATAACAATGGAAAACCTATTTCCGAAAGCATTCCTTCTGCCAATCTAATTCCAAAGTATACCTTTGAAACCTTTGTTATTGGTAATAGTAATCGCTTTGCCCACGCTGCATCCTTAGCTGTGGCCGAAGCACCTGCTAAGGCATATAACCCTCTATTTATATATGGGGGAGTAGGTTTAGGAAAAACTCATTTAATGCATGCCATCGGTCATTTTATTTTGAATCAAAATCCAAGATCAAAGGTTATGTATGTATCCTCCGAAAAATTTACAAATGAACTTATAAATTCAATTCGTGATGATAAAAATGTAGAATTTAGAAATCGCTACCGTAATATTGATGTTTTATTAGTTGATGATATTCAATTTATCGCTGGAAAGGAAAGTACCCAGGAGGAATTCTTTCATACCTTTAATTCCCTTCATGATTCAAATAAGCAAATTATAATATCCAGTGATAGACCTCCAAAGGAAATTCCTACCTTAGAGGATAGGTTGCGATCTAGATTTGAATGGGGACTTATAACAGATATACAAGCTCCAGATTTAGAAACAAGAATAGCTATTTTAAGAAAGAAGGCAAATGTTGAAAATCTTGAAATTCCTAATGAAGTAATGCACTTTATTGCCACTAAAATTCAATCAAATATAAGAGAGTTGGAAGGCGCTTTAATTAGGATAGTTGCATATTCCTCCCTTACTGGACAGGAAATATCAGTAGATTTAGCTAATGAAGCCTTAAAGGATATTATTTCTTCTATGTCTCCAAAGAAGGTAACCATAAAAATTATTAAAGAAGTTGTAGGGGATTATTATAATATTAGAGTAGATGAATTTAACTCAAAAAAGAGGACAAGGGCTATTGCCTTTCCAAGACAAATAGCAATGTATATATCAAGGGAACTTACTGACCTTTCACTACCAAAGGTAGGAGAAGAATTTGGCGGTAGAGATCATTCTACTGTTATTCATGCCTGTGAAAAAATCGCTAAAGATATAAAGGAAGACATAAACTTAAAAAATACAATATCTAAATTAGTTAAAAAAATAGAAAGCAATTAGTTAGATTATAAAATTTTTTTAAAATGAATTGTTGATAATACTATGGATAAGATGTGCATAAGAAAACCTTACTTAATTTAAGTTAATAGTGTGGATAAGTCATTACTCTTTACTAACAAATTGTTCACATCAGGTTTTTGCTTATTTATACTTATTTAGGCACTTATCAACAAATTTCCATGCCCTACTACTACTACTACTAAAATATATTATTTATATATATATTCCTATTAAAGGAGGTTATCCACAGATGAATATTATTTGTTCCAAAAAGAAACTATTAGAAGGTTTCTCTATAGTACAAAAAGCTGTTTCCACCAGAACAACACTTCCAATACTAGAAGGAATTTTAATTCAAGCAGAAGATAATCAAATAAAATTAATAGCCACTGACTTAGAAATCGGAATAGAAAGATTTATAGAGGGAGAAATTATTGAAGAAGGTTCTGTAGTGCTCTCTTCAAAAATTATTGTAGAATTAATAAGAAAATTACCTGATGCTCCGGTTGAAATTAAATCAAATGATGAATATAAAACAGAAATTACCTGTGCAAGCTCAGAATTTCAAATTCAAGGTCAAAGTGGAATAGACTTTCCAGAATTACCAGAGATAAATTATGAAAATAACATTGAAATACCCCAAGACTTATTTAGAAATATGATAAGGCAAACCATATTTTCTGTAGCATCCGATGAAACAAGACCTGTATTAACCGGTACCCTATTGGAAATTGATGAAAATCAAGTTAGGTTAGTTGCTTTAGATGGTTATAGATTAGCCTTGAGACGGGGTAAAACTGAAAATGATGATAATTATAAGATAAAGGAAGTAATTCCCGGAAGAACATTAAATGAAATCAGTAAAATACTAACTGGTGAAGACGAATTGATACAAATCTCAAAATTAGGCAATCATATTCTTTTCCAATATGATGATACTAGAATAACCTCTAGATTATTAGAGGGAGAGTTTATAAACTACAATCAAATACTTCCTGAGGAATATAAAACAAGGATAAAGGTATTAACCAGTGACTTGGTAAATAGCTGTGAAAGAGCAGAGCTACTTGCAAGACAGGGTAAAAACAATTTAATAAAGATGGAAATAATACAGAATAAATTAATTATTACATCTAATGCAGAAATAGGTCAGGTACATGAAGAATTACCTATTGAAACTGAAGGACAGGATATAAAAATTGCATTTAATTCTAAATATCTTCTAGATGCATTAAAAATAATAGAAGATCATGAAATATTCTTAGAGTTTACTACTTCAGTAAGTCCCTGTGTAATAAAACCATTAGAAGATGAATACTTTGTTTATTTAATATTACCTGTGAGATTATTAGAAAAAGAAATTGATTAATAACATTTATATATATATTAAACCACCATCTTTGGTGGTTTAATTATTGTTACTTTATGCTTTTATTGGGGATAATAAAAAAGTAGCAATTTCTTAATACGGCAGGGGATACTCCCCTTAAAACTAATTTTTTGTAGGTAAGTAAAGTTTCCTACAATATTAAAAAAAGGAGAATCATATGGAAAAAGTTAAAATAACAACCCCTTATATTAAATTGGATCAATTATTAAAGTATGTTAATGCTGCTGAACATGGTGGTATGGCAAAAATAATGATTCAAGATGGATTAGTTAAGGTTAATAATGAAGTAACAACTCAAAGAGGTAAAAAAATAAGATCTGGAGATATTGTAGAAATATCAGAATATGGTAAAATAGAAGTTGAGTAAAATTAGAACATATGTTTGATAAAAAAGGAGGCAAAATTAATGTATATTGAGAAACTTAGTTTAATGAATTATAGAAATTATTCTCAACTAAATTTAAATTTGCATCCTAAAATGAATATTATAGTAGGACCAAATGCCCAGGGTAAAACAAATATTATAGAATCAATATATTATTTAAGTATTGGGAAATCCCATCGCAATAATAAAGATAGAGAAATAATAAAATGGGAAAAGGAAAATGCCTATATTAAGGGCAATATCATAACAAATAATGGAGATAAAATCATAGAGATTGGCTTATCCCATAATCAAAAAAAAAGGATTAAAAGTAATGGGGTACTATTAGATAAGGTGGGAGATTTATTAGGTAAGGTAAATATTCTATTATTCTCCCCAGAGGATTTAAAATTAATAAAAGAAGGCCCAATAGAGAGAAGAAATTTTTTAGATAGAGAGATATCAAATATAAAACCTCAATATTATTATGCGCTTTTAGAATATAATAAAATCCTTCAACAACGAAATCATCTACTAAAAAAGATTATAATTAAGGAATCCCTTAAGGAAACAATATCGGTCTGGGATGAACAATTAATAGACATTGGAGCAAAAATAATTCAGACACGCATTTACTTTTTAAAAAAAATAAATAATATGGCAAAAAAACTACATAGGGAAATAACTGATGATAAGGAGGATTTAGAGCTTTTTTATCAATCAACCATATTATCATCCCAGGAAGATATTAAAAATATTAAGGAATTATTCCGAAGAAGATTAGAGAGAAACGAAAAATTAGATATATATAGAGGATCTACTAGTGTAGGTCCCCATAGGGATGATATAAAAATTAATATAAATAAAATTGATATTAGATCCTTTGGTTCACAAGGACAGCAGCGTACTGCAGCATTATCTTTAAAACTTTCTATATTTGATTTAATATATTCTGAGGTAGGGGAATTACCAATTCTCTTATTAGATGATGTTATGTCAGAGTTAGATCAAAACAGACAGCAAAAACTTATTAAATCCTTAGGAAATGTACAAAGTTTTATAACCTGTACAGATCTTAATTTTCTAGAACATATGAATAATCAAGAAAAAGAAATATTTAGGATTAAAAGTGGTCGAATTGTAAGTGATTGAGTTTCATAAAGTCAGTTTTATAAAAATCATCTTTTAGAATATCCTAGAAAAGGTTATAATAGGTAAGGTGGAAGAATTTTGCATTTCGAGGGGGCTTTTTATGTTACTACACCTGGGTGGGGATGATATAGTATTCCAAAAAGATATAATAGCTATAATGGATTTAGAAAGTACACAAATGTCAAAGGATACAAAGTTATTCTTAAAAAGAGCACAAGAGGAAGGAATTATAAAAAATATTTCACAGGAAGAACCAAAGTCCTATATTATAACAAAAATAAATGATAAAAATATTATTTATTATTCACATATATCTTCCAGTACTCTATTAAAGAGAATGGATTTAAAATAATTATATTGACTTAAGGAAACAGGGGGGTAAAAATGGAAGAAAAAAATAATCAAATCTATGGCGCTGAACAGATACAAGTATTAGAAGGCTTAGAAGCAGTAAGGAAACGCCCTGGTATGTATATAGGAAGTACAGGACCTAGGGGTCTGCATCATCTAGTTTATGAGGTTATTGATAATAGTATTGATGAGGCATTAGCAGGTTATTGTGAAAATATCCATGTAAAAATTAATACTGATAATTCAATAACAGTTGAGGATGATGGTAGAGGAATCCCTATTGGTATACATCCAAAGATGAAAAAGTCAGCAGTAGAAGTAGCTTTAACAATGCTTCATGCCGGTGGAAAATTTGGAGGTGGAGGTTATAAGGTTTCTGGAGGTCTTCATGGAGTTGGTGTATCAGTGGTAAATGCCCTTTCAGAAACTTTAGAAATAAATGTTCATCAAAATGGAGAAATCCACAGTCAAAGCTATGAAAGAGGTAAACCTTTAAATAAATTAAAGCCAATAGGAAGTACAAATAAAACTGGAACTTTTATCAGTTTTAAGCCTGATCATCTTATTTTTGAAGAATTAGAATATGATTTTGATACCTTAGAACATAGAATAAGGGAACTTGCATTCTTGAATAAAGGAATTCGTATTACCCTAAAGGATGAGCGGGAAGGTAAGGAAAAGAAAAAGGAATTTCACTATAAGGGTGGAATTGTTTCTTTTGTAGAATTCCTAAATAAAAATAGAGAGCCTTTGCATAAAGAGGTTTTTGGATTTGAAGTAGAGCGGGAAGGTACTATAATTGAAGTTGCTTTTCAATACAACGATAGCTATACAGAAAATATATTTACATTTGCAAATAATATAAATACTGCAGAGGGTGGATTTCATTTAAGTGGTTTTAAAAGTGGGCTTACTAGATGTATTAATGACTATGGAAGAAAACATAATATTCTAAAGGAAAATGACAATAACCTTTCAGGGGAGGATGTTAGAGAGGGAATTACTGCTATTATCAGCGTTAAACTAACAGACCCACAATTTGAAGGACAGACTAAAACAAAATTAGGAAATACTGAAATAAGAGGATTAGTAGAACAAGCTGTAGGTGAATATGTTTCCACCTTCCTAGAAGAAAACCCAAATGTAGGTAAGGTTATTATGGATAAGGCACTTACTGCTGCAAGGGCAAGGCAAGCTGCCAAAAAAGCCAGGGAATTAACACGAAGAAAGAGTGTACTAGAAAGTACTTCATTGCCTGGTAAGCTTGCAGATTGTAGTGAAAAAGATCCAAGCCTATCTGAAATATTTATTGTAGAGGGAGATTCTGCAGGAGGTTCTGCAAAACAGGGTAGAGATAGAAAAACTATGGCAATTTTACCTCTAAGAGGAAAAATATTAAATGTTGAAAAGGCTAGATTAGATAGGATATTATCCACAGACACTATTCGCTCTTTAATTACAGCCCTTGGGGTAGGTATATCTGAAGATTTTGATATTGAAAAAGCAAGATACCATAAGGTTGTAATTATGACGGATGCCGATGTTGATGGAGCCCATATTCGTACTCTATTATTGACCTTCTTTTATCGTTATATGAAAGAATTAATTGATGCTGGCTTTTTATATATAGCTCAACCACCTCTTTATAAAGTAACAAAGGGAAAGTTTGAGCAATATGTATATAGCGATAAGGAATTAGATAATTTATTAAATGAAATAGGCAGAGAAGGAAAAATAGATCTTCAGCGTTATAAAGGTCTAGGAGAAATGAACCCAGAACAATTATGGGAAACTACCATGAATCCTGAATCCCGTACTTTACTCCGAGTTGCCTTAGAAGATGCAATAATTGCAGATGAAATTTTCTCCAAATTAATGGGTGATAAGGTACAGCCCAGGAGAGAATTTATTGAAGATAATGCCAGAAAAGTTAAAAATCTAGATGTATAGTAAGGGGGCTAAAAAATGTCAGAAGAAAATAATCATGGAAATATTTCTCAAATAAATATAGTAGATGAAATGAAAACTTCATACATTGATTATGCAATGAGTGTTATAGTATCCCGTGCACTTCCTGATGTTAGAGACGGTTTAAAACCAGTGCATAGAAGAATATTGTATGCTATGAGTGAATTAGGTTTAACGCCTGAAAAATCCCATAGGAAATGTGCAAGAATCGTTGGAGATGTATTAGGTAAGTATCATCCCCATGGAGATTCAGCTGTGTATGATGCTTTAGTTCGTTTATCTCAAGACTTTTCAACAAGATATCCATTAGTAGATGGTCATGGTAATTTTGGCTCTGTTGATGGTGACGGCGCAGCTGCCATGCGTTATACTGAAGCAAAGATGACTAAAATTACAATCGAAATGTTAAGAGACATTAATAAGAACACAATAGATTATAGACCTAACTTTGATGAAACCTTGAAAGAGCCAGCAGTATTACCAGCTCGCTATCCAAATCTATTAGTAAATGGATCTTCAGGAATAGCAGTAGGTATGGCAACAAATATTCCTCCCCATAATCTTGGGGAAGTAATCGATGGTGTAGTAGAGATTATTGATAACCCTGATGTAACCATTGAGCAATTGATGAAAAAGATTAAGGGACCAGATTTTCCAACAGGTGGAATGATTTTAGGTAAGAATGAAGTTAAATCAGCCTATAATACAGGCAGAGGAAAGATAAAGGTTAGGGCAAAGGCTAATATCGAGCAGATGACCAATAATAGATTTAGGATTATAGTTACTGAAATCCCCTATCAGGTAAATAAGGCAAGACTTATAGAAAAGATTGCAGATTTAGTAAAGGATAAAAAGGTCGAAGGAATATCTGATCTAAGGGATGAATCAGATAGAAATGGAATGCGTATTGTTGTAGAATTAAAAAGAGATGTAAATCCTAATATAATTTTAAATCTCTTATATAAACATACACAAATGCAAGAAACCTTCGGTGTAATTATGCTTGCCCTTGTGAACAACGAACCTAAGGTATTAAATCTTAGAGAAATGTTAGACCATTATTTAGCTCATCAAAGGGAAGTAATAATACGACGAACTCAATTTGATTTAGATAAGGCAGAGGCTAGAGCCCATATTTTAGAAGGTTTAAGAATTGCTCTAGATAATATTGATGCAGTAATTAAGTTAATTCGTTCTTCTAAAACAGTTCAAATTGCAAGAGATGGATTAATGGAGAATTTTAAGCTCTCTGAAAAACAAGCCCAAGCTATTCTTGATATGCGTTTACAAAGATTAACAGGTTTAGAAAGAGATAAAATTGAAGAAGAATATATTGGACTTGAAAAGATTATTAAAGAGTTAAAGGAAATACTTGCAAATGACTATCTTGTTTTAGAGGTTATTAAAGAAGAGTTGTTAGAGATTAAGGAAAAATACAGTGATGATCGTAGAACAGGGTTTGATATAGATGCATCTGAATTCGACATTGAAGATTTAATAGAAGAAGAAGATGTGGTAATAACCTTAACTCATTTTGGATATATCAAAAGGTTACCATCTGACACCTATAAATCTCAAAGAAGAGGTGGTAAAGGTATAACAGCCTTAAGTACAAGGGAAGATGATTTTGTAGAGCATCTCTTTATGACATCCACCCATCACTATTTACTATTCTTTACCAATAAGGGTAAGGTTTATAGATTAAAGGCATACGAAATTCCTGAAGCAAGCAGACAAGCAAAGGGAACTGCCATTGTTAATATACTACAATTAGATCCAGGGGAACTAGTTACAACCGTTATCCCTGTAAAAGAGTTTAGACCTGATCATTATCTACTAATGGTAACAAGGATGGGTAAGGTTAAAAAGACAGATTTAACTGAATATGATTCATCAAGAAGAACAGGGCTTGCAGCAATATCTATAAGAGAAAATGATGAATTAATTGGTGTAAGGTTGACTAATGGGGAAAAAGAAGTAATAATTGGAACAAAAAAAGGTTTTGCCATTAGATTTGATGAGGAAGATGTTCGTCCAATGGGAAGAACAGCTATGGGTGTAAAAGGAATAGATTTAAGAAAAGATGATGAGGTAATAGGAATGGACCTAATTTCAGATGATTCTTATCTTTTAGCTGTAAGTAATAAGGGATTCGGTAAAATGACTACCCTGGATGCTTATCGTACCCAATCTAGAGGAGGTAAGGGAGTTACAACCTACAATATTACTAAAAAAACAGGTGATCTAGTAGGGATACGAATAGTTACTATAGATGATGAAATAATGCTTATTAATAATCATGGAATTGTAATAAGATTAGAAGCAGAAGGGATCTCACAAATGGGTAGAAGTACTCAAGGAGTTACACTTATGAGGACAGGTAAAGATGAAGAAATTATAAGTGCAGCTAAGGTATATGTGAGTGAGGAAAAGGAAGATATGGATAAATAAAATATAATTAAATAACATTAAAATTAATCTTAAACTTATAAAACTAAAGCCAGTTCACTTGAGCTGGCTTTAAACAAATTAGTAACTAGTTGCTAGATACTAGATGCTAGAGATAAGGGAACAGGCAACAGAAAAACTCTGAAACCTAAAGTAGCTTCGAATTTATTCGAAGATATCTTATGATTATTACTTGTAGGGATCGACGCCCTCGTCGTTCCATAATATAAAATTCAAAAAGAAAGGTGATTAATTATGATTAAAATAGCGCCCTCATTATTAGCAGCAGACTTTGCAAATTTAGAAAGAGACATAAAAGAATTAGATGACCTTAATGTTGAAATGCTTCATTTAGATATGATGGACGGATGTTTTGTACCTAATATAACCTTTGGTCCTGATCAAATAAAAATGTTAAG
The DNA here is from genome assembly GCA_964533275.1 of uncultured Eubacteriaceae bacterium. GTDB lineage: Bacteria > Bacillota > Clostridia > Eubacteriales > Garciellaceae > CAZHJK01. The sequence continues at coordinate 1,016 of CAZHJK010000035.1, read as the reverse complement.
GGATAAAACTAAAATGATATTTGATGCCCATATGATGATACAGGACCCAGATAGATTTATACATAGTATAGCTGAAGCTGGAGCAGATATTATTACTATTCATCAAGAGGCAACCCTACATATGCATCGAAGTATACAATTAATAAAAAACCAAGGTATAAAGGCAGGGGTAGCCTTAAACCCAGCAACTCCAATAGAAACCCTTAAGCATGTTTTGGATGATATTGATATGATACTATTAATGACTGTTAACCCTGGATATGGAGGACAAAAATTTATCCCAGCTATGCTAGAAAAGATAGCTAAGACTAAAGAGATGGTTTCTGATCGAAATATTGATATTCAAGTTGATGGAGGAGTTAATGATATTATAGGAAAACAATGTGTAAAAGCAGGTGCAAATATATTAGTTGCAGGTTCCTATGTATTTAACGGAGATAAGAAGGAAAACATAAAAAAGCTATTAGATTAAATAAGTTAAATATGTTGATGATTTATTATTTATCTATCTATAAGCAGTTTTTAACTATATATCATATAGTAAAATAGAGAAGATCTTTAAATATAACAAAGTATTTTTTAAATTTATTATTAAAACTCTTAGCAATAAAAAGAAAAAATTACCACTTGTCAAAGAGTAATAGAGATGATATTATGGTTAAGCTGTCTTGGGAAAACCCAAGATACCAGATACCAGTTACCAGAAAAAGCATTTAAAGACTTAACTCATAACTGATAACCAGTTGAAAGGGAACAGGGAACAGAAGAACCCTGCTAGTAACAAATGTAGGGATCGATGCCCTCGTCGTTCCGAAGATTCATGAAATATTTTACAGGTAAAAAAGTTATTGACAAAGAGAAAGAATTCTAGTATAGTGGTAAGAGTCGTCGCAAGTTAGATATGAGAGGCGAGAGGCGAGAGGTAAGAAGTAAGATTTGTAGGGGCGACCCGTGTCCTCTAAGAAATTGGTCTTTGAAAATAGAACAGTGTAAGGAAGTAAGGGCAAAAACCTTAA
>CAZHJK010000034.1:0-21668 GCA_964533275.1 uncultured Eubacteriaceae bacterium | reverse complement strand
ATTGTTATCATTAATATGATAAAATTCAAATTAGAAAACATTTCATAATTTTATAATTAAATTTAAGGAAGTATTAAAATAATGGATATTTCAATTTTAGAATCTTTACCTTTACCGAGAAATGTAAAAAATGAAATAATAAGTTTGCATGGAATATCTAAAAATTTAGGTTATGGTACCTATATTGTAGGAGGCGTTCTAAGGGACTATATAATAGAGTATCCTATAAAAGGTATTGACATTGTAATAGATGGAGATGCAACTAGAGTAGCAAGAATATATAGTGATAAACTTAGGATGGACAAGTAAAGAAGAGGGATTAGAATATACAAGAAAGAATTTATATAGATGGAGGTAAGTTATGTTTTCATTTAATTTTTTAGATGTATTGTATACATTACCAGCAATTTTAATAGCCCTTACCTTTCATGAATTTAGTCATGGATATGTTGCATATAAGTTAGGAGATTTTACAGCTAAAGAACAAGGTAGATTGACATTAAATCCAATAAAGCATATTGATCCTATGGGCTTTTTAGTATTGATGTTTTTTAAATTTGGTTGGGCAAAACCAGTACCTTATAATCCTTCTTATTTTAAAAATAGAAAGAAGGGAACATTTTTAGTTGCATTAGCAGGTCCTTTATCAAATTTAATTTTAGCTTTTATCTCTATTTCTTTAATTTTAATATTAAGACCGCAAAATATAATAATATATAATATTATAAATTTATTAGTGTTCTATAATACAATATTTGCAGTTTTTAATTTAATACCTGTTCCTCCTTTAGATGGATCTAAAATATTTGCTAGTCTACTTCCTAATAAACAGGAATTATTATTTTGGAAATATGAAAGATATGGATATCCAATATTACTAATTTTAATTGTTACTGGACTGCTTAATAAAGTACTACTACCAGCAATCTATTTTGTATTGAATAAATTAATATTTATAGCAGAAATTTTCTTTGGAGGCCTATAATAAATGTCTTATGAAATTGCAATAGATTCTTTTCAAGGTCCACTTGACTTACTATTACATTTAATTGAAAAAAATAAAGTAGATATATATGATATACCAATATCACAAATAACAGATCAATATATGGAATACATAAAAGAATGGAATGAACTAAATCTTGATGTTGCTAGTGAGTTCTTAGTTATGGCTGCAACATTATTAGAGATAAAATCTAAAGTCTTATTACCTAAAAAAGAAGAATTTGATGATCAAGGGGATGAAGAAGATCCAAGACAAGAACTAATTGAAAAATTGATAGAGTATAAAAAATATAAGAATATAAGTTTGTATTTCAAAGACAAAGAAAAAAGGGAGGAGAAAGTCTTATATAAGGATCCTGAATACTTCCCAGAATTTGAAGAAATTAACGAAGAAATTGATATAGAATTAGATTTATTATGTAGAGCATTTAAGAATATTTTAATTAAACAGGATCTAAGTAATAGTGATAATAAATTATATCATGAAATTGAAATAGATATATATACTGTCAAAGAAAAGATGAATGATATAAATAAAATATTGGATAAATATACTTCAATTCAATTTAGCAAATTATTTGACCAATGTAATACAAAAAATGAATTAGTAACTATTTTTTTAGCTATATTAGAATTAATAAAAATAAAGAGAATAATTGTAAATCAAGATAATTTATTTGAAGATTTTATTATTTTTAAATCAAATTAATAATAATAATATTTTAATTAATACTAAAAAGAGGAGTATTTGAAAATATGGAAATTAAGGAAAAAAGGGGAATTATAGAGGGACTTCTTTTTGCTGCTGGTGAGGCAGTTTCAATTAAAGAAATTGCTCTTATAATAAATGAAGACATAAATGAAACTGAAAGATTATTAAATGAAATGAAGGATATATTTGATTATGAACGAAGAGGCATTCAAATAAAAAAAATACAAGATCAATATCAATTAGCAACAAGAAGTGAACATTATGATTATATAAAACAGATTATGGTGACTAAAAATACAATTGGACTTTCAAAAGCAGCATTAGAAACTCTAGCCATTGTTGCATATAAGCAGCCAGTAACAAGGATGGATATTGAGAGTTTACGAGGGGTAAAGTGTGAAAGGTCCTTACAAAAATTAATTGATAAATCTCTTGTTAAAATTATAGGAAGACTTAATAGACCAGGAAAACCTATGGTTTATGCTACCACAAATGATTTTTTAAAATATATTGGCATCGAAACTCTAGACCAATTACCTGATATAGAAAACATTGAAATAGACATGGAGAATATAGACAATATAGAAGAACAGGAACAAGTCAATATTGAGGAACAAATTACCCTACATGAAAAAATAAAAGAATAGTTTTTTAAAAGAATTGCAGTTGAGAGGATTATTTTATAAGATAATCATCTTAACTGTTTTTTATTGAGTAAATTTATAAATAATAGAAAATTATTTGTGATGGATTAATTAGATATATTTTGTATAAAAACATGTCTATATAGGAAAAATCAAGATAGAATCCAAATATTGTCTTTGTTAATAATGAAAAGAGGGTTAATTGTGATTATTGTATTAATAATTTTAATTTTATTTATCTTATTATATATAATGCCATTAAAAATTCAAATATTTTATAAATTGATAGATAAAAGTAATGAATTGGAGATATATTTTAAAACTTTGTATGGATTAATTAATTACAAGATAGATATTCCCTACATAAAAATGAAATTTGGAGATAAATCAAATATAAAATATAAAATAAATTTGGAAGATACTAAGGATAACGAGGATATTACTAATAATAAAAAAAGATTTAGCATAGAAGAATTTAAAAAATCAATGAATAGGTCTAAAGTCACCTATAAAAAGTATAAAAAGGTAATAAGTTATTTTATGAATAAAGTATTAATTAAAGAACTGAAATTGAATACAGAATACGATTTTAAAGATGCTGCTGTAACAGGAATTACTGCAGGTATATTATATTCTATAGAGTCAAATCTTTTATTATGGATTCTTAAATATAAAAAAATCCAGAATTATAGATTCAATATAAACCCTTTGTTTAAGCAAGAAAATGTAATTCATATTAACTTTTCTTGTATAATTCAATTTAAATTAGGTCACATTATAAATGGAAGTATAAAATCTTTAATTTTATATAAAAGGCGGTGAGTATTTAATGGAAGGGCATCCAATAGAAGGTTTAATGAAAACAGCTATGGAAAGTATTAAGGATATGGTAGATGTAAATACAATTGTAGGCGATGCAGTGGAAACTCCTGATGGTTCAGTTATAATACCAATTTCAAAAGTAGGATTTGGATTTGCATCAGGTGGAGGAGAGTACGAACACAAGGATGAAAAAAATCAGGAGGTTAGTTCTTCTGAAAATGATTTTCCCTTTGCTGGAGGAGCGGGAGCTGGAGTATCTGTACAACCTGTTGCGTTTATGGTAGTTGGACAGGGGCAAATAAGATTATTACCTGTTAATCAAAATTCTATGGTAGAAAGAGTAATTGATCTTGCACCACAAATAATGACTGAGATTCAAAATATGGTTAATCAACTAACTCAAAATAATAATAATGGTGCTCAAAATAATAATCAACAACAGAATCCTAATAATACACAATAAACAAAAGAGAATCTCTAAATTAAGAGATATTAGGGCGAACTCGCCCTTTTTAACTTTTAAAAGAACGCAATCAATTATATCATATTTAATATTATCATAATTGATATATTAAATATATAAAAATTCTTATTTTTATGAAGGTGAGCCAATGATTAAAAAAAATCTAAAAATATGTATTTTACTTATTATTATATTATTCTCATACAATAATATAGTATATGCTAATACATTACCTGATATTTCTTCAGATTCAGCAATTGTTATTGAACAAAAGACAGGAAGAATATTATATTCAAAAAATATTGATGAAAAAAGACCTATGGCGAGTACTACTAAAATTATGACTGCAATTGTAGCCATTGAAAATGGAGATATGGGAGATGTAGTTAAAATTAGCAAGAAAGCTTCAGGTATTGGGGGTTCATCTATATGGTTAGAAGAAAACGAAAAATTAACTTTAGAGGAACTATTATATGGTCTTATGTTAAGATCTGGTAATGATGCAGCTTATGCTATAGGTGAACATATAGGAAATGGTGAAATTCAAAATTTTATTGATATGATGAATAAAAAAGCAAAAGAACTAAATGCACTAAACACATCTTTTGCAAATCCCCACGGTTTAGATCATGATGAGCATTATACAACAGCACATGATTTAGCAAAAATATCTGCCTTCGGAATGGGAAATGATTTATTTAAAACAATTGTATCTACAAAGAAAAAGACTATTTCATGGTCTAGTTCTGAGTGGAATCGTTCTTTGAATAATAAAAACAAAATGTTATGGAATTATGAAGGTGGTAACGGTATTAAAACAGGATATACAAGTAAAGCAGGAAAATGTCTTGTTTCTTCAGCTATACAAAATGATATGCAATTAATATCAGTAGTATTACACTCTAACGATATTTGGTCGGACTCTAAAACTATTTTAGATTATGTATTTAATACATACAGACCATTTTCGATAGTTAAAAAAGATGAATATATTAAAAGTATTCAAGTAATTAATGGCACAAAGGAAATTATTAGTACATACAGTGTAGACAATATTGTTATACCACTAAGTGAAGGTGAAGAAGGAAGTGTCAAAGTACAACTATCTATACCAGACAATATAGAAGCTCCTATTCAAAAGGAACAATTAATTGGAAATTTAGATGTATTTGTTGGCGATGAAAAAATTGATTCAACCGAAATATATGTTAAAGAAAGTATAGCAGAAAGAGCACCTAACACAATGTTAAAGAAATTTATACGATATTGGATGGATATATAACCAAACATTTATATAATATAAAAATAAGAATGTGTGTGTTTTTTGCACGCTTTCTTATTTTTTATAAAGAATATAATATAAATCATAGAATTTTTTACCTTTTATGTCTTCATTTATTCTGATAAAATAAAAGAGGATTTAACAAATATAGATCTCATGGATTTAATGATTATCATTAAGGAGAGAAAATCATGCGGTTACAAAAGTTTCTTGCCCATTGTGGTGTAGCTTCAAGAAGAAAATGTGAGGAATTTATTAAAGAGGGAATGGTTAAGGTAAATGGTGAATTAATTAAAGAATTAGGTCATAAAATTAACCCTCAAATAGATATTGTGGAGTTTAAAAATATAAGGGTATATCAAAATGAAAAGAATATATACATTCTTTTAAACAAACCTACGGGTTATATAACATCAGTTAATGATCAATTCAATCGTAAAACTATTATGGACCTAATAAGTGATGTGGAGGAAAGGATATATCCTGTAGGGCGTTTAGATTACGATAGTGCAGGTATGCTTATTATGACTAATGATGGTGCAATGACCTATAAATTAACCCATCCTAAACATGAAATTGATAAAGAATACTTAGTTCATATACAGGGTGTTCCAACTTTAGAAAAAATTAATAATTTTAAAAATGGACTAAAAATAGAAGATTATATTACTTCTAATGCAGAATTTAATATTATAAAAATAAATAAGGGGAATGCACTTGTTAGCATAATTATTCATGAAGGGAAGAATAGGCAAATCAGGAAAATGTGTGACAAAATAGGACATCCTGTACTTTCATTAAAAAGAATAAGAATTGGAGAGGTATCTTTAGGGGATTTACCTTCAGGTAAATGGAGATTTTTATCAGAAACTGAAATAGCTTACTTAAAAAGAAAAACTCTTGAATAAAAGTAAAAGGGAGGATATTTAAATGATAGAATTTTTAAAAATGAAAGAAACTGATATTAAAGATGTACAAAATTTTTTAACTGAGAATAAAATATATGAAAGTGGAATTGAGAAGTACTATCCATTTATGTTTATAATTAAACAAGAAGAGAAGATATTTGGTCTAGGTGTTTTAGATTTTATTAAAGGTATTATTAATATAAATAATATTTATGTTGAGCCCAATAATAGAAAAAAGGGATTAGGAGAAGGACTTTTGCGTACAATGCTTAATTTTGTATATATTAATGGGAATAAGTTTGCTTACTACTTAGGAGATAATGAAGCAATTTATAGCTTTTTCAATAAGATTGGATTTAAGAAATATAAAGAGAATAAATTATATATAGATATTGAAGAATTTTTTTGTCAACCTTGTCAAGGCACTAAACTTTAGTATTAAAATTTTTATCTATGTGATGTAGTGGATATAACCTCTGCTTATTATTTAAAATAATTATTAGAAAAAGAATTTTTATATTTTTCTAAAAGGAGAACTTAAATTTGAATTCTTTATTAGGGAATATAACACAACTTGCTCAATTTTTAATTCAAGAAAGAATTAAACCAGGAGATTTTGTCATAGATGGTACAGCTGGAAATGGACATGATACTTTATTTTTAGCAAAACTGGTTTCGGATAATGGTAAGGTTTATAGTTTTGACATCCAATCTCAGGCAATTGAATACACAAAAGAAAAATTATTAAAAGAAAGTTTATTTAATAGAGTAGAGCTTATTATGAGTAGTCATGAGTGTATTAAAAAGTATGTAAAGAATAAAATTAAAGTTGCAATGTTCAATTTAGGTTATCTTCCAGGTGGCAATCATTCTATTACAACTAAAGGAAATAGTACTATATTAGCTTTAGAACAAGTATTAGAGTTGTTATTACCAGGGGGTATAATTAGTATTTGCTTATATTGTGGACATTCAGAAGGTATTAAAGAGCTAGAACTGGTTAATTCCTTTTTAGATACTCTGAACAATAAAGACTATAATGTGGTTAAATTAAATTATGTAAATAAGAAAAATGATCCTCCTAAATTAGTATTAATTGAAAAAAATTAATTTTCATTTTCAATGCCACACATCTCATGAAGAAAAACATGTTGTCTTTTATTACTAAAATAAGTTATTACTTTTACGATTGCATAATCATTTATCTTTTCACCGCAATATAAACAATAGTAATTAGACTTTTTAATTTGTAAGTAATAAGTCTCATATGGGAGCTTACCAAACTTTTTCCAGCTTTTCCATCCCGTTTTACATAGAATAGATCTATTTTTATAATCAGCATAAATCCATTTAAGTAGTTGATGAAAATGAAATGGATAATGATTGTATTTAATGAAATTAGCAGGTAATCCTAATTTTATAGTATAATTTTCAAATGTTGTTTCTATAATGTTTTGTAATGGTTCACCTATTTTGGCATTATACCAGTTAAAACCATTCTTTTTTAACCATTTTCTTAATTCATCAAACATATAACCTCTACAAACATAAATCTCTTCTTCTAGTGAAACATTTAGATCTTTAAAAAAATCTGATATAATTTCAATAACATAATTCAAATAAAGTTTTTTTTGAAAGTTTTCTTCATTATATAAATCAATCGGAATTATTTCGTATTTATATTCATTTGTTTCTACACGATAAACTCCTATACATGTCCCGCCTATAAGACTACCACTTCCAGCATCATCTATCAGAATCAAAATATCACTCCTATTCTAACTTTCCTTGTATATAATTATATTAATTGTATTCATTATTTGTCGTATCTTGTTATTAATAGTATTTGTATAAAATTTCAACTTATTTGATTATTGAGGAATTAGTGCAAATAAGTTTTGTCTTAAACACATTCTTCAAGCTGTAAATCCATATTTTGAATATCAAAATGAAAAAATAATTGCAAAATATAAAAATTTTTATAAAAAAAGAAATTTTTATTGCAAAAAATGAAGGATTTATTGTTATAATGATAGAAGTATACATATAGATTTATATATATGTGATTTTTATTAAAAGGAGGGGGAGAATATGACTGATAAGGTTTCTGAAAAAGTTATTGTGAACAAGGATTGGTGTAAGGGTTGTGGCATATGTGTTGCTTTCTGTCCTGCAAGTGTATTAGAACTTAAGGAAGGGAAAGTAGAAATAGTTAATATAGAAGCATGTACACAATGTGGTTTATGTGAATTAAGATGTCCAGACTTTGCTATTTATTTAGGGGGAAAAGAAGATGAAAAATAATGTGTTTTTAATGCAGGGAAATGAGGCATGTGTTCAAGGCGCTTTAGATGCTGGAATGCGTTTTTTTGCTGGTTATCCAATTACACCTTCTACTGAGCTAGCTGAGCTTTCTGCTCAGAAATTACCCAAACTTGGTGGTAAATTTATTCAAATGGAAGATGAAATTGCAAGTATGGCTGCAATTATAGGTGCTTCTCTTGCAGGATTAAAATCAATGACAGCAACTAGTGGCCCAGGGTTTTCATTAAAACAAGAAAATCTTGGTTTTGCTTGTATAACTGAAGTACCTTGTGTAGTTGTAAATGTACAAAGAGGAGGTCCTAGTACTGGATTACCTACTTCACCAGCCCAGGGAGAGGTAATGCAATCAAGATGGGGTACCCATGGGGATCATCCTATAATAGTTATCTCACCATCTACAGTTAAGGAAGCTTATATGTTTGCTATAAAAGCCTTTAATTTATCAGAAAAATATCGTGTTCCAGTAATTCTATTAATGGATGAAGTGGTGGCACATATGAGAGAAAGAATCGAAATTCCTGATAAGGCATCATTAGAAATAGTTAATAGAAAAAAACCTTCTAAAGACAAAGAAAAATATTTACCCTATGAAGAAACAGAAGATTTAATTCCACCAATGGCTAGTTTTGGAGAAGGTTATAGATATCATGTGACAGGATTAACTCATGATGAAACGGGTTTTCCTAGTACTAATCCCGAAAACGCTAAAAAACAAATTAATAGATTGTTAAATAAAATAGAAATGTATAGAGATGATATAGTTAAATACGATGAATATGAAACTGAAGATGCGGATATTATCTTAGTTGCTTATGGTTCAATAGCAAGATCTGCAAAAAGTGCTGTTAAAGAAGCTAGGGATAAAGGAAAGAAAATTGGATTATTTAGACCTATTACAATTTGGCCTTTTCCTGAAGAAAGGCTAAAAGAATTAGGGAAAAAGGCAGAACATGTTATTGTAACAGAAATGAATATGGGTCAATTAGTATTAGAAGTAGAACGCATAATTAAATCTGATGCAAATGTCCATTTATTAGGCAAAGCTAATGGAGAAATAATAACTCCTGAAGAAATTTTGTCTAAAATAGGGGAGGTCGAAAATAATGGCAAGTAATTTAGTTGAGAAATATTATAGAATGGATAAACTACCTCATATTTGGTGTCCTGGTTGTACCCATGGAACTTCTATGAATGCTGTTATTCGAGCAATTGATAAACTTGGATATAAACAAGAAGATGTTTGTATTGTATCAGGGATTGGGTGTTCTTCTAGAGCCACTGGTTATATGGATTTTAATACATTGCATACAACACATGGAAGAGCATTACCCTTTGCAACAGGTATTAAAATGGCTAATCCAAATCTAAAGGTGATAGTTATCACAGGAGATGGAGATGCAACAGCTATAGGAGGAAACCATTTCATACATGCATGCAGAAGGAATATTGATATAACAACTATTATTTTTAATAATAATATTTATGGAATGACTGGCGGGCAATACTCCCCAACAACACCTACATCTTTAATGGGTACAACTGCACCCTATGGAAATATTGATCCTGTTTTCGATATTTGTAACGTAGCAGCGGCTGCAGGTGCAAGTTATGTTGCAAGAGGAACTGCTTACCATACACAAGCATTAATTAATTCTATTGCAAAGGGTATGGAGAACAAAGGTTTTTCTGTAATTGAAGCAGTTAGTGATTGCCCAACTTATTTTGGAAGAAAAAACAAAGTTGGAGATTCAGTAGAAATGATGAAACGATTAAAGAATATAGCTGTAAATATCAAAGCTGCAGAGAAATTACCACCAGAAAAATTAGAAGGAAAGATAATAATAGGAGAATTAAAAAATGAAAGTCATCCTGAATATACTGAAGAATACAAAAAACTTATAGAAAGGCTAAAAGAGGAGGTGTAAAAATGGAATACAAAGAAATACGCCTAAGTGGTTCAGGGGGACAAGGGATAATTCTTATGGGAATTATACTAGCAGAAGCAGCTATAATGAATGGTGACAATGCTATACAATCTCAATCATACGGACCCGAAGCAAGGGGTGGGGCAAGTAAGGCAGAAGTAATTATAAGTGAAGGAGAAATTGATTTTCCAAAGGTTCGAAAACCTGATATTTTACTTTCATTAACTCAAGAGGCATTTGATAAATATATAGTTGATGTGCAAGAGGGCGGTATTATAATTGTGGATGAAAAGGTTGAAATTTCTGACTTAAACAATTTTAAAGTATATCAAGTACCTATATTATCTACTACTAACGATGTCTTAAAAAAATCAATGGTAGCTAATATTGTTGCTCTTGGTGCTTTTAATAAAATCACTAAATTAGTTGATAGGAAAATATTAAAGGAAGCTATTCTTAAAAGAGTTCCAAAGGGAACAGAGGAACTGAATATCAAGGCCTTTGATATGGGAGAAAATTTAGTGCTATAAGATAAGTTTGATTTGACATAATTTGATTCTTCCATTTAATAATTAAATAAGGGAAATTGTATAAAATCAATAAATTATTTATAAACTTAATATAAGATTTATACAATTTCCTATTTTAAAGGAGAAAAGTCTGTGACAGATTATAATAAAGAATTTATCAAAAATGAAATTAATCTTATGGAAAGAATTAAGCTAAAATATTCTAGATTAAGTAAGAGTCAAAAAATGATTGCTAATTATATTTTGGATCATTATGATAAAGCAGCATTTATGACTGCTTCATTACTCGGTGAAACTGTAGATGTAAGTGAATCTACAGTTGTAAGGTTTGCAAACGCACTTGGCTATAGTGGCTATCCAAAACTACAAAAAGCACTACAGGAACTTATTAAAACCAAATTAACTACTGTCCAGAGATTGGAATTATCAAATAATCAGATTACACAAGATTCTATCATTAGAGATGTAATAAAATCTGATATAGAAAATATTCAAGCAACATTAAATGAACTAGATAGAGAAGAATTTTCAAAAATAGTTGAAATTTTACATAAGGCAAAGAACATTTATATAGTTGGTTTTCGTACCACAACAGTTTTAACTGAATTTCTTGGTTTTTATTTAAATTTAATACTAGATAATGTAAGAGTAGTAAGCTATGGTATTAGTGATATATATGAGCAGCTTATAAATGTTACAAGTGATGATGTAGTTATAGGAATTAGCTTTCCTAGATATTCAAGAAAAACTGCACAAATATTAGAATTTGTAAAAGAAAAAGGCTCTCAAGTAATAGCAATAACAGATAGTGATTTATCTCCTTTAATCGAATTATCTGACTATAAGTTAATTGCAAGAAGCAACATGGTGTCTTTTGTAGATTCACTAGTTGTTCCTTTAAGCCTTATGAATGCACTAATTGTATCATTAGGTATGGGTGAAAGAGAAAAAATTACAAAAACATTTGAAGACTTGGAAAAAATATGGGAGCGTTACGAAATATATACTAGCAAAGATAGAATGGGAAAAATATAAAAATAATCCTATGACTTAAAAGTCGTAGGATTATTTAATGTTTTAATAAATGTTATAATAGGCATGATATAAATATGTAGGAGGATTATTATGACAAGATTATTTATAATAAGACATGGTGAGACTTTATGGAATGAAGAGAGAAGAGCACAAGGAATTCAAGATATTGTTTTATCTGAAAAAGGGAAAATTCAGGCAGAGTGTTTTGCTAATAGATTAAAAGAAGAAAACATTGATTTTATATACTCAAGCGATTTATCTAGAGCTTATGAAACTGCAAAGATATTGGGTAATAAAATTAATAAGCCTGTTCATGTTATATCTGATATTCGAGAAATGAATTTTGGTAAATGGGAAGGTCTTACTATTGATGATATTAAATTAAAATATCAAGATACATATAATATCTGGAGAAATACCCCTCATATTGCTCAAATACCCGGTGCTGAAACTATGCTACAGGTACAAGAAAGAGCTATGAAGGGTGTGTATAATATTATAAAGAAACATCCAAATAAAAATATCGTATTAGTATCCCATGGTGTTGCCATTAAAACTATTATTTTTGGATTATTAGATATAGATTTAAGTAATTATAAGAAAATAAGGCAGGATAATACAGCAATTAATATAATAGATTTTAAGGAAGATTATAATGTACTTGTTAAATTAAATGATACATGTCATTTGTCAAATATTAATAAATAGTGGGGTATTTATATGGGAAATAAAATTATTGTAATAGGTGGAGGAGCAGCAGGGATGATTGCTGCAGGTTTTGCTAGTAATCGAGGATACGATGTTCATTTATACGAAAAAAATGATAAATTAGGAAAGAAAATATTTATTACTGGTAAGGGAAGATGCAATTTTACTAATATTTCAGATATTGAAACAATTATGGAAAATATAAAGAGAAATCCCCTTTTTTTATATAGTGCCCTCTATTCTTTTACCAATGAAGATTTAATAACTTTTTTTAATAATTTAGGGGTTCCTTCTAAGATCGAAAGGGGAAACAGGGTATTTCCTAAATCTGATAAATCTAATGATATAATAAAAGCTTTACATAAATTTATGAATAATAATAATGTAAATATACATCTAAATCAAGATGTTAAAAAGATAATGGTAGACAAAAAGAATATTATAAACGGAATAATACTTTCAACAGGAGAAAAAATTAGGGCGGATAAGGTAATAATAGCAACAGGAGGAATGTCATATCCTAAAACTGGCTCTACAGGACATGGTATTAGAATGTCCGAGGAATTAGGACATAATATAATTAAACCATATCCTTCATTAGTACCCATTGTAGTTAATGAATTATGGGTAAAAGATTTACAAGGTTTATCTTTAAAAAATGTTGAAGTTACACTATATAAAAAAGATAAAATAGTAAAAAAAGAATTCGGAGAAATGATATTTACACACTATGGTGTATCTGGACCAATAATTCTATCTTTAAGTGCAGATATGGAAACTCCATATTCACAATACTCTATTTCAATAAATTTAAAACCTGCTCTTACAGAAGAACAATTAGATTCGAGATTACAAAGAGATTTTGAAAAAAAATCAAGGAAACAATATAAGAATTCTTTACAGGATTTGTTTCCTAGTAAATTAATTCCGGTAATAATTAAGCTTTCAAATATAAATGAAAGTAAGTTTGTACATCAGATAACAAGGGAAGAGAGAAAGAAACTAGTAACATTAATGCAAAACTTTATATTCACTATTGAAAACTTGCGCCCTATAAATGAAGCTATAGTAACTGCAGGAGGAGTTGATACAAAAGAAATTAATCCATCTACAATGGAGTCAAAATTAATTAGGGGATTATATTTTGCAGGGGAAGTTATAGATGTAGATGCACTTACTGGTGGATATAATCTGCAAATTGCTTTTTCGACTGGATATTTAGCAGGTATGAATTGTTAAGGTGTTTTGCATTATTCATAATTGTATTGCATACCATAGAATATAACAATGTCAATTATTAGGAGGAAGGAAAAAATGAGAAGAAATATAAAAAAATTATTAAATGACCCCTACCACTCAAAAAAAGTGGAAAATACCATATTGAAAATATCAATACTTGGTCTTCTCTCCTTAGTATTTGTACAGTTTTTTCTTTCTAGTGATACAATAAGAACAATTATCGGTAGTAATAATAATGGTAATGTTATAGCAATCGAAGAAAGTGCAATATATAATCCTCCAGGATGGGTAGAAATAGAGATTGAAAAATTATCGAGTTATAAAAACTTAACTCTATTGAAAAATGGCATATTGATTGAAGACGCCCATGTTGATAAAGATATAATTAATATTGAAGTATATGATGGTGATGTAATAGAAGTGGTTACAACGGAGTATGATGAACCTATAAATATTTATATTCATAATGTTAGTGAAAATATTAAGAACCCTAACAAAGGAATTAAATTCCAAAGCGCAAAAAATATTGTGTATTTATTTAAAACAGAAATAGAGTAAGATAATAATATTGAATAGACAATAATAGTTGAGTTATATAATATATTGACTTATAATATAAAATGAAGATGATTAATTGTGTATTTCTTTATAGCAAGCCTTGCTTGCCTTTTTTGTGAAGCAGTAAAGTTCCTCTTGCTAGTAAAGGACAAACTATAATGCTTGCAAGCGAATAAGTTTTTTAAAAGCTTTCCTTGTAAATAGCTAAGTACAATAGGAGGTTTTATATTCTAAAAATGATAATACATATTGCAATAGATGGCCCAGCGGGAGCTGGAAAAAGCACAATAGCAAAAAAAATAGCTGAGAGACTAGGTATTACCTATATTGATACTGGTGCAATGTATAGAGCTTTAACATGGAAGCTATTAAACGAAACAATAGATTTAAGCAATGAAAAATTAATTATTAATATAACTAAAAAAACCAAAATGGAAATTGATCAAGACAATATTTTTATTGATAGTCAGAATCTTAAAGATGAAATAAGAAAACCCCTAATAAGTCAAAATGTTTCAAAGGTAGCACGCATACCAGAGGTAAGAAATATAATGGTAGATATACAAAGAAAAATTAGTCAAGAAAAAAGTATAGTAATGGATGGTAGAGATATTGGAACACATGTACTACCTAATGCTAATTATAAATTTTTTCTAACAGCATCTATTGATGAAAGAGCTCATAGAAGAGCCATAGAATTAAATAAACAGGGCTTTAAAACAAATATAAATGACATAAGAGAAGAAATTAAACAACGAGATAAAATTGATACAGAGAGGAAAGCTTCTCCCTTAAAACCAGCAAAAAATGCTATAATTATTGATACAACCTATAAGTCAATAAATACAATAATAAATGAAATCATGAACATAATTTTAAAGGGGGGATAAAAGTGCTATATAATATCGTAAGAAACACACTTAAGCTCGTGTTAAAACTACTTTTTAAAATAGAAGTAAAAGGTAAAGAAAATATTCCAAAGGAAATAGGTCTTATAGTATGTTCAAACCACTACCATTGGTTAGATCCAATTGCTGTTGCATGTTTTTTTAATAGACAAGTATGTTTTATGGCAAAGAAGGAACTATTTAGGAATAGAATTTTTGGTTATTTACTTAGAAAAATTTATGCATTTCCTGTAAATAGAGAAACAGCTGATATATCTGCAATAAAAAATGCAATAAAAATAGTTAAATCAAACAGGGTTTTAGGAATGTTTCCAGAGGGAACTAGAGTAAAAACAGGTGAAAGTATTAATGCAGAACCAGGCATTGCAATGATTGGAGTAAAAGGTAAAGCGCAAATCGTTCCTATAGGAATAAGTGGAAGTTATAAATTCAGAAGTAAGTTATTAATAAACATTGGACAAACAATAAGTTTAGAACAACATTATGGTAAAAAAATTAGTATAGATGAATTTGAAGAGATAAGTGAATACATAATGACAGAAGTTAGACAATTAATAATAAAAGATATATAAGTTTATACCGTATATGAAAAGAATTAACAAAACAATAGGATAGGAGGAACCTATGGAAATCTTAGTAGCAAAAAGTGCAGGATACTGTTATGGAGTCCAAAACGCTATAGATAAGGTAGATGATTCGATTTCTAAATATAATAAATCAATATACACTTTAGGTCCAATTATCCATAATAAACAAGTAATCGACAAATTTGAAAGTCAAGGTGTATTTGCAATTAAAGATATAGATGAAACTTCAGAAGGTATAATTATAATAAGATCACATGGAGTACAACCTAGTGTTTATGAACATATAAAATCGAAAAATCTAGAGATAGTAGATGCAACCTGTCCTTATGTTAAAAATATACAACAAAAAGTAGAGAAGTATTATAAGCAAGGCTATCAAATAATAATAATAGGAAGCAAGGAACATCCCGAGGTTGTTGGTGTTAATGGTTGGTGTAATAATACTGCACTTATAATAGATTCTATTGAGCAAGCAAAAAATATATCTTATTATAAAAAAATTTGTGTAGTTTCACAAACAACAATAATCCAAGAAAATTTTTCTCAAATAATATCAAATATAGTTTTTAAGTCAAAGGAAATAGTTATTTTTAATACTATATGTAAAGCAACTAAAACAAGACAAGATGAAACTAAACAATTATCTAAGATTGTAGATGCAATGATAATTATTGGAGGATATCATAGCTCTAATACTCAAAAGTTAGTAAATATATGTAAAGAGCATTGTAATAATATATTTCATATAGAAACTTATAAAGATATATCTTTATCAGAACTAAAAAAATATAATAAAGTTGGAATTACAGCTGGAGCATCTACTCCAGACTGGATAATCAAGGAGGTAATCAAAAAAATGGAAAAAGAAATGAACAATCAAGAAAATGTACAAATTGATTTTGAAGAATCTTTAGATGAGTCAATGGTAAGAATTAAACCTGGAGAGATAATAATAGGAGATGTAATATCAATAAGTAAAGAAGAGGTAATGGTTAACATAGGATATAAATCGGATGGATTAATTACAAAAAATGAATTTACAGATAAAAAAGATATTCCTTTAACAGATTTAATTAAAGTTGGAGATAAAGTTGAAGCAATGGTTCTATCATTAAATGACGGTGAAGGTAATGTAGTTTTATCTAAAAAAAGAGTAGAAGACAAGAAGGCTGCAGAAAGACTTAATTCTGCTTTTGAAAGCCAAGAAGTTCTTTATGGAAAAATTATAAAGAGTATAAAAGGTGGCTTTATAGTTGATTTAGGTATTAAAGATGTATTTATGCCAATATCACAATATCATGTAAAATTTTTAAAGGATCCTGAATCAGTAGTAGGTGAAGATATAGTCGGTAGAATTATAGAGTATAATCCACAAAAGAATAGAATTATCTTTTCTCAAAGAGTTGTTCTTGAAAAAGAAATTAAAGAAAAAAAAGAAAAAGTATTTAACTCCTTAGAAGAGGGTAAGACTATTACTGGTGAAGTAAAAAGTATTGTAAAGTTTGGTGCATTTATTGATTTAGGTGGGATCGATGGTTTGATTCATATTTCAGATTTATCATGGGGTAGAGTTAAAAATCCCGAAGATGTCCTATCAAAAGGTGATACTGTAACAGCGATGGTTATGGAAGTTGATAGAGAAAAAGAAAAAGTAAGGCTTAGTTTAAAACATCTTGTAGAGGAACCATGGGCTAAAGTATTTAGAATTTATAGTGTTGGTGATAAAGTAAAGGTTAAAATAGTGAAAATTACTTCATTTGGTGCATTTGCTGAAATAATTTCAGGCGTTGAAGGTCTTATACACAAATCCCAAATATCCTATGATAATGTAGAAAATGTAGAGGATTATTTATCAATTGGTCAAGAGGTAGATACAGAGATTATTGATATGAATGATGATAAGAAAAAAATAGGCTTAAGTATGATTGCACTACAAGATAAGCCAACAAAAAAAATAGAATCAAATGAAACTGTTTATAAAGAAGAAGATGATTTAACTTTAGGCGATATATTTGGTAATTTATTTAAGGATAAAGAATAAACATTATTTCCAAATAAAATATAAATTTTATGCATGAGTATATTTTTATTATTAATGGAAAAAATATTAATGACCTCACATAATAACATTGAGACCCCTTTTACATTCTTATTTAGTGATATGCTATCCTGCATATCGCTCTTTTTTTTGAGTAAAATAGATTGTCTTGCTTACAGTGTCAGCATATTAAAAATGGTGATAAAAGGTAGTATTGGAGAGATTTATAAATAATTGATAGGAGGAAATAAATATGGAGAGGACATTAGTAATAATCAAACCCGATGGAGCAAAAAGAAAACTTGTTGGTAAAATAATTCAAATGATTGAAGAAAAGGGATATACTATAGAAGAAATTAAAATGGAAAAAATTTCAAACCATCAATTATCTATACATTATGGAGAACATATTAACAAACCTTTTTTCCCTGATTTATTAGATTATATGAGTTCGGGCAAATGTATTATTATGATTGTTTCAGGTGAAAATTCAATTCAGGGAATTAGAAAGTTGATGGGATCTACAGATCCATTAGAAGCTGAACCAGGATCAATTAGGGGTAGATATGCTAATAATAAAACTCAAAATCTAATTCATGGTTCCGATTCAAAAGAAAGTGCTAGTAATGAAATAAAGATATTTTTTAATGGTATAGAGAAGTAAAACTTTAATTTATAATGGAATGGAGGGATAATTATAGTGTTAATTGAAAATATATTAGAAAAACTATCTAATGTATCAGGAGTTTCTGGTAGTGAGATCAAAGCTTCGTCGCTTATTGATGAAATATTTAAAAAAACATGCGATAAGGTAAAAATAGATGCATTAGGTAATATTATAGCTTTAAAATCAGGAAATAATAGAACAAATAATAGAAAAATTATGATAGCAGCTCATATGGACGAAATAGGCTTAATGGTTAAAAATATAGATAAAAGTGGTTTTTTACAATTTATAAATGTAGGTGGAATAGATGAGAGAACTCTACTTGCTCAAGAAGTGATCGTGCATGGGAAAAATGATATATTTGGAATTATAGGTGCTAAGCCTCCACATCTACAAAAAAAAGAAGAACAAAACAAATCAACAAGAATGGAAGATCTATACATTGATATTGGTCTTTCAGAGAAAGATGCAAGAAAACAGATTTCAATAGGAGATTTTATTACAATTAACAGAAGTTTTACATATTTAAAAGGCAAAAGCGTTTCAGGTAAAGCGTTGGATAATAGAGCTGGCATAGCAGCTATAATTCAATGTATGAAAGAATTAAAATACATAAAACATTATTTAGATGTTTATTTTGTAGCTACAGTACAGGAGGAAGTTGGATTAAGGGGAGCTACCACCAGTTCTTTTAATATAATACCGGATATTGGTATAGCTATAGATGTTGGTCATGGAAGAACTCCCGATTTAGCAAAGGAAGATACCATAGAATTAGGCAAAGGTCCAGCAATAGCCTTAGGTGCTAATATACATCCTAAAATATACAAAAGACTTGTTGATATAGCTAAGGAATATAATATCCCTTACCAAATAGAAGTTAATCCAAGCTCATCAGGAACAGATGCATGGGCGATTCAAGTAACACAAAGTGGTGTACCAACTGGTCTTTTATCTATTCCTTTAAGATATATGCATACTTCAGTTGAATTAGCTAATATAAATGATATAAAACTTACGGGAAGATTGTTAGCCTTATTTATTGCAAGTATAAATGATACAGACCTGGAGGAATGGCTATGCTATTAAAAAAGTTAACTGAAGCTATAGGTGTTTCAGGTGGAGAACATGAAGTTCGTTCAGTTATAGTAAAGGAAATAACTGATAAAGTAGATCATATGTATATAGATAAAATAGGTAATATAATTGCATACAAAAAAGGCAATAAAAACCCGAATAAAAGAGTAATGTTAAGTGCTCATATGGATGAAGTAGGTCTAATTGTAGTTAATATTGAGGATTCCGGACTAATTAAATTTAAATCTGTAGGAGGAATAGACCCTAGGGTATTATTATCTAAAATTGTATATATAGGTGAAAATTTCATTTCTGGTGTAATAGGAACAAAGGCTATCCATTTACAAGAAATAGAGGAAAGAAAAAAGGCATTGAAGATTAAAGATCTCTATATAGATATAGGTACTTCTAATAAAGAAGAAACTGAAAATCTAATTAATATAGGAGATTATATTGCATTTAATAGCAAGTATATTGAGTTTGGTAATAATCTAATTAAAGCTAAAGCATTAGATGATAGAGTAGGTTGTGCTATATTAATTGAAATGTTAGATAAAGAGTATGATTTCTCTCTTTATACTATATTTACAGTACAAGAGGAAGTTGGATTAAGAGGTGCGAAAGTAGCAGCATTTCATGTTAACCCAGATATTGCCCTTGTCGTTGAAGGAACTACATGCTCAGATGTGCCAGGGACTGAATCTCATGAATATGCTACAAGACTTGGAGAAGGTCCAGCAATATCTATCATGGATGCAGCTTCTTATTCTGATAAAGATATAGCAAAGACTTTATATCAAATTGGAATAGATAACAATATCCCTGTACAATACAAAAAAACAACCTTTGGTGGGAATGATTCAGGAGCAATTCATTTAACAAAGGAAGGAATAAGGACTGGAGCAATATCTATACCATGTAGATATATTCATTCTCCGTCCTCTGTGATGAATAAAAATGATTATTATAATTGTATAAAGATAATTAATCTATTCTTAGAAAAGATAGAAGGAGAGGATTTTCATGGATTTCATGGATAATGATAAGGTTTTATTGCTGGATAAGCTTTTAAATACATTTGGTCCATCTGGTAATGAGGAAGATGTTAGTAAAATAATTGAGAAAGAAATAGAATCCCATGTAGATGAGATTCATAGAGATGCTATGGGAAATCTTATTGCTTTTAAAAAAGGAAAAGGTAAGAAAATAATGATCTCAGCACATATGGATGAGATAGGATTGATCATTACCCATATAGATCAAAATGGTTTTTTACGTTTCTCAAATATTGGAGGAGTTTCTCATTCATTAAGTAATGGTCAGAGGGTACAATTTAAGAATGGAACTATTGGTTTTATCTCAAATGAGCATCTAGATGAAAAAGAAGATTTGAAATTAGAAAAATTATTTATAGATATAGGAGTTAGTAATAAAGAAGAAGCTGAAAATAAGGTTTCTATAGGTGATGTAGTAAGCTTTTATGGACCATTAGTGATAAATAATAATCGAGGGTTTTCTAAAGCAATGGATAATAGAATTAGTTGCTTTGTTCTTATAGAAATAATAAAAAGAATAAAAAATAATAACAATAATATATATTTTGTTTTTACAGTACAAGAGGAACTAGGAATAAGGGGTGCAAAAACTTCCGCATATAGGATCAATCCTGATTTAGGAATAGCTGTAGATGTAACTAAAACTGGTGATACACCAAAAGCACAACTGATGGAGGTTTCATTAGGAAACGGACCAGCGATAAAAATATTGGACGCTTCAATAATATGTCATCCAAAGGTCAAAGAATTATTAATATCAACTGCAATAGAATTTAATATACCATATCAATTAGAAGTTTTAGAAAAAGGTGGAACAGACGCAGGTGCAATTCATCTCACAAGGGATGGTATTCCAACTGGTGCGGTTTCTATTCCAACTAGATATATACACAGTCCAGGAGAGATGGTTGATTTTGAAGATGTAAAAAATGCAATACAATTATTAATAAAATTTTTGGAAAAAGAAATAAATTAAACTTCACAAATAAAAAGGAACCTGTTTGAACACAGATTCCTTTTTTATATGTACCATTATTTAAAAAAATGGAGCTGGTGATGGGACTCGAACCCGCAACCTGCTGATTACAAGTCAGCTGCTCTTCCAATTGAGCTACACCAGCATATATGGTGCCCAGAGGCGGAATCGAACCACCGACACGAGGATTTTCAGTCCTCTGCT
>CAZHJK010000033.1:0-24789 GCA_964533275.1 uncultured Eubacteriaceae bacterium | reverse complement strand
ATTGTAAAAATTTATATATAATTTTACACATATTTATGACCACATTAAAAATAATAACAATGCCTTATTTGCAATAAATAAGAAGAAATAGGAAATACTAAAATTAATCGATTAGGCTAGGAGGTGTTAAGATGGAGTTAAAAGAAAGAGAAATTTTAATGAAGGCGATTTTAGATGAACAGGAAAAGGTAAGGGATTTTGAATCTCATTCTAAAAGCGTAAAGGATAGTGAGGTTAGCAAAGTATTTAAACAATTAGCAGAGGAACACGGACATCACGCTAGACAATTACATGAATTATTAGAAAGATTTGAATAAAAAAATGGGCAAGGATTATTTAGCTACATCCTTGTCCAATATATTATTCTTATTTAGAAAAGGTTACAAAATTTTCATGGGTTACTCCGCAAATCGGACAAAGATCAGGAATAGGTCCATCAATAGTATGACCACACACAGTACATATTTGAATATCTCCCAATTCCATATCCTTACCCATATCAACAGATTGTTTTGCTATAGTAAACATTGCTGAATGTATTTTTTCTGCTTCTAATGCATAATGGAAGGATAAAAGACCACCCTTTTCTTTTTGTTCCTTGGCAACTGCTATGTAGGCAGGGTACATTTGCTCTATTTCAAAATTTTCTCCATCGATTGCACCTTGAAGGTTCTCAGAGGTTGTGGTTAAACCAAAACCAGCCATAGATGCTACTAAAAAATCACCCTTTATATTTTTTAATTCTTTAAAATGATTACCGGCATGAACTTCCTCTGCGAAGGAAATTGCTTCAAATAATCTTGCAACATTTTTATAACCTTCATCTAGAGCCTTTGCTCCCCAAAATTTGTATCTCATATTTGCCATGCTTTCTCCGCCAAAGGCAGAGCGTAAATTTGCGGCAGTCATATCATTCATGGTAATCTCCCCCCTATAAAATTATTAGTTATTTTTCACCTTATACCCATTAATAAAGATTAATAACACTATAAAAATTGTATAGAATTAAGACGATTCATAATAATTATCTTTCATGTTAAAATTAAAAGAAATAAAGGAAATTATAAAAATTAATAGAATCTATATATAAGAATGGGGGTGTAACATAATGATAAATATGAAAATGAATATTACAGAGGTGATTTCTGATTATCCATCTACTATTGAAATATTCCTAAAGCATGGTATGGGTTGTCTGGGTTGTGCAGCAGCACGCTTTGAAAATATAGAAGATGGTGCCTTGGCACATGGAATAGATGTCACAGCCTTAATAAATGACCTAAATAATTCAATCGCAGAGGAAAGTAATAGGGGATACTAATTTTTTACATATTAAAACCCCAGTTTGATTAATTATCTGCCAGGGGTTTGTTTCTGTGCCTATTTATTTTATATTATTCTTTTCTTGAAATTCGTTGCGCCCATCTATTTAATGCTGGCAGTAGATAATGGTCTAAACCAAAGACTCGACCAGCTCCACCTAACATTGGGATGGAGGAAGCTAAGAACCAATAATCGTTTAAACCTGTTGATAATATAAAGTTAATGTTCATGCCGATGGATACAATGGCAGCTATAAAGGTAAAGGTTCCACTTAAGAACGCTAGTCCTAACCCTATCTCGGTCGCCACTATTAATTTTTGAAAGATAAAAGCATTAGGTATAATTATAGTATCTACTATCCATGCATACCATCCAGGAGTATGATTACTTACTAATGACATAATAGTAGCAGTTGCTTCAGCATCAGCACCTGTTCCAGTACCACCGATAAGGGCATAATCATTACCAAGCCATCCTAAATTTATTTTATCAAGTCCTGATCTTAACCACTCGAATCCAAGGTATAATCTAAGGGGTAAAATCCAAAAAGTCTGACTACGCCTTTTTAAGTGATCCCAGAAGATATTTATGCCATTATCAGCTTTAACAAATTGATCTATTATATAATCCCATATCAGAACAGCACCGCCGATTTCCCATAAATAATGCATATTTACTAAATGTTTTAGTATTGTGGAAATCACCCCAGAGAATTTCCTGCCCATTACTTCTGCTACAGAATAAATAGCGCCTATAGAGACCATGTTTCCATGGAGATTTATTTCAAGTGGTTTCTTTTCTCCACCCATTATAGCTACCTTAACATTATGGGCAGCTGTTTCTCCTGATTGCATTGCTGATTCTACTAGAGCGGGCATCATATTTCCATCTTTATCCTCATGGTAAGCAATATCCCCTATTGCATAGACTTTATCTTTATCTTCAATTTCTAAATAATCATTTACAAGAGCCCTACCCTTCTTACCAGGCTTTATTCCTTGCTTTATAACAAACTGATTACCCTGAACACCACCAGTCCAGATTAAGGTACGAGTTTGAATACTAGAGTCCTTATTATCAGATTTAAGTGTAATAACGTTTGGGCTAACTGAAGTTATAAATGCACTGTTAATTAATTCCACTCCATTTTTTTTCATGAAATTTTCTGCTTTTTTTATAGAAACATTTGATAGTACTGGCAGTATAGTAGGTAAGCCCTCTACTAAATAAAGTTTTACTTCATTTCGATCTATGTCATATTGCTTGCAAAGACGATTTACCCACTCCATTAACTCGCCCATCATCTCAACACCAGTAAATCCTCCACCACCTACAACAAATGTTAACATTTCTTGGCGTATATTTGGATCTTTTTCATACCTGGCTCCTTGAAACATGTCCAATATTTGTTGTTTAATCCTTAAGGCATCCTCAAAGGACCAAAGAGTAAAGGAGTTATCTTCCATACCTTTAATCCCAAAAAATGCTGGCTCGCTACCTGTAGCTAAGATAAGATAATCATACTCATAGATTTTTTTACCCTCTAGTTTTTTATTATCAAAGTCAATATTTTCAATTCTGTCACGAATTATCTTTACTCCTGTGTAACGAAAGCATTTTTCAAGACTAACTTTGATACCATCTGGATCTATTCTATTCCCGGCAACTTCATGTAATTCTGTTAATAATACATGAGAATCATTTTTATCGATTAGGGATATTTCTACATCTGGATTTTTTTTAAATAATTTACTTAGTTTTCTACCTGCTACTACTCCTGCATAACCTGCTCCAAGTATTACTATTTTTGTTTTATTATTCAAGTTGCTTCCTCCCCAGACTTCTATAATATATAATAAAAATAAGAGATGATTAAAGTATTATATTTAGTTATTTAAATTAGTAAAATGCTTAAAATGTTATAACAATAAATTTGTGTTATACTAATAAAGAATTTTTCAATTAATTTCAAAATTAAGTAAATGCTAATAAGTAGAAAGGAATAATTTATAAATGAAAAACACAAAAAAATTAATTTTTCTAGCTATTTTACTTGCTCAAGCATTAGTATTACATTTTATTGAGAGTTTTATTCCTATACCTATTCCTGCACCAGGAGTTAAATTAGGATTAGCTAATATCATAACAATGATTACCATTGTGGTATTTGGGCTTAAGGAAGCTACTATTCTAGTAGTTATGAGAAGTTTTATGGGAGCAATGTTTGGCGGGGTTATTTCAAGTTTCTTCTTTAGTGTAGGAGGGGGCTTGATGAGTTTAATGGTGATGTATCTTTTATATCATTATTACAAAGATTACTTTAGTTATATGGGAATTAGCATTGTTGGAGCTATTTTTCACAATATTGGACAGCTTTTTGTGGCATCTATATTTATATCTAACTTTGGAATTTTCACTTATTTACCAATATTAATGTTAACTGCTATTTTAACAGGATATTTTACGGGATTAGCAGCAAAATATATTATAAATATATTATCTACAAATTTAAAGGTTATTAATAAGACATACTAATTTTATATTATATTATAAATATGTCATGGCTTTCTATAATATAATAATAGGGGTTGCAAAGGGAGTAACACCAGAGAAAGATGCTATTATAATAATCCCGGAAGGTGAAAATATGAATTTATGGGGTAATTATCCCGAATTTAATAAGTCGATGACGATAGTAGAAAAAGAAATCTTATTTACTATAAAATCTAGACAGCCTCTTATAAAAAAGGCTACTACGGCACTATCAGAAGCAGGGGGAAAAAGATTAAGACCTGCATTAGTACTTATTGCCCATTATTTTGGAAATGAGGAAAATCCTAATATTCATAAATTAGCAGCTGCCGTTGAGGTGTTTCATATGGCGACTCTTGTCCATGATGATATTATCGATGAGTCTGATATTAGGAGAGGTGTAATAACTACCCAAGCTAAATGGGGCAAAGGGGTGGCGGTTTTTACAGGAGATTTTTTGTTAAGCAAGGCATTTTTAAATCTCTCAAAATACTCTAATAATAAAGATATAGTTAATGCTTCATTTATTGCTAAAAATATCTGTGAAGGAGAGATTGAGCAATTTGATTCTAGATATAAGATAGATATTTCCCTAAAAAAATATCTTTGGAGAATTAAATGTAAAACCGCTTATCTTTTCTCCTACAGTTGTTGGTTTGGAGCCATAGAGGCAAAGGCTAATAAAAAGACTACAAATATACTAAGGAGGTATGGTAATTATATAGGTATGGCTTTTCAGATTAGTGATGATATTTTAGATTTTATTGGAAAGGAAAATAAATTAGGGAAACCATTGGGTAACGATATAAAAAACGGAATATATACTCTTCCTGTTATTTATACACTAAAATATGGGGGAAGTTCTAAAAGGCTTGAGGAAATATTGATGAAGGATCATTTTAGTCAAGAAGAACTTTCTTATATATTGAATTCGGTAATTGAAGAGGGTGGATTGAGCTATGCTAATAAGCTTTTAAAAAAATATATTATTAAAGCAAAAAGTGAATTAGAGAAACTACCTAAGAATGATTATCTTCCTTTGCTGTATAAATTGACAGAGATGATTGAAAACAGAGAGTATTAGTTTTCACTTTGTAATCAATTATAAAAATTAATGGAATATTTTGCCCTATGCTTGTCTATAATTTAATAGGGAGGGTGATTATATAGATGGATACATATATTGATCAAGCCTATGAATTGTATGAAAACAAGCAATGGGAATTAGCCCAACAAACTATTACAAAGGAACAATGTTATAATACCAATCCCATAGCTCTTAATCTTATTGGTAGCATACATTGGAAATTAGGAGATTTTAAGGAAGCTAAGAAATATTATC
Organism: uncultured Eubacteriaceae bacterium; assembly: GCA_964533275.1. Lineage (GTDB taxonomy): Bacteria > Bacillota > Clostridia > Eubacteriales > Garciellaceae > CAZHJK01. Next base: position 19,592 of record CAZHJK010000033.1, on the reverse strand, counting down.
TATTAGCTGCAAAATGTCAAAGTGATTTTTGGCCTGCTTATTTAAATTTGGGAAATTTATTTTATGAAAATAATGAATTTAATAAAGCCATTAAATATTATGTAGGTGCCTTAAGCCATAAGGGAGAGCATTTTATGATTTATTATAATTTGGGCACCTGTTATTTAAAAATGAAAAAAACAGCAAAAGCAATTCATTATTTAATAAAAGCACTAGAATTAAAACCAACCCATTTACAATCTAATATTAACTTAGCAAAGGCGTATTATAACAGTAAAAATTATAAAAAATCCTTTATATATTTTAACACTGCTTTAGCACTTGATGTAGATAACAATACTGCTACTATTGGATATCAGAATTGTTGGGAAAAATTAATTTCTTAGTATAGTAGTTGTATAAATGTCCCAGGGAAGTTAACGGTTTTATAGGGGCAATTTAGGAAAAGCAAACTGAATACGAAAAACAAGCAGCGGGAGCTAATGATGGCATCGCTACTTGTTTCCTGCTCATTATTTATTTTTACTTGCTTCCCTATGGGGTTTTAAATACTATTATTTCCTTATCGTTATTCTCAAAGGGTTTCATGCCTAACTCTGTGGAACCAGAAAATTCAAGATTCTCATTTACAAAAATCCATTGAATAGCTTCCGCCGACATAAGATCCGCTCTATCCTGGTCTGTTACAATTTCCCCTTCTTTTTCTCTGGAATAGTAAGTTTGCACGATCACATTGCCATTTGTTGTTATGCTATAATTATCACTAATGTTTGTTGATCCTGATTCTTCTTTCATACTTCCATAAGTTGAAGCAGTGTAACTATAGGTGCCTTCTCCTTCTAGAAAGGGAACCTGCCTCTTTCCGTCTGAAGAAGGTATAATTTTATTCTCTGTAAGTTGGATATTGATGGTAAGCTCTTCAATTTCATAGCCTGAGTCAGAAGTTCCTGCAACTATTCCTTCCCAGTCTACGCTATGAGACCAACTACTTCCTTTAATAGAAATGGAAACACTGCCATCTTCAGATATTTCTATCGGAGATAATTTACTTAGTTCATGCTCTACAGGGAAAGAAAATGGGAAGTAATGGTGAAGGAACTCATATTGTTCAGCAATGCTGTTTTTTACTACCTCTTCCGGCGTCTTAAATGTTTCAAAGTAGAACATCCTATCACCCTTTTCACCATTCTGACCAAAACCTTCTGGCCTAAAAGAGTCCAATAAATTTGAACAACCTGTTATTATGGCGATAAATAATATAAAACATAGAATTAGAGAGAACTTTTTATATTTTATTAATTTCATATATCTTATCACTCCCGCCATTCATATACATAACGATAGCCATAACCGTTACCAAGAGATAATAAAACAGCACGCTGATCCCCTTCTTTTCCTTCTGGAATAACTTTTTCACTTTCCACTAATCCTTGATAATCGCTAAAGTTCTTTTCTCCCTGAGAAGTGATAAATGGGAAGCTACTGGAAGTTCCGTACCCTGGTTCTAAATGACCCATGTCAAAAGTGATTGCCATATTAGAAATTCCCCAGCCTTCAGTTTTTCGGTTAACCGTAAATGAAGCCTTTTCACCTGGAACTAGATATATCGGTGGATCCGTCCAAGTTACATGGAAAAGACCATCGTGCAGTGTTTTTCCTGCTTCGTTGGTTCTTTTAATATTATGAGTAAAATCATTTTTACCCCCAGTGTATTCTAAATAATCATAAAGTTTACTGCTGGTTCCAGTCATATTTCCTCCTGAAGGTTCTCCTGCCACTGAGAGATCTATATGATTAATGAATTCATCCCATCCTACAAAATGCCATCCAGTACTACCTGGCAAAGTAATTTTACCGTCCTCAAAGGGAAGAGCTTCCGCCACAGTGGGACCATCTATTATTTCAAATAATAGGGTTTCTTCAACCCCTCTTCCACGGATAGATACCTTATAATTACCTATTGGCCAGCCATCATCAGGCTGCTCCAAAATAAATGTCCCTCTTCCAAAATCTTCACCTGTCTGAGACTGGAAAGTGTGAATGGAATGATCTGTATCTAAATATACCCATTCGATATCTAAAATATCTTCATTGAAGTTATCATATACAAACCAAAGATATAGTTCTTCAGCATTTTGACTATACTTACTTACAACATCTACTGGGATAAAATTATCAACATGACTAGTCATCATCGCTTCCAAAAATCTCGGTTCTCCAGTTTCAGTTAGATTCCCATGTTTTTCTGTTAGTGCATCTACCATTGCTTGCTCTTCTGGAGTTTCCCCAAAGCTTCCCGGCTTAAAAGAATCTTGGATATCTTTACACCCTGTAAATATTATAGTAATTGCAATAATCAAACATAATAATAACAAATGTTTTTTAATCATTTAAATATAATCCTCCTTTTTATTTAAGACTTTAAACTCTCCTTCTAATCAGTTTTATACAAATCCAGCCCTGTTTGGATAAAAAACAATCCAAAGATTAAAGTGGACACACGGCAAGGGCAAAATACCAAGGTATTCCTGATACCGTGTTTTTAGCGCCTAAGCAGGATCCCACATATCAGTTAAAATAGAAAAATACGGTGAGTTCTACTTCTTGGTCATATTTTTCCAATAGCTCAAATTTCGTCGTAATGTCTGTTACATCTCCGCCCTCTCTGGTTTGTTCATTCCATACTTTAATATGTTCCGCTAACGGATCCGCACCTTCTCTCACATAGAATTTAAAGTTACTATCCGAGTATGGATTATCATCCGTATAAGGAATATTTTCAAGTTCAAATTCCAGCATTTCATAAATCTCACCGGTTCTTTCGTTTCTAAACATCAAAGACTCAATACTTTTTTCATCTGCGGATAATCTGCCACTTATTACGACATCTTCCTGAACATCATATCTGCCGCTGTGATGCTGAACTTCTCTGGTGAAGACAGAAGCTGCTTCAAAATCCAGTCCATCCCAGGTTACATCCACAAGGAAATGTTTTTGATCAATGGTAGCATCTACACCGTTTAAATCCTGCCTTATGGTAAAATCAAATATCATTTCATAGGAATCGGTGACATTAAACTCGGAGCTACTGTTATTTTGAGACTCATTGATTTCCTGATTGCCTGAAGTGTCATTCCCACCATTATTGCCACAAGCTGTAAGCGACCCCATCATTAAAACCAGAAAAATGACTAATATTTTCTTCATCTTCTTTCCTCCCTATAATAATTTTATTAACTATTTCATCAGCGGGCTTTTGCAACGATGGCAGACATCGTTGTGAATTTCGTTTTTGGTAGAACAGACGATACAATAGATAACGCTGTCCCTGGATTTGTCGTATTTTTCCAATACATGTTCCACCGTACCCGCGTGATGCCTGACATGATCACCAACCTGATAATAGTGAAAGAGATCCTCGGTGCATGAAAGTTTTTTAACGCCGCCTTCTTCCCGGCGTATATGAATGGAATATCGGGTCTGATAATTTCCTCTCTGCCGATCGGCATAGCTTGCCTCCTTGTAAGTCTTATCAACTACAACGCCGTCCCATGTGCCGTCTTTTTTCCCTTTTGCCCGTTGAAAGAGCGCAAGCACGATCAGCAGACCGCCTAGGATGAGTCCAAAGAAAAAGGCGGAGGGAAGCTCCAAGCCACCGGCTTCTAAGGCTCCGGCGACGGAAAAGCCGATTACAACGACCACGGCAAGCACCAGAATGAAAAACATGCTCGATTTGTTGATTTTTTTCAGAGTCGTAGCGATACGCGGATCGTGAATTTTATCCGAATAGCCTACCAACGAAGGGTTACCATCGGTCTGCCTGCTTTGCGTCCCCCCACTCTGGTCCGCGCCGCAGGAAGCGCAGAATATTGCGTTTACTGATAAGGTCGCGCCACAATTTTTACAATTCATATCTTAACTCCTCCTCGTCATCATTTTTTATAGTAAGCCTGAGAAAGAACCACCTCATAGCGATTATATTGAATCATACGACCATCGGCATCCGGCACCGCCATGAATTCAAGCTCAAAGCTATCGTCGGGGTCAATATTCTGTTTAATTCGCTCACCGGCGCCGGTGAGCTCATCTTCGTGATAAAACAGTATCAAGGCATTCACATAATCAATGGTTTTCGAGCCAATGTTGCGAAAGGTTGCATAGTAGGTATAGTCGCTTCCCTCTCTGATTTCGTCCTCTGCTTCGACATCCTCTATAGCGCTGGAATAGTCATAGAGACCATCAGGGGAGTCATGCTTAGCCTCGTATGAAGTCTGGTATGTATCCCATGCTTCATAGTCTTTTAAATGGGTTGAGAAGGTATATAACACCTGACCTGCTGCAACGCCTTTAAAATAGGTCTCATAATCCGTTATGATATTTTCCTTTTCATCGTAGAATTCCACATGCATAGTCAGCTCCTGTATGTCCATTTCGCTGTTATTGGTGAGCTTAAATAAAACCTCGTTGTTTGAAAGGGGATGGAGCTCACACACAAATTCCTCTGCCAATGAGTCCTTTTGCGAAGTTTGCTCCTGGGACGGGTCAGCCTCATCCCTGTCATTGAGTTCGGTTTGCACCTCGCCCTGGGGCTTGTATTTCTGTTGATCTCCGCTGGTCAAAAGGCCACATCCAGAAAAGGAAAGCATTAATATAAGTAAACAGACTAAAAATATTCTTATTTTCATCATAATCTCCTCCTATCATCGCTCAGTACCGAGCGTTCCTTACTTCGTCGCCGCCACCGTCTGATATCCGCCTTGCCCTGGATGCCCATAACCAGTAGAAACGATCCAAATCCGGTTAGAAAAAGTCCGCCCAACATGTTAGATTTATCTGCTGGTGCATTGATGGAGGGATAATAGGGCAGATAGCGCACCTGGATGGTTTGTGTGGTGCTTACACCTTGTTTAAAAATCAGGCTTGCACTGCCCCCATAGGATTCTCCTCCCACCGAAAATGCGTATTGAATCCGATGACGATTTGGGTTGGGGCTGGTTTCGCCGTAGCTTTCCCGATCCTGTCTGACGCTTGTTACAGAGGCGGTGGTCGTTTTACCCACGATGCTCAGCAACATGAACTGTAAGCCTGCAAGAATCACCAGTATGGCCACCAAAATAGCAATAATGGATCTCTTTTTTCGCGAAGGCAGGGCAGCAGCGGAAACCGCCGTAGTATTCTGTTGCTTTGCACCGCAGGAGGTACAGAACCTCGCGTGTTCTTCAAACCTTGTGCCACAATGTTTGCAATACATGGTTACTCTCCTTTCCTGTCGGTTTTCCCCGGCTGAACCTAATGAAATCCAATTTCCTTGTTACCATCCTACCGGGAAAGGGGTAAAAAAGAATATCCCCCGATTGGGTGAAATATTAAGTTTTGAAGTCAAGGCTTTCCCTGATTCAGCATTAAAATGTACACCAGCTCGGATCGTGTAGATACGCCGGTCTTTTTAAATATTTTCTGTAGATGGGTTTTGATGGTATTCCTGGAAAGATTGAGGGAGGAAGCAATCTTCGGATTACTCTTTCCCTGAATCACGCCGTCGATGATGTCGGCTTCTCGTTTGGTAAATTTAAACTTGTATTCCGTTGCCAACTGCTTTTCATCAGCAAATTCCAAGGAGACAAAAAAACGGTTGCTCTCTTTGCTTATGTGTTTTTTTCTGAGCAAAATATCCGCCCAAAGCTCACCACCGGGTGTTTTTAAGTTCTCAAAATGGTAGGTAGCCTCTTTTGCTTGCAATTGCTCTGTTTGGAGATCCTCCATGATTTCCTTGAGATGATACAGGGCGCTGGAACCAAAGACCGTACTGCTACCCAGCATTTCCAGACCTGCCATATTTCCAGCGATGAGGTTCGCCTCCTCGTCAAATAGGCAGAGCCCTTTTCTGTCCAACCCCTTTTTGTCCGTTTCCAGAAGGCTTGCTGCCGTGAGGCTATGGATGATATTAAAGACACTCGAAATGTGAGGCTGTAAAAGCTCCAGTATGAATAGCTCATGTTCTGTAAAATCCGGCTTGTGTTTGTTTCTGTGCAGATAGATTTCTCCCAGAAACTGTCCCCGATAAAGAATGCGCATACAAGCAACATGGTATTGCTCCTGGGAGGAAAGAAATTCGTTGCGAGGCTCACCGGGGACGGTGATAAGCCCCTGACGATAATCGGTAGCCTTGTAGACCAGAGCTTCTTTGCCAGCGGTATCCTTTCGCTCCAGGTATTCTTCCCGCTCTGCAAAAGCCGTCTTTTTATAATAATCATTTAGGTTGCCGGTGATATAGGGCTGAAAAAAACTACTATCCTTGCTAATGGCACAGAAGAACAAACCACTGTCGTACATCACCTGAGTATGCAACTTGGCTATGGCAAGGAGCAGAAAATCTTCAAAGTTCCGGCATTCGTATGCTTGCCTAATAAGCTCATTAAAACTAATTATTTGTTTATCGTCCATCGTATAACTCATCTCCTTTATCGCAGATCATAGCAGACCTGCGTGCTACGGTCTATCACCCAAGGGGGTGAATTTTATCCATGGTAAAGGGCTGCCCATGACCAGGATGCAAAAGTCTCGCTCCACTTCGGATGATGGTTTCTACGCTTTTTTCCATTTGCTCCCGATCTTCATAAAGCAAGGACGCCGTCGGTCGAAGGATATTGAACAATGCGTCGCCTACTACAAAATCTCCATCACTAGTCAGCACGCCGATGGAGCCCTTGGTATGTCCCGGTAGGGCAACGATTTGTGCTTGGATCCCGTATTCTAAAAGTGTCTGGTCACTCTCCAGCCAAATATCGGGAGAGAGGGAGTTTGGGGCTTTGGTGGAAAGTGTAAATTTTGACGAAAACGCCAATATCTTCCCCAAAACGGTATGTGCCCTAAGCTTTCTATCACCAGTGCTTTGAAGCAGATCGGCGTCCCGGGTGTTCATGGCTACTGGAACACGCAGCAGCCGGGCAAGGGTGGAAGCTCCGTCGATATGGTCGGGGTGACCGTGGGTTAGCAGAATCATCCGGACATTTTTATCCTTCACCCTCCGGTAGATCCTTGTTGCATCTGAGAGTTTTGCGACATCCACCAAAACGCTGCCGTCGCTACCGGTCAAAAGATAGCAGTTAACCACTCCGCATTTGATCCTCTCTAACATATCTGAACCCTCCTTTTTATTCCCTAATAGTCGGCATAATTCCGGTTTCGTAATGGAATTTTTCTACAATATCCCCAAGGGCAGCACTGTCAGGTCTGGCATATAGTAGTCGGACATTCCATATGTTCATATTGGTACCATAGTCAATGGAGACATAGTCCCCTCCGATTTCTACAGCCTTTAGCCTAATGCCGTCTTGGTTGAACTTAATAATTTTGGAACCCAGCAGGATGCCGAAGCAGGAAACGAACATTTCTACGGTTTCACAGACCTTGGTTTCTGTTTCCCTGCTGTCTCCCTTACGAAGGACAGCGGGCTGAATATGAAGAATCTGATTTTCCACAATCAGCTGCGTTGCTTTCATATTTTTGCTCACTACTCTAAAGAGGATAGCGTTAATAAACCCTGTCGCCAAAGCAATGCTTCCAAACGCCTTCCAATTGGGAGGCTGCAAAATAAGCGCTATTACAAAAACGGCAGTACAAAGAATAGAGACTACAAAAAATAACCGTGTGTACAAAGTAATATTTTTCAAATGAATCCCCCTCTCAGGTGTTCAGCGTTTTCATCATTTTACAGAAAGTAGAGCTGTCTTTGCATCACCAAACCGGGTGAATTGGCGAAAAAATGCCCCTCACCTTTTCGGGTGAGGGGCATTGAAATCCGCTGTTTATCAGGGGGTCTCAGATTCTGCGAAGGGGATGTATATATCCAGAAGGAGATGCATCAGCTCCGTCCTGCTTTGGACTCCGACTTTGGAATAAATATTTTTTACATGGGTTTTCACTGTATTTTCGCTTACATGCAGTTCGCCGGCAATCATCCGATAGGTCTTGCCCTTGATGAGTAAAGCGGCGATTTCACCTTCGCGCTGGGTGAGCTTCTCCATTATATTAAACTCTACGAGTAGTCGATCTTGTTCCTGAATCGGTATTTCGGTAATCGCAGTCAAATAGATATGGTCTTTGAGCAGTGTGGTCAGCCGTTTATGTAAGGAGGGAAGCAGAACAAGGGTAACGCACACCACGCCCAAGGCCAGTAGAGTGGGATTCTGACTTTGTTCACCTGCGACGGTAATCGCGTTACCGATAAGTCCGCCCAGCAGTACTCCCAGGATATTAGCGGAGAGGCCGATTCCCATGATCCTTGCGGGATTTTTATGAAGTTCCAGCATTTCTCCTAGAATACTCCACCAAAACAGGTCGTATACACCACAAGCTCCCAGCATCAATGTGTTGACTACAAGATAATCTACCCAGGATCTGCCCAGTACAAGAAAGGCGATAAAGGAAAAGCCGATCATGGCGATTGCCACATAGAGAATATAAGCCCGATTTGTTTTGCGGGAAAGATTCCGCATAATAAGCAGGGCAGCGATATACGGTACGGCCCAATACCAGCTTGTCAGCCATTCCAGATGGGCGAATGCGGGACCCTGTACTTGATACATCAGACCGGAATTGATGGTGATGATCACAATAAACAGGTATAGAAAAGCGAGAGGGCTGATTTTGCTGACATAAATCTCCCCTTGCTCGGAAGACGAAGGTTCCACTACTTCCTCTTTGGGAAGCCAGAGGGCGAATAGGAACGCCGCAGCCAGCATCAGCATGGAAAAACCAAGCCCAATGTACGGGGAAATGTGAATGGCTGTCATATTAAGAATTATCATTAGGAGGTTGGAAAAGATTAGTCCGTCTGCCATTGTCTTAATGCGTTCATTCTTGGGAGTGCAACCTTTGAAATAAAAGCCCCATGCCGCTACGCAACAACCGACCAGAAATGCAGCTAAGAACAAGGCCGCTGTCCATAGGAAGGAAGGTGGACTAAAAAACACGCCGGAGGCCGCTAGGCAAAACCCAATGGAAAAAAGCATTAGCTTTTTTGCTGTTCGCATATTCTTGACAAAGAAGCCACAGGCAAGCAACCCCGCAAAATGAGCCGCCATTGTGCCAAAAACAAAGGATTTCGCCGAGATATTATAGTAGTCCGTAAGGGCGTAGAGTATCCTGCCTTCAAAGGGTAAGGCAAGAAGCCAGGAGAAGAACAGAGAAAAGACGATGATGGATAACCGACGAGGATTGATTATAGTTAATATATCTTGATTCCTTGTGTTTTCCGTCATACATTTACTCCTTTCATTTTGCAGAGTAGGGTCTGCACCCATTTCCTTTCCATCACAGTTTATATGGATTTTAATCTTTTTATCATTATATTTCTTAAGCAAGAAATAATCAAGAAAAAGCACTCGGGCAAGGTATACCTCATACCAAGTTTTACGAACAAGAATCGTGATTTAAATCATGAAAGGGTGTTGAAAGTGTCCCTATATCACCGTGGGAAAAATCCCCTGCTTATTTTTATTATTGGAAAAATTTTGCTAATATGATAGTATATATATAATTAAATATAAAAAAAGGGCAAACTTATCGAAAGATAAGGACGCAAAGCCACGGATCTAAGGCAAAGCTAAGATCGCCGGGTTGCATTAACATATGTTTGGCTCTTTTTTGTTAACTAAAAAGAGCTTTTTGTGTTTTTGTTTTGAATTCTATAATGGGGGTGAAAGAGCATGAATGGTACTATTCAGATATTAAGAGGAAAACCAGTTATAAAGAATCCTAAAGAGGGTGGTAAAGGGGCAATAATATATGCTCATCCTAATGTAATCCTAAAAGTGAATGAAAAAGAAATAAAAGAATCTATTATAGTATCACAAGATGATAAAGTAGAATTAATTCCTAGAAATGACAAACCCAAAAGGACTTTCGAAATTCGTACTGAAGCTAATACGATGGCAGCCTATGGAATAATTCGATATCAAGAGGGTAAAGAAATCATAATCTTAGATAGTGAAGATGTGCATGAGTTAAGATTAATGGTTAAGGTCAAAGAAATTCATCCTGAATACTATACATATATAGATATAATAGAGGCAATTAAAAAGTCTAAAATAATTTTTGGGATTAAAAAAGAAGGTATAAACGAGGTTTTAGCTAATCCCGATAATGAGGTTTTAATTGCTCAGGGCAAAGAGCCTCAAAAAGGGAAGGATGGCTATATTGAATATCTTTTTTTTCAAAAACAAGAAGAAAAAGTGAAAACCGATATTAATGAAAGAGTAGATTATAAAAATTTAAATGAGATTCTATCAGTGAAGAAGGATGAATTGATTGCAAAGAGAACCCCTGCGATTCAAGGAATAAATGGAAAAAATATTTTTGGTAAAGTAGTAAAGGCACCAACTCCTAAAAATCCAAGCTTAGTTGCAGGAAATAATGTGAGGATTGATCAAAAAGGATTGAATGCATATAGTATGGTTGATGGAAAACCTGCAGTAAAGGGAAAGGTTATCCATGTATATTCTGTACATGAGGTATTTAAGGATGTAGATATTAAAAGTGGAAATATTGAATTCTATGGTGATGTTGTTATAAGAGGAAATGTAAAGGAAGGAATGTCTATAAAAGCAGGACATGATATTACTATATATGGATCTGTTTCGAGAGCTCTAATCCAAGCCGGAGGAGAAGTGATTATAAAGAATTGGGCTATTCAAAGTACTATTATTGCAGGGGCTCAGCAAACTGAATTGAAAAGACTTTATAATTATCTTGCCAAGCTGCAGGGTTTATTACTACAACTATATAAGGGTAGCATAGAGGTATTAGATAAGTTAAAAAACTCTGGTACTGAAAAAATTCAGGCGGGGAAACTAATAAGAATTGTTTTGGAAAAGCATTTTAATGAAATTATTTTATTGTTAAAGGAGTTAGAATTAATAGATAGGACTAAATTAACGGCTATAATTGACGATAAGTTTTATAAGGAGATTAGTTATTTTATCGAAAGATATTCTATATATGGAGTAATAAATATAAAGGATGTTGAAGAGATAAAAAATGATATTCTGCTTATGTCAAGTATGAAGGAGAAATTAGAAAGTCATTTTAAGCAACCTATGAATATTACTATTTCCTATGCTCAAAACGCTACGATTAAAACAAGCGGAGACATTATTATTACTGGGCAGGGCTGTTTAAATAGTAATTTGTATGCAGGCGGAAATATAACAATGGAAAACATTGAGAGCTCCTCTAAATCATCTGTGTTTCGAGGAGGGAAAATTGAATGTGATGGTGATGTTCGTATAAGTGAAATAGGATCAACAGGTGGTGCATTTACACAAATTGAAACAGGTAGACAAGGGAAAATACTATTTAATATGCTGTATTTTAATACTCATGTACAAATAGGAGAAAGCAAAAAAAAGATTGAAGAAAATCAACATAGAGGAATCTGCTATAGAAACAATAAAGGGGATATCATCATACACAGTACTTCTTAGGATTATTATGCAAGGGGAGTACCCCCCTGCTGAATTCCGGAGGGGGTTCAGGCTGAAAAGCCGTCGAGGGGAACCTAGGGTTACTTAGCGAAAGCGTCGAAGACGCTATTTTAGGAGGTCTAATAATGGAACAAACTCAAGCGGTATTTTTTAGTGCGGACCAGGGGAATTATGCAATAAACATAGAAAATGTAGAGAGGATTATTGGTTTTAGTGAAATTACACCCTTACCTGAAACCTCAGATTATGTATTAGGACTTTTAACCTATCAAGAAAGAATTTTACCGATTATAGATATTAATAAAAGATTTTTTAATAAATCGATAGAATATAATGCAACAAACAAGATTTTAGTGATTCAATTAGAGGAATACAAAGTAGGTTTATTAGTGGAGGAAGTAAAGGAAATAAAAACTATTAATGATGATATAATTGAGAAACCATCTGAAATAATAAAGGGTATTTCACCTGAATATATAAAGGGTATGATTAAAAATGATGATGAAATTATCATTTTATTGGAGGCAGAAGAAATATTTAAGGGTGATAAAAAAGCAGAATTAATAGAATTGATACAAGAGGATTAATCTTATGGGAGGATATCTAAATTAGGATGAAAGAGGATATAAAGGTTAGTATAGCAGATTATAAAATATCTATAGGACCTAATAGAATTATTACCTTAGGATTAGGATCTTGTGTGGGCATCTCGATTTATGATAGGCTTTCAGATTTTGGTGGATTAGCTCATATTATGCTGCCAGATAGTAGCCAATTCAAAAATATTATAAAAATAGGTAAATATGCCGATTTAGCTATTCCGAATATGCTAGAGGAATTATTAGCAAAGGGTATAAATAAAAGAGGGTTAGTAGCTAAGATTGCAGGTGGAGCAAGTATGTTTCGATTTTCAGATGAAAAACTAACCATGGATATAGGTGCTCGAAATATAATAGCTGTTAGAAATTCACTGAAACAACTAGGGATACCTTTAATAGCTGAAGATGTCGGAGGTAATTCTGGCAGGACTATGATTTTAGATCTAGAGAATAAATCTGTACATATAAAAACAGTTGGTAAGGGGATTATTTTACTTTAATTTGAGGTGGCATAATGACTAAGATAAATATATCAGAAGGATTTAACCAAGGAAAGGATGATATTTTATTACCAATTTTAGATAAGAGGTGGGATGCTTTAGTAATAGGGTCTTCAACAGGAGGACCTAAAGCTCTTACAAGTATTATCAGTAATTTACCGGATAATAAGAATTCTATTCCTATTTTTATAGTACAACATATGCCTAAGGGTTTTACTTCTTCCTTTGCACAACGATTGGATAGTATCTGTGCTTTAAGGGTAAAGGAGGGCCAGCAAGGGGAACTCATTCGCAGAGGACATATTTACATTGCTCCAGGAGATTATCATATGATACTTGAGGGAGACCATATTGTTTTAGATCAAAGAGATAAATACTTAGGAGTAAGACCTGCAGTTGATTATCTTTTCCAAACGGCTGCACCAAAATATAAAAATAATCTTTTATCTATAATTTTTACTGGCATGGGAAAGGACGGAACAGAAGGGATTAGACATATAAGGAATTATGGGGGCACTAATATTGCTCAAGATAGGGATAGTTCAGTGGTTTTTGGAATGCCAGGATCAGCTATAGAAAGTAATAATGTAGATGCAGTACTTTCATTAGATGAAATATCAAAACAATTAAATATTCTAATAAAAAGGTGAGATAATGGAACAGGATTTTGTTTCTTTTGAAAAGTGGATTTATAAAAGTTTAGCTATTGATCTATCAGCATACAAAGCAAAGCAACTTCATAGGCGTATTTTAAGTATAATGAATAGATCAGGATATAAAGATTTAAAAAAATATTCAGAGGCTATTAGTAAGGATGATAGTCTTCGTAATCAATTTTTAGATTATATAACAATTAATGTATCAGAATTTTTTCGGAACAAGCCTATGTTTGATGATCTTGAAGTTAGAATAAATAATAATTTACTCAATAATCATTCTAAATTAAAGATATGGAGTGCAGCGTGCTCCATTGGTGCAGAGCCATATTCCTTAGCTATTATATTAGATAGAATATCAAATGGAAATTACCATAGTATATTAGCTACAGATATTGATAATAGCATACTAGAAAGAGCTAAACTTGGTATTTATAAAGCTAATGAAATTAGGAATGTATCTAATAAGGATCTGAAAGCTTATTTTGATGAAAGAAATGGTGAGTTCCGCATAAATCAAAATATAAAAAAAAGAATTACCTTTAAAAAACACGACTTAATATTAGATGAATATGAAGAAGACTTTCATTTAATTACCTGTAGAAATGTTGTTATATATTTTAATAATGATATTAAGAAAAAATTATATGAAAGATTTTATAATTCACTATTACCAGGTGGACTCTTATTTGTAGGAGCAACTGAAACTATTTTTAATTATAGAGAATTAGGCTTTGAAAAGATTTCAACATTTCTTTATCAAAAAAAAGAATAAAGAAATAAATTTATTTTACGATAAAAGGAATAGGGGGTGAGGTCGTGGATGTGTCTCAATACATTACTATGTTTTTAGAGGAATCAAGAGAAAATTTGCAGAGTTTAAATGAAAATTTATTAGAACTGGAAAAACAACCTTCAAATATAAATACTATAAATGAAATTTTTAGAGTTGCTCACACTCTAAAGGGTATGGCTGCAACTATGGGTTTTACCGGAATGTCAAATTTAACCCATAAGATGGAGAATATATTAGAATTGTTTAAAAGTAAACAGCTTAATATTAATTCAGAAATTATAACACTGCTTTTTCAATGTCTAGACATGCTTTCAATGATGGTAGAGGATATAGAAGAGGGGAATGTAGAAGAGCACGATACTAGTGAATTGGTGGAAAGGTTACATATGTTTTCTATTGTGAAGGATGAGTTGGCAATTACTTCTACAGAGTCTACTAAATTGGAAACAATGAAGTTCGATGACTATGAATGGACTGTAATAAAAAATGCAAAGGAAAGAAAATATTCTATCTATCAAATATTTGTTAACCTTGCAAAGGATTGTCTTATTAAATCTGCAAGGGCATTTTTAGTTATAAAAAACTTAGAGGAAAAAGGAGAGATTATAAAAACTCTACCTATAATAGAAAAAATAGAGGAGGAGGAATTTGATTCTTCTTTTCAATTGGTTTTTATTACAAAGGAATCACCAGAAGCCATAAAAAAAATAATTACAGGAGTAGCTGAAATAGAAGATGCCATAGTGCAGCCTTTATCTATAGATAATAATTATAAAGCTAGTATAGAAGAACAGTCCCAACAAATTTTTACTAATAAATCTAAAATAAATCAATCGGTTAGGGTAGACATACATAGACTTGATAATTTTATGAACTTAGTATCAGAGTTGGTAATAAATAGAACTCGTCTAGAGCAAATAAGTAATGACCATATGTTAATGGATTTACACGAGACACTAGAACAGGTAGCTAGAATTACAACAGATCTTCAAGACTTGGTTTTAAAAATAAGAATGCTACCTATTGAAAGGGTTTTTAATCGTTTTCCAAGAATGGTAAGAGATTTATCTAAGGAATTGGGTAAGGATATAGAATTAGTGATTCAAGGACAGGATACAGAGTTGGATAGGACTGTTGTAGATGAATTAGGGGATCCCTTTGTTCATTTAATTAGAAATGCAGTAGATCATGGTATTGAATCAAAGGATGAGAGAATTAAGAAAGGAAAAGATCCCCAGGGAATAATTAAAATGATTGCCTCTCAAGAGGGAAATAAAGCAATTATCCGAATTGAAGATGATGGGAAGGGGATAGATCCAGAAGTAATAAGACAAAAGGCGGTAGAAAAGGAAATAAAGGTAGATGGATTAAATGAAGAAGAGATTATTAATTTAATCTTCAATCAGGGGTTTTCTACAAATGATGAAGTTACAGATATATCAGGAAGAGGAGTGGGAATGGATGTAGTAAAAAGGAAGATTTCCGCCCTAGGTGGTAATATAAGTGTAAAGAGTGAAGTGGGTTTAGGTTCAACCTTTATTATTCATTTACCTCTTACTCTATCTATAATACAAGCATTATTGATAAAGGTTGCTACTGAAACCTTTGCTATATCATTAGGATTTATAGAAAAGGTAATAAGTATATTACCCCAAGATATTAAAAGCTCTCATAGTGGTCAGGTTTTTATTTATAGAGAACAAGCAATTCCAGTAATAAGGGTTAATGAAAAATTAAATCTACCTGCAGTAAAGAATCTGGAACAATACTTAATTATAATTAAGGTAGGAGAAAAGCTTTATGGTCTTATTGTAGATAGTTTAATTGGCCAGCAGGAGATAGTTATAAAGCCCTTAGGTAAGTCATTAATAAATGTGAACGAATATGTAGGTGCCACTATTTTAGGTAATGGATTGGTGACATTGATATTAGATCCAGGTGCAATAATATAAGGGGGAGGGAGAAAGATCATTGAGTATACAGAATTTAACCCCTATGCAAATAGATTTTCTTAAGGAATTAAGTAATATAGGCGGTGGCAATGCTGCTACCTCTCTTTCACAAATGGTTTATCGTCCTATTAAAATGGAGGTACCAAGGGTAAAACTCTTACCCTATGATAAGGTATTTACAGAAATAATGGGAGAGGAAGAACAGGTAAATGCTGTTTCTATTCGGGTATTGGGGGATACCCCTGGTAATTTTCTTTTTATATTGAAAGATAGGGACACAATGGATTTATTAAAGATGATTATGGGAGAAGATGCTCGTAAGGATTTAGATGAGGTTTCATTATCGGCATTACAGGAGATATGTAATATTTTATGCTCTTCCTATGTAAATGCATTATCTAGGTTACTGAATTTAAGTATTGTTTCTTCGGTTCCAGCCTATGTTCAAGATATGTTTGGAGCTATTTTGCCTACAGCATACATTGAAGCAGGACAATATGATGATTATTTATTAGTCATTGAAAATAATTTTTTAGCTAGAAATAATAATATTAAAGCTCATTTGTTTTTTATACCCCATCCGGGGTCTCTACATAAGATTTTTTCTATTATGGATATATAAAAGGAAGGGATGGTCTAAATGTCTAAGCGTGTACTAATTGTTGATGATGCAGTATTTATGCGAATGATGATTAAGGATATACTGGGGAAGAATGGTTTTGAAGTAGTAGGAGAAGCCGCTAATGGAGCCTTGGCAATAGAGGAATATAAAAAGGTAGATCCAGATATTGTCACCATGGATATTACTATGCCAGAGATGGATGGAATAATAGCTGTAAAGGAAATTAGAAAAATTGATCCTAATGCTAATATTATTATGTGTAGTGCAATGGGACAACAAGCCATGGTGATGGAAGCAATTCAAGCAGGAGCCAAGGATTTTATTGTTAAGCCATTCCAAAGTGAGAGAGTTATAGAGGCTTTGAATAAAGCATTAGGTTAAAGGAGGCTCACTTTTTATGCAAGTCATTATATTTGAATTACAGGGAAAACAATATGCAATTAAAACTGATCAGATAGAGGAGATAAGTAGATTATTAGATATTACCTTTGTTCCTAATGCACCACATTATATAAAGGGTTTGGTAAATCTACGGGGGAATGTTATAACTCTAATGGATATTTCAAAGCTATTAAATTTAGAATTGCAGGATGAAGATTATACTAATATAATTATAGCAAAGGTACATAAGGAATTGGTTGGAATTCTTGTTGGGAATGTATGGGAAGTAATGAATATAAAAAAAGATATGGTTGAGAGAATAGACATAGGAGAAGAAGAAAATCAAGGATTAAAGGGAGTTATACAAATACAGGATCAAATAATTAATTTTTTAGATATAGAAGAATTTATCGCTTGAAATAGGAGGTGTTATGGTGGGGGAAGTATTGTCCCAGAATGAGATAGATGCTCTATTAACAGCTCTCTCCTCTGGAGAAATTGTAGCTGAGGATATTGAAAAAGAAAAAGAACAACATAAAGTTAAACAGTATGATTTTAGACGCCCAAATAAATTTTCCAAGGAACAGATTAATACATTAAAAATAATTCACGATAATTATTCAAGAATTATTTCTAACTTTCTTTCTGCTAAGGTTCGCTATAATATACAAATGAAAGTGGCAGCAATAGAGCAGGTTACCTATGAAGAGTTTATTCATTCTATACCAAATCCTACACTGCTTTCTATTTTTAAAATGCCACCCTTTAATGGTACCTTGCTTTTAGAGATAAATCCTCAATTTGGCTTTCAAATAATTGATTTATTATGTGGAGGGAAGGTAGAAATATCTCCTAAGATTAGAGAATTAACAGATATTGAAAAGAGTATTATTATAGATATTCTTGAAGGTTTTATAAATAATATGAAGCTTGCATGGGAGGATATAATCGAAGTTACACCTTCCTTTGAAGCACTTGAAAGTAATCCTCAATTAAATCAAACCATGTCACCCAATGAACCTGTTGCTCTGATCACCTTTACTATTGATGTTGGAGAAACACAGAGTTTTGTAAATCTATGTATACCATACCTGTCTATAGATAAGATTGCGGATATGCTTTATATGCAGTATTGGTTTCAAAATGACAGCTTGGTACAAGATGTAGAATATAGAAGAATAATAGAGGAAAAGATTTCATCATCAAAGGTTAATCTTTCAGTTCTACTAGGCAAAACAAATATAACTATAGGAGACTTTATGGGATTATCGAAGGGTGATGTTTTACAATTAGATAAATTGGTTAAGGATTCACTAAAAATGTATGTAGAGGATCAAATGCACTTTTATGTTCAACCTGGAATTTATAAAAACAAACTTTCAGTGCAGGTTGTAGATATTGTTGAGAAGGATGTGGAACTAGATGAATAATGAGTTTTTATCCCAAGAAGAGATTAATTCACTATTACAAAAGAATCAAGAATTAAATAGTGACAATGTATTAACTGAGAAAGAGATTGATATTATGGGGGAAGTGGGAAATATTTCTATGGCTACTTCAGCCACAACCCTATCCACTATTTTGGGGAAAAAGGTTACTATAACGACTCCCCAGGTTGAAGTTACAAACTTGATAAAATTGCAAGAAAATCTTCCTATCCCAAATGTAGTATTACAGGTAAAATTTGATAATGAATTACGAGGTACTAATATTCTATTAGTAAATGTACAAGACGCTTCAATAATTGCAAATTTGATGATGGGAGGAGATGGGACAGACATTAGTCCAGAACTTTCGGATATAGAATTAAGTGCTGTATCAGAAGCAATGAATCAGATGATTGGTTCCGCATCCACTTCCATGGCAACTATGCTAAAAAGAGAAATAAATATTAACCCTCCTCAAACTAAAATATGGGATAGTAATGATAACTTTGAAGTAGAAGACATTGATTCGGAACAATCAATTGTAAAAATTGCCTTCCATCTAACGGTAAATGATTTAATTGATAGTGAGATTATGCAGATTTTTACCTTAGATACGATTAAGGATATTGTAAATATTATGACCGAAGAGGAAGAAAAGAACACGGTTAAAACTGAGAAGCAAATAGAGCAAGATGAGATTATAGCTGAGGAAGCTGATTTGGAACCTGAAATTTATTTTGAAAAGGAAGCACCTCTAAGTAAGGAGCCTGTATCCATTAAAAATCCTCAATTTGGAGAATTAGAAGATAAGCCTAGACAAGGACAAAGCCAGAATATAGATTTAATCATGGATGTACCCTTAGAATTTAGTGTTGTTTTAGGAAAAACGCAAAAGGCTGTGAGGGATGTATTATCACTAAGCCCAGGCTCAGTTGTGGAGTTAAATAAATTTTCAGAGGAACCCCTAGATGTATATGTAAATGGAAAGCTGATTGCTCAAGGGGAAGTAGTTGTTATAAATGAGAACTTCGGGATTCGAATAACTAATATAATCAGTCCAACGGAGAGAGTAAAAAAGCTAAAATAAAATTAAATAATTAAGTCTATAAAACCAGAAGGGGGCAATCGCTAAATAGCTGATTTTGCCTTCACAAATTCAAAATGAAGAGAACC
>CAZHJK010000032.1:0-25872 GCA_964533275.1 uncultured Eubacteriaceae bacterium | reverse complement strand
ATTGTTTTGTAAAATTAGTTGAAGGGGTATACTAAAAAATGTAGAATAAAGTAAGATTAAAAAATTATAAATAAAATAGAAGGCTGGTATAAGATGAAAGATAAGGTCATTAAGTACATAAAGAAGTATAAAATGATTAATTCAGGTGATGGAGTGCTGGTAGCTGTTTCTGGAGGACCGGACTCTATTTGTCTACTACATATTTTACATTCTTTAAGATATTCTTTTAACCTGCGTTTAATGGTAATACACATAAATCACCTAATAAGGGGTGAACATGCCGAGGAAGATGAAACTTATGTGAGGGATTTATGCCAAGAATGGGATATCCCTTTTTATGCCCATAGGGAGGATATAAAATTATTAAGCAGGAATAAGGGAATTTCTATAGAAGAGGCAGGCAGAGAGGTTCGTTATAACTGTTTTTATAAAATAAAAGAAAGTCACAAGCTTCAAAAAATTGCCCTGGGACAACATAGGGATGATAATGCTGAGACTATATTAATGAGAATACTAAGAGGGACAGGTCCAAGTGGTCTTGCTGGAATTTCACCCCATAGAGAAGATGGAGTAATAAGACCATTATTATCCTGTACTAGAGAAGAAATATTAGATTATTGTAAGGTTCATAAATTGTTTCCTAAAACAGATGAGAGTAATTTACAGCCAATTTATTTTAGAAATAAAATTCGTTTAGAAGTTTTACCCTACTTAGAACAATATAATGGTAACTTAAAGAGTAATCTACAAAATTTGGGTGAAATAATTTGGGAACAACAGGATTATATTAATAATGAAATGGGGAAATTGTGGAGTCAAAATATAAATAAATCAGGTGAAGCTATCATCTTATCTATGAATTGGTTAGCCGAACTTTCTGCTTTTGAACAAAAAGAAATGTTGCGAAGGTCCATAGAATGGGTAAAGGGTAATCTAAAGGAAATAGAACATACTCATATACAATTAATTGTAGAAATGATGGAGGATAAAAGCAAAACTACATGGACATTACAACTTCCCCAAGAAATAAGAATAAAAAGACAATACAAGCAATTAATAATAAAACAGGGAGAAAAGGACCAAATAAAACCTTTTTGCTACTCATTGCCTATAGGTGAGAAATTCTTTATACCTGAATTAAATTTGGAGCTAAATTTATATTTGGAAAGAAGAGAAGATGTTGATATAATAAAGAGTGATTCTAAAAAGGGTTATTTTGATTATGAGAAGATTGGAGCACCAATATTTGTTCGTAACAGAATTCCAGGAGACACCTTTAAACCCAGCGGTAATATCGGATCAAAAAAAATAAAGGATTATTTCATTGATATAAAAGTGCCTAGAGATAAAAGAGATGAAGTACCATTAGTAGTAAGTGAGAAAGGTATTATATGGGTAGTAGGTTATAGAGTTGATGAAAGATATGTTGTAGATGAAAATACAAATATTATTCTAACTATTGAATGCAAACATAAGGAGGCTGTAAAATATGCACAATGATTTAAAAAAAATTCTAATAGATAAGGATAAGCTTCAAAATAGAATTATGGAATTGGGAAAAGAAATCTCAAAGGATTATAAGGGAAAGGATCTACTTGTTATATGTGTTTTAAAGGGTGGAGTTTTATTCATGTCAGATTTAGTTCAAAACATAGATATTCCACTGGAAATGGATTTTATGGCAGTATCTAGCTATGGCAATTCAACACATTCCTCTGGGGTTGTAAGAATTATTAAGGATTTAGATGCAAGTATTGAAAATAAGGATCTTTTAATTGTAGAGGATATAGTAGACAGTGGATTAACCCTAAGCTACTTAATGGATTTATTAAAGAGTAGGGGGATAAAAAGTATTAAGGTTTGTAGTCTATTGGAGAAGCCTGAAAATAAGGTATCAAATGTTAATGTTGATTATATTGGATTTCAAGTGCCAGATGAATTTGTAGTAGGCTATGGATTAGATTATGCTCAAAAGTACAGAAACTTACCATACATAGGTGTTTTAAAAGAAGACATTTATAAATAAGAACTTTTACAATAAAGGACATCGTTGTTTTTCGGTTTATTTTATGGTATATTACTTAATACAGAAATAGAGTTTGAGGGGAGTGTATTTTATTTGAGAAAGTTTTTTCGCATGATTAGTTTCTATCTAATCATACTTATTATTATTGTAGCTTTAGTTCAATTATTTGGTACAGAAGAGACAGATGTAAACACATTACGATATGATGAAATATTAAAGAATATACAAGCTGGTAATGTAAAAGAAATGGAAGTTGATCAATATTCTGTGACAGGAACATTAACAAATGGAACTAAATTTGATGGTGTTATTCCTCCTCAATCTATATTTATTCAGCTACCAGAGGTGCATGAGGCTATAAAAGCTGGGACTATTCAACAAACAGATGTAAAAGCACCAGCACAAAATCCCTGGTGGTCTTCTCTTTTACCAACATTATTCCTAGTAATATTGATGGTGGTATTTTTCTTTGTCTTTACACAACAATCCCAAGGGGGAGGCGGAAAGGTTATGTCCTTTGGGAAAAGCAAAGCAAAGCTGCATTCTGATGACAAGAAAAAAGTTACCTTTGATGATGTTGCAGGTGCCGATGAGGAAAAGGAAGAATTAGAGGAAATTGTGGAATTTCTTAAATCACCTAGAAGGTTCTTAGAATTAGGGGCAAGAATTCCAAAGGGGGTTTTATTAGTAGGACCTCCCGGTACAGGTAAAACCCTATTGGCAAGAGCTATAGCTGGAGAAGCAGGTGCTCCTTTCTTTAGTATTAGTGGTTCAGATTTTGTAGAAATGTTTGTTGGTGTTGGAGCATCAAGAGTAAGAGATTTATTTGAAAATGCAAAAAAGAACTCTCCTTGTATTGTGTTTATAGATGAGATAGATGCTGTTGGTCGTCAAAGAGGTGCAGGATTAGGTGGAGGACATGATGAAAGAGAGCAGACTCTTAATCAATTACTAGTTGAAATGGATGGTTTTGGTGTAAACGAAGGAATAATAATTGTTGCTGCAACCAATAGACCAGATATATTAGACCCTGCACTATTAAGACCAGGAAGATTTGATAGACAAATTCCAGTTGGTCGACCTGATGTAAAGGGTAGAGAAGAAATTTTACAGGTCCATATTAAAGGTAAGCCTCTAGAAGAAGAGGTTGATTTAAAAACTGTGGCTAAAGGGACCCCGGGTTTTACTGGAGCAGATTTAGAAAACTTAATGAATGAAGCGGCTTTATTAGCAGCCCGTAGAAATAAAAAAACTATTGGGATGAATGAATTAGAAGATGCTGTAACCAGGGTAATAGCAGGTCCAGAAAAACGCAGTAGAGTGGTAAACGAAAAGGATAGAAAGTTAACTGCCTATCATGAAGCTGGGCATGCAGTTGTAATGAAGCTATTACCCCATGTTGATCCAGTACATGAGATATCAATTGTTCCTAGAGGAATGGCTGGAGGATATACCTTATCCTTGCCAGAGGATGAAAAATTCTATATGGCTCGTTCAGAATTATTAGAGGAGATTGTTGGGTTATTAGGAGGACGAGTTGCTGAAAAGATAGTGCTAGACGATATAAGTACCGGAGCACAAAATGATTTAGAAAGAGCAACATCCATTGCTAGAAAAATGATTACAGAATATGGAATGAGTGAGAATCTTGGACCAATGACCTTTGGAACTAAAGAGGATGAGGTTTTTATGGGAAGGGACTTTAATAGAAGTAGAAATTATAGTGAAGAGGTAGCAGCAGCTATTGATAAAGAAATGAGAAACATTATAGAAGAAGCATATCAATCAGCCCATGACTTATTGGAGGAAAATCTAAGTAAACTTCATAAAGTAGCTGAAAGACTATTGGAAAAGGAAAAGATAGATAGAGCAGAATTTGAAGAAGTCTTTGCAAGTGCATAATTTAAACAAAAAGTCGCCTAAGGGCGACTTTTTGTTTAAAGTTATTAAAGTTGGTAATATAAATTTATATATTAATCAATAATATAAGTAAAAGGAAGGTGTGTTCACAATAAGATTTGACGCCTTCGTAGTTTCGTTGCTTATTATAAAAAACATATGGAGGAAAATACTATGAAAAGTGATATACAAATTGCCCAAGAGGCAGAAATAAAACCCATCTTTGAAGTTGCTCAGCAATTAGGTATAGGAGAAGATGACCTAGAATCCTATGGGAAGTATAAGGCAAAGATTAATCCAAAGCTATGGAATAGGATTAAGGATAATAAAAATGGTAAGTTAATTCTTGTTACTGCTATAAATCCTACTCCAGCAGGAGAAGGAAAATCCACAACAACGGTTGGACTAGGTCAAGCCTTAAATGAGATTGGAGAAAAAGTTTGCATATGCTTAAGGGAACCCTCCCTAGGGCCTGTATTTGGCATCAAGGGAGGAGCCGCTGGGGGAGGTTATTCTCAAGTTGTGCCTATGGAAGATATAAATCTTCATTTTACTGGTGATTTACATGCAGTTACATCAGCAAATAATTTATTATCAGCTGTAATTGATAACCATATACACAGAGGTAATGTATTAGGAATTGAAGTAAGAAGGGTTCTATGGAAAAGAGTAATGGATATGAATGATCGAGCCCTTCGAAATATAGTAGTAGGATTAGGAGGAAAGACTAGTGGAATGCCTAGAGAAGATAGCTTTACAATTAGTGTTGCCTCTGAATTAATGGCTATTTTATGTTTAGCTACTGATTTGATGGATCTAAAGAAGAGGGTAGGGAATATTGTTGTGGCATTTGATATCAACAATAGACCCGTAAGAGCAAGAGATTTAAGGGTCGAAGGAGCAATAACCTTACTTCTTAAGGATGCCATAAAGCCTAATTTAGTCCAAACCCTAGAAAATGTACCAGCTTTTATACATGGAGGTCCCTTTGCAAATATAGCCCATGGGTGTAATAGTATTATGGCTACTCAATATGCTTTAAAACTTGCAGATTATGTTATAACTGAAGCAGGTTTTGGTGCTGATCTAGGGGCAGAAAAATTTTTTAATATTAAATGTCGTTCTGGTAATTTAAGACCAGATGGAGCGGTATTAGTAGCAACTATAAGAGCATTAAAAATGCACGGTGGTACTGCTAAAAACTCATTAGAATCACCGGATATTTCTAGTCTTAAAAAAGGATTGGCTAATTTAGAAAAACAAATAGAAAATATACAAAAGTTTGGCGTTCCAGTAGTTGTTGCCATAAATATTTTTTCATCAGACACTGATGAGGAAATAGCAATAGTACAGCAAAAATGTAAAGAAATTGGTGTGGAGGTTGCGCCCTGTGAGGTTTGGGAAAAAGGTGGCAAAGGTGGAATAGAATTAGCCGAGAAGCTTATTAAGATAATAAATGAGGGTGAAAATACCTTTAAAGTCTTATATGATGTGAAACTACCTATTAAAGAAAAAATAGAAAAAATAGTTAAAGAGATATATGGAGGTTTGGGAGCTAATTATACACCAAAAGCAGAAAAGGTTATTAGAGAATTAGAAGAACAAGGATTAGCAGCACTTCCTATTTGTATGGCAAAAACCCAATATTCCCTATCGGACGATCCATCTAAAGCTGGAAGACCTCAGAACTTTAAAATAACTATATCAGATGCAAAGATCTCAGCAGGTGCAGGTTTTATTGTTGTTATGACAGGTGAAATAATGACTATGCCTGGACTTCCTAAGGTACCTTCAGCTGAAAAAATAGATATTGATGAATTTGGGAATATTATAGGTTTGTTCTAAGGCGTTTTATTATAATATGTAATGAAGAATTACTTAAAAAATTATAAATAGTGTAGCACATTAAATAGTTTAAAACTAGTTTTTAAGCTATTTTTTTATAAAGGATTGATAAATCCAGCAGTATTTACTATAATAAGCTTTGTATGATGATTAATAAAAATCAATTTAGAAAGGGGCTAAATTAAAGTGAACTTGGATTATTTAGGCTTAAAGGATTATAAGAATTTGTACAGAAATGCTAGTGTAGCCGAACTTGTGGAATTTGTAATAAAAAGAGGAGAAGGTAAGCTATCTGACAAGGGTAGTATTGTTATAAATACAGGCAAGTACTCCGGTAGATCAGCAAATGACAGATTTATTGTAATGGATGATATAACAAAAGATAATGTAAATTGGGGAGATGTAAATTTTCCGATTGAGACAAAAACCTTTGATAAGCTTTATAATGATGTTTTAGAATATCTAAAAAACACTGATTTATTTGTATTTGATGGTTTTGTAGGAGCTTTAAAGGAACATTCTCTACCAATAAGGGTAGTGTGTGAATGCGCATATCAAGCAATGTTTTCTAATCAAATGCTTATCCGTCCTAATAAAGAAGAACTAAATAATTTTATACCAGGTTTTAATGTAATTTCAGCTCCGGGGTTTAAGGCTAAGGGAATAGAAGATGGTGTAAAATCCGAATGCTTTATTATAGTAAACTTCACTAAAAAAATAGTTTTAATCGGTGGAAGTGGATATTCAGGAGAAATCAAAAAATCTATATTTTCAGTAATGAATTACATATTGCCACAAAAAGGAATAATGCCAATGCATTGTTCAGCTAATATAGGGGAGGATGGAAATACTGCCGTATTCTTTGGCTTGTCTGGCACAGGTAAAACTACTCTATCTACAGATCCAGATAGGAAGCTCATAGGCGACGATGAACATGGATGGAGCGACGATGGTATTTTTAATTTTGAAGGTGGATGTTATGCGAAGGCAATTAATCTAGACAAGGAAAAGGAAAAGGAAATTTATAATGCAATTAAGTATGGAGCTATTTTAGAAAATGTAGTATTAGATGAAAATAGAGTACCAGATTATTATGATGATACTTTTACAGAAAACACAAGAGCAGCATATCCAATTCATCACATAGATAATATAGAAGAAACTGGTGCTGGTAGTGTTCCAAATACTATAATTTTTCTTACCTTTGATGCATTTGGTGTAATGCCGCCTGTTTCTAAATTGAACCGCGAAGAAGCTATTTATCATTTTATGTCTGGTTATACAAGTAAAGTAGCTGGAACAGAGGTAGGAATAACCGAACCTCAAACAACTTTTTCAGCATGTTTCGGTGAACCATTTATGTTACTAAATCCTATGGTTTATGCTAACCTATTAGGGGATAAGATAGAGAAGGATAATATAGATGTTTATTTAATTAATACTGGTTATATTAAGGGAGGCTATGGTGTAGGAGAAAGAATTAATCTTCCATATACTAGGGCAATAGTAAAGGCTGCTGTTTCAGGAGGATTAAAAGATACTAAATTCTATAAGGATGATATTTTCGACTTCTATATTCCGGAAGAATGTCCGGGAGTACCTTCAGATATATTAAACCCAAGAAATACATGGGAAAATAAGGAGGAATATGATAGAGTAGCAAAGAAATTAAAGGATAAAATAATAGCAAATTACGAAAAATATAATAAATAATATAAATTACAGGGAAATAGCATATTTGCAAGAAATAATTCATATATTTAACAAAAAATGAATTTTTGAAAAAAAACCTTCAAAAAAAAGAGGATTCCTCTTTTTTTTGAAGAATATTAATATGGTGATTATAAAATAATAATTACACAAGAAAGCGTGCAAAATGTTAACGCCCTTGTGAAACAGGAAAGTTTGATATATTTTTTGAAAAAGAACTTTTCTACTTCATAAAATGAGTATCAAAGGGGAATTTGTTACTCATCTAAATTGTACAGCTTTGGTATTCAAAAGGCAAAGCTGTGTTTTTATGAACTTATACTAAATATAAGCACGGCTGCTTGAAGAAAAATATGGACTGCAATTAGATAAGAAAAGGAGGAGATTATATGTTTGATAAGGAAAAGTTGGATAATCTTAAATCCAATAAAACAGCATGGGAAGAGAAAAAATTAGAAAAGGTATTAGAAAAAAGACCTGAGCGAAAGAAACAATTTACTACTGGTTCTAATGAGGAAGTTAATAGACTATATACTCCACTTGATATGCCAGATTTAGATTATAATGAGGACTTAGGACTGCCAGGTGAATATCCCTATACTAGAGGTGTTCAACCTACAATGTATAGAGGAAAACTATGGACTATGAGACAATATGCAGGTTTTTCCACTGCTGAAGAATCTAATAATAGATATAAATATTTATTAGAGCAGGGAACAACTGGCTTAAGTGTAGCCTTTGATTTACCAACTCAAATAGGATATGATTCTGATTATTCTATATCTGAGGGTGAAGTGGGCAAGGTTGGAGTTGCAATTGATTCTTTAGAGGATATGGAAATATTGTTTAAGGATATTCCATTAGATAAGGTAAGTACATCTATGACAATAAATGCTCCAGCGTCTGTTTTATTAGCTATGTATATTGCAGTAGCTGAAAAACAAGGTGTTAGTGCTGATCAATTAAAGGGAACTATACAAAATGATATTTTGAAGGAATATATTGCAAGGGGTACATATATATTTCCCGTACAGCCTTCAATGAGGTTAATTACCAATATATTTGAATATTGTCATAAGGAAGTTCCGAAATGGAATACCATAAGTATAAGCGGATATCACATTAGAGAAGCTGGATCCACTGCAGCCCAAGAGGTAGCATTTACATTAGCTGATGGAATTGCTTATGTACAGGCTGCTATAGACGCAGGTCTAAGCGTTGACGATTTTGCACCAAGATTATCATTTTTCTTTAATTCACATAATGATCTATTAGAAGAGGTTGCGAAGTTCAGAGCGGCACGTAGAATATGGGCTAAAATCATGAAGGAGCGATTTGGTGCTAAGAAAGAAAAATCCCTCATGCTTAGATTCCATACACAAACTGGTGGTTCTACTCTTACTGCTCAACAGCCTGAGAATAATATTGTTCGGGTTGCTATACAAACCCTAGCAGCTGTATTGGGAGGAACTCAATCCTTACATACTAATTCAAAGGATGAGGCGATGGCGTTACCTGCAGAGGAATCTGTAAGAATTGCACTTAGAACTCAGCAAATTGTAGCATATGAAAGTGGAGTTACTGAAACCATAGACCCATTAGCAGGTTCCTACTATGTAGAAAGTCTTACAAACAATTTAGAAAAAAATGCCCTAGAATATATCAATAAAATTGACTCATTAGGCGGAGCACCTAAGGCAATTGAAAAGGGATATATTCAAAAGGAAATTCAAGATAGTGCCTACACATATCAAAGACAAATTGAAGATCAAGAAAGAATTGTTGTAGGAATGAATAAATTTAAGATTGATGAACCTAAACCCACTGGTTTATTGAAGGTTGATCCGGCAGTAGGAGAATTGCAAAAACAAAAGTTAATAAAGTTGAAGGAAAATAGAGATAATCAATTGGTAAGCCAGACCCTAGCTGATCTTAAGAAAGTAGCTCAAGGGGATGATAATCTTATGGTTCCTATTAAAAATGCAGTTAAGGCATATGCTACTTTAGGAGAAATTTGTGATGTGTTAAGAGAGGTATTTGGTGAATATCAGCAAAATATAATTCTATAAAATAGGAAAATAAAATTAATTTTAGTAATTAAATATAAACAATCGACTTAAATATATATATTTATTAGACTAGTATAACAAAGGTTAAAAAAAAGAAAAACAGAATTGTAAAGGAGGAGGAAATATGGATAGACCTATTAGAGTATTAGTTGGAAAACCTGGGTTGGATGGGCACGACAGAGGTGCAAAGGTAATTGCCCGAGCTCTTAGGGATGCAGGTATGGAAGTTATTTATACTGGACTTAGGCAAACTCCTGAACAAATTGTGGAGGCAGCAATACAAGAGGATGTTGATTGTATTGCAATGAGTATTTTATCAGGGGCACATAGCCACCTTTTTCCAAGGGTAATGGATTTATTAAAGAAAGATAATATAGAAGATATATTAGTTATAGGCGGAGGAGTTATTCCAGAAGATGATATTCAACCACTAAAGGATGTAGGAATAGCTGAGATATTCACCCCAGGTACAACTACTTCTACCTTTATAGATTATATAAAGGAAAATATAAAGAGAAACTAAAAATTAGGTATAAGGTAAATATATATTAATTATAGATGCATCATCTAGAGGTTTAAGGTTTTTATACCATATACCATATACCTTATACCATATATTCAAAGGTGTGAAAACGATGGACTTAGTTGAGAAGTTATTAGGGGGAGATAAAAGAACTTTAGCAAGATTAATCACCTTAATAGAAAATAATGACCCTCTATCTATTGATGTATTGAAGGAAATATATTATTATACAGGTAATGCACATGTAATAGGTATAACTGGTCCTCCGGGAGCGGGCAAAAGTACTCTTACTGACAAATTAGTGAAGGAACTTAGAAAAAAAGGTAAGAAAATAGCTATTATTGCTGTTGACCCCACCAGTCCCTTTACAGGGGGAGCTATATTAGGGGATCGAATACGAATGAATGATCTGACCAATGATCCGGATGTCTTTATACGCAGCATGGGTAGTAGAGGCGCTTTGGGTGGATTAGCAAAGGCTACGCTGGGAGTTGTTAAGGTTTTCGATGCCTATGGTATGGATTATATATTTGTAGAAACAGTAGGAGTAGGACAATCAGAAGTAGACATTGTAAAGGCTGTAGATAGCACCATAATGGTTATGGTACCTGGACTTGGTGATGATATACAGGCAATAAAGGCAGGCATTATGGAAATCGGAGATATATTTGTAGTAAACAAGGCGGATCTTGAAGGAGCAAATCGTACTATAATTGAACTAGAAATGATGTTGGATTATAGACATGAAATGGGTTGGAGGCCACCTGTATTACAAGCAGTAGCAAGAGAAAAGACTGGGATAAATGAAATATGCGAAAGCATAAAAGACCATATGGATTATCTAACTCAATCTAAAAAGTTAAAGAATATAAGAAAAGAAAATATTAAAAGGGAAATAATAGAAATTGCAAAGAGTAATATGGTAACACATATTTTTGATAATAAACATAAGGATAATCAAATTGATACGATAACTGAGAAGGTTGTTAAAAAGGAGATTGATCCTTATACAGCAAGTGATGAAATATTAAAATCATTTATAAATAGGGGGGTACATAATGATTAAAAAGATAGATCATATAGGAATTGCTGTTAAGAGTATTGAGGAATCTTTGGGATTATATACTGATATTTTTGGTTTAACTCTTCAAGGTATAGAGGTTGTTGAGGAGCAAAAAGTTAAAACGGCATTTTTACCCATAAAAGATACAGAATTTGAACTATTAGAATCTACCGATGCAGAAGGACCTATTGCTAAATTTATTGAAAAAAAGGGACAAGGAATACAGCATATCGCTCTTGAAGTGGATGATATTGAAAAGGCTTTAGAAGAAATGAAAGAAAAAGGTATTAGATTAATAGACGAAACCCCAAGATATGGAGCAGGTGGTGCAAAGATAGCTTTCTTACACCCAAAATCTACTCAAGGGGTATTGATAGAGCTTTGCCAAAGATGATTAGAATGGTGAGGGATAATTCCTTCTTTTTCTATAAATAATAAGTAAAGGAAATTGCATAAACAAGACTTTTTATTAAATACAAATTATAATTACTTTTTCTAGTATGAATATATCTATGTATATAAGAAAGTCAATTATGTTATTTTCTTAAAAGTAGTAAATAGCTATTAAATTAAGATAGTGGAGGTATCAATATGACAAAGAAGTTAGAAGAATTGCGAGAGAAAAAAGAGCAATTAAAGGTAGGAGGTGGAGAGGACAAAATAGAAAAACAGCATAAAAGAGGAAAACTAAGTGCTAGAGAGCGTATAAACCTTTTGTTTGATGAAGGTAGCTTTATTGAAATTGGAGGTTTTGTAAAACATAGAAGTACAGATTTCGGTATGGATAAGGTTGAAGCTCCGGCGGAAGGTGTAGTTACAGGTTATGGAACAGTGGATGGCCGATTAGTTTATGCTTATGCTCAGGATTTCACAGTAATAGGTGGTTCCTTAGGAAATATGCATGCTGAAAAAATCGTTAATGTAATGGATATGGCTATGAAAATGGGAGCACCAATCATTGGTATGAATGATTCAGGTGGTGCTAGAATTCAAGAGGGTGTAGATGCCTTAAGTGGATACGGAAAAATCTTTTTTAGAAATACCATTGCATCTGGCGTTATACCTCAAATATCTGTAATAATGGGACCATGTGCAGGCGGAGCTGTTTATTCACCGGCTATTACAGACTTTGTGTTTATGGTAGATAAAACTAGTCAAATGTTTATTACTGGACCTCAAGTTATAAAAACTGTTACCGGCGAGGATGTAACCTCAGAAGAACTAGGAGGCGCTATGACCCATAATGCCACTAGTGGAGTAGCACATTTTATGAGCTCTAACGATGAGGCTTGTATAGAAGATATAAAACGATTATTAAGCTTTTTACCTTCAAATAATATGGAAAGTGCACCATATTATGAAACCAATGATGATCTAAATAGGATAGAAGAAAGTCTAAATGAAATAATTCCAGAAAATCCTAATAAGCCATATGATATTAAGGATATAATAACTACAATAGCAGATAATGGTGAATTTATGGAAACTCAGGCGTATTATGCATTAAATATGGTTACAGGATTTATAAGAATAAATGGACAATCTATAGGAGTTATTGCAAATCAACCGAAGATACTGGCTGGTTGTTTAGATATAAATGCATCAGATAAGGCGGGTAGATTTATTAGAACCTGTGATGCTTTTAATATTCCAGTTCTTAATATTGTTGATGTACCAGGATTTTTACCAGGAACATCCCAAGAGTATGGTGGTATTATTCGTCATGGAGCAAAGATGCTTTATGCATATTCTGAAGCAACAGTTCCAAAGGTAACATTAATTGTAAGAAAAGCATATGGTGGAGCTTATATAGGAATGTGTAATAAGGAATTAGGCGCTGATACTGTATTAGCATGGCCAACTGCTGAAATAGCTGTAATGGGACCAGATGGGGCGGCAAATATCATCTTCAGAAGAGAAATAGAAAATGCAGAAGATCCAGTAGCTAAGAGAGCTGAAAAAGTAAATGAATATAAAGAAAAATTTGCTAATCCCTATGTTGCAGCATCAAGAGGATATGTGGATGATGTAATAGAACCAGCATCTACAAGACAAAGATTAGCAAGTGCTTTTGAAATGTTAGCAAGCAAGAGAGAAACAAGGCCTACAAAAAAACATGGTAATTTACCAGTATAATAGTAGAACAGTTAATTTAAGCAAAGAGGTGATAAAATGTTATTTACAGATTCTATGTCCTTAGGCGATAAATTGATAAACGGATTAGGTGTTACACTCCTGGGAATGGGAGTTGTGTTTGCCGTTCTAGTTATTTTATCCTTCGCTTTAGACATATTAAGAATATCAGCAGGGGAAAATAATAAAAAAAAAGCTACTCCTAATGATGAAGCAGTAAAAACTGATAGTATTACCAATGCAACAAATATCACAGATAATGCACAACAGGACGATGAGGAGATAATTGCCGTGATTTCTGCGGCTATTGCAAGTCTTAGTGGTAATTCTATAGAAGAGTTTTTTATTAAATCTATAAAGCCAGTTCCTCAAAAAAATAATGTTTGGGCAACTATAGGAAGACAAGAACGAATGTTAGATAGACTATAATGTTTGAAAACACATTAAGGAGGAAATATTAATGAAAAAATATATAATCAATGTAAATGGAAAATCCTATGAAGTTGAAGTAGAAGAAGTAAAGGATGGATCAGCACAAACTACACCAGCACCAGCACCAGCTACTCCAGCACCAGCTGCACCAGCACCAAAGGCAGCAGCGCCAGCGCCTGCACCAAAGGCGGCACCAAAGGCAGCACCAGCAGGAGGCGGTGCCAGTGTAACTTCACCAATGCCTGGAAACATATGGAAGGTTTTAGTAAAGCCAGGAGATAGTGTAAAAAGTGGAGATGTGCTTATTATACTTGAAGCCATGAAAATGGAAAATGAAATATTTGCACCAGCAGATGGGGTAATAGCATCAGTGGAAGTAAAAGAAGGAGTTGCAGTAGGCGGCGGAGACCTATTAGTAACCTTTGAATAGGACATATTTTAATAAAGATGGAAAGTGGTGAAATATAAATGTTAGAAGCTTTAGGAACAGGTTTGCAAGGGTTTATTAATAGCATGGGATTTGCGACGATTAATCTAGGACAAATCATTATGTTATTAGTTTCCTTTGTATTACTATATTTAGCAATTGTAAAAAAATTCGAGCCATTACTATTATTACCTATAGGTTTTGGTATGCTTCTGGCGAATTTACCCTTAAGTGGATTAATGGAAGGACCAACAGGGGTTTATGGTGAGGCTAGCTTTCAGCCTGGAGGACTATTATATTATCTTTATCAAGGTGTAAAATTAGGTATATATCCTCCATTAATCTTTATGGGAGTAGGTGCTATGACTGACTTTGGACCTTTGATTGCAAATCCAAGAAGTATATTGTTAGGTGCTGCAGCTCAATTTGGAATTTTTGCAGTATTTCTTGGGGCTATTTTACTTGGGTTTAGTGGTCCAGAAGCAGCTTCTATTGGAATTATCGGAGGTGCAGATGGTCCTACTGCCATATACTTAACGTCAAAACTAGCGCCACATCTATTAGGTCCTATTGCGGTAGCTGCATATTCCTATATGGCACTAGTACCTATTATTCAGCCTCCAATTATGCGAGCTCTTACTACAAAAAAAGAGCGTGTTGTTGTTATGGATCAACTAAGGCCAGTATCAAAAAAGGAAAAAATAGTATTTCCAATTATGGTAACTGTGTTAGTTTCATTAATTTTACCCTCAGCAGCTCCATTAGTTGGAATGCTAATGCTAGGAAATCTTTTTAAGGAATCAGGAGTAACAGAAAGACTTTCTAAAACAGCACAAAATGAATTGATGAATATTGTTACAATTTTCTTAGGGGTTACCGTTGGAGCTACGGCAAATGCAGAAGCTTTTCTAAGGGCAGAAACTCTAATGATTATTGCATTAGGTTTATTAGCCTTTGCCTTTGGTACGGCAGTAGGAGTAATATTAGGAAAAATAATGTACAAAACTTCAGGTGGAAAGGTAAATCCACTTATTGGTTCTGCTGGGGTATCAGCTGTACCTATGGCAGCTCGTGTATCCCAAACAGTAGGACAAAAGGAAAACCCATCCAATTTCCTTCTTATGCATGCAATGGGACCTAATGTTGCAGGGGTTATTGGTTCGGCAGTAGCAGCGGGATTATTATTATCTATATTTGGTTAAACTATAATACAAAGGTTATATCCTTAAAGGATATAGCCTTTTTTATATTATAGGAAAGTTTTACTTTCCTATAATATAAAAATTAGGGGTTGTAGGGGAGGATCCCCTGCCGTATTAAGAAGGGTGCTCAGATGGCTGGTTTTGCCATCGCCTAGGGAAACTAGGTTTCCCAAGTGGAAGCAGCTTTGCTGCTTTTTTTAGATTCCTGATGGTTTTCTTTTGCTATATTTGGGTAAAAATATTAAGATACTATATGGGGAGTTGAAATTATGAATACATTAAGGTTAGAGATTGACTTAGATAAAATTCAACATAATGCTAAAACCATAGTGGATATTTGCAATAAAAAAGATATAAATGTTGCAGGAGTAACCAAAGGGGTAGCGGGTATGCCTGAGGTAGCAAGAGCAATGCTCAAGGGAGGAGTTACCCATCTAGCTGATGCTAGAATAATTAATATAAAGAAGATAAAAAAGGCAAAGTTAAAAGCTCCAACTATGTTGATTCGAATTCCTAGGGTGAGTAGAAGCCGCGAAGTCGTCAAATATTTTGATGTGAGCCTTATGTCAGAGTGGAAGGTAATACAAGCAATAGATAAGGAAGCTTCTAATAAAGGGGTAAAGCATGACATAATATTAATGGTGGATTTAGGTGATTTGCGTGAGGGTTTAATGATTGATCAAGTGATCCCTATGATTAAAAGGATTATTTCTCTTAAGGGAATTAATTTAAGAGGAGTTGGTACAAATCTAGGATGTTATGGTGGTATATTACCTACTAAAGAAAAAATGCAGCAATTAGTGGATCTGGTTACTAAAATACAAGAAAGGTTTGATATTACCATCCCCTTAATATCTGCAGGAGGAACTAATTGTTTACCCTTAGTAATAAAGGGAGAAATGCCTAAGGAAGTAAATCACCTTAGGATAGGAGAAGCAATACTATTAGGGCGAGAAAGCACCAGCAATACACTGATTCCAGGTACTTATCAAGATACATTTACTTTAATATCTGAAATAATTGAGATAAAAGAAAAGCCATCTATACCCATTGGGAAAGTAGGGAAAGATGCCTTTGGTAATACACCAAAATTCAAGGATCTAGGTGTTAGAAAGAGAGCTATTATAGCTTTAGGAAAACAAGATGTTATCTTAAGTGGATTAAAGCCTATGGATGATAATATTAAAATTTTAGGAGGTAGCAGTGACCAAATTATTATCGATATAACTGAAAGTACAATAAAATACGAAATTGGACAGGAAATTAAGTTTAAATTATTATATCCCAGCCTATTATCAGCTGTGACCTCTCCCTATGTACTACACTATATAAAGGAGGATGAACAATGGATAAAAATATAAAGGAACTTCAAAATCTACATATTAAAATTATTAAAAAAAATGATCCTTATGTTATAGGCAGACTAATTGAATTAGATAAACAGGCATTTAATGAGGGTGGATTAGATGAATGGACAATGGTACCAATAATGCGTCATGGAAGAATTATTGCATTATATTTTAGTGATGAAATAGCAGGGGGTGCCCAATTCATTAAGGATTGGGATAATGTAAATAAGGCATATTTATATGGCATAAGCATCGCTAAAGAATATAGAGGGAAAGGATTCGGGACTAAATTTCTTAAGCTATGTTTTGATGAACTAAGAAAAGAAGGAATAGATACTATAGAATTAACTGTTGATCCGAAAAATTATCCAGCCATAAGAGTTTATGAACAGAAAATGGGGTTTAAAATTATTAATGAGCATAAAAATGAATATGGAAAAGGAGAACATCGTATTGTAATGGAATTAAACATCTAAATAGCAATTTTAGAGAAGTAGGTAGGGGGGAGAAAATGTGAGGGAAAAGATTATAAAAATATTAAGACAACATTCAAATCAGCATGTATCTGGTGAAAAATTAAGTGAAAAATTAGAGGTTTCAAGAACTGCTATTTGGAAAAACATTAATATATTAAAAGAAGAAGGATATAAAATAGAATCTGTTCCAAGAAAAGGTTACATACTAAGGGGTACACCGGATTTACTAAGTGAAATAGAAATCCAAAGTGGCTTGCAGACTAAAATCATAGGTAAGGAAATAATACATTTTGACTCAATAACTTCAACTAATGATACAGCTAAGGAGTTTGCACTTAAGAGGGCAAAAGAGGGTTTGGTAATTACCGCTGAAGAACAATTAAAGGGTAGAGGGCGTAGAGGGAGAACATGGGAATCTCCAAAGGGAACAGGTATTTGGATGACCATATTATTAAGACCAGATATATCTCCAAGTCAAGGACCAAAGTTTACTCTATTATCTGCTGTGGCAGTTGCAAAATCAATTAAGGAAGTAACAGGTCTTAATGCTAAAATAAAATGGCCTAATGATATTATAATCAATAATAAGAAAGTATGTGGAATTCTTACAGAAATGAATGCAGAGATTGACTTTGTTAATCATATCATTATTGGAATAGGAGTTAATGTAAATGCTATGCAGGATGATTTTCCTATAGAGGTGCAGCAACGTGCCATCTCCTTAGCCCAGGAAACAGGTAAAAAAGTATCGCGACAGGAATTAGCTAGAAAGATATTAGAAAATATAGAAAAACGATACTTAGCTTTTATACAGGGTATGGATTTTGAAAATATATTAGAAGAATGGAAAGGATTATCATGCAATCTTGGTAAACAGGTTAAGGCAACCGTGAATGGAAAAGAATTAATAGGAACAGCAGTAGACATAAATAAGGATGGTGCGTTAATTCTAAAAACAGATGAGGAAAAATTTATTGAAATAAATTACGGAGATGTTATGGTGAGAGGTATTGATAATTATGTTTAATATTTAATTATCCATTTTATAGCAATTTATTTACTAAATATTAATTGATATGTATTTTAAATTTTGATAAAATAAATATGCTTTGGCTGGTATCCCATATGGGAACTGGACAATTAATATATATAATCTATAATACGACTGGTATCCGAGAGGAACCAGAACGGAGGTGTAAAAGTGAAAGCAACTACAAGAACCATTGCTATAACTGGTATGTTGTCAGCTATAGCTATTGTTTTAGGGTTAACTCCCTTAGGGTTAATACCTGTACCTACATTAGCTGGTAGAGCAACCATAATGCATATACCTGTTATAGTAGGGGCGATTATTGAAGGACCAATAGTTGGTATGTTTGTCGGATTTATTTTTGGATTAATTAGCTTTATAACTACGGGCTCACCTTTACTAAAGAACCCAATCATTGCAATTCTACCAAGAATACTAATAGGATTGTTTGCTTATTACAGCTACAAATGGACCAAAAGCTCTATAGTATCAGCAATAGTTGGAGGATTAACTAATACCATAGGAGTATTAGGACTAGGTGTATTATTTAAAATTATTCCATTTGCAGCAGCAGCAGGTATTGCAGTAACACAAGGTATTCCCGAGGCAATAGTAGGCGCTATGATAACGGTGGTTATTATTAGAGCTTTATTTAGGTTTCTTGGGGAAAAGGATAAATAAAATTGCAGGCAGCTAGTCTGCCTGCTTTCTTATGAACTAGAATAGTTAATCTTTCTTGGAAAGGAGTAAATTTTCCAGATTAATAAAGGAGTGTACTTTTATACACTTTCTCAATGCATAAGCCAGATGTTTAAAATATAAAATTTATAAGATAATAAAGCTAAGAGGGTGAGAAATATGATTTTAGTATTTGATGTAGGGAATACCAATATGGTATTAGGAGTATATAATGGTAAAAAACTGATTGAGAGTTATCGTTTATCAACAGAGGGTGAAAAAACCGCTGATGAATATGGAATGCTTATTAATGGATTATTTAAATATAGGGGTATAGATCTAATTGATATAAATGCAGTTATAATTTCATCAGTAGTTCCAAACTTGATGTATTCCCTAGAGCATATGGCAAGAAAATATTGCGGTGTTCAACCTTTAATAGTTGGACCGGGTACAAGAACTGGAATGAATATAAAATATGATAATCCAAAAGAGGTTGGAGCAGATAGGATAGTTAATGGAGTTGCAGCCTTTGAATTATACGGAGGGCCAATAATTGTAGTAGACTTTGGAACTGCTACAACTTTTTGTTCCATTTCAGATAAATGTGAATATCTAGGGGGTATTATAGCACCAGGTATAAGGCTATCAGCCGATGCTTTATTTGAAAAGGCTGCTAAATTACCAAGAATCGAACTCATCAAGCCACCCCAGGTTATTTGTAAAAATACAGTAAGTAGTATGCAGGCAGGTATGGTATACGGATATGCTGGCTTAGTGGATTCAATAGTAGAGAGAATGAGAGATGAAATGGGCAGCAGAGATATAAAATCTGTGGCTACAGGTGGTATGGCAAGAATGATTTCCTCTGAGGCAAAATCAATTGATATTGTAGACAGTAATCTGACACTAGAGGGACTAAGGATTATATATGAGAGAAATAATGCCTAGTAAATTAGCTAAGGGAGAGATGACATTGAAGATAGGAAATGTAGAATTAGATAATCCTGTTTTCTTAGCGCCTATGGCAGGAGTTACAGACTTACCCTATCGTGTTTTGGTGAAGGAGATGGGCTGTGGACTCTTATATACAGAGATGATAAGTGCTAAAGGTCTGTATTATGATAATGACAAAACAACTAAGCTTTTGGACATTGATAAAAAAGAACAACCAATTTCTCTTCAAATCTTTGGATCAGAACCCGAGATAATGGGGGAAATTGCTAAACAGTTAAATGAGATGTCCTTTCAATTTTTAGATATAAACATGGGCTGTCCTACTCCTAAAATAACTAAAAATGGGGATGGCTCAGCTTTAATGAAAAAACCGAAACTTGCTGGAAAAGTTATTAGGGCAGTAGTAAAGTCAAGCGAAAAGCCTGTTACGATAAAGATTCGTAAGGGTTGGGATGATAGCTTGATAAATGCAGTTGATATGGCAATAATAGCCCAGGAGGCTGGAGCAAAGGCTATAGCAATTCATGGTCGAACCAGGGAACAATATTATAGCGGACAAGCTGATTGGGACATAATAAGAGATGTTAAAAAACAAGTTTCAATACCAGTGATTGGGAATGGGGATGTATGTTCTCCTGAAAGTGCAAAGCATATGATGGAGTATACAGGCTGTGATGCAATATTGATAGGAAGAGCAGCTCAGGGTAATCCATGGATTTTCAAAAGGACCATACACTACCTAAAAACAGGAGAGTTATTACCATTACCTTCAACACAAGAGATCATAGCAATGATAATTAAACATATGGAAATGCTTGTACAATATAAGGGCGAGAAAATAGCTATAAGGGAAATGAGAAAACATATAGCTTGGTATACTAAAGGATTAAAGAAAGCCACAATACTTAGAAGAGAGACAAATAAATTAGAAAGCCAAAGTCAGGTTATATCATTATTATCTGATTATTTAAACCAGGATTTTTAATCAACCTATTACTATGAAAATTAAGTTTTCAATATTATGTTTATATCGAAACCAACTAGATACTTTTAGATATATTTTGAAATAAAAGAAAAATGGAGTAAAATTTATGTTAAGGTTTTATTTTTTTAATATAGTAATAATATATTATGAAGGATAGTGCAATTTCATTATAGTACAATTTTAATAACCATAAAATTTTAATAATGGATTATATAGTGTTAGATTATATTTTAAACCATTGGGAGGGGAAGGAATGAAAAAAGTTTTAAGTGTTAGCTTAGGATCCTCAACTAGAAATCATAGGGTAGAAGCAGAAATACTAGGGGAAAAGTTTTCAATAGAAAGATTGGGCACAGATGGAGATAAGAAGAAAGCTATAGAAATTATTAAAGAACATGATGGAAAGGTTGATGCCTTTGGTATGGGAGGGATTGATTTATATTTAACTATAAAAAATAAAAAATATATGCTACGCTCCGCTTTACCAATTCAAAGGGCTGCAATTAAAACCCCAATGGTGGATGGTACAGGTTTAAAAAATACTCTAGAAAGAATGGTTATAGATTATCTAGATAAGGAAAAGATTATTGATTTTAAAAGCAAGTCAGTACTTATAACTTCAGCTATAGATCGTTTTGGACTGGCAGAAAGCCTAAAAAAAACCGGGGCAAAGGGAATATACGGAGATGTATTTTATGCTTTAGGTATTCCATATTTCCCACACTCACTGACTTCCTTAAAAAGGATTGCAAGTATTTTATTACCAGTTGTAAGGCATCTTCCCTTTGAAATGCTATATCCAACCGGAAAAAAACAGGATGAAGAAAATAAAAGAAATAAAAATTTAGAAAAAATATATCAATCAGTTGATATTATTGCAGGAGATTTTCTTTATATACAACAATTTATGCCTGAGAGATTGGATAATAAAATTATTATTACAAACACTATAACCCAAGATAATGTAGATAGATTAAAGGAAAAGGGAGTAAGCTTACTGATAACAACTACACCGGAATTTAATGGACGATCCTTTGGTACAAATGTAATGGAAGGTGTTCTAATTAGCCTTGCAGGTAAGCATTATATGGATTTAACACAGGAGGATTATATAGATTTATTAAATAAAATTAATTTTTCACCACGAATAATATACCTTAATGATGAATATAAAAGTTTAGAAGAGGTACAAAAATAAAAAGTTGGTGAAAAAATGAATAAATTTGCATTTATTATTCATCCTATAGAAATACAGGATTTCTATAAGAAATTTCCTATATTAGAAAATACCCCTGATTTTATGGTGAAATCAATAGGGAAATTACTTTTGCCCTTTAAAATTTCTGAAATTAAAGGTATAAGTAGCTCCAGGGGAGAGCTTCAGGGTTATTTAATAGCAATACCCCTTACCCTAAAGCAGATGTTGGAGCTTCCTGAAGAACAGATTGTAAAAAAGATTATCAAGGCTGGGAAATTAGCTCAAAAGCTTGGAGCTGATATTATAGGCATGGAGTCTTATACATCTATTATAGGTAATGCAAGAGCTTCAATTAGTGAAAATTTATCCATTCCAATAACCACCGGAAGAACATATTCAATATCATCTGCAATAGGTGGGATTAAAAAAGCAACAGAAATAATGGATAAGGATTTTAAGGAATGTGATTTAACCATTATAGGTATCAACGAAGCTATTGGAAGTGTAATAGCAAGATATCTTGCTAAGGAGGCAAAATATCTAACATTGGTATCAGAAAATAGAAATTTACTAGAAGACCTATCCCAAAGAATTCTTACAGAAACAGGTACAGCAATACACATAACCGATAATACACAATCTGCAGTAAAAAGAGGAGATATTATAGTAATAGCTGCTAATACTGATGATTTAGATATAAACATAGAGATTATAAAAAAAGGAGCCATTATATGTGATTTATCCAGGCCAAGAATTGTGACCAAAGAATTAGAGAAAAAAAGACAGGATGTTTTTTTTATTGATGGTGGAATAGTAAAATTGCCTTTTAATGTTGACTTTGGTTTTGATTTTGGATTTTCACCTAATACCTGTAGTGCAGCTTTGGGAGAAACAATTTTATTAAGCTTAGAAAAAAATTTCGAATGTTTAAGTTTAGGTGAAGATATAGAAATAGAAAAGATTGATAGTATAAATAAAATGGCACAGGATAATAATT
The DNA here is from genome assembly GCA_964533275.1 of uncultured Eubacteriaceae bacterium. Classification (GTDB taxonomy): domain Bacteria; phylum Bacillota; class Clostridia; order Eubacteriales; family Garciellaceae; genus CAZHJK01. The sequence continues at coordinate 2,873 of CAZHJK010000032.1, read as the reverse complement.
TTAACATTACAGGGGTTAAAAATTATAATAAGGAAATTCATATCTCGGATTTCTAAATTAAATGCATACTAGTTTTATTATTATGTTTTACATTAATATTGTGATTCACTTGACAAGAAAAATCTTCTACATTATAATACTAGGCATATAGGCATAACAAGTTCCTCTTGGCGCTTGTTATGCTTTATTTTGAAGTAGGCAAGTTCAATGCCTCTCTAGGGACAAAACCTTCCTATTTCACAAGTGTTTAAGATTTGGGCACAAAATAAAAATGACAGAAATATATTGCTTTTAAGGGGATATTAGAAAGAATAATGGGAATAAAATAATAGGAGATGAAACAGCATATAAATTAAGCTTTGTTCATATATTACCTATTATAATATCTAATTAAAAGAAAAGGGGAGTTAGAAATGGTAAACAACAAAGAAGTAATACTAACATATGAAGGACTTGTTAAACTAGAAAAAGAATTAGAAGAATATAAGTCAGTAAAAAGGAAAGAGGTTTCTGAAAGAATTAAACAAGCACTGGCTTTTGGAGATATTAGTGAAAACTCAGAATACGACGAGGCAAAAAATGAGCAGGCATTTATTGAAGGAAGAATAGCAACTATTGAAAACATGTTAAAAAAGGCAAAGGTTATTGATGAAGAGGATATTACTACAGATGTAGTAAATATAGGTTCAAAAGTAACTGTAAGGGATCTAGAGGATGATGAAGAAGTAGAATATACTATTGTTGGTTCTGCAGAGGCAGATCCTATTGAACTTAAGATATCTAATGAATCACCAGTCGGAAGAGCCATAATAGGTAATAAAATTGGCAGCGTTGTTGAAATATCAGTTCCTGATGGTGTTCTAAAATATGAGATACTTAATATAAGCAAATAGTTTTGGAGGGATTATTATGACAAAGGAAGAAAATCATCCAATGGATGAACAGGATTTAAGTGAAATTTTATTAATCCGCAGAGAGAAACTAAAGGATCTTCAACAAAAAGGGAAAAATCCATTTTCAATAGAAAAATTTAATAGAACTCATCAATCTCAAGATATATTAAAAGATTTTGAAAACTTAGAAGGTCAAATAGCTTCTATAGCTGGCAGAATAGTATCAAAAAGAGGTCATGGTAAAGCGGGCTTTGCACATATCCAAGATATGCAAGGTAGATTTCAGATATATGTGAGACAAGATCAAATCGGGGAAGAAAGTTATCTAGAATATACTACCTTTGATCTTGGAGATATTATTGGGGTAACCGGAGAGATTTTTAGAACCAAAAGAGGTGAAATATCTTTAAAAGTACATGAGATAAAGCTTCTTACTAAATCATTACAACCTTTACCTGAAAAATGGCATGGATTAAAGGACCAAGACCTTCGTTATAGACAAAGATATGTTGATTTAATAGTAAATCCTGAAGTAAAGGATGTATTTGTTAAAAGAACAAAAATCATAAAGAAAATAAGGGAGTTTTTAGACAATAAGGACTATCTTGAGGTAGAGACTCCAATATTAAATACTATTGCCGGAGGAGCTAATGCTAGACCCTTTATTACCCATCATAACACCTTAGATATTGACATGTACTTAAGGATTGCAAATGAATTATTCCTCAAGAGACTTATTGTTGGAGGATTTGATAAGGTGTATGAGATGGGGAGAATGTTTAGGAACGAAGGCATGTCATATAAACACAATCCAGAATATACTGCTATTGAACTATATGAAGCTTATGCTGATTATAATGATATGATGGAAATCACAGAAAATCTTGTTGAATTCGTTGCAAGAGAAGTAATAGGTACAACTAAAATAAATTATGGTGAAAATGAAATAGAGTTAAAGGCACCTTGGAAAAGAGTATCCATGCATGAGATGGTTGCAGAAAAAACAGGTATAGACTTTATGTCAGCAAATAGTGATGAAGAGGCTAGAAATTTGGGAAGAAGTTTAAAATACATAGAAAACATAGATAAATTAACAAAGGGAGAAATAATTAATATCGCCTTTGAGGAATATTGCGAATCAGATTTAATGCAGCCTACCTTTGTTTTACATCATCCTGTTGATGTATCTCCTCTTGCTAAGAGAAATCCAGATAATCCAGTTATTACAAATCGTTTTGAAGCTTTTATCTTTGGAAGAGAAATCGCCAACGGTTTTTCTGAACTAAATGATCCTATAGATCAAAAACAAAGATTTATGTCTCAATTAGAGGCAAGGGAATCAGGTGATGAAGAAGCACATATGATGGATGAGGATTTTGTAAATGCATTAGAAATAGGATTACCCCCTACAGGCGGATTAGGTATTGGGGTAGATAGACTAATTATGTTTCTAACCAATACACAATCAATAAGAGATGTATTGTTATTCCCAACAATGAAACCAGAAATAAAATAAGCTTAAAAGACTTAATCTATTATATAGTAGGTTGAGTCTTCTTTTAATTATATGGTAATATTTACCGAGAGTTATCTATTGACAGAGTATAAGATTCCTGGTAAAGTAGTACAAGTCGCCACAAAATCAAAAACACCTAGAGTAGAATATGGCATAACAAAAAAAAAATTATTAAAAAAAGTGGTTGACAAGTAAGAAAGCAAGATATATAATAAAATAGCTGTTGCAAACGGCGAAAGCTGATGTAACAACATATAGGGAATGCATTGTATGCATTTCGGAAAATGTAAAATATCTTCATATACTCATCCACAAATGTCGCCTTTTTTCTAAATAAGGCAAACAGAGTAAGGAGGGTAAAGACTCCATTAAGTCGTCGCTTTATGAAATATTTTACAATATATAGAATAGAAATTGGTCTTTGAAAATAGAACAGTGTAAGGAAGTAAGGGCAAAAACCTTAA
>CAZHJK010000031.1:0-26341 GCA_964533275.1 uncultured Eubacteriaceae bacterium | reverse complement strand
GAACGGATTTGAACCGCTGACACTACGGGTATGAACCGTATGCTCTAGCCACCTGAGCTACGCCGCCATGTTATTTGGTTGCGGGAGCCGGATTTGAACCGACGACCTCCGGGTTATGAGCCCGACGAGCTACCTTACTGCTCCATCCCGCGCTAATTAGTTTAATGGTGCCGGGGACCGGAATCGAACCGGTACGATTTCTTAAAATCGCAGGATTTTAAGTCCTGTGCGTCTGCCAGTTCCGCCACCCCGGCATTAAACCATTTGTTAAGACAAAGACTATTATACCCTATACATTCTTGTTCGTCAATGCTTTTTACCTGCTTTTTTTTTCCATGTGATAATAAAGCATTCCTTCTAGGTTATCACTATCACTTACAATTATATTATCTATTTCAAGTATTTCCATAATACTTTTTAATATAATAGTACCTGCGATAATTATATCTGCTCTACCAGGTTGAAGGCCCTTTACTTTCTTTCTCTCATCCAAGTTTAAGGATCTTAATCTATTAAGTATATCTCTAACATCCTGTTTTGATAGCTTGCTATGATGTATCCTTTCGCTGTTATAAACCTCCATGTCTTGCTTAATAGCGGATAATGTGGTAATTGTCCCTCCAATACCTATTATATCCTGTGACCCTTGTGGGGAAAATTTTGGAGAAATCTTTCTGACCATATCCTGTACAGCTTCTTTTATTGCTGACACTTCTTCAATTTTAATTGGATCATTTTTAATATAAGCTTCTGTAATTCTTAAAGCACCAATATCAATGCTAATCATATCTAATATACCATAATCCTTATCCCCAATAATAAACTCTGTACTTCCTCCACCTATATCAATAATTAAGGCATCTTGGGATAATTCATAAATTGCACCCATAAACCCTATTTCCGCCTCTTGTTTACCTGAAAGTATTTCTATAGTAATCCCTAATTCATTTTTTACTCTTTGAATAAAGTCTTTAGAATTCCAGGCATCTCTAAGGGCACTAGTACCAAATACCAGAATTTCTTCCGCTTGTTCTTCTTCAGCCTGCTCTTTAAATAACTTAAGGGCTTTGAGATTTCTTTCCAAGGCTGAAGGTAATATTTCTCCTTCATTTATCCCTTGACCTAAACGAGTGATTTGCATGGTTTTATATGAATTTATAATTCTATTTCCCTCTATTTGACTAATTAACATTCTCATAGAGTTTGTACCAATATCTATTACCCCTATTTTTTTCATCTTTTCTCCCCAATCTGTAACAAAAACGACTTACAGAAATTTTTAAAATAAAAACATCCTCCTTTAGAAGAATGCTTTTTTATCTTATAATAAATTATTATTATTCCTCTATTTAAATGTGACTTTTTTTATAATTGCCACCTCTTTTATCATCAAAGTTTTTCTTTATATATTGTTGTCTTTCTTCACTATCCTTTAAAAATTTTGATAGTTGATCTTCAAAACTTTCACTATTAGTCTGCAGCTGTTCATTTCCGTTCCATTGATATGGACTTTTAGTACTTCTTTTAGGTTCTGCTTGTTTAATAGACAAGCTTATTTTACCATCTTTATCAATAGATAAAATCTTAACCTTAACCTTATCCTTATCCTTCAAATAATTATTAATATCCTTTACATAATTATTTGAAATCTCTGAAATGTGTACTAAACCCGTTTTGCCTTTTTCTAATTGAATAAAAGCCCCAAAATTTGTAATGCCTGTTACGACACCTTCTACAACTTTTCCTACCTCTACCGGCATATCGTAGAAATTCCTCCTTAAATTAATTAATAATAGTACCTTATAATTCTATCATATTATACTTTAATAAAGAATTTTGGTCAACTATCTACCCTTTAATCAGGATTTTCTACTTCTTTTTCTATATACACTTTTTCATCTGGATAAACAAGTCCAAAGTATTTTCTAGCAAGTCTTTCTATATATTTATCAGATTTTGACTTCTCTACTTGTTCTAATAATTGTTGATGATAGTTTTCAGTTTCTTGAATACTCATTTTCAATTCATCTCTTTGTTGAATTAAGCTTTGATGTCTAATTTCTAAGGATATATAGTGATAAGCTAAATAACTCAGCATAATTAATAAAAGAATTATGGTGCTCTTCTTTATCTTTTTTTTCTTTTTCCTCTTATATCTTCCCGGGGTTTCCTTTTTAGAACTCATAATTTATCATCCTTATTTCTTCTTATCTTTCTTAAGTAAGTATTCTACAATATTTAAGCTTATCCTTCTTTTTAATATAATTACATGAATCATTTTATTTATAAAATTTTCCTAAATACTTTTTATATCTATTAAATTGACCTATAATTATTTTGGGAATATTAGAATATTTTATTAACTTACTCTTTACTTTACTGCCCCTTTTATATGTCCTTATATATGGAATATATAAAAGTCTTTTTATCCATCTAAAGGGTACCAAAAGAATATTTACTATAAACTTTGTCATACTAGTTATACATAGTAGTATAAAATGAATTACCCTTTGAATAAATTTGCTAAGCAAAAAGAAATATAAAAGCCAGCCTATAGCAAAACCTAATAGTGTATATACTCTTATAATACCATCATTACTATAAAATAGAATAGACAATACAACAATAATAGCCAGCATCCAAAAGAGTATATCTGTTTTGCCCCTTCCTTTGGTCTTACTATATTTATCATGTAAGAGTATATCTATTATATCGTAAAGAATTCCAATAATTAAACCACCATATAGGGTAAATAGAAAAATATAAATTTGTACCTGTATATTTTCCTCCATTTTCTTCCCTCCATTATAAAGTACTCCCTATATTGTATGATTTAATAGAATGCTTTTAGAAGATTAATTTTTTTTAATAAAATTACAAAAATATATAGTTTAGAAATAATATTTCTAGACTATATAAAAAGTAGTTGTAACTTATTTAAACATTTTTCCTAAAAAATTCCCTCCCTTACTTCTTAAATCCATATTTTCACTATAGGTAAAGGATAAAATTTTCCCTGTAATATTTAAATTTGACTGCTCAACATTTAGATTATTTATATGTAGATCCTCTCCCCGTATGGTTAACAGCCCAAGTTCAGTTTCTAGTATTACAGTGTCTTCATTAAAGCTATGCACATCCTTAATCCCTTGTAAATTTACAATTTTACGATCCAGCACCTCTAATTTATGACCATTTATTCTAGGTGAAATCTTATCTTCCATTTTAGACTACCCCCTTTTTTGATTCTTGTACCATTTATATGTGGACTAGACCCTGTTTATTCCATGTTTTTATTCTTATAAAATTTAAAGGGACCTCTCACAAAATAAAGTCCCTAGGTAGTTTTTTTAATCCCATAGTTTTACTATATTTATATCCTTAAAGTAATGCTTGACGATATCCTCGGCTTTCTTACCATCCTTTGCCATAGCATAGGCACCCCATTGAGACATGCCTACTCCATGTCCATAGCCCTTTCCCTTTATAATTACCTTATCTCCCTGTACATCTATACTTGATATAAAAGTTGATTTAAGCTTAGTACTATCTAGTGCCTTACGAAGCTCAGCTGCTGCTAATTCTTCTCCTCCTATAGTGAATGTCATAGCTCGACCCGAGGGCCCCGTTTCACCAATTTGAATATCTTCAACATTACTTATATTTTTCCCAGTTTCATTTGCTGCCTGTATAATCTGTTGCTTTGTAAATTCAACAGTCCATTGGGCATCCTCCTGGGGTGCTTCATTAGAATCTGGAGAATCTACATTATGAATATAATTCGGTTCCTCCTCCTTATAATTAAGACCTTCCTTTGCAGTGGCAGTTTTTCCACCGGCATGGGAGTGAAACCAGGCATTAATAAAGTTCCCATCGTACACAGCAACCATTCCAGAAGTATCCTGTACAGCTTTATTTAATGCTTCATTTACTTCCTCTTGATTCCATGCCTGAGCTTCTTGAATATCTGTTGATACATCCGCTCCCTCATACTTTGAGGTTTTATCTGTTAAGAACTTCATAACAAAGGTTCGAGCTAGAATAGCCTGTGCCTTTATAGATTCCTCCGGCCAATCATTATGAATTTCGCCACCTAAAACTCCAGCTACATATTCTTCCACATCAATACTTTCTTTAGTTCCTTCATCCACCTTATAAACTACAATACTTCGGTCATCCTTTAATTGTTCTGGCAAAGGAGGCTTTTTGACCTCTTCTTCTTCTTGCTGTCTATCTTCAGGTTCACTTTCTTCCAATCGTCTTTCTTCATTATTAGTACATCCTGAGGATAACATAGAAAAAAACAAAGTAGCTATAAAAATAAGTATTAATCTTTTCAATAATTTTTTCATCTTCTTCCCTCCTGTTAACCTTAGTATTGTACATTATGCACAATATTAAAAAGGTAATTTTTACAAGAGGTTTTTTAATCGATATTCCTATATATTTCCCTTGATTGATCCTTAGATACATGTTCTAATGTGTCTAATATCTCTATCCTAAAAACCCTACTACCTAGGCTAATGGTTAATATATCCCCTGGATTTACTTCTGACCCAGCCTTAGCCACCTTATCATTTATTAATACCTTCCCTGCATTACAAGCATCCTTTGCTATTGTTCTTCTCTTAATAATTCTTGAATTTTTTAAAAATTTATCTACCCTCATAATTTCTCCTTTCAGTTTCCTTCTAAAAATCATAATATCATTATATATAAAAAACCTTAAATATTAAAGTTTTGCGAAACCACGAGAGAATATAATAATAATAATTCCACTATGAAAGAACTTGTAATTTTATTAAAAAAACTTTAATGTTCCATAACAAAAGGGCGAAGGTGTCCTTCCCTAAAGTTAGTACATATAAAAGCCATTAATTCTAAAAAGAATTAATGGCTTTCCTCTATAGCTTATTATTTCAATCCTGCCGCCTTTTTAATCATTTCTTGATGATTCCAATCGGTTTGTCCATCCTTATGACGGGTACTGTTTTTGAAATGAATGTCAAAATGTCCATCCATTCCATTGCCCTTTATAACATCATAATTTTCACCATATCCATATCCTCCGCTCCTATTTGCGACCATTGCAAATGCAGGAGCAGAATCTAATCCTGCATGCCCTATAGATGTAGCTGAAGCAGCAATCCTTCTTAATTGACCTCTATATTCTATTTCAATTAAAACTGGTTTTCTTATCCAGCTTAGACTACCACCCCAGATTTTTTTCATTTTCATTGTATCTGCTGAGGTTAGCGGCTCTGTATCAGCATGATTTGCACCCATAGTCCTTTTTACATTCACTGTTCTTGCTTCTCGTGCTGTTCCAAAGGGTATACTACCATCATCATTTAATACCACCATCTTGGCAACAGCATTTATTGGAAATACATATTGTGCTTGGGTCCACCAATCAAGATTTTCTCCATAACTTGTAGGTGCCCAAGTTATAGGTATTATTTTCTGTACTATTTTAACTTTTTGTCCTATATATAATATAGTTGAGTTATTAAAACCATTGGGTTTTTGTAATTCACTAAGAGTTATACCGTATTTATTACTAATAACCCATTGGGTTTCCCCAGCCTTTACTGTATGAATTGTCGAAGAGGTATCTACATTACTTGAAGGTTTGGATGTTCCAAGTAGAGATTTAATTTTACCTATTGTTTGAGGTCCAACTATGCCATCCATAGTCAAACCATGATAGTGTTGAAAACCTGTAACTGCCTTTTGTGTAATGCTGCCATAGTATCCTGTGATGTTTGGGTATGTAAATGCCCCTAGGCTCTTTAAATGAGTTTGAAGCTCCTTTACATCTTCTCCTTGACTTCCTACGCGCATTGTACGACTGCCGAAACTAGCTGCACTTGCCGATGTTATGGTAAGGAAAAAAATCAATACTACTATTCCAATAGTGGTTATTGCCTTTTTATTCATTTTTATCCTATGTCCTCCTTTTAATGTGATTTTAGGGGTAACCCCTATAGACAGTATAAAGTAATCTAAGACTGTTTCCTAGATGTATATCTTTCCATTTTTACAATTTATAGAGGTATTTGTTACATTTTTGATACATTTCCATGGACTTAATTTAAATTTGAATGAATACAATCCTTAGCTTGTGGCACACTAATTTAAAATAACAGACTATAATGAGGAAGGTAATTTAATTGAATAAGACTAAAGAAATCATCCATTCTTTAAATCAACTGGTTCAAGGAGAATACATGTCAATAAAGGCTTTTAATATATATATTTCAAAGCTAAAGGATGAAAGTATTAAAAGATCTTTTCAAGAAGTGCAGAATCAACATAGGGAAAATATTAAATATTTAACCCACTATATCCAAGATTTAGGTGGACTAGTCAATGAAAATACTGGCTTTAAGGGAACCATGTCGGAATTAAAAATCAATATGCAAGCCTCAGGTAATATAGAACCCTCAGATTATATAAAAAAGGCTATAGAAGGTATGATTAAAGGTGTAAATATGACAGAGAATTTACTACGGGGTGACCTAGATGATTCATCTAGAAAATTAGTAGGAGAAATACTAGAAAATGACCGAAACTCTATTGAGCTATTAAGAACTTTAAATAAATAAAGATAGTAACCCTTAAGGGTTACTATCTTTATTTATTATTTTTTTATAAAATACGACTTAAAAAGGATTGAGTTCTTTCATGCTGAGGATTTTGAAACATCCTACTTGGACAATCCTCCTCTATAATAAATCCATCGTCCATAAATGCAACCTTATCAGCAACTTCCTCTGCAAAGGACATTTCGTGGGTTACTACAACCATTGTCATTCCTTTTTTAGCTAAATCCTTCATAACCTCTAATACCTCACCGACTAATTCTGGGTCCAGAGCTGAGGTAGGTTCATCAAAGAGCATTACCTTGGGATTCATAGCTAAGGATCTAGCTATTGCAACTCTTTGTTTTTGGCCGCCTGATAACATAGATGGATATTCATTTGCTTTATCACCAAGTCCTACGCTCTCTAATAAATCTAATCCTATCTTTGTCGCTTCGGTAGAACTCATTTTTTCAACAGTAATTAATCCCTCTATTACATTTCCTAGGGCTGTCATATGGGGAAATAGGTGAAAATGCTGGAACACCATACCAACTTTTTTCCTAATATCATTTATATTTTTTTCTGTGGGTTTTATTTTTTTTCCACTAATATATATTTCTCCCTTATTTTTCTTCTCTAAAAAGTTAATACAACGAAGTAAGGTACTCTTTCCTGAACCACTGGCCCCGATTAACACCTTAACCTCTCCAGGCTTTACCTCCATATTAACACCCTTTAAAACATGGAGTTTACCAAATCTTTTATGCAAATTATCTATTTTAATCATATGCAACACCTACACTTCTTGAACTTTTCTGTAACTTTTTCTCTAATAAGCCTACACCTAAGGATAAGGTATAGGTAATTACTAGATAGTATATGGCTGCAACGGTAAATATCTGAAATACTTCCCAAGTGGCTGATACATATCGTCTTGTAACCATTATAATCTCTGTCATGGTTATGGCACTTGCCAATGAAGAATCCTTAATAGCAATTATAAATTGATTCCCCAAGGGAGGAAGAGCCCTTTTTACAGCCTGGGGCAATATTACTCTTTTCATTGCTTGAAACTTAGTCATACCTAAGGAGCGTGCAGCTTCCATTTGTCCGATTTCTATGGATTGTATAGCTCCCCTAAAGATTTCTGCTATATAAGCGCCATTGTGGAAGGCAAGAGCAATAATAGCAGATATAAATGCTGAAAGCTGTAAACCAAACACTGGAAGTGCATAATATATGAAAATTAGTTGTAACAAAAGGGGTGTACCCCTTACAATTACAAGATAAAGACTACTTATAGATCTCAAAATAGTAAATCTGCTAATCCTCATAAAGGCAACTATTATTCCTATAATGCTGCCTAATAAGATAGATAAAAAAGAAAGACTGATAGTCATTCCTGCTGCGGGTAGAAACTTAGGTATATATTCTACTACAATGCTAAAAAAATCTATTAATGCTTGGAAAAAGTTCATAAGTTCATCACCTGTCTTTCATTACTTTATGTCATCGGTCATATCTATGCCAAACCATTTCTCACTTAGCTGGGCATAGGTACCATCTTCAATCATATCTGCCAAAGCGTTGTTCATAGCCTCTAGTAATGCCTCATCATTCTTTCTAACTGGAATAGCTATTTCTTCTCTATATAACGGTTCTCCTGCCGGTACTATATCTAGATCATTTTCCATAGCACTATACATCCCAACAAATCTTGCAGTTACAAGTCCATCTAATCTACCCATTTCTAAGTCCCGCATATTGTCAACATCACTTTGATAGTTTTTAATATTTACATTATCAAGCTCCATAAGTGCTGCTTCAAAGGTTGTTCCAACAACAACACCAATGTCCCCATTTTCAAAATCCTCGATACTTTCTATATCAGAATCTCCCTTTACAAACAGCTGTGCTCCATCAAAATAATAAGGGTTAGTAAAATTAACTCGCTCTAAACGATCCTCAGTTACTGCCATACTACCAACAATGGTATCAAAGCTTCCACCCTCTAGTCCTGCTACTATTCCATCCCAATCGGTTGTAATGGGCTTAGCTTCTACCCCTAGTCTATTTGCAATTTCAGTGGCTATATCAATATCAAACCCTATAATGGAACCATCATCTTCATCAACAAAGTTAAAGGGGGGATATTGCCCTGTCATTGCAAAGGAAAGCTCTCCCTTTTCTTTAATTGCTTCTAGGGAGTCTTGATCACTAGAGCAAGCAACAACTCCTATAGCAAATATCAATATCAATCCTAAAACCAAAATTTTCTTTTTAATTAACATCTTTTAATCAACCTCTTTTCTTAATTTTTCCCAGTTAATAATTTACCTTTTAATACATTTTTGTAATATTTTTGTTACTAATTAATTATTTACCAGGTTTTTTGCTAAAAAAACACTCTAACCCACTATAATGAGGTTAGAGTGCCTGAGCATTTTATGTTTGCTCTTAAATTCCATCAGAATTAATTGGATTCCCCAAATTGGATCCTCCAAAGACCCCAGTCCCAAACAAAGGTTTTTCTTACTAAATTTCTGCCATAGAACTATATTCTATAGAATACTCATCAGTAATAATTCACCATTTTTTGTAAATTGACTTTTATTATTATACCATGAAACAACTTTGTTTTCAATATGAATTGTCACTTTTTTATTTTATTAACAAAAAAGATATTGTCATGTAAATATAAATATGTTAGAATGTTTTCATGTTATAAACAATTGTACTTTACATGAAAACATACAGAATAGGTGGTGTAGCTTTGAAAATCGGACTTTTAGGACTGGGTACTGTTGGAACAGGAGTTTATGAGATTATAAATCATCAAAGGGGTAACTATTTTGCTTCATCAAAGGAAAAGGCTATCATTACAAAGATATTAGTTAATGATATAAAAAAATATCGTGATATTAAAATTTCACCAGGATTATTAACAACTGATTTCGATGATATATTAAATGATATTGATATAGATGTTATTATTTGTGTAATGGGTGGAATGGAACCTGAATATAGCTATATGCTACAGGCTATGAAGAGAGGAAAACATGTAATAACTGCAAATAAGGCTGTTGTATCTGAATATATGGGTGTTTTATTAAAAACAGCTAAGGATAATAATGTAAGTTTTTTGTTTGAAGCTAGCGTTGGTGGAGGCGTTCCCATTATTAATGCATTAAATCAAACCCTGAGAATAAATCAAATAGATGAGATAATGGGAATACTAAATGGAACTACTAATTATATTCTCAGCAAAATGACCTATGAGGGATGGGATTTTGACTACACCCTAAAAAAGGCTCAAGAAATGGGATTTGCAGAATCTGACCCCACAGCTGATATAGATGGCTTCGATGTTTCAAGGAAATTATCTATTCTATCCTCAATGGCATTTGGTTTTCACATAAATGATAGTGCTATCTATAAAAGAGGCATTAGGGATATATCTAATTATGATATAGACATGTTCGAAAACTTAGGCTATGTTCTAAAATATTTAGCCCATTCAAAATTAATAGATAATAAATTTTATATGACAGTAGAACCTATCCTATTACCCTTAAAAAATATTATGAGTAATGTAAATGAAGAATTTAATATTATATCCATAAATGGGAATATAATTGGAGAATTGGAGTTCTACGGAAGGGGAGCAGGTAAAAACGCTACTGCAAATGCCGTGGTCGGGGATCTCCTTTATATAATAAATAGTGATTTTAAAAACCAAGAAATAAAATTAGGAAATAGACTGAAAAATGGTGGTATATCTGCCTTTAAAGGAAAGTATTACCTAAGGGCAGATACTAAAGATCATCACGATTTCTCACTAGTTTTAGATCTAATAGATGAGTATTCTGCAAAAAATAAAATAGAATTTAACAGCAATAAACTATATATAATCACGGAAGAGATGAGTGCATCGTCATTTAATGAATTAGCTGAAAATATTAAATCCGCAAATATTGATATTTTTTATGCTCGAATTCATTCTTAGATATGGGGGATTTAAGTGAAGGAATTAATAGTACAGAAATACGGAGGATCTAGTGTAGGAGATATAGAAAAAATAAAAAAAGTAGCTAAAAGAATAATAAAAGAAAAAATTTCAGGAAAGAATGTTGTAGTTGTAGTATCTGCCATGGGAAACACAACAGATGATTTAGTAGAAATGGCATATTCCATTAGTAATAAACCAATAGAGCGAGAAATGGATGCACTCTTATCAACAGGAGAACAAATTTCTATATCTTTACTTGCTATTGCTATTCAAAGCATGGGCTATGAGGTTATTTCGCTAACTGGAGCACAATGTGGAATTATTACCTCTAATAGACATTTCAAAGCACGAATACATGAAATTAATACACAAAGAATTGAAAATGAATTGCAGCAAGGTAAAATTGTAATCGTAGCAGGCTTCCAAGGAATTAATGCAGAAAATGATATAACAACTTTAGGAAGAGGTGGTTCAGATACCACTGCAGTAGCTTTAGCTGCTGCTCTAGAGGCAAAGCTTTGTCAGATATTCACTGATGTGGATGGAGTATATACTGCAGATCCAAGAATAGTACATGATGCAAAACTAATAACAAGAATTAGCTATGATGAAATATTAGAACTGGCAAGTTTGGGAGTCAAGGTATTACATCCTAGGGCAGTAGAGTTAGCTGGAAATTATAAAATACCCCTTGAAGTCAGATCAAGTTTTAATGAAAATAAAGGAACACTTATAAAGGAGGAATTACAAATGGAAAAAGTATTAATTAGAGGAATATCCTTAGATGAAAATATTGGAAAGATATCCGTGTTAGAGGTCCCAGATCAACCAGGGATAGCATTTAAATTATTTAGCTCTTTAGCAGCATCAGATATACATGTTGATATGATAGTGCAAAATATAAATAGAAATGGTGTTAATGATATTACTTTTACAGTAGCTATTGATGAATTACAAGATGCTGTAGAGGTAGCACAAAATTTCGCCTTTGAGGTTGATGCACAAAAGGTTATTTATGATAAAGGGGTAACAAAGCTTTCCGTAGTAGGGTCTGGAGTAGTAGCCAATGCAGAAGTAGCTTCAAAATTCTTTGAATCCCTATTCCAGCTTGGAATAAATATACAGATGATAAGTACTTCTGAAATAAAGATTTCTTGCATTATTGACAAGGATAAGGGTAAGGAAGCTATGAAGTTTATGCACCAAAAATTTAATATGTAGATTATTAAAGGGACTTCCTTAATTTTAAGGCTTGTCCCCTTTTAGTTTTGATAAAGTAACTAACTTTTTATTCCTCAACTCTATTTTCTATTACATATTCTAAACCTTTTTCCCTAACCTCAGGTATAAGGTTATTTTGTAAAATGTATTCTGACAAATTCACTTCTCCCAGTGCTCTTTCATAGCCTTCTCTACACTCTTCAACATCTATAGGTTCCCCTGTTTCAATATCCCATGCTTCACTATTTTCAAATATACCATCCTCAGACATTATAAATACCTTTTCATTATCTATAAATGATCCCCTTGCAACATGAACTTGCTTTGCAACAAAACCATCTTTGATATTAAATATATCCTTTCCTAATACCTTACCAGGATCTACTTCAAGACCCAATAAATTTCCTATGGTAGGGAAAAAATCAATCTGTCCTCCTGTAGTGCTTACCACTTCATGATAATTACTATTAGGAATATGCGTAATAAGTGGAACTCTTCGCATTTCATCTTCCCTATAGCTTTTCTCCAAAAATGAAGATAGAAGTTCTTGTGCCTCTTCATCACGCATATCCAGTCCTTCATGGTCCCCATAAATAGCAATCATGGTATCTTCATAAAGTCCCTCTTCCTTTAGCATATCTATAAATTTTCCTAACTCTTGATCTAAATAGTGAATGGATTGAAGATAATCTTCTAATAATGTATCCTTAAATTCTCCTTCTATGTTTAACCCCTTATACTCATCCTCCATAATAAATGGATGATGGGAAGTTAAAGTAATGAAAAATCCATAAAATGGCTGTTTTTGTTCCTTTAATTTATTAATAGATTGTCTAAACATAGATCCATCACTCAGACCTATTCCCATCATTTCATCCTGTTCAAAATCTTCTAAGCTAATAAAAGTATCCAATCCTTGAGAGGGATACATTTTATCCCTGTTCCAAAAATCCGCTTTATTACCATGAAAAGCAATAGTACTATATCCCTGTTCTTTTAATAGACTAGGTAGAGTAGTAAATTCATTATCCTTATACGCCATATAAGAAAAGTTTTTAATGGAAGGATAATAACTATTATGGGTAATAAATTCAGCATCAGAAGTATTTCCCCATCCAACCTGTTCATAATATCTTTTAAAATAAATACTATCATTTTTTATTAATTCATTTAGAACGGGGGTAATCATTTGCCCTTCTATTTTTTGGTTTATTACAAAATTCTGCAAAGACTCTGCTTGTATTACAATAACATTTTTATCTTTAGCCACTTCAAATCCTCTATTTTCCCCTTCTCCCTCTACAATTGTTTCGATAACTTCCTCAGCCATTTTTTTATCTAGAGAACTTTTATAAAATAAATCCATGGCATCAAGTAGGTGATAGTTAATAATTCCAAGATTTTGAGGAGTATAGATTCCTTCGGTAGATTTAATAGTTTGGTATGTACTTCCTGTAGTTATACATGATAGTAGGAAAAATGCTAATAAAAAAATAAGCTTTGTTTTTTTAACTTCTATTTTAATTTTAGAAGTTTGATTTTTATTCTTTATATAAAGTCTCCATAATAAAACAGTATCCGTAAACATTAAGAAGTACCCTGGTCTAATTAAAGAAAATATACTATCGGAAACAGGTCCTAACTGACCAATTTGTAATACGCTATGTGTGGGAATTAATGTGAAAAAGTGACTATAATACATAGTATCTATAAAAAATAAAATGGTTAAAACCATATTCAATATAAAAGTAATTTTCATATCTCTTTTCCCAAAAAAAAAGCTTACTAAGCAATAAATACTTATAATAGTTATAAAGTTAATGAGTGTTATTAATATAATGCCTTCACTAATTCCAATATAATAATGCAAAAAGAAAAGTTTTATAATTATACCTAAGGTAAATAACACTATATCTAAATATTTATTCCTATTAAATTTTAGACTGGTTATCATTATGAAACTCCCCCTTATGTAGTTAAAATTTAATAGGAAAATTTAAACTAAACCTAAAATCCTATATAATTCTTATAATATTTTAACATACTATTCATGCTAGACAAAAAACAAAGACGACAATTCAATGAATTGTCGTCTTTGTTTTTTGTTTATTTATTTACACTTTCCTTTAGAGCTTTTCCTGCTTTAAATACAGGTGCTTTAGAAGCTGGGATTATCATTTCTTCTCTAGTTTTTGGGTTTCTGCCCTTTCTTTCTGCTCTTTCTCTTACTTCGAAGCCACCAAATCCAACTAATTGTACTTTTTCACCATTAGCAAGTGCTTCTTGAACACTTTCAGTGAACGCATTTAATGATTTCTCAGCGTCTTTTTTTGATAATCCACTTTTTTCTGTCATACTTGCAATTAATTCTGATTTATTCATTCTTTTTCCTCCTTTGTTTCTATCAAGATTAAATACTTGATAAGTTCAATAAAAATGTTTTTATTTCTTATTTGGATATTCTATGTTTTTCCTTGGAATCCTTCTTTTAATCAATAGTTTTTATCATTTTTCTCAAAAATATGTATTTTTGACTGTTCCCAGAGCTTATTCATCTCTTCTAAGGTCATATTTTCCATATTATTACTTGTTTTATTAGAATTTTTTTCTATGTAAGAAAATCGTTTAATAAACTTTTCTATAGATTTTCCCAATGCTAGTTCTGGCTGAATTTTTAAGAATCTTGATATATTTACTATTGAAAATAAAAGATCTCCCATTTCTTCTATTATTCTTTCTTCATCAGAACCGGAATATACCTCAATTAGCTCATTCCACTCTTCTTTTACCTTTTCAATTGCACCTTCTATATCTGGCCAATCGAAACCAACATTTGCTGCCTTTTTTTGCACCTTATAAGCTCTCATTAATGATGGAAAGGATTTAGGTATAGCCCTTAAGACTTCTGATTCACTTTCCATCCCCTTTTCCACCTTCTTAAGCTCCTCCCAATTTGTTAGAACCTCTTGGGTTGTATCTGCTCTTACATTTGAAAATATATGTGGGTGACGATAAACTAATTTATTACAGATACCCTTTATAACATCCTTAAAGCTAAAATGTCCATTTTCCTTGGCTATTTGAGAATGAAATACTACTTGTAACAATAAATCCCCTAATTCTTCTTCTAAATCTATCATTGAATTTTTATCAATCGCATCTATTACTTCATAGGCTTCTTCTATCAGGTTTTGCTTTAAGCTACTATGATCTTGTTCCCTATCCCATGGGCAACCATTTTCAGACCTTAAGATTTCCATTATATCTAATAATCGTTCAATATTGCCACCTGAAAGCAAATCATTATCTATTGGTGGAATATATACACTAGTTAGATAATCAATCCAGGGTTGACGATCTAATTCATACAGGGGTATATGAACAATCTTTTCTTGACCTTCAACCCCCGCAGCACGCACTACCCAAATCATGGTTTCATCCCTATAGTATTCCATAAGCTGTAGTTTTATGTCAGACGCTACCAAAGGACTATACACCTGAGTTATTATATTTCCGACCCTAGTATCACAGCCTTGAGAATTGATTTGTAGTCCATCTATTATTTTTAATCCATGTATTGGATCAATCTCTAGGACATTAATTAAGGCATCTATAAAACTCATAGCAGGTAAGATTTGTAATTCTATTTCTTCTTTCTTACAAAGCTTTATTATTCTTTCAATAGTTTCTTCCGCCACTAATGGATGACCAGGCACTGCATAAATTATCTCCTTTTCTTCCTTAGCCCTTTTAATTACTTCCTTTGCTATTTTCTGGTAAACTTCCTGGAAATCTTGACTTTCATTATAAATCCAATCAAAGCTACTAAAATTTATACCTATTTTCTTAAGATAAGAAACAATAGGATGTTGTTGAGTTCGTAAATATATATGGGAACATTTTTTTAATCTTTCTATGGAACCTAATGAAATATCATCTACACTTCCTGGCCCTAATCCAATTATAATTATTTTACTATTCATTATATCACCTTTTTTTTCTTCTTAATATTCCTACTTTAGTTAATATAGGAACCAACCTTTTTCCCCCAGGTATTAACATCATTTCCTGTGCTGTAATACCCCCAATAAATAATAGCATGATAAAATATATCAATGCTCCTATTAAAATAGCTAGTAAAGTGGATATACTATTTCCTAAAATTGGATAAGTATATTGATATATAACTAATACCGAAATACCCATAGCAACTACTGCTATAATTGGTTTTATAAAAGTTTGTAGGATATTTATTTTTACTCTAGTATATTTTTGTACTGATTTATAGTTTAAAAAGGCTGCTATTCCATAACCTACTATACTCCCTATAGCTGCACCTTTAATATTGAGTACAGGAATGGCTACAAGGGTATAATTAATAATTACCTTTACTATTGCCCCTATCATCAGGTTTTTAATAGGTAAAATCAACTTTCCTAAGCCCTGTAGAATACTTTGTAAAGTGGTAGTCAACATGACAAAAATTACAGCATATCCTAGTATTGCAAGGATTTCTCCTCCCTTTTCTCCAGCTCCGAACAAAAGGTTGATAATAGGGTTTGCTAAAAACGAAAGCCCCACTGCAGCAGGTAGCGATATTAATAGCACAGAACGAATTCCTAGTTCTGTTCTCTTCTTTAATTCCCCTCTATCCTTTAGGGTGATTGCTTCTGAAATAGCCGGTACTAGACTTGCTGCCAACGCCATACTTAAGGTTAGAGGAACATTAACCAATGTCTGTGCCTTTTGTGTCATCTGCCCAAAAAGAGCCGCTGCTTCATCTATACTAAATCCAGCTACATCCAATCGAGCAGGTACCATGGCTGTATCGATTATATTCATTAAGGAAGTAACAGTTGCAGCTATACAAGCAGGTATTGCAATCTGCAATAATCTATGAATAATCTTCCCTGTTGTTTCACTTTTTACCCTTTGAGAATTTTTAATTTTTTTTAATATACTCTTTTTCTTAGCCATATATAATACAATTAAGAAGCCACTTCCTGCCATTGCCCCTGCTGTAGCACCAAAGGATGCTCCCCCAGCAGCCTGAGGAATGCCAAAGGCATTTACAAGATATATAGCTAATCCAAGTCCTACAATAACTCTTGCAAAGGACTCAATTAATTGGGAAATTGCAGTAGGTGTCATTACTTGTAATCCTTGAAAATATCCTCTAAATGCCGACATAAGTGAAACGAAGAATGGAGCAAAGGATATTCCAATTAATGCATAGTATGTATCAGGATGCCAATTTAAAACATCTATAATAACATTTCTAAAGGCGAATAGAATCAATGATGAAAACGCCCCAATAATAATCAATAGGAATAACGCTACCTTAAAAACCTTATGGGCTTCCCTATATCTTCCTAAGGCTACTCGTTCTGAAACTAACTTAGATATCGCAAGGGGCAATCCGATTACAGAAATTGATAGGAAAAAATTATATATCGGATAGGGATATCCATATAAACCCAAACCTATATCTCCAATATAATGATTTAGTGGTATTTTGAAAAATATTCCTAAAAATTTTGCAATAATTGCTCCAATACCTAAAATAGCAGCGCCTTTTAAATAAGACCTCTTACTCATACATTATTCCTCCTGCCTTAAGGGCTCTTTTATACAAATATAATTATAACAAAAAACCTAATATTAAAGAAATTGTGAAGCATTTTATATAAACAGATAGTAGAATTATACTTTTATATAAAAATAAAGTAGTACCCAAAACTGAGAAACTACTTTATTGAGGAAATTGTATAATTGATTTTCTCAAACACTGTAATGTATCTTGAATACTCTATGTTATTTAAACACAATCTGATGATTTTTTATAATTGTGTTTGAGAAAAATCTCATTAATGCAATATCCTTTATTCAATATATTGTATATTATCCATATTAATTTATTGTTCCATTTGTTTTCCCAAGAAGTTTGCAGCCGTTTCAGCAAGCTTTATTTCCACATCTCCCATTTTAATTTGATTTTCCTTAGATAATAATATTACTGCTCCTATTGCATCTCCTTGGGAGACTATAGGGGATGCCACTTGTGCTGTAAATGTTGTTTCACCTTCTTGATCCTCTACTATTTTAATTGTTTTTTCATTTTCAAGGTTAATTGTTTTTTTATTTTGTATAATTTCTTCTAGCTCTTTACTTACTTTTTTTCCCATATATTCCTTTTTTGTAATACCTATAACTGCAATAATATTATCTTTATCCGATATACATGTTATATGTCCAGTAGCTTGTTGAATAGATTCAGCGTATTCCTTTGCAAAATCACTTAATTCGCCTATTGGAGAATACTTTTTTAAAATTACTTCCCCTTCACGATCAGTAAAGATCTCTAGGGGATCACCCTCACGGATACGCATTGTTCGTCTTATTTCCTTTGGAATAACTACTCTTCCTAAATCATCTATACGCCTTACAATCCCCGTTGCTTTCATAGATTCCTTCCCTCCTTATGTGTTCTTCTTAGTTTAAGTCTAGATTAGTATTTAACTTTTTTGTCAGAATTATACACAAAAGGGATTGAAACTATTAAACATTTATTAAAGTTTATCTGGGTGTTTTTTTATTTTAATCTCATCTTTTTTCTCTTGGAAGTAGTTGGTAAACTCTTCTTGCTGGGCATTTTGTTCTAATTGTTGCGTCAATTGTTCCTTTACCTCATCAAACTCTTGTATAGGCTCCTCATTTTTCTCCTCTAACTTAATTACATGGAAACCAAATTCTGTTTCTACCACATCACTGGTTTGTCCCTTTTCTAGGGCAAATGTTGCATCACTAAATTCAGTCACCATTTGAGCCTTCCCAAACTCTCCTAAATCTGCTGCCTCTGAAATTTCTTCCCGTTCACCATATTCTTCAATTAATTTATCAAAGTCTTCCCCATCTTTGGCTTTCTTTGCAATTTCTTCAGCTAATTCTTTATTTTCTTTATTTGCAAGAATATGCTTAGCTTTTGCCGTACTAGGGTCAAAAAATCTTTTATTCTCTTCATAGTATTCTTTTACTTCTTCCTCAGATACAGAAATATCCTTGGTAATCTTCTCATAAAGACCTTGAACATATTGGTTTCTTAGAAAATAATCATTTAAAAATGCATCAAATTCTTCTGTGGTTATGTTATTATCCTCTAAAAATCCTTCATATTCTTCTTGTCCGCCTATATCCTCTATTATTATATCTCTCATTTCTTCTACCTGGTTGGCTGCACTTTCTTCATCCACAGTAATTTCTTCCTGCTTTGCCAAATACACAATAGTTTCATTCTCTATAAGTGCCTCAAAAATTTGTGCCTTAATTTGCTTTAGCTGTAATTCATCTGTAGGAAATTCTTGTCCTTGTACTTTCCAGTTTAGCTTTTCTATAGATAGGTAATAATTAAAATCCTGTTTAGTAATTTTCTTATCTTCAATCTCTGCAACTACTTGTTTCTTTTCAGCATCTGGGTTCATTTGAACTAAATTACATCCAGCAGTTACTATAATTAATACTATTATTATAGATATTAGTGCTACCTTTCTAATCTTCATGTTTTTTAACAAATTTTTCACTCCTTAAAATCGACTTATACAATCTATTATAACTGAAACTATTCCACTTGCAAAACCTTTATTTTTTCCAATATTTCTTTAATCTGATCTAATTGCCCATCTATAAGCTTGGTTAGCTTCAATGAGATATAAGGTTCATCACTAGCATTGATCATTATTTTTCTTCCATATTGTTTAACCAATTCCCCAATAACCTTCATATTAATAAAATCTTCCTTTTCCATATATAGATTTACTTGATTTTTTTTCATATTTATACTATATATTTTTAATTTCTGAGCAATGGATTTTATATAGGATATCATTAAGAGATTATTAACAGCACTAGGTATATCTCCAAATCTATCCTCTATCTCCTCCTGTATATCATATAATTCCTCCATACTATCAATAACTACCATTTTCTTGTACATTTGAATCCTTTGACTCTCCTTAGATATATACCAATCTGGAATAAATGCGTCTATCTGTAGTTCTAAACTAGTTTCTTTTTTTATTTTTTGGGGTAATCCCTTTACCTTATTAATTGATTCCTCTAATAATTTACAATAAAGATCATATCCGATGGCAGCCATATGTCCATGTTGTTCAGCTCCTAGAAGATTGCCTGCTCCTCGAATTTCCAAATCCCTCATGGCTACTTTAAATCCTGATCCAAATTCAGTAAACTCCTTAATTGCTTGAAGCCTTTTTTCTGCAACCTCTGTTAAGACCCTATCCTTTTCATAGGTAATAAAGGCATAGGCAAGACGATTTGATCTGCCTACCCTACCCCTCAACTGATATAATTGAGAAAGACCCATTTTATCTCCATTAGTAATAATAATAGTATTAACATTAGGCATATCCAACCCAGTTTCAATAATAGTGGTGCATACTAAAATATCATATTTCCCCTCCACAAATGACAGCATGGTATCCTCTAACTGATTTTCTGACATCTGCCCATGGCCTATTACTATTCTCGCTTCAGGAACTAAATCCTTTAACTTATGGGCAATTTTTTCTATATCCTCCACTCTATTATATACATAATAAATTTGTCCACCCCTATCCAATTCCCGCAGGATTGCATCTCTTATTAATTGTTCATTATACTCCAATACATAGGTTTGAACTGGATAGCGCTCTTCAGGTGGTTGTTCAATAACACTCATATCTCTAATACCTACTAAAGACATGTGCAGGGTTCTCGGTATTGGAGTGGCACTAAGGGTTAATACATCTACATTTTTCTTCCAATCCTTTAATCTTTCTTTATGTATTACGCCAAAGCGCTGCTCCTCATCTATTATTAATAATCCTATATCCTTAAAATTTATATCCTTTTGTACTATGCGATGGGTTCCAATTACAATGTCAACCATCCCACTTCTTATATCCTTTAATGTTTGTTGGGTTTCACTCTTAGTCCTAAAACGACTTAACATTGCTATTGTTATTGGATAATCCGAGAACCTCTCCACCATATTATTATAATGTTGTTGTGCCAGTATAGTAGTAGGTACTAGAAAGGCTACTTGCTTTCCGTCCATTACAGCCTTAAAAGCAGCCCGTATAGCTACTTCAGTCTTTCCATAGCCTACATCTCCACAAAGAAGACGATCCATTGCAATAGGGGCTTCCATATCTTTTTTTACTTCTTCAATAGATTGAAGTTGATCAGGTGTTTCCTCATAGGGAAAACCTTCCTCAAATTGTCTTTGCCAGGGCGTATCCTTTGAAAATACATAACCTTGTATAGCCTGTCTTTGGGCATAGAGATTTAATAACTCCTCTGTCATATCTTCAATAGCCTTTTTTACCTTTCCCTTAGCCCTTTTCCATTCATTTCCTCCAAGTTTATTAAGTTTAAGTGCCTTGCTTTCCCCACCTATATAAGGTTGTATAAGATCCATTTGCTCTGTGGGAACATATAGCTTATCACCTTGGGCATATTTTATATTAAGATAGTCTCTATGAATGCCCTCTACCTCAATTTTTTCTAAGCCCAAATATTTCCCTATTCCATAGGTTTCATGTACAACATAATCTCCAATATTTAAATCAACAAAGGACTCTATTTTGCGTTCTCTCTTTTTTTTGTGCTTTATCCCCTTTTTTTGTATCTGTGAGAATATCTCCTTTTCACTTACAATTACTGCCTTTATCTCTGGATACTCAACCCCTCTGTGCAAAACCCCCTGCAGTATAATTACTTCTCCACCTACAACACTTTTATGGGAATGCTTTTGAAAAATCGCATTAATCCCAAGCTCCATTAAATTATCAACTAAAAGCTTACCCTTTTCTTTTGTATCAGACAATATCACAATGGAATAATTCCTTTTTTTCCAATGGCTTATTTCTTCTACTAATAGATCTAATTTCCCATGAAAGGGATGCATTGAACGGCTGGGAAAAGATAATATTTTTTGGGGATAAAAATGATCTGTTCTTCTTATTAAAGTTTGAAAAATGCAAAGTTTACCCTTAGCCATTCTGTCTGTTAAATTATAATAGGAGAAAAAAACCTCAAATTGCCGAGGCAATACTTCCCCTCTTTCTAATAGCCCTTTAAAGTCCTCTTCTAATTCCAATGTTATATTCTCATATCTTTCCTTTATACGATGGGGTTGATCTAAAAATATAATGCAATCCCTGGGAAAATAATCTATTATGCTATCAAAGGGATTATCCATATAGGAAAGATAAAATTCCCAATTACTCTTTTGTCTTTGTTTCATTTCCTCTATCTTACTATCTATATTGTCCCTTACTTGATTGGCAAAATCCCTTTTCCCCTTGTCCTTTAACTTCTTTATATATTTAACTGACTCTCTTTTAAAGCTTGCAAGTGCCTGTTTTTTAATATCCTCAGTAACAATAAGCTCCTTTGTAGGTGAAATATCTATCTTTTCATATTTATCAATAGAGCGTTGGGTAATTTTATCAAAGCTTCTTATGGAATCTATTTCATCATCAAAGAATTCAATCCTAAAGGGATATTCTTCAATCATCGGATATATATCAACAATTCCACCTCTAATATTATATTGTCCTGGACTTTCTACCTCATCCACTCTTTCATATCCACCATTTATTAGTATCTCTTGTAAATCCTGAATTTCTATTATTTGTCCCACTTTAAAGGTTTTCCAATATTCCTTAAATATCTCCATAGGGATCATTTTTTTCATAATAGCTTCTATAGAAGCCACTATAATTTTTTGTTCTCCATTTATTAATGCTCTTAATACTTTTAATCTATCAATTGAAATTTCTGGGCTATATGCTTCAACAAAATAATATAAGGTTGGTTCGGCAGGGAAATACATAACCCTTGTTCCTAAAAAAAATGATAAATCCTCATATAATTTATTGGCTTGAACATCATTATAGGTAATAACCAAAGCGGTTGGAGATATATCCTCCACCATACCGTATACCAAATGGGATTTAGAGGCTTCCCCCATTTCATGATATACAATAGGACTTTGATCTTCTTTTAATGCTTCCCTTCCTTGAACATATGCAGGAATTTTATAGAGCATTTGTTTGAATATATCTTGTTCCATTTTCTCCCACCCTTTTAAATAGCTTTAGCCCAGGTTTTTAATCCTGGGCAAATAATCTAATGTGTAGTAAAATAATTCCATGTACTATGGATTATTGTTGTTATTATAATTCCTAGTGATAACCATCCTGTCCAAATATATATATAATTACTTATAATACCAAAAATACTATGACTAATCAGGCTTAACACAGCCGCAATTGTAGCTGCATTTTTACTTTTAGTATGTAGTAAATCATAAAGAGCTTCAATAATTCCAAACACTACATGTACACCTATAATGCTACCTCCCATCATTATTGCAATTAAGGTCTTAGAACATTCCTCCACTAGAGGTATAATAAACACTATAGATTTTTCCTTCTGCCTTTTTATAAGTAATCTATTGAAAACATATGCTATCAAGGCAGAAACAATACCAGAAATAACTTCTATCATATCATGTATTTCTTCCTTTATGTTTAGTTATTAGTTACTAGTTATCAGTTATCAGTAAAAGCTTTTAAGCATTTCGGGGTTGGTTTCAGGGTCTTTCCGTTCCCTGTTCCCTGTTCCCTGTATCCTGCTCCCTATTAAATTGATTCATTGCCTCTGTTATCCCCTGGGATATAAAAACCTTTATGGCTTGTCCAGCCTTTTTTATTGTATCTATAAGCTCTTCTTTCTCTTCCTGTGTAAACTTACTTAAGACGAAGCTGGACAAATCTTGTTTATCGGGTCGTCCTATTCCAATCCGAATTCTTGATATATTGTCTTCCTGAAGCATATAAATAATTGATCTCATTCCATTATGAGTTCCTGCACTGCCCTTTGAACGCAAACGAAGCCTTCCTACATCTAAATCAATATCATCGTATATTACTAATATATTTTCCAAAGGCACATCATAATAATCAATAATTTCCAAAATACTTTCCCCACTTAAATTCATATAGGTTTGAGGTTTTACTAACATCACCTTTTTACCATCTATAAATCCTTCTCCTATTAATGCCTTATGTTTAATTTTTCTTATTTCAATATTCTCTAACTGGGAAAAATAATTTAATGCTTCGAAACCAATATTATGGCGTGTTCCAGCATAGCGATCCTCTGGATTACCCAACCCAATAATAACATGCATTACCCATCCTCCTTTTAATCCCCTAAGGGCTTCAAAACCATTTTTACATTTTCCTGTTCTAAATGTTCTGTTGTATCCTGCCATGCTTGCTTAAGTAAACTATAATCCTCATTACTTAGCATTTCATTTTGATTTTCTTCATATTCCCTTATAGCTTCCTCGATTGCCAAGATATGATATCTATTCTTTCCCCCAACATTTGACTTATCAACCCAGGTAGGTATATATTCCACTTTTTTAAGAGTAGTCTCATTGATATCAAAGTTTTTTTCAAAGAATATTTGAAGTATTATTCCACTTTCTCTATATCTATCCCTTTGGTTGGATATAAAGTTTCCCATAGAATAAATTAGAAAGCATTCCTTTTCCTCTCCATCTGTAGTAATAACTTTTCTTATTTCCATTGGTTGAATAACATGGGGATGTCCACCCAATACTACATCTACTCCCTGCTCTAAAAGAAAATCAACTAATTCTCTTTGTTCTTCACTTTCATTTCTTTGATATTCATTTCCAAAGTGCATACTAGTTACTATTATATCAACATTTTGCCTTTTTGCCTCTTGGATATCTGTTTTTATTTGTTCTTTATCAATTAAATTTACCATATAAGGCTCATCCTTAGGAATCGGTATGCCATTAGTCCCATAAGTATAGCTTAAAAATGCAATTTTTATATCCTTTACATTCTTTATTAATAATTTATCTCTTTCTTCTTGACTTCTCGCTGTACCTGTATAGCTTAAACCCTGCTCATCTAAAAAGTCAAGGGTACTTCTAACTCCATGTCCTCTTCTATCCAATGAATGGTTATTAGCAGTAGTTATAACATCAAATCCGGTTAATTTTAATGCCTCTGCCAATTGTTCTGGACTATTAAATTCCGGATATCCAGTATATTTTTTTTCAGCACCCGCCAAGGTAGTTTCTAAATTTCCCACAGCAATATCTGCTTCCTTAATGTATTTTTCAATGGGTTGAAATACCGGATAAAAATCATATTGTTTTTCACCCCCCACATAGGCAGCATTAATTTGTGGTGAATGAACCATAATATCCCCCACCGAAGCAATGCTTATTTCTTCTATTCTAGGAGGCTCATCTTCTATAGGTTGCATATCTAATTCTGTTTCTTGATGAGATTCTCTTTCATTTACTCCTATATTACAACCTGTTATTGTAAAAAGCAAAGAAAAAATAAGTAAATATACTAACACTTTTTTGTTTGCGGAAAACTCTGTCCTTTTTTTCATTAAAAACACCCCTTCCTATTATTTCTTATAATTCAATTTTATTACATATTTACATGATAATGTAATAAGATTAAATAGTAAATAAAATGAAATAACAAAAGGGATAAAATTTTATATAAAAATACTTTTAACCAAACTAAAATCTAATTCATTTAAAATTATTTTATATTTTTATGCTTCATATAATTATTTATTACTTTTAATACTTCGTTGCTAGGTATAGCGAACCCAATTCCTTCAGCCCTATTAGAAGGAATATGAAAGGTATTGATTCCAATCACCTCTCCTTTGTTATTAAGCAAAGCACCCCCGCTATTTCCAATATTTATAGCGGCATCTGTTTGTATTAATTTCATTGACCTACCTTCAATCTCTAATTTACGATCTATTGCACTAATAACACCTACTGTTACAGTCCCAGATAATGATTCTTCTAGTGGGTTGCCAATAGCTATGGCAACTTCCCCTACATCTATTTTATCTGAATTACCAAAGGTGACCGTTGTTAAATCCCCTTTACTAATCTTTAATATAGCTAAATCCTTATCAAAATCTTCCTTCTCTATTAGCGCCTTTCTTTTTACTCCATCCTCAAGGTGTACATATACTTCATTTGCACCCTTTATGGCATGAGCATTAGTAATTATATAGCCCTCCCTATGAAAAATCATACCTGAAGCCCTAAGATAGCCCTTGGAGAAAACACTTTCAATTCCAACAATACTGTTTGTTTCCTCCTTTACAATTTCTACTATTGTTTTTTCTTCTTTGTCTTTTTCTGCTATTATTTTACTTGTATTAATATCTATATAATTAAAAAAACTTCTTGTAAATAATCCCAAAAGAAATGAAAATATTATTAAAATATTAAAATATTTTTTTATCCCATTATTCAGATTACTCTCTCCCTTCAATAAGAATTTGATTACTTTTTATTTTTTCCGATATAAATAAAAAAAAGGGGCTGTCGGGAAATAGCCCCTTAAAAAAAATCAGTACACTCGTATGAGTTGTA
>CAZHJK010000030.1:0-27701 GCA_964533275.1 uncultured Eubacteriaceae bacterium | reverse complement strand
GCCTTCAGGGACTCGAACCCCGGACCTACCGGTTATGAGCCGGTTGCTCTAACCAACTGAGCTAAAGGCCCCAGATATAATGGTCGAGGTGGAGGGATTCGAACCCCCGGCCCCATGGTCCCAAACCATGTGCGCTACCAAACTGCGCTACACCTCGTTATAACGACAATTTATAATATACATTATAAACGAAGAATTGTCAATTAAAATTTTCAAATTAAAAATTTTTATTAAATTATAAACATTAAAAGGTAATGATGGATAAATATAGAATATAATATTATAAGTTAATTTTTTAAGGGGGAATTAGGATTGGAACTTAAAAAATATAGCATATCTGAAGCTTCAAAAATTATAGGTTACCAAAGTTATGTATTGCGTTATTATGAAAAAGAATTTGATTTAAGCATACCACGAAACAAATCTAATCATAGATATTATACTATAAATGAAATTGAAGTTTTCCAAAATATTAAACAATTACAAGAAAAGGGTTTAACAAATAATCAGATAAAAATTATTTTAAATTCACCGGAAGTTATAGAAGAGAATATAATAAAAGATGAAACAGCAATTACAATTTCCAATGGAAATGTAAATTTAAAAAATAGTCAAGAACTCTCTCTATTAGTAAATGATATTAAAGAAAATATAAATGAAGGACTTGTTAGTTTAAATAATAATTTTAAGCAATCCTTTGAAGATGTAAAATGTGAAATTAATTCTCTGAAAACTGAACTTGTGGAAAAGGATCAAGATATAATACTATGCGAAAATGCAAAACTTAGAATGAAAATAAAACAAAAAAGCTATGAAATTGCTGAATTGAAAGAGCAACTTAGCAGGGAAAAAAATAAAAAGAAATCAATTATAAAAAGAATCTTCAGCTAAAAAGGAGGCTCATAGGGTTGATTAATAAGAAGGATCGACTAATAGAAATTATTAAACTATACCCAAAGACAATCACTTTTTTTAATAGAAAAAAAGTAAAAATTAAAGGCTGAAATAGCTGTATGAAATTAACTATCGAGCAGGTTGCTCGAAAATATAAAGATGATAATTTATTAAAAGATTTAAATAGTTTTATCCTAAAACACTATTCAAATAAATAATATAGATACCAGAAATTCAAGTTGATATATATTGGCTTGAATTTTTATTTTTATTAGAATTGATCCTTTTGCTCGCAAAGATTCACTAGCTAATAAACTTTTTACACTCAGAATGTAATAATATAGAAATATGTCGAAATATTAAAGTTTTAATAGAAATACTTATGGAAATAAGATAAAATTGTATATACTAGTAAAATAATAAAAATTAATGTTGGATTTTATATATTACCCAGTAAATAAAGTATGTATATTATTATGGTATACTAATTAACAAACTAACTTAGGAATAAAATTTAGGAGGTTCTTATAGAATGATTAATAATGAAAAAAAAGATAAATATTATAAAATTGTTACCTATGGCTGTCAAATGAATGAAAATGATTCAGAAAAACTAGCAGGTATGTTAAATACATTAGGATATGATCCTATAGATGATGAGGAAAAAGCAGATATTGTGATTTTTAATACTTGTAGTGTAAGAGAAAATGCTGATGTTAAAGTTTTTGGAAATCTAGGAAATTTTAAGCCCTTAAAAAAGAAAAATCCAAATATGATCTTAGCTGTTTGTGGTTGTATGATGCAACAAAAATCTATTGTTAATAGGATTATGGAAAAATATAAACAAGTAGATTTGGTTTTTGGAACTCACAATATTCATAAATTCCCTGAGTTATTAGCAAATGCTCAACAATCACCACGTATTGTTGTTGATGTATGGGAAGATGGTGGAGAAATAATAGAAACCATGCCAATAGAAAGAAAATTCAAACATAAAGCATTTGTAACAATTATGTATGGATGTAATAATTTCTGTAGTTATTGTATAGTTCCCTATACTAGAGGTAGAGAAAGAAGTAGAGAACCAGAAAAAATAATTGATGAAGTAACTAATTTAGCAAAGGATGGATGTAAAGAGATAACACTATTAGGTCAAAATGTTAATTCCTATGGAAAGACCCTTAATTATCCCATAAGCTTTGCTGAACTTTTAAAAAGATTAAACAATATAAATGGAATAGAAAGAATAAGATTTATGACTTCACACCCAAAAGATCTTTCTGATGATTTAATTCTAGCTATTAAAGATTGTGAGAAGGTTTGTGAACATATACATTTACCTTTTCAAGCAGGTAGTAATAATATATTAAAAATAATGAATAGAAGATATAAAAAGGAAGATTATTTAAAACTAATTAAAAATATTAAAGATAATATTCCAGGGATCACTATAACCACAGATATTATAGTTGGTTTTCCAGGGGAGACAGAAAAAGATTTTGAAGATACTTTAGACATTGTAGAAAAAGTAAAATTTGATTCTGCTTTTACATTTTTATATTCTATTCGAGAGGGTACCCCAGCAGCTAAAATGGTAAATCAAGTTCCTGACGAAATAAAACATAAAAGATTTCAAAAATTACTTGATTTGCAACATACTATAAGTGGGAAAGATAATCTATTATTAAAGGGTGAAATTTTAGAAGTATTAGTAGATGGTGAAAGTAAAAATGACCCTGAGAAAATGAGTGGAAGATCTAGAACGAATAAATTAGTAAATTTTGTAGGAAATAAAAATTCAATAGGAGAATTAGTACAGGTTAAAATTACTGAGCCACATACATGGAGTTTAAATGGAATACAGGTGGGTTATGAAGACTAAGAAAACAATTAAATTAACATATATTTTTTATAAATCTTAAATAAAAAATAAGTAATATTAAATACTGTCATATTTTGTTTGAAAAACAAATCTTCTTATTATAATATAATAAGAAGATTGAATTTTAAGGAGGAAAAAAATTTGTCACAATTAACTCCTATGATGCAACAATATTTAGACATTCATAGTCAAGTACAGGATGCTATCCTTTTTTTTAGACTAGGAGATTTTTATGAGATGTTCTTTGATGATGCCATTTTAGCTTCTAAAGAATTAGAAATAACTCTAACTGGAAGAGATTGTGGCTTGGAAGAACGCGCACCTATGTGCGGTGTTCCTTATCATTCTGCTCAAAATTATATAGCAAAGCTAATTGAAAAGGGCTATAAGGTTGCAATATGTGAACAAGTAGAAGACCCATCGGAAGCAAAAGGAATTGTAAGAAGAGAAATTACAAGAATTATGTCCCCAGGAACTATTACCGATGAAAAAATGCTTGAGGATAATAAAAATAATTATTTATTATGCGTATATCTAGAAGATAGTAATTTTGGTTTAGCTATTACTGATGTCTCTACAGGAGAATTTATGGTAAGTGAAATTGCAAATAATAATTCAGTTGATGTACTAATAAATGAAATAGGAAAATTTAATCCTTCAGAAATAATATCAAACAATAACTTATATAAAGAAAAAACAATACGAAAGTTATTAGAAAATAAGTTTAATACTAAGATAACTCCATATCCAAGTAAATATTTCAATTTAAAAAAAGCAGAAGTAAAAATAAAAGAACATTTCAATATATACTCTCTAAATGCAGTTGATTTAGATGATTATCCTATTATAATTAAAACTGCTGGTGCATTAATGAGATATTTACAGGAAACTCAAAAAAACACTCTATCTCATATAAACAATATAGTTAGATATGATGTGGATGAATATATGCTATTGGATATTACTACTAGAAAAAATCTTGAATTAACAGAAACACTCCGAGGTAAAGAGAAAAAGGGAAGTTTATTATGGATATTAGATAAAACTATAACCTCATTGGGAGGAAGATTAATTAGACAATGGGTTGAGCGACCTCTTTTGAAGAAAAATGAAATACAAAAAAGACTAGATAGTGTAGAGGAAATATTAATTAACATAGAATTAAAAAATGATATTGAGGAATTATTAAAAAATGTTTATGATATCCAAAGACTCATTACTCGCATATCTTATGGTAATGCCAATGCTAGAGACTTATTAGCATTAAAACAATCTATAAAAATATTACCAGCGCTAAAAAAAATACTTAAACTATGTAATACACCTTTATTGAACCATATCTATAATGATTTAGATACATTAAAAGATGTTTTTTCTATAATTAACAATGGAATTATCGATGAACCTCCTTTAACTATTAAAGAAGGTAATATCATAAAATATGGTTTTAATAAAAAAGTTGATGAATATAGAGATGCAACAAAATTAGGAAAAGAATGGATTGCTAATCTACAATTTAAGGAGAGAGAAAAAACAGGTATTAAAACCTTAAAAATAGGGTTTAATAAAGTATTTGGATATTATTTAGATGTCACTAAAAGTAATATACATTTAGTTCCAGATTACTTTATTAGAAAACAGACTTTGGCAAATTCTGAGCGCTATTTAACTCCAGAATTAAAGGAATTAGAATCAAAAATAATGGAAGCTCAAGAAAAAGTTACTAAATTAGAATACCAAATTTTCCAAGAGATTAGAGAAAGAATATTATCTGAAATAAATCGTATTCAATCTGTTGCAAAAAATATAGCAATCTTGGATGTATTGTGGTCTTTTGCTGCTATTGCTTATGAAAAACATTATGTAAAGCCAGAAATTGAGCATAGTGATAATATATATATAGAGAATGGAAGACATCCTGTAGTTGAGAATATGATGGGATATAGTGATTTTGTATCAAATAATTGTAATTTAGATTGTAAAGAAAATCGTATAATGATAATTACAGGTCCTAATATGGCAGGTAAATCTACCTATATGCGGCAAGTAGCACTTATAGTACTAATGTCACAAATAGGATGTTTTGTTCCTGCAGATAGTGCAAGAATTGGTATTGTTGATAGAATATTTACTAGGGTCGGCGCTTCTGATGATTTATCATCTGGTCAAAGTACATTTATGGTAGAGATGACCGAGGTTTCAAATATTTTAAAAAATGCTTCATCAAAAAGTCTTGTAATATTAGATGAAATAGGTAGGGGAACTAGTACATTTGATGGACTTAGCATAGCTTGGGCAGTTATTGAATACATAAGTGATCTACAAACAATAGGTAGTAAGACTTTATTTGCTACTCATTATCATGAACTTACTGTACTAGAAGATCAATTAAAAGGGGTAAAAAATTATTCAATAGCTGTAAAAGAAAATGATGATAATATAATATTTTTACGAGAAATTATTCCTGGAAGTGCTGATCAAAGCTATGGTATTGAAGTTGCTAAGCTAGCAGGATTACCTAATAAAGTTATAATGCGTTCCAAAGAGATATTAAAAAAATTAGAAGGTAATGAAATGGGTAAAAAAATAAATATACAAAAGTTAGAAACTGCTATTACTAGTGATGAAGTATTAAAATCTAAAAGTGAAAATAATATTACACTTTTTAATTATAAAAATCAAGAGTTTGTTGAAGAAATTAAGTCACTATCATTAGATAGGATGACCCCTATTGAGTTGATGAATTATATTTATGATTTACAACAAAAACTTATGAAAAAATAAGGTGTGTTTTTATGTCTAAAATAAATATATTAAATTCACAAATAGCTAATAAAATAGCAGCAGGAGAGGTAATTGCTAATCCTGCATCGGTAATTAAGGAGTTATTGGAAAATTCAATAGATGCACAAAGCAGTGTAATTACTATTGAAATAAAAAAAGGTGGAAAAGAACTAATCTTAATTAAGGATAATGGTACAGGTATAGCTGCCGAAGATGTATTATTAGCCTTTAAAAGACATGCAACAAGTAAAATAAATAAAATAGAAGATCTTATTGAAATTAATACTTTAGGTTTTAGGGGAGAGGCGTTGGCTAGTATAGCAGCAGTTTCTAAAATTGATATTAATACAAGGGAAAGATCTTCAAATAATGGAGTACACCTTAAGATTCACGGGGGAAATGTTGTACAAAATAACCTTATAGGTTGTTCTTTAGGAACAACAATAAAGGTTGAAGATATATTCTATAATACACCAGCTAGATATAAGTATTTAAAAAAGGATTCTGTAGAAACAGGAAATATAAGCTCTATTATTGAAAGAATTGCACTATCTCATCCTGAAGTATCCTTTAGATTTATAAATGAGGGAAGACAAATTTTTCATACTCCTGGTAATAATGATTTATATAGCTGTATTTATTGTCTATATGGGAAAGAGTTTTCTAATAATTTAATTGAATTAAATTATATAAATAGCCCATTGGAAATTAAAGGTTATATTGGGAAACCACAATTAACAAGAGCAACAAAAAAATATCAGATTTTTTTTGTTAATAATAGATATATAAAAAACAAAGTGATTTACACAGCTTTAGAGGAAGCATATAAAGGTTTAGTTATGATACACAAACATCCAATTGCAATTTTAAATATTAATCTACCTAGTTATATGCTCGATATAAATGTTCATCCAGCAAAAACTGAAATTCTATTTAGAAATGAAAGTTTAATTTATTTATTAATTAAACAAGCTATACTAGAGCATTTAAAAATTGAATCACTTATTCCAGAGGTTAGAATAAATAATAAAAACGAAAAAGATAAAATTATTAATAACTATACTAATACTCAAGAACAAATTCCTATAGAAAGTACAATAAAAGAAAGACCTTCCTATAATAATTATAATAATTCAATAAAGGAAGATATTGATAAAAAAAGTATATATAGAGAAGTGTCAGATTATAATATAGAAAGAAGCAATAATAGTAGAGACAAAGATGAGAATAAAGATAATAAAAAAAATAATAAGAAACAAAAAAATTTACTTGATTTTAAAAAAGGAAAGATAATTGGACAAGTTTTTTCAACATATATAATTATAGAAATTGAGAATGAGTTATTATTAATAGATCAGCATGCTGCCCATGAAAGAATAGCTTATAATCAATTCAAGGATCAATTTAATAAAAATATGGTTATATCGCAAAATCTTTTAATTCCAAGAAATATTGAAGTATCCTATGAAGAATATCAGTTAATTTTCGATTATTTATCAATATTAAATAGATTAGGATATGATATTGAAGGATTTGGAAGTAATAGTATTATATTGCGTTCTGTTCCGCTTATACTAGGACAGCCTCAAAATGAAGAAAACTTATTAGAAATAATTTACTATCTACAAGATCTTAAAGATATTGGTTCTAACAGTGAGGTTGAACAAAAGATTATTTCTATGGCATGTAAAAGTGCTATTAAGGCTCATGACCATTTAGAAAATAGAGAAATATATAAATTGATTGAAGACTTAATAAGTACAGAAAATCCTTATACCTGTCCCCATGGAAGACCTACTAT
This sequence comes from uncultured Eubacteriaceae bacterium, assembly GCA_964533275.1. GTDB lineage: Bacteria > Bacillota > Clostridia > Eubacteriales > Garciellaceae > CAZHJK01. Next base: position 20,340 of record CAZHJK010000030.1, on the reverse strand, counting down.
AATTAAATTAACAAGGTATGAATTAGAAAAGCTTTTTAAAAGAATACAACAATAGGTGAGGGGAAAACAAACAATATGAAAAAACCATTAGTAATAATATTAGGACCTACTGCTGTAGGTAAAACTGATATATCAATTGAAATTGCAAAAAAAGTTAATGGTGAAATTATCTCAGCTGATTCTATGCAAATATATAAACATATGAATATAGGAACAGCAAAACCTAAAATAGAGGAAATGCAAGGAATACATCATTACTTAATAGATGAAATAGAACCTGATGAAGAATTTAATGTAGCTATATTCCAAAGAAAGGCATCTCAATATATTAACAGTATATTGAATAAAAATAAATTACCTATTGTAGTTGGAGGTACTGGTCTTTATATAAATTCATTAGTTTACCCCTTAGATTTTACAGATGGAGTTAGTAATTGGGAATATCGTAAAAAGCTTGATCAAATAGCTGAAAATAGAGGCAATGAATATCTACATGATTTATTAATTAATATAGACCCAGAATCAGCATCAAATATTCATCCTAATAATCGAAAAAGAGTAATTAGGGCTTTAGAAGTATATGAAGAAACAGGGAAGACAATGTCCTACTTTAAAGAAAGGTCACAAAATAAGGAGAGTACATATAATCTATTAATGATTGGGCTTACCATGGAAAGACAATTATTGTATGAGAGAATTAATAAAAGAATTGATATTATGATTGAGGATGGTTTGATTGATGAAGTTAAAAATATTTTAGATATGGGTTATAATAAGAATTTGATTTCTATGCTTGGGCTAGGGTATAAAGAGATTGTAAAATATTTGGAAGGTAAATATACTTTAGAAGAAGCCATATATACTCTTAAAAGAGATACAAGAAGATTCGCTAAAAGACAATTAACCTGGTTTAGGAGAGATGATAGAATCCATTGGTTCAATGTTGATGCAAGATCAAAGAATTCTATAATAAAGAATATATTAGAAGAAATTAACAATTTTATTTGATATAATTAGATATAAAAGTTGGTGGATAATTTTATTGGAGGGGATAGATTGAAAAAAAATAGTATTAATCTTCAAGATGTTTTTTTAAATTATGTAAGAAAGGAACAAATTCAAATAACCATATATTTAATTAATGGTTATCAATTAAAGGGTATTGTAAGTGGTTTTGATAATTACACAATAGTATTGGAGAACGATAATAAACAACAAATGGTATATAAGCATGCAATTTCTACAATTTCACCATTTAAATCAGTTGATTTCCCAAATTTTAACACTATTAACGAATAATAAGATATTAACTTAGTGGCAATAAATAAACCTAGGATTATCTAGGTTTATTTATTGTTATAAAATATGAAGCTTTGTGCATTTAATTCGATATTTATTTTTTAGATATTGGTATCATAAGTTAATAATATATTTTAAAAATAATTATAATAGAAAGGGGTTTTATAAATTGGGTTATATACTTATATTTTTAGCTCGTCTAATTGATGTACCCTTATCTACTGTTCGATTAATTATGATAGTTAAGGGTCGTAAAGTATTAGGTGCAGTTATTGGTTTTTTTGAAATTATCGTTTATACTTATGTTTTTGCAAGTGTTGTAAATTCTCTCAATAATCCATTAAACCTTATCTTTTATGCTTTAGGATTTTCAGCTGGCAATGTACTTGGAAGTGTTTTAGAAGAGAGAATAGGTTTGGGTTCAATCACAGCCTTAATTATCCCTAATGTATCCTTTCCTCTTTTAACCAGTGTTTTACGACAAAATGATTTTGGGGTTACTGTATTAGAAGGTGAAGGGATGAAGAGAAAAAGGCAAATATTATTAGTAGTATTAGAAAGAAAAAATTTAAATAAATTTAATAAAATATTAGATGAAGTAGATTCTGAAGGATTTGTTACTTTTCTAGATAATAAAAGCTATTATAATGGATTTGTACCTAAAACTAAAAGAAAATAAAAAAACACATCTTTTAACTTATAACATATAATGATTATATCAGTCATTTTTCTTATAAGGGTGAGTTTATGAAATTAGGAGATAAAATAAATAAAATCTTTTTGAATTCAACAAATTCAAATTTACAAAATGTACAATTATCCAATATTAATAATGAAAATAAGTATAAAAAAAATAATTCAAAAGAAAAAGTTATTCAGGTAGATATAAATGAAATTTATAATGAACTAAATTCCCTTGTGGGATTAAACAATTTTAAGGAATTAGTAGCTGAAATAAAGGCATTTGTAAGTATTAATATAAAAAGAAAAGAAAACAATCTTACTACTGAACCATTGGTATTTCACATGATATTTAGTGGGAATCCAGGTACTGGAAAAACGACTGTTGCAAGAATACTTGGTAGATTATTTTGTAATTTACAGGTATTGGATAAAGGACATGTTGTAGAAGTTGAAAGAGCAGATCTTGTAGGTGAATTTGTAGGTCAAACAGCACAAAAAGTAAAAATAAAAATAGAAGAAGCATTAGGAGGAATATTATTTATTGATGAAGCCTATTCTCTAGCTAGAGGTGGAGAAAAGGATTTTGGAAAAGAAGCTATAGATACTCTAGTTAAGACAATGGAAGATCATAAGAATGAATTTATTTTGATTTTAGCTGGCTATAAAAGGGAAATGGAGTATTTTTTAAGTAGTAATCCAGGCTTAAGATCAAGATTTCCAATACATCTTGATTTTAATGATTACACTTTAGATGAATTAATGAATATTGCAGAAATAATGGCAAAAAAAAGACAATATGAAATAACACTTGAAGGTAAGCGTGAATTATTTAATTTAATAGTACATAATCAAATAAAAAAACAAAATGAAAAATTTGGAAATGCTCGAGAAGTAAGAAATATAATAGAAAAGGCTATAAGAAAACAAGCATTAAGACTTTCTGAAAAAAATTATATATCAAAAGATGATTTAATTTATTTACGAGCTGATGATTTTATATAATAATAAAAATTAAAGAGAAATGAGTGAATATTTTGTTACAAGAAACAAAAGATTATTTAACAAAAGAATATAATATAGAGGAAGATATTTTAGAGTTTTGTAATGAAGTTGAAAACAAAATTATAAATAATTTTAATAAAATAGATGATATTAGAGAGTATAATCAATTAAAAGTGTTGAATTCTATGCAGAAAGTAGGCTTAGGCGAAAAACATTTCTCCTTTTCTACGGGATATGGTTATGATGATATTGGAAGAGAAGCAATTGAAAAAACTTACAAAGAGGTCTTTAAAACAAAAGAAGCATTAGTTAGGCCTCATATTATTTCTGGAACCCATGCCTTATCTTTATGTCTATTTGGGATCTTAAGACCCGGTGATCAAATATTATCAATTACAGGTAAACCATATGATACATTAGAAGATGTAATCGGAATTAGTAATATTGAAAATGGGCAAGGATCATTACGAGATTTTGGTATAAATTATAAACAAATTGAGTTATATAAAGACGGAGAAGTTAACATAAAAAAAGTTATGGAAACCATCTCTGATAAAACAAGATTAATTTTTATTCAGCGTTCTACTGGATACGGTTGGAGAAAGGCAATAACTATACATAAAATAAAAAATGTTGTACAACATATAAAAAGTAAATTCCCAAAAATAATTATTATGGTAGATAATTGTTATGGTGAATTTATAGAAAGTTTTGAACCCACAGAGGTGGGAGTCGATATTATGGCTGGCTCTTTAATTAAAAATCCTGGAGGAGGACTTGCACCAACAGGTGGATATGTAGTTGGAAGAAAAGATTTAGTTGATTTAGTGGCTAATAGGTTGTCAGCTCCAGGACTTGGAAAAGAAGGTGGAGCAACACTAGGAGTTAATCGTTTATTTTTTCAGGGGTTATTTCTTGCACCCCATGTAGTTGCTGAAGCATTAAAAGTAGCTGTATTTGCAGCAAAAATCTTTGAAGAATTAGGCTTCCAAGTTTGCCCAAGCTCAAACGACGAAAGAAGTGATATTATTCAAGGAATAAAACTAGGAAACTCTAAAAATATAATTACTTTTTGTAATGCAATTCAGGAAGCAGCACCAGTAGATTCATTTGTTTCTCCAGAACCTTGGAATATGCCAGGTTATAATGATCCAATAATTATGGCTGCAGGGGCATTTATACAAGGTTCCTCTATTGAATTAAGTGCTGATGCACCTATAAAAGAGCCATATATAGCATATTTACAAGGCGGTCTTACTTTTGAACATGGTAAGATAGGTTTGTATATTGCTTTACAGCGTTTAGCTGAAAACAATGTTATCAAATTTAGATAAACATTTCATTTAAAAGCAGGATAAAACTATCCTGCTTTTAAAGAACATGCTGATTTATATGCTTAATAAGTTTTGACTGAGTAATTATAGTTTTCTGAATACTCCAACAACCTTACCAAGAATTATTACATCAATAGCTATAATAGGCTCCATATCTGGATTTTCTGGTTGCAAACGAATATGATCCTTTTCTTTATAAAATCTCTTAACTGTTGCTTCGTCGCCTAATAATGCAACTATTATCTCTCCATTTTGTGCAGTATTTTGCTGTTTTACTATTACATAATCCCCGTCAAATATTCCTGCATTAATCATACTATTTCCCTTAATGGTTAATATAAATGAAGTATTATTATCAGTATCTAAAAATTCAAGAGGAAGTGGAAAAGTATCCTCAATATTTTCTATAGCGAGGATAGGTTGACCTGCAGTAACATTCCCTACTATAGGAATTTCGATTATTTCCTTTCGAGAAAAATAAGGATTATGATCAACGATTTCAATGGCCCTTGGTTTTGTATGATCCCGCCTAATATATCCATTTTTTTCTAGTTTTTCAAGATGTCCATGAACAGTAGAGGTAGACTTAAGACCCACAGCTTCACATATTTCACGCACAGAAGGGGGATATCCTTTATTATGTAGTTCATTTTTAATAAAATCTAAAATTCTTAATTGTTTACTAGAAATATTCTTATACACTTCCTATTACCTCCAGATGTTTTTTTTAGTATAGCATAAATATTAAATATTTACAAACAAATGTTCGTTTTAGTATTGACTTAAGAACAGGTGTTCTATATAATAAATATAGAACACCTGTTCTTGAAATTAAGGAGGGATATAATTGTATAGGAGAGAGAAAAGGATATACATAAAGAATAAATTAAAATTTAGTGTTTTTTTAACTATTATATTTCTATTTAGTATTTTAACTTTTAATTCTATTTTTACGCATAGAGTAGAAGGATATGAAAATTCAAATCTTAAAATTGTAGTTGTTAGTAAGGGTGATACTTTATGGGATATTGTAAGCAAATATACAAATATGAATTATGATATCAGGGACGAGATTTATCATATTAAAAAGATAAATAAATTACAAACATCAAATATATACCCTGGACAACAATTAATTATACCTATTAGGGAATAGCTTGCTATTCTCTTTTTTTAAATGTAAAATTTAAATAATAATATTAATAGGTAGGTGCTAAGATGAAATTAGCAATTAAGTTATGGCTTGTTACTGAAAATAATAATGAAAAGATATTTGGAGAAGGTCCAGAGGAGTTATTGATAAAAGTAGATGAGTATGGGTCATTAAGACAAGCAGCAGCTTCTATGAATATGTCCTATAGTAAAGCATGGGGGATTATATCTAATATAGAAAAGCAATTAGGTATAAAATTACTAGAAAAGCAAATAGGAGGGGCAAAGGGTGGAGGCTCCACATTAACTCCAACAGCTAGAGATTTGTTAGATAAGTATTTTGAAATTAAAAACGAAGTGGAGTTATATGTTCAAAATTTACAAAAAAAACTACTTTAAGATTTTAAAAAAATCATCACTCAATACCATATTTCCCATCCTTCTCTTGCTGAATATTTCTTTTAGAAACATAGAGGTTTTGGGATGAATCTATTCCAGCATAAAACACATCTTTTACATTCTCTATTCCATACAATTTAAGCTGGCTCATTAACCATTCCTTAGATAATTTAGCATCTTCTAGGTTCTCCTTCATGATTATACCATCAAGAACCACATCCTTCGTTAATCCTTGATAGGGAGTAGTGATGTTCATGTCCGATGCCTTGAGAGGGCGCTTCTGGGATTTTGGTAGAACTGATAACTTGCCATCATGCTCTAAAATAGCAAATTCAACATCAGCTATATTAAAGATATTTTTTTGTCTCAATAGAGCAGTTAATTCTAAAATAGAAAAACGTTCGCGTTTTAAATTTTTATCTACTATTTGACCTCTTTCTATTACGACAACAGGCTCAGAATCCACTAGTTTTCTGAAACTAAAACTTTTGATATGAATGTAGCCTATTAAAATAACCAAGGCTGTCAATACAACTAGTACAGTAATACCAGCTGCTAGGCTTGAGTTATAGGGTCCCAAGGATGAGTTGGCAGCTACAGATCCAATGGTTATGCCAACGACAAAGTCAAAAAAAGTCATTTGCGAGATCATTTTTCTTCCCATTATTCTTGATAAAATTAAAAGGATTATGTAAATTATAGCAGCTCTAAGGGCAGGATTTAATACGACATCCATTATGATAACACTCCTTCTATAATAATTTAACAACACTAAAACATTAGATGTATTATATGGAAGAGATCTTAGAACTATACATGAATAAATATCATTGTATATAAAATAGGAGGTCAATAGACCTCCTAAAAATTATTTTGTTATAATTATTATTCGTCTCTTAATTTTACAATTTGTGCAGCTTTTCTTCTTTGATCATCACTTATTGCAGCATAGTGTTTTTTTGTTGTATTTACATCCTTGTGGCCTAATACATCTGCAACTATATATATGTCTCCAGTTTCTCTATATAAATTTGTTCCATATGTACTCCTAAGCTTATGTGGTGATATTTTTTTCAATGGTGTAATTTTTTTAGTATATTTCTTTACTATTTTTTGTATAGAGCTGATACTTAATCTTTTATTTTGCAAGGATAGAAAAAGTGCATCCTCATGACCAGCCTTGGGGGTTATAGAATTCCTGTCATAGAGATAGTTTTGTAATATTTCAGCTACTTCATTGCTAAAATATAATATAACTTGATTCCCTCCTTTTCTAGTTATTTTAAACCCATCTATAGAAAAGTCAAAATCAGAAATATTTAGACCTACACATTCACTAACACGAATTCCAGTTCCCAATAATAATACAAGTAAAGCAAGGTCACGATTTTTAGTATATTTATGATATCTTTGTTCAGTTTTGGTAAGGTTATCACCATTTTCAACTAAATCAAGTAAATTTACAACTTCGTCAACTTCTAATCTAGTTATAGGCTTTTCATTGATTTTAGGCATATCTACTAATAGGGCAGGATTTGTTTTTATTATTCCTTTTTTAAATAGATATTTAAAAAAGGATCTAAGGGTTGATAGTTTTCTTGCTTTTCCCTTATTATTGTTAGAATAGGGGACTATAATAGATGGATCATCATAATGAGGTAAAGAATAAATAGAAAGATACTCTAAATATTTTTCTATATGTAAAGATGTAATTTTTTCAAGTACATCAGTAGAAAAGTCAATAGGGGAGTAATTCGAAAAATAATCTATTTCATTTGTTAGGAAGTAGAAAAAAATTCTAAGATCAAAGGCATAGGCAATTCGAGTTTTTATAGAAGTAGTAGTTTCTATGCCTCTAAAAAACAATTCACAATGATAAGGTAGTTCTTTTATTAATTTTCTTAATTTTAGCTGTAATGAACTTTCTAATTTTTCATAATAATCATTTTCTAAATAATTACTCATAGTAAAACACCGCCTTTAATGATAAAAGTATAGGTGAATAATACCATAACATACTGAAAAAAGCAATACTATACATTAAACTTGTCTTTAACGGAAAGTATAATTTAGATTTTTAGAATTGTTTTATCCCTTCTCTATTTAATTTCTTCTTTTGCATGTTCATATTCTGCTAAAGGATTTTTTTGAGAAGCACTTCTTAATTGCTCATCATCTATATGCGTATATATTTGTGTAGTAGATATATTTTCATGACCTAAAATTTGTTGTAACGCTCGAATATCTACATGTCCATATTTATACATTAAAGTTGCTGCTGTATGCCTAAGTTTATGTACTGAAAATTTCCCACTATCTAGTCCTGCCTTTTCTATTTGTGTTTTTACAAGGTGTTGTACTGTTCTTTGACTAATTTGTTGCTTCTGCTGGCTTATAAATAGCGCTAAGGGATCTTTTATTCCTTCATTAGGTCTTACCCTCATATAATTTTTAATTGCTCTTAAACAGGCATTATTTAGATAGACTGTTCTTTCTTTATTTCCTTTTCCAATAACTCTTAGTGTGTCTCCCTGTATATCATCTATTTTTATATTAGTTAGTTCTGATAGTCTTAATCCACAATTTAAAAAAAGGATAATTATTGCACGATCTCTTTCTTTGTGGATACCTTCTATAGAATTAATTAGTTTTTGCGCCTCGCTTAATTGTAAGTGTACTGGATGTCTAGAGTATATTTTTGGTCGTTCTAATTCATTTGCTGGATTATTATCTAAAATCTTTATCTTAGTATCCAAGTAATTAAAAAAGGATTTAATACAAGCTACTTTTCTAGCCCTGGCATATTGGCTATTACTCCGTTGTTTAGCCAGAAATGAAAGAAACGCATAAAGATCATTTAGAGTTATTTTTTCTATAAAATCATTATTAATATCATTGATTTTAATTTCTTCAAAAGTAGCATTTATTTGAACCATATTAAACCGGATTTTTAAAAACCTAAATAAAAGCACTAAATCATATTTATAGGCTTTAATAGTATTTGGAGATTTTCCTCTAATGGTTTCCATATAGTTTAAATAATCTTCTAATAAATGTGGAATTTGAATATTCATTTTCATACCTTCTATCCATAATTATTTTGATAATTGCGCGAAATGTTTATTTCACGCTATTATATATTCTATATTTTATTTGAAAACCCTTTTTTTCTTAATAAATTTCTAATATTTATTATTTATTAGTATTTTTTGCGATAACAGATATTTAAATGGATTATTCTTAAATATAAGCAATTTTATGTACTAATTAATGAAATTAATCGAATATTAAAATAAATAGGCTTAAAACGGATATTAAAGCCTATTTATTGATTATTTCTATTCTACTATGCGGTTTTAAAAAATCCTATTTTTATATAAAATAAAAATAGGATGAAAGTCCAATTTTTATTTTTCAGTTAACTTATTCATTTCTTTTGACCTTTTTTCAGCTGCAATCATTGCTTCTATAACTGCATTTCTAAAGCCATGTTTTTCTAATTGATGAACTGCAGCAATTGTAGTACCGGCTGGAGAACATACTATATCCTTCAAGGAAGCAGGATGTTTGCCAGTTTCTAAAATCATCTTAGCAGCGCCAATAACTGCTTGTGCTGCAAAAATGTAGGATTTATCCCTTGGAAGACCTAATAGTACACCGCCATCTGCTAGGGATTCTATAAATAAATCTACATATGCTGGACTACTTCCGCTTATTGCAGTAACTGCATCCAATAGATCTTCATTTACTTCCTCAACCAAACTAAAACTACTTAATAATTCTTTAGCAATTTGAACATCTTCATTCGTAACAGGAGTTATACTTGATATACCTGTCATTCCTTCTCCAATTAAAGCGGGTGTATTTGGCATTATTCTAATTATTTTAGCGTCAAATTTAAAAAATGACTTTATAAATTGAATAGAAATTCCTGCTGCCATTGATATAAAAATTTGCTCAGGCTTAGCATAACTACTTATTTCATCCAAAATCGTATTAATACCCTGTGGTTTAACTGCTAAAAATACAATATCAGATTTTTCTATTATCTCTCTATTATCTTTTGCAGAGTTAAAGCCCAATTTTAATGCTTTTTCTTTTAAGTTTTGAAAATCGAAATCATATGCAAAAATATTATTTTTATCTGCTATATTCGATTGTATCAATCCTTGGATAATAGCACTTCCCATATTACCTACTCCTATAAAACCAATTGTCTTGTTCATTTTATCACCTCTATGTTAATATTATATTATTTATAGTATAACAAAATATATGGAAAAGAACGACTATAGTAAATTATGTTATTTAAAAAAGTTTATTAAAAAAACTAAAATAATTATTTAAAACATTGACTTATTATATAGATATGCTATAATATAATTTGTCCGTAGGGGTATAGCTCAGTTGGTAGAGCAGTGGTCTCCAAAACCACGTGCCGAGGGTTCAAGTCCTTCTACCCCTGCCAAATATAAATATTCTATCATAAAGTTATTTAATTGGTTAAAAAAAATCTCTTAATAACTTTTTTTATTTTTATAATTATATTTTTTAAAATCGATAAAAGGTTACATAATATTATTTATGTAACCTTTTATTATACTTCTTTTAGAATTTTTCTTCACCAACTATTTGTCTTAATAATAATAGTCCTTCCATCATCTTGGGAAATCCAGCACTAGGGGCAACTAATAACATAACATGTTCTATCTCATCACGGGTACAGCCAGCATCTAATGCCTTTTTTATATGAGTTGTTAATGCATAAGGATATTGACATGCTGTGGAAATTGCAATCTTTATAAGCCATCTTGTTTTTTCATCTAAGGGTCCTCCCTTAGTATGTACTAATTTACCATATTCTTTGTAAGCTTGATAAATTTCACTATGAGTTTTATTAATATACTTTAAATTTTTCTCGATTATATCTCGATTGTCTATAGGTCTATCATCCATATAAAATTCCTCCTTATCGAATTAATAAATACCCTTGTTTTATTTACCTAATCAATATTATTATTTATCTATATACTAATTTTATTCTAAGCATATAATTAAATATTCTAAGGAATCTTAATCTCAGCAATTAATGGATAGTGATCAGATAAAGAAACAGATAAGACTTCGTAAAACAGAGTGTTAATTTTTTTAGATACTAGAATATAGTCAATTTTTTTATTACTGTTTATAAGAGTTGGTATATTATTTTGACTATTATTCCAAGTACTTGCATCTTTGAAAAGCGAGGAATCTAAAATAGGTACAGTAGTATTAAAATCTCCGAAAATTATAAACTGATTATTTATTTCCTTAATAATTTTTTCTATAATATTGAATTGTTTAATCCTTTCAAGAGTATTTAATCCTAAATGTGTATTAAATATATCTAAACACTTATTGTTTATCTTTAGAGTAGTCTGTAATAAACCTCTTTGTTCTCCTAAACTAGGAAGTAAAATATGATTTTTTTTAATAATTGGTAATGCTGTAAAAGTCCCGATTCCGTATTCTCCATCTTTAATTTTAACATGGGAGCCAAAATGATAGTTATATCCTAGCGAATTACTTAATTCACTTAATTGATATCCTCTTACTCTATTCTCATTTATTTCTTGTATAGTTAGAATATCTGGAGAATGTAATTCTATAAGATTAAGAATTTTTGAAAAAGTATTTTTTCCTTGTAGGTTTTTCCCACTATGGATATTATAAGTCATTATCTTTAACACTTTATACATTCCTTTTTCATATTTATTTTAAATTTTAAAATAAACACCCTTAAACAAATAGGGTGTTTATATATACTATGGAGTTATTCTATTTAATGTTCTTGCAAAGGGAATTGACTCTCTAATGTGGTCTATTCCTGTAATACAAATGGTCATTCGTTCTAAGCCTAGACCAAAACCAGAATGGGGAACTGTACCATATTTTCTTAGATCGACATACCAATCGTAGATATCCATTGGTAGTTTTTCTTCTTTAATTCTTTGAACTAAGATATCTAAGTCATTGATTCTTTCGCTTCCACCGATAATTTCTCCAAAGCCTGGATATAATAGATCAGCACATTTTACAGTACCTGGTTTTTCAGGATCAGGTTGCATATAAAAAGCCTTACATTCTTTTGGATAATTTGTAACAAAAACTGGTAACCCATTAAATTGCTCTGAAATATATATCTCATGAGGTGCACCAAAATCTTCTCCCCATTCTATTTCTTCACCACTTTTCTTCAACAATTCAATTGCATCATCATAGGTTAATCGAGGAAAGGGAGCTTTTACTTTTTCTAATTCCTTTATATCTCTTTCAAGAATTTTTAATTCAAGAGCACAATTTTTTATTACATTTTGAATAATATATTCAATCAAATCCTCTTGTAAGTCAAGATTACCCTCGTGATCTACAAAACACATTTCTGGTTCTAACATCCAAAATTCGTTTAAATGTCTTCTAGTTTTAGATTTTTCTGCTCTAAATGTTGGTCCAAATGTATAAACACTTCCAAATGCCATGGCAGCAGCTTCTGCATATAATTGACCAGTTTGTGATAAGTATGCTTTTGTATCAAAATAATCAAACTCAAATAAGCTGCTTGTTTCTTCTGGTGCAGAGGATGTAATTATAGGTGACTCAATAAGTGTAAACCCTCTATCATCTAAAAATTCCCTTGCATACTTACTTATGGCTGCTCTGATTTTTAGAATAGCGTGTTGTTTTTTAGACCTTAACCATAAATGTCTATTATCCATCAAAAACTCTGGACCATGTTCCTTTAAAGATATAGGATATTCTTTTGCAAGACTTATTAATTCTACATTATTTACAGTTAACTCATAGCCACTTGGTGCACGTTCATCTTTCCTTACTTGGCCAGTTACTATAATAGATGATTCCTGTGTTAATTCCTTACAAATATTAAAAACATTTTCTTTTACCTCTTTTTTTACAACAACTCCTTGTATAAAACCTGAACCATCTCTGATTTGTAAGAATTGTATTTTACCACTAGATCTTTTATTGTATAACCATCCCTGGATAGTCACCTCTTGGTTTTTAAATTCTGAAATTTTTGCTATCGTAGTTTTAATCATTAGTAATAACCTCCTAAGTATATATTATACAGTAATTTCTCCCTGGACACCTAATATATTTTTATTGTTATCTAGGATCGGCTGCACATCGTTTTGAATGAATTCTTTAACTTGTTCAGGTGCTCTCCCTATAAATATTTTTGGATCCAAAACCTTATTTAGTTCCTCTAACGATAAATCAAAATCTTTATCTGAGGCAATTCTGTCTAATAGATCATTTTCTTTTCCATATATTTTAACCATCTTAGATGATTCCATTGAATGTACACGAATCCTTTCATGCAATTCCTGTCTATCACCACCTTTTTTTACACCTTCCATAATAATATTTTCAGTTGCCATAAAGGGTAATTCCTTTTCTATATGTTGAAGAATAACTTTTTCATATACCACAAGTCCATCAGAAATATTAATACATAGTGCTAATATAGCATCTGTAGCTAGAAACGCCTCTGGTATTGATATTCTCTTATTTGCAGAATCATCTAATGTCCTTTCAAACCATTGTTCAGATGCTGTTAAGGATGGATTTAGTGAATTTATTATTATAAACCTTGCTAATGCGCCAATCCTTTCACTTCGCATGGGATTTCTTTTATATGCCATGGCTGAAGATCCAATTTGATTTTTTTCAAATGGTTCTTCTAACTCCTTTAAATGTTGAAGTAATCGTAAATCATTACTGAATTTATGTAAGGATTGGGCAATGCCACTTAATAATGATAATATTATACTATCCCATTTTCTTGGATAAGTTTGACCAGTAACCTTATATGTATCACTGTAACCCATCTTATTTGCAACCATTTGGTCAAGTTTTTTTACTTTTTCATGATTGCCTTCAAAAAGATTTAAAAAACTAGCCTGAGTACCTGTAGTACCCTTAACTCCTCTTAATTTTATTTTAGAAAGTTGATAATCTATATTTTGTAAGTCTATTAATAAATCCTGGATCCATAAACATGTTCTTTTTCCAATAGTAGTTAATTGAGCTGGTTGAAAATGTGTAAACCCTAATGTTGGCAGGTCTTTGTACTTTAAAGCAAACTTTGAAAGTACATAAATAGAATTAATTAACTTACCTCTAATATATTTTAATGCTTCTGTATATATAATGATATCTGTATTATCTCCAACAAAAGCACTAGTAGCTCCAAGATGTATAATAGATTTAGCTTTTGGACATTGTTCCCCATAGGCGAAAACATGCGCCATAACATCATGCCTTATTTCTTTTTCTTTTTTCTTAGCTACCTCATAATTAATATTTTCAGAATACAGTCTAAGTTCTTGGATTTGTTCTTCTGTGATAGGTAATCCAAGTTCTTTTTCAGATTCAGCTAGTGCAATCCATAACTTTCTCCATGTTTTAAATTTATTATCTGGTGAAAATATCTGTAGCATTTCCTTGCTAGCATATCTTTCTACTAAAGGATTCTCATAGTATTGCTTCATGTTTATCTTCCTTTTCTATTTATGTTTATTTTACAAAGTTTTCTATTCTGTTTAACCCTTCTTCAATTAGTTCTAAAGATGTTGCATAGGAAAGACGAATATATTTATCCACCCCAAAAGCTATCCCTGGAATAACAGCTACTTTAGCATCTTCCAATATTGCATTAGCAAAATCCAAGGAAGAATTTATCATAATATTATTTACTTTCTTACCGAATACCTTTGAGATATCAACTAATACATAAAATGCACCCTCAGGATAAATAAACTCTAAATTATTAATATTTTTTAAACGCTTAACCATATAAGATCTTCTTTTATCATATTCCAAAATCATTTCATTAATGATATTTTCATCTCCCTCGAGAGCTGCTAAGGCAGCATATTGAGTAATTGAGCTTGGATGTGATATAGCATGGCCTTGAATTTTTGTCATTGCTTTAATAACATTCTTATTTGCTGCAGTATATCCAAGTCTCCAACCAGTCATAGCATAAGACTTAGACATACCATTTATTAAAATTGTAAGATCTTTAATTTCTTCATTTAAAGTAGCTATGCTAATATGTTTTTTATTATCATAAATTAACTTTTCATATATTTCATCTGAAATTATATATATTTGATGTTTAACAGCAATTTCAGCTATAGATTCAAGTTCCTCTTTTGAATATACTGCGCCTACAGGGTTGCTAGGACTATTAATAAATATGGCTTTAGTATTTGGTGTAATTACTGATAGTAATTCTTTATCAGTTAATTTAAAATTATTTTTTGGTTTTGTGTTGATAAATATTGGAGTAGCTTCTGATAGTTTTACCATTTCAGGATAACTAACCCAATAGGGTACAGGTACTACCACTTCATCCCCTGGATTACAAATAGCTTGAAGTGCTGTAGATATACTATGCTTGGCTCCACTGTTAATGATTATTTCATCTGATGAGTATTCTAACCCATTATCTTTAAAAAGTTTTTTTGCTACTGCTTCTCTTAAGGATAGAATACCACTGGCTGGTGTATATCTTGTAAATCCTTTATTAATAGCATCTATACCTGCCTTTTGTATATACTCTGGAGTATCGAAATCTGGTTCACCAGCTCCAAAACTTATAATATCTAATCCCTGAGATATAAGTTGATTAGCTTTAGCAGTTATAGCTAATGTCATCGAGGGCGTCATATTTTTAACTCTGTTAGCAATTAAATTTTTCATTATTATCCTCCTTTATTTATATTGTTATTTATATACTTCTTTTATAATATTTTCAACCATAACTAATGAATCTGTTAAAGTTATTTTATAGGTTTTTTTAATTATAACAAAGTGCTCTATTCCTTCATCTGTTATTTTGTAATATCTTTTTGTTTTTTTATCAGGTTCTCTCCACCATCCTTTAATATATCCTTTCTCTTCTAAATCTCTTAATAATGGATAAATCATTCCAGGACTGGGTTCCCATTTATAATTAAATATTTCACCTATTGTTTCTATTAGTTCATTGCCATAATAATGTTTGGTGTTAAGTAAATTAAGAATAAGTAATTTAACTAGTGAAGTTGTGCTTACCTTAAGTAGAGTTCCTCGATTTCTTTCACCTTTAAACTGATAAGACAATTTTTTCACTCCACATCTTTATTATTATTTTTTTTAGCTTTTAATGAGTCTAGATATTTTTTACTAATATTTAGAGTTCCTAAGAGTGGCTGTCCATTGTATATTGCACCATGACAATCTGAGCCTCCTGTGATAATTAAATTATATTGGTTTGCAATGCTATAATATAATTTAATCATATCATCATTATGTTTAGAATGAAATACTTCTAATCCTTGAAGATTAAAATCTACTAGTTCTTTAATAATATGTATATCCTTGATTAATCCAGGATGAGCTAATACTGGAATCCCACCGCATTTTAATATATATTCAATAGCTTCAGAGGGAGTAATTTTATATCTTTCTACATAAGCGGGTCCATTAATCCCAATGTATTTTTCAAAAACCTCTTTTGTATTTAGTGCATAATTATGATCTACTAAAACTCGAGCAATATGTGGTCTACCTATTGAAGCAGTACCAGATACTTCAATCACTTCATCCATTGTAATTTGAAGTCCTAAATCATTAATTTTTTTTATCATTTTTTTTGCTCTATTATATCTTGCAAAACGAATCTCTTTTAGAATTTTTAGGAACCAAGTTGATTTATAATCAATATAATAACCTAAAATATGTACTTCAGACCCTTGATAATCTGTATTAATTTCAATTCCTGGGATTATTTCTAAATTATATTTTTCACCATAGTATAATGCTTCTTCTATTCCATCAATAGTATCATGATCTGTAATTGCAATTGCTGATAATTTTTTTTTATAAGCCCAATAAACTATTTCTTTTGGTGTAAATAACCCATCTGAAGCGGTTGTATGTACATGTAAATCAATATAATTCACAATATTTCCTCCAATTATGTTAACAAATTGTTATATATTAAAAAATATTAAATTAAGGTATATTTAATTTATACAAATTATTATTTACAGCAATTTTACTATTATTATATCAAAATATTGAGTATTCCCATAGTAATATAAAAAAACCCGCAAAATAAGCAGGTTTTATTTATTAATTATTTATCTAGGCTGAATTATTAATTTAATACCAGTTCTTTCTTCTCCGTCAATTTCTATATCAGTAAATGCAGGAATACATATTAGATCCACACCACTAGGAGCAACAAAACCTCTTGCAATAGCTACTGCTTTAACTGCTTGATTAATTGCTCCTGCACCTATAGCTTGTATTTCAGCAGCCCCTTTTTCTCTTAATACCCCTGCTAGGGCCCCTGCTACTGAGTTAGGATTTGATTTAGATGATACTTTTAATACTTCCATTTTTTTGCCCCCTTTATTATTATAATTAAAAAATATATTTATAAAATAGTATTCTACATTTAGCAATAAAACCCTTTTATTAAATAAATTTATTATAAAAGTAATTCACAATAGATATTTTAGATGTATAAATCAATTGTAGGTATAACCTTACCTAAAATATATTTATAAAATTTCTTCATATAATTGTTTAAATCTTTCAATCTTAAAACATTTTCCATTATTTTCATCTATTTCAACTATTATTCCATTTATCTCTATTGGTCCAGAGGATATCTCAAAACGAATTGGTCGTTGAGTTATAAATTTCTCGATAATTATATCCCTATCTATTCCTAAAACAGAATAATAAGGTCCTGTCATACCAACATCTGTTATGTATCCAGTACCCTTTGGAAGAATTTTTTCATCAGCAGTTTGAATATGGGTATGTGTACCATAGATTAATGATATTTTTCCATCAACAAACCAGCCCATAGCTACTTTTTCAGCTGTTGCCTCACCATGGAAGTCTAGTATAATAATATCTGTATTATTTTTTAAGAAATCATAGTCTTTTTCAAAAGTTTTAAAAGGGCAATCTAATGGGTTTAAAAATACTCTTCCAGATAAATTAATTATACCTATTCTAATATTATTTTTATTTATTATAGTATATCCTCTTCCTGGACAAGGAGAAGGATAATTAGAAGGTCGAACTAGTCTTTTTTCTTGGTCTATATATTGAGTAATCTCTTTCTTATCCCACACATGATTACCCATAGTTATGACATCAATACCATAAGAAAATAGTTCTTGTGCATTTTTATATGTTAAACCATTCCCACCAGAAGCATTTTCACCATTTGCAATTACAAATTGGATTCCATTTTTCTCTATTATATTTATTAATTGAGTTTTAAGTATATTACGAGCCATTCGACCAACTATATCACCGATTATTAAAAATTTCATTTAATTTACTCCTCTATATTATTATATAAGTGATTTAATTATATCTTTATTATATCATATGTATTGATAGTTCATTCTTTTAACTTAAAAAGGAGCCATTTGGCTCCTTTTTTAAGTTATATATTATTTAGCGTATTCAATTGATCTGGTTTCTCTTATGACATTAATTTTTATCTGTCCTGGATATTCTAGATCTTCTTCTATTTTTTTTGCAATAGATCTTGAGATGTGGAACATTTCAAGATCATCAACTTCGTCAGGTTTAACCATAATTCTTATTTCTCTGCCCGCCTGAATTGCAAATGATTTGTCTATTCCATCAAATGAATTAGCAATGTCTTCTAACTTCTCTAAACGTTTTATATAAGACTCTAAAGTTTCTCTACGAGCACCAGGTCGTGCTGCAGATATTGCATCAGCAGCTTGAATTAATACTGCTTCAATAGTTTGTGGTTCTACATCTTCATGGTGTGCCTCCATTGCATGAATAACTAATGGTGTTTCTTTATATCTTCTTAATAAATCTACACCAATTGCAACATGAGGTCCTTCCATTTCATGATCTACAGCTTTACCTATATCATGAAGTAATCCAGCTCTTTTAGCTATTTTAACATCAGCTCCTAGTTCATCAGCCATTATACCTGCTAAATGAGCTACTTCTATAGAATGCTTTAAAACATTCTGACCATAACTTGTCCTGAATTTTAATCGACCTAATAGTTTTATAATCTCAGGATGTAGACCATGTATACCTGTATCGAAAGATGCCTGCTCACCTTCTTCACGAATATTATTGTCCACTTCTATTTTTGCTTTTTCAACCATTTCTTCAATTCTTGCAGGATGAATTCTTCCATCTAAAATTAATTTTTCTAAAGCAATTCTTGCTATTTCCCGTCTAATAGGATCAAATCCCGACAAAATAACCGCTTCTGGAGTGTCATCAATAATCAAATCTATACCTGTAAGAGTTTCTAATGTGCGGATATTTCTTCCTTCCCTACCAATTATTCTACCTTTCATTTCATCATTTGGTAGATTTACTACAGATACTGTTGTCTCTGCTACATGATCTGCTGCACATTTTTGTATGGCATAAGTAATAATTTCTCTAGCCTTTTTTTCTGCTTCTTCTTTTGCTTTTGCTTCAATGTTTTTTATTAAAACAACAGATTCTCTTGTAATTTCCTTCTCAACATCATTAAGAAGAATTTGTCTTGCCTCTTCATGGGTTAGACCTGATAATTTTTCTAATTCTTCTAATTGTTTTTGGTATAAATCTTCTACTGAATTTTGTTTTTTCTCAATTTCTTTGATTTTTTTCTGAAAATTTTCTTCTCTTTTTTCTAAATCTTCAAGTTTTCGATCTAAATTCTCTTCCCTTTGGAGAACTCTTCTTTCAAGGCGCTGAACTTCATTTCGCCTTTCTCTGTTTTCTTTTTCAATTTCATTCCTTATAGTATGAACTTCTTCTTTTGCTTCCAATAATTTTTCTTTTTTACTTGTTTCAGCTTCTTTTAATGCATCATCTACAATTTTCTTTGCTGTTTCTTCTGCACTAGAAATTTTACCTTCTGCAATTTGTTTTCGAAGATAATAACCAAGGAACATGGCTATTAAAGCTATCGCTACATATAGTACAATGCTTAAAATAATATTATCATTAATCTTGCAACACCTCCTTATTCAGTTGTCTTCAAAAAAAAATAAATCGAGCAAGGCCTATTGACTCGACTTGAAAATAATCACTCCTTATTTTAATTTTGAGCTTTATATTTTCTATTGTACATGTCTTAGCCTATAAATAAGTTATCTTATTTAACATTATTTTATAACTTTTTAAAATTTGTGTCAAGGTTAGGGAGTTTTCATCAGCTCCAACGAGCAAATTTTTTTATCTACCTATAAATCTAAAAAATTCCCTTAATTACTTTCAGAATATTCTGAAAGAACTTTCATCCTATTATTGTTAAAAGTATATGCTTGATATTTTAAATTGTTTTATTTCTAACAACCTTGAAGATATTTCTTTTATAGAAGCTTTTAGGTTTCTAATTAGT
>CAZHJK010000029.1:0-28781 GCA_964533275.1 uncultured Eubacteriaceae bacterium | reverse complement strand
AATTTAAGGTTTTTGCCCTTACTTCCTTACACTGTTCTATTTTCAAAGACCAATTCTTCCGGAACGCATTTAATGCGGTTCCAACATGATTTGGGTTTAGGATTTTTCTTATTCCTGTTCCCTTGTCTCTAGTATGTCGCTCTCATGTGGCGACCCTTACAACTATACTAGATTTTTTTAAATATGTCAATACTTTTTCTATTAATTTTTCTTTTCTTGACTATTTAAATGGGTAAATCCTACCCCTATGCTCTGAGGCGCATGTTATTAATTGCTACCTCGGACTTAATACTATACCAACATTTCAGTTTAATGTCAATGGTAATTTATTGAAATTTTAAAGAGTTTAATTGGTAAATGACTCTTTGCATATTTCATATGTTTTTTAAGTCAGCTTGTCTATATTATCATCACTAAATACTTATTTCAAGTGGAAATTAGTGGTATAAATATATTTCTATATTATATTATAGAAGAAGTAGATTCTCTTTCTATTATCTCATGGGGTACTATTATATGTTTTGAAGCTAACTCTTCATCATTAATCATTTTTATAAGCATTCGAGCACTTACTGCTCCTATATCATACATTGGTTGAGCCACGGTAGTTATTGAAGGTCTTACCCATTCTGATATATAGTAATTATTATATCCACAAATACTCATATCTCTTGGTATATTAATACCTTCTTCACTAGCTTTTCGTATAGCTCCTAAAGCCGCCTCATCATTAACAGCCACAATTGCTGTTGGTCTCCTTTCCTCTTTTAACAGGGCTTCCATCATTTTATAACCCCCTAGGACGGTTGTTTCCCCCATCTTCTCCCATTCCTTAGGCAGCTCTAAGCCTTCTTCTTCTAGAGCATTTCTAAAGCCCTCTTCTCTTTCCCTCGCAACTAAAGCATTATGATCATTATCTGAAAAATATGCTATTTCTTTATGTCCCTTTTCAATTAAAAACTTAGCTATATCATAGGCAGCCTTTTCATTATCAATCATAACACTAGGTATAGAATACTCATGATCATGGATAGCTCCAATTACTAATGGTACATTACTATCAACCATTTTATTTTTTAGTTCTTGGGAAATACCCTTTCCTATGTATAGTATTCCATCGCATTGTTTTTCAATCAATACATCTAAATATGTTTCTTCTTTTTTTGCATTTGAGTCTGTATTACATAGAATAATATGATAATCATACATATTGCATATATCCTCTACCCCTCTTACAATCTCAGTGTAATATGGACTAGTGATATCTGGAATCATAATGCCAAAGGTGTTTGTTTTTTGCATTTTCAAGCTCCTTGCAATAGCATTTGGTTTGTATCCAGTTCTTTTAATCGCATCCTGTACTCTTTTCTTTGTATCATCATTTACAAGTGGCACATTATTTAATACCCTTGAAACTGTCGCCACTGAAACATTAGCTTCCCTTGCAACATCTTTTATCTTAACTGCCATAATTTTTCCTCCCAAATGTTTCTTTTATTTATTATAACCTAATATTCATCATCAATTAATGTTTTACCACTTCTATGCTATAGGAATTATAAGTTTTGTCAACATTAATAAAAGTACTGAGCTTAAGTTAAATATAAAATGAACTGTAACCGCCCCCCAAAATCCCTTACGATAATAAATATAACAAGCATATAATCCTAAAACAAAAAAAGTTGGCACCCCTGCAATATTATAATGTAATAGTGTAAATAAACCACTACTAATCAATGCAGCTATTATAGCACCTGCCCTTGGGGATAACACCTTCCCAAAAAGCCAATATCTCATTGAAAACTCTTCATTTAGAGGTGCTACTATAACCACTAATAATATTATTAATATATTTAACATATTATTTTGAGAATTCACAAAAATATCTACCACTTCTTGACTTTGTACATTTATACCTATTAAATCCACTAATAAAACATAAAAAATATTTATAATTCCTATGGGAAATCTAATTAATATAGTGGCTCCAGCAATTAAAATAAAATCCTTAAGGGTAAATTTTTTGTTTACTATACTAGGCTCATACTCCTCCATTATTTTTTTGTTTCTACTATTAACTATTAATAATATCAGAATTAATATAAAGGGAATCACCTGTTGTGTATAAATAGTTCCACCCCAATAGATAATGGATAGTATTATTATAGTTATTAATTTTAAATTCCTGAAGGTTTTTAAAGCTATTAAATATGGAGGTAGCCCAATTACAATAACAATTAATAATAATTGCAAAACTTCTTTAATAGAATACATAGCATTCTCCTTACAATTTCATTTTGGGGAAGACAGACAATGTGCGCTCTCTCAGAAGCACGGAACGACGAGGGCGTGGATCTACAATCAGGTGGACAATTCGATGCCCTACTTTATAAATCCTTTAATAAGCTCAATAATAAAGTCGAAAAAATTATCTAACCAACCCTTCTCTACTTCATCTTTCTGGTTATCTACAAGTACTTCCATATTGTTTTCTATTTCCTCATTTGTAATTCTTTCTTGAATATTTTTCATTTGATTCAGCTCTGTAATAACTGGATTATTAAAATCAATAACTATAATGTTAGAGGATATAATATTTCCATGTTCATCCATTGTAAATACACGAATATTTTTAGGGCTGTCGATGAAAATATCACTATAGAAGATAATTTCATTTTCATTTATTACTTTTGTACTCCCTATAACAGCTACTAATTCTTCTCCCTGTTTTACAGTTTTAATGGGAATTACTTGATGCTGCTTTTGATCATATGCCACAAGAGTATAAAGAAGATTAGATGAATCCCTATCCTTGCTTTCTGTCCATCTTATTATAAATTGTTTCTTATCATGCCCTAGATTTTTCACCTCGGTCAAACCAACAACAGAACCAGTAGGAGGTTCATTATACTCATCTATATCAATGCCGCTAATGGTAGCCCAATATTGTCGTAAATTAGCAACATTATTAGCTAGAGGGATATTAAAATTTTCTTGGGGATATACATTAAAAATGTGATTATTCCACTTTATTATCTCATCTAATGTCTGTTTTTCTGCTCTTACTATAATATCATCATATAAATTTGGAGTCTTCGCATTTGGCGAACCATAAAGTTGAATATAGTCCTCAGCTGCAATTTCTGTAATATTCCATTGGTGTCCATTACTATAATCATTTCTAACCCTATTATCGTCTGTAAGCCCTCTAATTTTTGCATATTTTGTGTCACGCCATTGTTCAAAGGTTTTATTTTCTCCCTTTAATATGTAGTAAAATGTAAAATGATGGCCATATTCATGGGATAAAGTTTTAGCAATTTCATTAATACTTTCTTTTTCCTGCATATTAAAAAGGTCGATTACTCTATTTTTCTTAATTTTATAATTGGTTTTATTTGAAAATAGATTGCTTTGATAGGCCCCATGATATAGACCCTCCTCTTCACCCCCAAAGGGATTATCAGGATATAAATTAATAGTGCTTAAATATTCTATTTCTTCTCCATGAATATTATTCAATAATTCTTCATAAACTTCCTCAAGTTTATCTCCAGTCCAATTAGGGCTGTAGCTTCTAATCTCAATCCCCAACTGTCCCTTATAAGAGTCATATAATACTTCTGAAGCAGCCATAGATTGTGTAAAGAATGTACTTGCAATTAATAATGTCAAAATGAAAACAATAAATTTCTTCATATTATTCATAATAATTCCTCACATTTATAGTATGAAAGTCTATTATGCAATTTCCTCAAGTCATTATTATTATACAATAAATTTGATTAAAAATGTAGCTTCACTAATTTTGCAGGTAAAACTACTAATCGTTCATCCTTAGCATCTTCCAAAACCAGCAGGGGCTATTTCCCCTTAAAGCCCATTTTTTTCTTTATAAAAGTAAAGCTTTTTAATAATAAAAATAAAAATCCCAAAGGATTTTTACTTTTATTATTATTAGATATTTTATTCTTGATCTACACTTGTTAGAACATCATCAAATAAATCTACTTGACATTTATTGTCCTCCCAATTATAGCAATTCTCACAGGATTCCCCATACTTTCCTCCTATAGTGGCTGAAAAGCCTTCATTAATCGGATCATATCCTGGACAATTTGTGGCAACAAGCATCAATTGTTCTTTACTAATCATATTTCATCTCTCCCATATAAAAGTAGCGAAGCATAGATATGTTATTAGTTTTCAATTAATGCCTTGATATTATACTATGATTTTATATTTTAACCAATATTTGAAAACAGCATTTCGTCTGACATCATATCTTCTCCACCAGCGCTTTCAAAATAGCCTAATAGCTTTTTCATTGTTAGATCATTCTTTTCTTTTCCCTTACAATCTAGTATAACCTTACCTCTGTGAAGCATTAATATACGATTACCCATTTCAATAGCCTGTTTTAAATTATGGGTGACCATCAATGTTGTTATTCCTTTTTCTTTAATAATTTTATCTGTTAATAAGGATATATTCTCCGATGTCTTTGGATCTAAAGCTGCTGTATGTTCGTCTAATAGCAAAATTCCAGGGCTGGTTATAGTAGCCATAAGTAGAGCAAGCGCTTGTCTTTGCCCCCCCGATAACAATCCTACCTTTGAATTAAGCCTATCCTCAAGCCCTAATGATAGCTCTGAGAGAATTTCTTTGAAAAACGAAATGTTCTTCTTGGATATACCAGGAGATAGATTAAATCTTTTCCCTTTATTATATGCCATAGAGAGGTTTTCTAATAAAGTCATTTTAGGTGATGTTCCCAAAGCTGGATCTTGAAATACCCTTCCAATATATTTACTTCTTTTATATTCCTCTAACTGTGAAATATCTTTATTTTTTAGTTGGATAGTTCCCTCGTCCTGTAGTATAACCCCTGATATTATATTTAATAAAGTAGACTTTCCAGCTCCATTGCTCCCAATAATTGTAACAAAATCGCCCTCATGGATAGAAAGAGAAAGTTTGTTAAATATAGCTTTTTCATTTATTGTCCCTTGATTAAAGGTCTTAGATAGATTTCGTAGTTGCAACAAGGGAAGCACCTCCTCTATTTCTTTTCTTCCATGGTAGTGAAATTCCTTTCCCATATATAGCCAGAATACCTATAACGATAATTGCAGTAATTAACTTTAAGTCTGTGGCTGGTAATCCCATGCGTAGTGCAAAGGCAGTGCTAGCCTTATAAAGTATAGATCCTAATAGAGCTATTGTCGTAGGAAGTATTAGGGGTAATTTTTTAAAAACCATCTCGCCTATTATTATAGATGCTAATCCCATTACAATAACACCAGTACCCATTCCTACATCTGAAAAGCCTTGATATTGAGCCATTATTGAACCTGCCAATGCTACCAACCCATTAGATAAGGCTAAACCTAAAAATTTAACCTTTCCTATATCTAATCCTATAGAGGTGACTAAAACAGGATTATCCCCAACGGCATTCAATAGAAATCCTAACTTTGTTTTTAAAAAAAGATCCAATAAAATCTTAATTATAATTGTTA
Organism: uncultured Eubacteriaceae bacterium; assembly: GCA_964533275.1. Classification (GTDB taxonomy): domain Bacteria; phylum Bacillota; class Clostridia; order Eubacteriales; family Garciellaceae; genus CAZHJK01. The sequence continues at coordinate 23,259 of CAZHJK010000029.1, read as the reverse complement.
AGACTAAAAGTACCATTATAATACTTATTCCAGATGTAAATATTGTATTTTGTTGAAATAATGCCACATTTGCCTTACCCATTATTCTTAGATTTATGGAGTAAACCCCTGTCATTACTAATATTCCTGATAAAAGATTTGTAATCCTTAGTTTAACATGCAAAAATCCTGTTATGGCTCCTGCCATGGACCCTCCTATAAAGGCTAAAATGGTTGCAATCCATGGATTCAAACCTGATACCATTGCAGATGCTGTAATACAGGCTCCCAGTGGGAAAGTACCATCCACAGATAAATCAGGAAAATCCAACAGTTTATAGGTTATATATACTCCTAAAACCATAATCCCAAAAATTAAGCCTTGTTCTAATATATTGACTAAAAAATCCATTAGGAAGCTGTACCTCCCTTAATCAATTCTCCCTTTTCCTTTAGGCTTTCAGGTATATTGATTTTTAGAATTTGGGCACTGTCTTCATTTATAATCAACTTATATTCTTCCATAGTCGATACTGGTAATTCTGTTGGCTCTTTACCGTTTATTATTTCTACAGCCATTAATCCTGTTTGAAAGCCTAATTCATAGTAATCTATTCCCTCTGTTGCCAATGCCCCAGCTTCCACATGAGCCCTTTCAGCTCCAATCACTGGGATGTTTTTCTCATTGGTCTTATTAACAATCAATGGCATTGATGATGCCACAAGATTATCTGTAGGAATATATAAAACATCTACTTTCTCCACAAGGGCATCTAATGCTTGAGGTATTTCATTAGCATTGGTCACCCCAGAGGAAATAATTTCAATGCCTAATTCTTCTGCCACCTCTGTAGCTTTTTCCACTTGTATTTCTGAATTAACCTCACTAGTATTGTATATAATCCCAACCTTTGACGCCTTAGGCACTAATTCTTGTAAAAGTGCAAATTGTTCCTTAACAGGAGTAGCATCACTTGTTCCTGTTACATTTGTATTTGATGACTCCCAGCTATCAGCTAATCCAGCCTCAACTGGATCTGTAACTGCTGTAATTAAAATAGGTATTTCCTTTGTCGTATTAAAAGCAGACTGGGCTGCCGGTGTTGCTATTGCAAATATCATATCCATTTCTTGAGATACTAGGTTTTGAGCAATTAATTGTGTTGTGGGAATATCTCCCTGGGCATTTTGAAAATCTATAGAAATATTATCTCCATCAATAAATCCCTTTGAAGCTAACCCATCTATAAATCCTTCCCTAGAACCATCTAATGCTGGATGTTCAGCCAATTGACTAATGCCAATCTTAAAAATCTCATCATCCTGTACTACTTTTTTGTTTCCTTCATCATTACTAGCTTCTTCTCCTGATGAACAGCCCCATAAAACCACTGCCATCAATAACATAATTACTATTGCCAATAATCTTCTTTTTCCTACCATACTACCATCCTCCTTAAATTTTGAAATAAATGAAAATAAAAAAGACCACCTCATCTAATAAGGACGAGATCGCCGTGGTACCACCTTAATTCACACCCAATATATATAATATTTAGGTGCCTCTACCCATGTAACGAATGGGAAACGCAGAAATAGATACTCAAGAGTTGTAATTCATTATCCCATGTACTGTAGATTTTTCACCTACCAACCTACTCTCTTTATTGTAACCATAGATAACTACTAATTCTCTCTCATCGTATATTTAATATGAGATTTTCTCTACCAGCAAAGGTTACCCCTTGCTTTCTACAAAGCTACTATACTTCAAATTTCAATAATTTAAATGTTATTATATATGCAATATTACTTTATGTCAATATGAAAATTTATAAAATTAATGGTAAATTATTGGTAAAAATATGTAACATTATCCTATCATTCATCTAAATTTGGTAATGCTCGATGTCCTAATCCAATGACGATTTCATTTAGATGAAGCAACCCAATACTCACAAAGATCACTACACATAAATGTTCTCCACTTCTAGCAATGCCTATCTTTCCCCCTGCATTTAATCCATTTGCCTTTTGGGATACCTGCATAATAGCTTCACGAGCCGCCCCTGCAACTGCCCCATCATGAACATGGCTTTCCCTTATTACTCCACTTCTTCTTGAAGCAATAATGGCTCTTTCGATTATTTTAGGTATAGAGTCAATTAAATCTCCTCCAAAGTCAACCCCAGTTGTATATATTCCCTTCTCCCTAAAATCACTTATAAGCTTTTCTTCCCTTTTTCTGCTTGATATAGACATCTGAATAGCAGCCTTAGCTACATCTGTGCTTCCCCACTCCATTAAAAAACCTCCTCGTAGGATTTCCTTTGTTATAGATATTGTAATGTTTTTTATAAATAAATACAAATAAAAAAGAGTTTACTCCAAGGTATACTCACTATAACCCATACATATAAAAACCTCTGTAATAAAACAGAGGTCGCTTTCTTTTAATAAAAAGGCTTTCTTTCCTTGTGTTCCTTTAATAATTCTAAGGTCTCTCCAAAACGCTGGAAGTGATTTACCTCTCTTTGTCTTAAGAATCTTAGTGTATCTGTCACCCCGGGATCATCGGATAATTGTATAAGATGTTCATAGGTTGCTCTAGCTTTTTCTTCCGCTGCCATATCCTCATGCATGTCAGCAATGGGATCAGATTTTGCATTAAAGAAGGTTGCTGTAAATGCAAAGCCTGCTGCATTATGAGGGAAAGGGTTTCTTCCATGATCTGCAAAATGTGCTTCAAATGGCGTACCTTTTATTTTTTCAATAGGAGCATCCTTTACCAATCTCCACGCTAAAGTTCCAATAATCTCCCAATGTGCAAGCTCCTCTGTACCTATATCTGTTAATATTGCCTTTCCTTCTCCTATTGGCATGTAATATCGCTGAGTCAAATAGCGTAAAGCTGCAGCCAATTCTCCGTCTGCTCCCCCAAATTGTTCTAATATCATTTGAGCCAATGCAGGATTACAGGTGTCAACTCTTACCGGATATTCTAATTTTTTTTCATATACCCACATATATTAATCTCTCCTTTCTCTACTGCATATCCCATGGCCAAGGTTCATTAACCCATTTCCATGGAAACTGACTGGGGGAATATCCACTGCTTAACAATGGACCATATTGTGCCTCATATTGAGTTACTAATCTTCGTAATTGCTGTCCATAGGTGTTAAATTCTCTTAAAGCTCTTTCATCATCTGGATGAGTATCTAAATAGAGATTTAATTCTATTAGTACAAACCCAATAGCCTGAATTTCCTCTAACCTTCTATATCTTTCTCTATCCATTATCTTCTCCCCTTTCCTGGAAGATAGGGTCTATATAATTCTGGAAAAAGAGTTCCTTTTCTTAATGCTTCTTTAGGGGTGTAACTATCAGTATAATATTGATAAGGTATATAAGCTTGTGCCAGCTCTAAACTTGTATATGGTTTTCTACCCATTAACCTCTCCTCCTTTTGCTTTCTTTCCACTATCATCATATGCGTAATTAAAAAATTGGTAACAAAAAGCAAAGAAACTAAAATTTCAGCTTCTTTGCTTTTTTCAATTCTTTTTATTAATTATTTATAGTCTCTTACATTCATATTACTTATTTATTATTAAGATTAAGATATTCCCTTCGCCCTATCTCATATAAATTATTTCCCTCGGTATCTATAACTACCACAGCTGGCATATCTACTACCTCTAATCTTCTTATTGCCTCTGAGCCTAGTTCCTCATAGGCAACAATCTGTGCCTTCTTAATGGACTTTGCAATAAGTGCTGCAACCCCTCCAATAGCTGCGAAATATACGGCGCCATTCTTTTTCATAGAAACAATTACTTCCTTTGACCTAGAACCCTTCCCTATCATACCCCTTAAGCCCTTTTCTAATAATCTAGGTGTATATGAATCCATTCTATAGCTAGTGGTAGGACCTGCTGAACCTATAACTTTACCAGGTTTTTCAGGGGTTGGTCCTACATAATAAATAATAGAATCCTCTAAATCTATAGGTAGGCTTTCTTCCCTATCTAATAATTCAATCAATCTTTTATGAGCCGCATCCCTTGCTGTATATATTACTCCTGTTATAAAAACATTATCTCCGGCTTTTAACTGCTTAGCCTTTTCATATGTAAGGGGGGTAGATATTCTCTTCTCCATAATATTTCCTCCTAAATTAAAATTCTATACTAGCGTGCCTTGTTACATGGCAATTAATATTTACAGCCACAGGTAAGCATGCTATATGGGTAGGAAAGGTTTCTATATTAACCTTCAATGCTGTTGTTTTCCCTCCAAAGCCCTGGGGTCCAATTCCCAGCTTATTAATTTCTCTCAATAGCTCATCTTCTAAATCTGCATAGAATTTGTCTGGATTTTTTTCTGATAAGGGTCTTATTAATGCCTTTTTAGCAATTAGGGCTGCTCTATCGAAGGTACCGCCGATACCTACTCCTACTACAATAGGAGGACAGGGATTAGGACCTGCCTCCTTAACCACCTTTAGTACAAATTCCTTTATTCCTTCAACTCCGTCCGAGGGCCTTAGCATCTTTAATTGACTCATATTTTCAGATCCAGCCCCCTTTGGAGCAATTGTTATTTTTAATTTATTTCCAGGTACTATTTTATAATCTATAACAGCAGGTGTATTATCATTTGTATTTATTCTTCTTAAGGGATCCTTAACCACAGATTTTCTTAAGTAACCTTCATTATAGCCTTGTCTGACTCCTTCATTTATTGCTTCCTCTAAACTTCCACCTGCTATCTTCACCTCTTGCCCTAATTCTATAAAAACACATGTCATACCAGTATCCTGACAGGCAGGAACATTTTCATTTTTTGCAATATCAATATTAGTAAGGATTTTGTCTAAAATATCCTTTGCTATAGGCCATGTTTCAATGTCTTTAGCTTTAAATATTTTATCCTTAACATCCTCTGAAATATTGTAATTTGAATTAATACATAACTCCTTCACTGCCTTTATAATTTCTAATACATTTATTTCCCTCAATGTTTTTCACACCTTTCTATACTTATTATAATATAAACAAAACAACAAACATAAAAATGTAAAAATAAATTTATAAAGAAGTCAGGTTTACTTCTCCTAAAAAATATAGCCTAAAAACTAAAAAAGGGTCTATCACAATTAATGTAATAGACCTATAATATGTTAAGATTTTACCTTTGGCAATATCTGATTTAGTAATAAACCAGCAATAGCTGCCAATGCCATACCAGCTAATGTTAATTGGAAATTACCTACACCAATGTTAATCTCCGCACCTCCAATTCCCAGTACTAGAATTACAGAGGCTACAATTAGATTTCTAGAATGTTTGAAGTCAACATTATTTTCAACAACAGTACGAACCCCGATAGAAGCAATCATACCAAATAAGATAATAGAAATCCCACCAATTACTGGTTCTGGTATTGTTTGTATAGCAGCTCCTAATTTACCAATAAAGGATAATGCAATGGCTATTACCGCAGCAATTCTCATAATCTGAGTATTCCATACCTTTGTTAATGCTAACACACCAGTGTTTTCAGAATATGTTGTTACAGGAGCACCTCCAATAAATGAAGATACCGCCTTTGCAATACCATCTGCAAGAATTGTTCTATGAAATCCTGGATCTTCTAAATATTCATCTTCTACTGTGGCACCTATGGCGAGAACATCTCCTATATGCTCTATTATTGTTACAAGTGCTAAGGGAGCTACCATCGAGATAACACCTATATCAAATTTTGCAACTATAAATTCTGGCATTGAAAACCATCTAGCATCTGCTATCGGTGCAAAATCCACAATGTTAAAGATTAATGCAGCAATATATCCAACAGAAAGACCTAATAATACTGGAATTAATTGAATAAAACCCCTACCATAAACATTTACAATTGTAACTGCTAATAAGCAGATAAGTGCTATAGTCCAATTTTGTGATGCCATACTTATAGCTGTAGGAGCTAAATTAAGTCCAATAACCATAATTATTGGTCCGGTAACAATAGGTGGAAATAACCTGTCAATGATTTCTGGTCCTACTAACTTAACTATTGCTGCAAATAGAATATATAATAGTCCTGCAACAAACAATCCACCAGCAGCATACTCTAAGCCGTGGGATGCACCTATTGCTATTATTACTGGAATGTAAGCAAAGGATGAACCCAGAAAGGCAGGTATTCTTTTTTTAGTTATATAGTGAAATATAAGTGTACCTACACCTGCACCAAATAGAGCAACCGAAACATTTAATCCAGTTAATATTGGTACTAATACTGTTGAGCCAAACATAGTAAATACATGCTGAAGCCCTAGTATAAATTTTTTCCCACCTGGAATATAATCTCCATCTCTTAAAGCCCCATCAGGCCTACTTTGGGAAGTGTTAGCGTTTTCATTTTTATTCTTTTTTGAATTTGCCATTAAAAATGTACCTCCATTCTTTAATCTTATACTTTATAATCTGCTATATCCTTCTTTTTTATTAAAAAAATATTAATAAATAAAAAAAGATCCTTTGATCTCTTTTTGGATTGTAACCTTCCCTTTTAAATATCCAATGGTTATAATGGGAAAGCTAGTTATATATTTACAAACAAATTTCATAAATTTTCTGTCTTATTAGTTTAAAACCTTATTCGTTAGAAAAAAACTAACTTACAAGGTTTTATAAAAGATATACAAATCTTATAAGTTAGTAAAAAAATTCTCTTCTGTATTTATTATTATGTTTATAGTTTTAAGGCGTATTCCATTTCTTGCTTTACCTTTGGATGTTCTTCACTATTAAACCATTTTTCTATAATTTCCTTACCAGGTTCCCCAAATTGACTTAATGCTCCTATAGTGTAAAATCTAATTTCCCATCGTATATCTCTTAAACAATCTTCCAATAAGGGAATCGCTTTAACATCTTTACTATTTCCTAGAGCAATAATAGCATTTCTCTGTAATATTTTTTTTCCTCTCCAACCTGCTGCGGTAGGTTTAAAATGTTCTTTAAACTCCTTATTAGACATTTTTATAATATCTTCCAATTTAGGGAATGCAAGATGAGGCTCAGGCTTAAAATTATTATTCTTAGTATGTTTTACATCCTTATTTTGGGGACAAACCCTCTGACAAATGTCGCATCCATAGATTTTTTTTCCTATAGCTCTTTGTTCATTATAGCTTAGTAGCTCCTTTTTTTGAGTTAAAAAGGAAATACATTTTTGTGCATTGAATAAATAAGGACCTTCTATTGCTCCTGTGGGACATGTTTTTATACATAAATCACAGGTATTACAGATGTCACCTTCTAATGGTTTGTCTTCTATTATTTCTTTATCCACAAGAATGTGACCTAAAAAAATCCAAGATCCATATTCTGGATTTATAAGAAATCCATTTTTCCCATACCTACCTAACCCAGCTCTATGGGCTATGGCTCTATCTGATAAGGGTCCCGTATCTACAAACATCTTATATTCCATAGGCATTATCTCTTTTTGAATACCTTCCATCAATTCTACCATCTTTTCATTAAGCACTTTATGATAATCTCTACCCCACGCACTCTTTGCTATTTCTCCATGAAGATTTTGTATAAAAGGTTTGTCCCACTTGAAATTATAGGACATTGCTATAGAGATAATTGTTTTTGCCCTATCAAATACTTTTAAGGGATAAAGTCTTTTATCTGTATCACCTTCTTCAAAGCCAGACAGATAGCCTTTTTCTTCCCTCTTTTTTAAGTAAGGCCTTATATCTTCAAAATCCTGAGCTGATGTAAATCCTATACAATCTATATTTATTTCTTCTGCAATTTTAATTATTCTCTCCTTAATATTCTCCATTGTTTTCTCCTACCTAACCAATAACTATTAAAAGTAGGCGCACAAAGAGGCGCCCCTATAATCTAATTATACCATAGACAATCTACCTTCTACCTTCTACCTTCTACCAGATTTCCTACCCCTAATAAAGTGGTACATCCTGTATTATATACTTATGTTCCTTGTAATCAAAATATATTGTAATACTTTTTGCTTTTACATTCAAAGGAGAAAATTTTCCATAAAACAATTGCTTCCAGCCAAGGGGATGATCCATAGGAAAATCTGTTATCTTTTGATATGGAAGAGGCATATATGTATTCCCAATGTCATCCTCTATCCATATAGATTCGAAATCATCCTTGCTTAGTTTCTCCTTCTTAATATTTTCGATGATTATTCCTAATCCAAAATAACTTTCATCACCATTTACCCAGCTATATTCTATAAAATAGTTTTCATTTACTAACTTTTCTAAACTTATTTTAATATCTCCATGGGTATCAAAATACCTTGAATTACCGTAATCCTTTTTTAATAATTCGTCTATATTTGGAGGGAGCGGTTGTTCAGGGGGAGAAAAATAGGTTGACATGGTGCGAATAGTTGATACCTGCCCATATTGAAAGGATGCCAATGCTATACTTAAAAACAAAACCAATATGCCTAATACAATAATCTTTCTCTTCATTAATAATCACCTCCATTATTATTCTATGAGGGAAGTATATAAATCATACCCTCAAGCGATATTAGAACAAGCAAGTATCACAAAAAATACAACACAAGGAAATGTTTCCCTTGTGTTGTTAGTTTTTGTCTCTAAATAAATTGCCCTTACAAAATATTTTCTATATTCATCTGTCCATTTCCCTGGGCATTTTTTTTAGCATTAAGGGAAACCGCAGATTCAATAAGCTTAGTTTTAACTTGATCTGGGGTAAGCTTCGAATCTTTTTCAAGTAATAAAGCGATTGCACCTGAAACAACAGGAGTTGCCATAGAAGTTCCAGACATTTCTTTATAAGGGTTCTCCATTTTCTTAAATCTATATCTTCTAATACCTTGTTTTGGTATAAATTCTTTATCACTATCTAATGATAAAATATCAACACCTGGAGCTACAATATCAGGTTTTAAAATCTTTTCCTTTGTTGGTCCTCTGCTTGAAAATTCTGCAATAGTGTCATCCTTTATATTAGTGGTTCCGTTATCATCTGAGGATCCAATAGTTATTATCTTTTGACTTATACCTGGAGAATTAATAGTTCTTTGATTAGGTCCAGAGTTTCCTGCCGCAGCTACTACAACAATGCCTGCATCCCATAATACATTTACTCCCTTTACCAATGGATCTTCATTCTCCATTAGATCTGGATCAGATCCTATTGAAAGAGATAGGATTCTAATATTATATCTATTTTTATTTTCTAATATCCATTGCATTCCTGCCACTATATCCGAAGTATTTCCACTTCCATTTTTATCCATTGACTTTACGGCAATTATATTCGCCTTTGGTGCAATACCTCTGTATTTACCATCTGACATATATCCATTACCTGCTGCCACCCCAGCTACATGGGTGCCATGGCCATTATCATCATAGGGAAATTCTAAGCCTTTAACAAAATCCTTAAAAGCTACTATACGATTTTTTTCTAGGGTTAAATCTGCATGGGGGTAAACCCCAGTATCTATTATTGCTATACCTATTCCATTTCCAGTTAAATTATATTGATCTGCTTTAGCTCCACCAATAGTTGGTCTTGCTATATCCATTAGGGTACTTAGAGTAGCATCATCAGCTATAAAGTCTACCTCTGGCATTAGTGCCAGCTTTTCAATACATTTACAGGGAAACTCTATTGCATATGCCTTTATTATATCAAGCTTATATTTTATCCTTGCATTATGATTTTTAAATTCTTGTTCTAATTTTTTATCCTTTATATCCTTTGAAAGTACAATGATCGAAGACCAATCCTGTTCATTTGCCTCCTTCAATCTTGCCTGTATTCTACGATCAAGAAATTGGTTTATTGATACATTACTCATTTAAGAAATCACTCCTTTCAAACATCCCATTAACTTCAACATTCACAAGCATAGAATTTTAACTTAGAAATAAAAAGTGGCGGACCTTAAACCCGCCTATATAAAAAGTTTTCTAATAACATAATATGTTTAATAGAAAGGAGTGTTCTATTTCTTTTTCATCATACCCTTTAGTAATTTAGCTGCCTTTTGTAATTTGATTTGTTCCTCTGGACTTAATTTTTCCCTCATTTCTTCATACATTCTCGCCTTTTCTTCTTTATTCGTACTATTTTTTATGTTTTGCACCTGTTCTATCATTTCATTTAATTTTTGTTTCTTATCATCATCAAGTTTATCTATTTTTTCTTTCCATTGGTTATTTTCAATTTGATCCTTAGCTTCCTCTAATTTTTTTTCAAATTCCTCTGGATTTTCCTGTTGCATTTTATTTGCTTTCTTTAAAAACATATCAATCATTTTATCATCCATGCAGTCACCCCCTTATAATTTAAACTCAAAACTACATTTCATCTTCCATACATTCTATTCAGTAACCTTAAAAAAAGTACGCAGTTAAAACATATCCTTTTTCTATAATCACCCTTTTGTATTAAACCGCATAAAATAAAATAGAAACAGAAGAAAATTCTTTTTGACCCCTGTAGCACCTAATAAATTAAATTAATAATCCATAAAGGAGGGATTTGTAAATGGGATTCTTATCTAGTTTTAGTGGCAGTGATGAAAGCTTATTGTTTTTCTTCTTATTGTTAGTCATTCTTTTTGACAATAGTGGATGGTTTGGAAAGGGAGATGATGAGAGTTTATTGTTCTTCTTCCTATTACTGGTTATCTTATTCCAGTAGATATGCTATAGAAAAAGGGTGAGAATTCTCACCCTTTATTTTATATATGCATATGATATATTAGAAAATCTATTTTCTCTTATATAAAGGAGGCTAAACTATGGGAATTTTCAGTAGTTGTGACCAGGAAAGCTTACTATTCTTCTTCCTATTATTAGTAATATTTTTTGATAGCTGCGATCGTTTTAATGATAGTGATGAAAGCTTGCTATTCTTCTTCCTATTACTAGTAATATTAATGTGTAAATAGTAAATAGTTTCTTGCTAAGGGCGGTTAATTCACCGCCTTTTTTTTATTTAATCACACATTAAAATGCAATTGCATAATATACAAATGAGATTAATTATTTTCTATAAGGAGGTAATTCCATGGGATTAGGCAGTTGTTTTGAAGGAAATGAAGAAAGCTTATTATTCTTCTTTTTGCTTTTAGTAATACTTTTTGATAGTAATGGCTGGTTTGGAAAGGGAAATGATGAAAGTTTATTATTTTTCTTCTTACTATTAGTTGTTTTATTTACTAGCAAATAATAAAAATATTAGTGCACTTTAGAATTCGGGATTTTTCCATAAAATGAGCAGCAAAGAAGCTCCCACTCTTCTTAATAAGGCAGGGGGCTTCCCCTACAGCCCTTGATATTTATTGATAAAAGTCTTTTATTATTTTTCCTTTTATTGATATAGGAAGAAAAGAAATGAAAAAATAATACTTAAATTTAAAGGAGGAGTATTAATGTCTGGATTTTTAGATGGATTTTTTAAAGGAGGAGACAATACAATTTTAATATTGGTTGTATTATTCTTACTATTAGGTGACGACTGCAAATTCGGTAGAGGCGGTTTCTTCGGAGGAGATGATAACTTCTTATTAATCATCGTAGTAATCTTGCTATTAAGTGGTAGCGGATTAGGTGGTTTGTTTGGAGAATAATCTCTAAACTCACACCCCATTTAAGCAATGGGGTGTATTTATTTTTTAGAATAAGTTATAGTATAAACTTAAAATGAATAAAGTTTATATTAAGTGAGTGCATAATGATCCTAAAAACATAGTTTATTATAGATTGGAGGAGAGGATTATGTCTGAAAATAATGAGGAAATTATAGAACTTAGTAAAGGCAACGAGTTATCTAAGAAAAATCCATTTAATGAAGATACAATTTTAACAATTATATTATTTATCTTAATCATAAACCAATTTAATAAAAAACATCCATTTTCATCGGAACAAGCAGTTTTTCCAGAGGATGATTACACAGTAACTATGGGGAAAAATCCTGCTTTCCCCTTAGATAAAGATGATGAAACTAATATTAATAAAGAAAAAAAAGCTATATTAAATATAGAAAACCAACAGGATCTATTTTCTATGATAAATAGCCTAAAACCCCATATGAGTATTAAAAATCGTCGAATAATAAATATTTTTGAAAAATGGCAGGTATTAATGGATGAATTAAATGTTCTATCCAAAAATTTTGAGGATGAAAATGATACCCTAGACATATCAGTTAATCAACCAAAAAACATAGTAAATTTTCTATATGATTTAAAGCCTTTTATTCATCCAGAATATCATTATCAAATACAACAATTTACAAATGGAATAAATAGTATCTTAGATATTCAAAAGAACATATCAAATTTACAAAATACCCTTAGTCATATTAATAACATTAATGATAATACTAAAAAAGTAAATAATCTAGTTGAGGCTCTTCAACCCTTTATGGGTGAAAACCAGAAAAAAACCGTTAATCAACTTAAAAACATATCCCAGGTTCTAAATATGGTAAAAATGGCAGAAGATATTAAAGAAAGTACCAAGGATTCTAATATAACAAATGAAGCTAAGGATCAAGATGATAAAAAATCACAACTTATGGAAATATTAGATATCTTTGATTCCCCTCCTAATGAAACCAAGGACGAAGAACATAAGGAAAATTTAGATGAAATAATTGAACAACCTGGAATTCAAGAACAAGAAAATGAAAAGATATTTGAAGAAAGGCTTGAACATGAAGAACAAGAATATGAGGAGATCTTTGAAGAGACTATTGAGTTTGAAGAACCTGAAGTTCTTAAAGAACAAGGGGATTTAAAACAAGAAAATGACGACATTGAAGAAAATGAATAAATAACAAATCGGGAGCGCAATGCGCTCCCCTATAGTATTTTTATTTCCCTTCTAATAAATTCTCTATAAATGCCCAAACCTTATCCTTCCCTGTCTTGTTCTGTGCTGAAAATGTAAATAAAATATCTTCTTCTGAAATGTTTAAATTTTCTTTTATAATCTTTATATTTCTAAGTTTTTGAGAAGGTTTTACTTTATCTATTTTTGTTGCCACTACAGCACTCTTAATTCCATAATGCTTTAACCAGCTATACATAGATATATCATTCTTTGTTGGAGGGTGTCGAAAGTCAATCATTAGAAATACACAAAGTAAATTAGGACGGTTATTTAAATAATGCTCAATCATTTCCCCCCATTTTTTTCTTTCACTTTGCGAGACCTTTGCATATCCATAACCTGGTAAATCCACAAAATGAAATATTTCATTAATTAAGTAAAAATTAATTGTTTGGGTCTTACCTGGTTGTGAACTTGTTCTTGCTAAGGCTTTCCTATCGATCATTGCATTTATAAAGGATGATTTCCCAACATTTGATCGACCTATCAAAGCAAATTCCGGTAAACCATTAGGAGGGTATTGACTTTCCTTCACAGCACTTATTATAATTTCTGCTTTATTTACTTTCATTATGTGACTCCTTAAAAACAGCATCTATAACTTCCTTCATATTCTCTACCAATATAAAGGCAAGCTCATTTCTTACATTTTCCTCAATTTCCTCTAGATCCTTCTCATTTTCCTTAGGTAGAATAATAGTAGTAATTCCTGCTCTATGTGCCGCCAATAATTTTTCCTTTATCCCTCCAACCGGAAGAACTCTACCCCTAAGTGTTATTTCTCCAGTCATAGCAATATATTGGGGCACAGGCTTATTAATAAGGATAGATAATATCGCTGTTGCCATTGTAATTCCAGCTGAAGGGCCATCCTTTGGAATAGCTCCCTCGGGAATATGAACATGTATGTCTAATTCCTTATGGAAGTCCTCTTTTACCCCTAGCTTATCTGCCCTAGATCTTATATAACTAACTCCAGCCTTGGCAGACTCCTTCATAACATCACCCAATTGGCCAGTTAGGACTAGCTTTCCATTTCCAGCCATTTCTACTGCCTCTATTGTCAATGTATCGCCACCCACCGGTGTCCACGCTAAACCTGTTACCATGCCTACTTCCTCGTGTTCTCGTATCTTGTCGTATTTATATTGGCGCATTCCTAAAAATTTATTAAGATTATTAGGATTTAGGGTTACACTTTTCTTGTTATTCTCAACAATCTCCTTTGCAACCTTACGACATACAGTTGCAATTTGTCTTTCTAAATTCCTTACACCGGATTCCCTTGTATAATAATTAATAATACCTCTGATAGACTCATCATTTGTCCTCATATTAGACTTCTTTAAACCATGAACCTTTAATTGCTTAGGTAATAGGTATTTTTTAGCAATATGTAGCTTTTCTTCCTCTGTATATCCAGATATATATATAAGCTCCATACGATCTAATAGGGGTCCGGGAATAGTTCCTACTGAATTGGCTGTAGTAATAAACATAACCTTAGATAAATCAAAGGGTAGTTCAAGATAGTGATCTCGGAAGCTATGATTTTGTTCTGCATCTAATACCTCTAAAAGAGCAGCAGTTGGATCCCCTCTAAAATCTTGACTTGTTTTATCTATTTCATCTAAAAGAAATAGTGGGTTTTTTGTCCCCGCCTGTTTTATACTATAAATAATTCGGCCGGGAATAGCTCCAACATAGGTACGCCTATGCCCCCTAATCTCAGCTTCATCCCTTACTCCTCCCAGGGACATTCTAACAAAACTTCTATTTACCGCTCTGGCTATAGAACGGGCAATAGAAGTTTTACCTACTCCCGGAGGTCCTACCAAACATAAAATGGGTCCCTTCATTGTTTTTGATAATTGAAGGATAGATAGATATTCCAATACTCTTTCCTTTACCTTCTCTAAGGCATAGTGATCTTCCTCTAAAATATCTCTTGCCCTTTTTATATCTAAACTATCTTCTGTCTCCTTATTCCAAGGCAAATCTAAAATCCACTCAATATAAGTACGAATAACCCCTACCTCGGCGGATCCAGCAGGTAATTTTAAAAGTCGATTTAATTCCTTTTCCACCTTCTCCTTCACTTCACCCTCTAAATCAAGTTCTTCCATATTTTTTCTATATTCTTCAATTTCTGAGGCTATAGATTCATTATCCCCTAATTCCTCCTGAATTACCTTCATTTGTTCCCTTAGATAATACTCTTTTTGTACCTTGTCTATTTGACTTTTGACTTTTTCATCTATGTTTTTTTCAATCTTTAATTTTTCTATTTCCTGTAACAATCTTCCATAAAGGAATTCTAATCGTCTATAGGGAGCAACAATCTCTAATAGCTCTTGTTGTTCCTCTACCCTTAATTCTAAATTTGCTATTATAATATCCGCTAATTGTCCATAATCATCCATATTTGAAATTGTTAGTAGAGTATCAGGCAAAACCTTTCGACTAAGCTTCATATAATCTTGAAATACCTCAATTACCATATCTATCAATGCTTCTACTTCTTTGTTTTTTTCGATTTCGTATATAATTTCCTCTATATCTGCCTTCAAAAACGGATCAACCTGGGTTACATCCTTAATAATTCCCCGTGTCTGACCCTCAACAAGAACCCTTATGATATTTCCCGGCATTTTTAATAATTGCTTAATCTTTGCTATGGTACCTATTTGATAAATATCATTTTCACCTGGGTCTTCTATATCAAAGTCATTTTGAGTTACCAAAAAAATCATTTGATCCCCTACCATAGCCTCTTCTAAAGCTAAGATTGACTTTTGCCTTCCAACATCAAAATGAATCACCATATCAGGGTATATACACATTCCGCGCAAAGGAATGAGTGGTAATTTATGTTCATTAACTTTTATAATTTTATCCTCCATTTATCTCACTCCATTTCAGTCTTATATAATTATTATAACTTTAGATATTATATCCTTTACTACCAAGTTTTTCAATCATATATCCTTAGTTAATCACATAGAAAATCTTTATATATCCTTTTATAAGCTACTTCTACTATTTTCTGTAGTGATAAATTTATTTCATCTATATGTTTCACATATATAAAATGAGAAGAATTATCAATATTTATATTATGTTTTTTCTCATCACTAATAAAGATTGTATACTGTTTTTCCTCAAGCTTTTGTATTATTTCTGTATTTATTGGTGTTATCCTTCCCTTTTTTGTAATTCCTCCTAATATAAGAGTATTATTAGAAAATGCTTTATTAAATACCGAACTATATATGGCAGTTATTAATGCTGCTTCCCATTGACCTAAATTTTCAGGTTTTTTAGGGTGTATTTTTATGTATATATTAAAATCCTTTATTATTTTTATTAGGGGAAAATAATCTATAGGCAGCTTTTCTATACATGTTATAGTGCCTTTACCTTTCTTTACGGGAACTGCACAACATCTTATATTTATTTTTTCTATTTTTCCATCAACCATACCTAGAGTATAAACACTTCCAATTAAAGGGTCATTTGATGTTTTCAAAATATTAAAATCTACATTTTCAGTAATACATTTAAAATCCTCTAGATTGGAAAAACTCCTTCCCTTATTTAAAGCTCTCTGTAGAAATAATTGAAATACATAAATTAATTCATTAGGGCTCTTGCAGTTTTCAATTAACCACTTTTGTCCATTATCCTCAATTTCAAAATCACTTAGATATTTGAGTCGGTCCAGCAGCCCTTCTCCCCCCTGTTCATTAAATAACTTTTCAGCAATATCCTTATCAATTTTTTTTGATATGGGACTTTCTAATCTTTTAGTTCTTTCCTTCCTTATATGGACCATTTCTTGGGTTATTTTTTTATTTTTTCTTAAATTTCTAAGAACCATTTTTCACCTCTTATGTGACTATTTATACCCAATAAGTTATTTAGTTTATCAGTTTCCTATGCATTTTATTATTCTCACCTATTTTATTTTTATCCATTATAACTCCTCTACCTTCTACCTAAAAAGCAGTAATCATGCCCTTAGAACATGATTACTGCTTTTTATCTTATGAAACGCTTTCTTCCGGATTTTCCTTGCCTTTAGTGCTCTTTTTAGATCTTTTCTTGGCTGTTGTTTCACTATATACTAAAGTCGGCTCTGCGGATTTTACAATTGTATCTTCAATTATGATACATTTTTCTATATCATCCCTTGAGGGTATCTCATACATTACATCTAACATTATTTCCTCTATTATAGCTCTTAACCCTCTAGCACCGGTCTCCCGTTCTATAGTCTTTTTAGCTATAGCCTGTAATGCCTTCTCATCAAATTCCAGCTTTACTCCATCTATTTCAAACAGTTTTTTATACTGCTTTACTAGGGCATTTTTAGGTTTTACTAATATGTCAATTAAAGCATTTTCATCTAGAGACCCTAAGGTAACAACAACTGGTACCCGACCTACAAATTCTGGAATAAGCCCATATTTTAGAAGGTCTTGGGGTAGGATATTCTTTAATATTTCACCCACGGCTCTATTTTCCTTAGTCTTTAATTGACCTCCAAAGCCAATCGAGTTTTTACCAACTCGTTTTTCAATAATATTTTCAATTCCATCAAAGGCACCGCCACAGATAAATAAGATATTAGATGTATCTATCTGTATAAACTCTTGGTGTGGATGTTTCCTTCCACCTTGGGGTGGAACGCTTGCAACAGTACCTTCAAGTATCTTTAATAGCGCCTGCTGAACTCCTTCTCCACTTACATCACGAGTTATAGATGGGTTCTCAGATTTTCTTGCAATCTTATCAATTTCATCAATGTAGATAATTCCTTGCTCTGCCTTTTCTATATCATAATCAGCAGCTTGTATAATCTTTAATAGTATGTTTTCAACATCTTCACCTACATAACCTGCCTCTGTCAAAGAAGTAGCATCTGCTATAGCAAAGGGAACATTTAGAATCTTTGCTAAGGTTTGAGCTAGAAGTGTTTTTCCTGAACCAGTAGGTCCCAACATCATAATATTACTTTTTTGAACCTCTACATCATCACTTTTTACATCAGAGTTAATCCTTTTATAATGATTATATACTGCAACAGCCAATGATCTTTTTGCCCTATCCTGAGAAATAACATATTCATCTAATGTCTTGCGAATTTCAATAGGCTTTGGTATCTCCTTTAGCTCTGTATCAAATATTTCATCAAATTCCTCATCAATTATCTCTTGACACAGCTCTATACATTCATCACAAATATAAACCCCAGGACCTGCTACTAGTCTTTTCACTTGATCCTGTGATTTGCCACAAAAAGAGCATTTTAGTTGTTTTTTTTCATCAAATTTTGCCATTATTTCACCTCTTTAATAAATAATTATTTTCTGGAGGTTATCACTTTATCAATTATACCATAGTCTTTAGCTTGATCAGCAGACATAAAGAAATCTCTTTCAGTGTCTCTTTGAATTACCTCTAAAGGTTGCCCTGTTCTTTCACTTAATATTCTATTTAAATTCTTTTTAATCTTTAGAATTTGTTCAGCATGAATTTGAATATCTGTTGCTTGCCCTCTAGCTCCACCAAGCGGTTGATGTATCATTATTTCACTATTAGGAAGTGCAAATCTTTTTCCCTTAGTTCCGGCAGTTAGTAAAAATGCACCCATTGAAGCTGCCATTCCTATACATATAGTAGATACATCACATTTAATGTATTGCATAGTATCATAAATTGCAAACCCGGCTGAAACAGAACCTCCAGGGCTATTAATATATATTTGTATATCCTTGTCTGGATCCTCTGCTTCTAAAAATAACATTTGAGCAACAGCTAAACTTGCTGTAACATCATTTACTTCAGAGCCAAGAAAAATTATTCTTTCCTTTAACAATCTGGAGTAAATATCGTAGGATCTTTCACCTCTATTTGTTTGCTCAACAACCATAGGTACTAAACTCATATAATCTCCTCCTTAGGTACTAATTTGTTAGTATCGCCTTCAAAGAAAAAAATATTCTTAGTTGAGGAAATTGCATAAATGATTTTCTCAAACAAAGCAATCTATCTCTAAAATAGTGATTCTGTTAATTATAATCACATATACTCTTATGTTTGAGAAAAAATCATATTTATGTTATTTCCTTATGTTTTATATTATACTGTTTTGCTATTTTCCACTAAGAAAGCAATACTTTTTCTTCTTTTTATTGTATCTTTAATATAGTCCATTTGTGCATCTTTAAATGTCTCTTTTATTTTTTCTACCTCTTGACCATATTGTTTTGCTAAATTTTCCATTTCTTCTTGAATTTCTTCTTCAGTTTCTTCAATATTTTCAACTTCAATTATTTTTTCAAGGGTTAAATCTGTTGCTATTTTCTTTTTCGCATCTCCCTTAAGGTTTTCCTTAAAGTCATTCTCATCTATATTAGTATATTTAAAGTAATCACCTATGTTTATACCCTGCATTTTTAATTGATAATCAAAATCCTGAATCATTCTTTCAACCTCAGCATCTACCATAGCATCGGGTATTTCCATAGAGGTATTTTCTACAACCTTAGAAAGAATACTATCTTCAACCTCATGTTTTATCCTATGTTCCTCTTCCTCTTGTTTCTTTGTTTTAATATCTTCCTTTAATTCCTCTAGAGTATCAAATTCACTTATATCCTTTGCAAATTCATCATCTAGCTCCGGTAATTCTTTTTCCTTAATCTCATTTACCTTTACCTCGAATACTGCAGGTTTCCCGGCAATTTCGTTTTCATGATAATCCTCTGGGAAGGTAACTTCAACCTTAACTTCTTTTCCTGCTTCTACTCCAACTAATTGCTCCTCAAAACCAGGTATGAATTTACCTGCTCCAATCTCTAAAGAATAATTTGTACCCTCTCCTCCTTCAAAGGCTTCTCCATCTATAAAACCCTTAAAGTCAATGATTGCACTATCTCCTTCTTTAATTCCTCTATCTTCTACAGTTATCATTCTTGCATTTTGTTCTTGTCTTGCTTCTAATTCCTTTTGTACATCTTCATCACTTACATTATACTCTCTTTTTTCTACTTCTATTCCTTTATACTCTCCTAATTCAACCTCCGGTTTTACAGCAACCTCAGCTTTAATAACTAATCCATCTGCCTTACTAATTGTTTCAATATCAATATCTGGTTGTGCTACTGGTTCTAAATTATTCTCTTCTATTGCTAATTTATATGCATCCGGAAAAACAAAATCAAAGGCATCTTCATAGAAAATCCCTTCTCCATATTGCATTTCTACAATTTTCATAGGTGCCTTACCTTTTCTAAATCCAGGAATGTTAAATCTCTTGACATTTTTTTTATAAGCTTTTTTCATAGCAACTCCAAAATCCTCAGGGGATACCTGTATTTCTAAAGTTGCAATATTATTCTCTATTTTTTCCACTTTTGAACTCATTTATGCTTTCCTCCTATTTCTTATACTTCTGTAAAAATATACAAAAATTTAAATTTTTAGCTAATACATTATATCATATAATTTTTATTTATCAAACCTAGAATTACCCTTTAATTGTGCGTCTATCACTATATATTTTCCTCTTTTATTCTAATTGATTCTACTAGATTCATATCTTCTATAATATAATTTAATTTTTCAACCCTTAACCACTTATCCCCATAATTAAAACCTAATAGATCCTCCTCTACATACGCATTGAATATTTCACCATTACTATGATAAAAAAATAAAATTTTATTGCATTGTTGGGATTCATATTTCTTTCTGTCAATTTCATTTATTCCTTTTATTAGATTATCCAGAATAATTTTATTTTTTTCTAGGGATAAATCCTTTTTAATCTTAATAGGTGATGAAAAGGCATTACCTTCATATTCTATGTACTCAACCCGTTCCACCTTATCCAATTCCATTTTATTTATTTGCCATTTAAGAATCCAGTTAGGTAGAAGCATTCCTATAACTAATGCTATTATTAGAAATACTCCTCCAACTATCCACCATTTCCTTGATTTTACGAAGTTCACAGCCCTATCCACCTAATTTCCTCCTACTAAAAGAACAGCTTTAGCAGGGATTATTCCCCTGCAACCCCTAACTATACTATATATCATATCATAAAAACTAATTCTATTAATAATTCTTTGCAAAAATAAAAAAAAGAAAGGATATACCTTTCTAATAATTTAAAATGGCTGGGGTAGCAGGACTCGAACCTACGCATGCCAGAGTCAAAGTCTGGTGCCTTACCGACTTGGCTATACCCCAACATAAAATTAATTCATATTTATCATATGATTTTTAAGCAATTTATATTATAGCATATTTAGTGAAAAACGCAAGGACAAAAATATTAATGGAAAAATTTAATAAATAAAACCCCGTTATCGGGGTTTTATTTTTAGTTTATCCTATAGCGTTTCTTTATTATTAAAGAAATCTTTAGTAAGCTTAAGTACAACACCACTACAACCAAGCAAACCAATAAGGTTAGGAATAGCCATTAGACCATTTAATGTGTCAGCAATATCCCAAATAAGAGTTAATCCACCAATGGATCCTACTATTATAAATGGTATCCATAGCATTCTGTAGAATTTATTTATCTTACTACCGAAAAGATACTCTGCACAACGCTCTCCATAATAAGACCAGCTAAGTAATGTGGAGAAAGCAAACAATAGTATACCTACAGCAACAATTATTCCACCAGGTCCTGGAAGTCCAGTATTAAAAGCTTCAGTGGTAAGAGCTGCACCATCAATACCTGATGACCATACTCCTGTTACAATTATAGCTAATGCTGTCATTGAACATATTACAAGAGTATCCATAAATACTTCAAAAATTCCCCATAGACCCTGACGTACTGGATTATCAGTAGTCGCAGCTGCGTGAGCTATAGGTGCACTACCAAGACCAGCTTCATTAGAGAATACCCCACGGGCTACCCCAAATCTTGCTGCCATCATAATGGTAGAACCTGCAAATCCACCTACTGCAGCTGAGCCTGTAAATGCAGATCTAAAAATAAGTCCGAAAGCTGCAGGAATTTGTCCCGCAAATGTAACTAATATTATTATTGAACCAATGATATAGAATGCTGCCATAACTGGAACAAGTTTTTCTGTAACTGATGCAATTCTCTTTAATCCACCTAATATTACTAAAGCTGCTGCTATAGCAAGTACCACACCAGATATCCAATGTGGAATGTTAAAGCTAGCATTCATTGAATCAGCAACTGAGTTGGCTTGAACCATGTTACCAATACCGAAGGCTGCTACAGCACCAAAGAATGCGAAAACAACTGCAAGCCATTTCCATCCTAGCCCTTTTTCAATGTAATACATAGGGCCTCCAACATAACGACCGTCTTCAGTTTTCTCTCTGTATTTAATAGCAAGTACTACTTCAGCAAATTTTGTTCCCATGCCGAATATAGCAGATATCCACATCCAAAATACAGCTCCAGGTCCTCCTACAGCTATTGCAGTAGCAACACCGGCTATATTCCCAGTACCGATAGTTGCAGCCAATGCAGTAGCAACAGCTTGGAATGGTGTGATATCACCTTCTCCAGCAACTTTCTTATCAAACATCTTAAATAAAGTATTCTTTAATACATATCCCAATTTAGTAATGGGCATAAAATTAGTGCGAACAGTAAAGTATACCCCTGTACCAACCAAGAGTACTAGCATAATCGGTCCCCAGACGAAACCATTAATAGCACTATTAATTTCCATAAAAAGCTCCATATATTCCCCTCCTTATTATTTTATTGTGTTATATAATTACGATTAAATATAACACATACTAATATATATTCGCTGTCTTTTTTTAAATACCTTTCGATTTTACGAAATTTTCATAATATTCTTAGTTTATTTTTTAACTAAGTCTAAAAACCCTTACCATTACTTAATTTTAAATGATATTGACAAAAAAACTACTTTTAATTGTACTCTTTTAATAAGAACGCATTCAAATATAAAGCATCACATTTTTACATTTTTTTACATACTACCATTTTTACATACTACCTTTAGAAAAATGATTTTTTTATCAATCCTTATTTTTTTAAAATTTTTTTCATATAATATTTAAATACAAAAAAACCTGCAATCAAAATATCACAAGTTTATAAGTGGTGCGCCCAGAGGGATTCGAACCCCCGGCCTTCAGATTCGAAGTCTGCCACTCTATCCAGCTGAGCTATGGGCGCATAATTCTTTTATATAAAAAAAGTAGAACTAATTTATAATATAAAAATGGAGCGGGTGAAGGGGATCGAACCCTCGCAACTGGCTTGGAAGGCCAGGGCTCT
>CAZHJK010000028.1:0-29141 GCA_964533275.1 uncultured Eubacteriaceae bacterium | reverse complement strand
TTATACCATATTTGGTGGTTTTTGGGCTAAATATGTGGCGTTTTCACACAGTCTGACGGTTCTTTTTGCTTCAGACCTTTCGTTTTGGCCTCCCAAGACGCACTATTTACCTTGGCTACCTAACGGGATAAAATATTTCATAAAGCGACGATCAATGGAGCCCTTTTTATCTTTATCAGGTTTACCTATATAAAATAGAGCGACATTTGCGGAGGAGGCGGTGAAGATATTTTACCCTTGCAACCCTGAAAGTACTATTTAGTAACAATGGTCAACGACGCCTTTTTTAACAAATGTGACACTACCCCCGTCCCTTTGACACATAAGTAACAATGGTCAACGACGCCTTTTTTAACAAATGTGACACTACCCCCGTCCCTTTGACACATATTCCATAATCTATTTACTCTTACTTCATTAAAGTCATTATTTTCTATGTACCATTTTGTGTATGGAATTATTATTAATTGTTCACTTTTTAGGTATTTATCAAGATCTTCGATATACTTACTTAGATTATATGTTACTTCTTCATAATTTGTATACTGTGAATAAATCCATAGGCATAATTCATTGTTTTGTAAGCCAGCCTTGATATATGGTACACACACATGAAAAAAATCATCTTTCGATGAAAACATATGAGCGATATGTGTACCTATACTGACTTTGCCAATAATATCAATGCCTGAGTCCCTTAAATTAGTATCCATAATAATAAGCCCCCCATTATAACAAAAATAAGATTGACAATACTTTATATTACGTGAAAAAAATCACTCATATAAAAATTTTAATATATAAAAAAATTTTTGTCAATATTTTCATATATAGGTAAAACATTCATATTGAACACTTTCCAAGCTTGATATTGGTAATGTTTTAGTAGATAATATATATATAGATATGATGCAAATACATAGTGAAGTAAAAGGGAGGAGTAGAATGAATATCAACTTTACCAAGGAAGAATACAGAAACTTACTTGATATAATATATGCTGGTATTATGGTGATAAATGGCAACAGGGTACCTGAAGACTATATAGAAGAATATGAAAAAATAGAACAATATGTATATTCCTTTGCCAGGGATTATAGCCTTGAAAATCTGGTAGGTTATGATTCTAAATATAAAAGATATTTTACTACTCCAGAATTTGATGAAGATAGGATAGAAGATTTAGTAGTTGAGTATGATGATATAATATTTTGGAATATGCTAGCCTTTAATCTGGCAAAAAGAGATGTCTATAGAGAATTGGATGGTAAAAAATTAGATAGGGAGACTATCCTAAAAAGAATTCTTGAAAAGGAAGCAGAATATAGTGATGAATTCTATGAAAATGGATTAGAGAACTTAAAATTAAATAAACTTAAATAAATTTTTAAACAAGTATCCCCTAGTGGGGTTACCCAATAGGGCTTATGGGGAGGTAACAATATGATAAATTCTATAGAGTTAAATAATTTTAAGGCATTCCAACAATCAGGTATCGTGGATATGAAGAAAATAAATATTCTGGTGGGACCTAATAGTTCTGGGAAATCAAGCTTTATTAAATCCCTATTAACCTTAAAAAATACTATGGATAGTAAGGATGAAGAAATTGTCTTAGATTTAAATAGAGAAATAGGGACATTTAAAACTATTGTTTTCAATAATGAGATAAATAATAAAATGGTTTATAGCATAAATTTTGAGAACAAAAGTACCCTTACAAGGGAGGATTTTAGAAAAATTGCCTCACGACTTATAATGTTTAAAATCACTAATAATTACACCCAGGAGAAAAGTGATAATTATAATATAGATCAAATTCTATCTAAACTAATGGAAAGAAGTCGGGAATTTATTGTAGACAATATAAAAATTGAATTTAATCTAACATCCTTAGATAGAGTGTTTGTAGAGAATTTCCATATTAATTTTACAAATGGAGATTTTGCTTATATTTATAAGAAGGAAAATAACTATTATATAAATCTTAAAAATGAGGATATAAACATATCAAATATAATAAAACCATATAAGTTTTATTTTAAAATCGATGAGGACAAGCTAGATTGTTTAGAGGAAAACCAACTAGAGATGATTGCAATATTAGAGTTTATATTAGATGATATTGAAAATAGGCTATCAAAATTTACAGACAAATTAATATATATGGAACCCCTAAGAAATAAAATTGATAGGGTGGAGTATGTTACTAATTTAAAGACTGTAAATACTGTAGGCTCAAAGGGAGAAAATATCCTAACTGCTCTTTTGGGGATTAATAAAATGGAAAAGAAAACCACAAAGGATAGGATTAATTACTGGATAAGAGATTTTGATTTAGGAGAGAACTTTGAGGTACAAAAGCTAGGTGATGATAATTATTCAATACTAATAAAAAATAAATATACTGGGGTTTATAACAATATATTAGATGTAGGAGTGGGAACCTCTCAATTATTACCTATTATTATTGAGTCGGTTAATTCTGAGGATGGAAGCACCCTGATTATAGAAGAACCTGAGACCCATATTCATCCCAATGCCCAATCTAAGCTGGCGGATTTGATTGTAGATTGTGCAGAAAAACAAGAGAAGAGGTTTATTATAGAAACCCATAGTATCTTTCTAATAACCCAATTACAAATATTAGTTGCCCAGGGTAAAATAGCTGCAGATGATGTGAAGGTATATTATTTTTTGCAGGATCAGGATGGGTCTAGGGTAATGGATATGAAACTAACCCGAAGAGGACAATTTCAAGAGGATTGGCCAAGCGGTTTCTTTGATATACATTATAAATTAGGTAAAAAGCTTTTTAAATATTTATAAAATAGGTGAAAATATGAGACTAGAACTTACTCTATGCAAAGAGGTTATTAGAAATAAATTTAATATTGATGATAAGTACAATAATAGCAGGAGCAGGTTAAATAGGCATACCTTGGTCTTAAGTGATGAGCTATTGGACATATATGAGAAGGATGCTAAGGAGCATAAATATCAAATTCAATTTGAAAGCTGGTATTTTTCCCTAATAGGTTCAGCTAAAAGATTAAAAAGAGTAAACCTCTCAGAGGCAAAGGTAGAGGAAAAAAAAGAAAAACAAGAAGAGACCCAAGAAGAAAGAGAAGAAGGCTTTATTATAGCTGATACTGCAGCTAATACTAAGGACAAAATAGTAGTAGGAGAAATAGAAAAAAGAATCTCAAAGCACTATAAGAATGCGTACTTTATTAAGGAGGAAATTTTTAATAGGGATAAATCCCATACAGTTAACATAGGGGATATTAAGGATGTATGGGATAAGGCTGTTTTAGAGCACATTTTCGATATATATGAAACTCCCATTAGAATAGAGACTAGTATGGGAGATGATGCTATACTTCTGGGTAAATACCTGTCCTTATTTTATAAGGATTCTAAGAATGTTACTATTAAGGACACCTATATGCATAAAAATGAAAACAACTTAGATAAATTTGTATTAAAATATATAGATAAAAAAAGCACAAAAATTACTTTTAGAGCTTTTTGGAATTATAAAATAAAGGAAGAACTAATTAATAGATATACTAATTATAAGGGCTATAACTCCAAGGTTATTATAGAAAATAAAAAGTTATCCCATCATTCCATGATTGAATCCGATGAGTATATCATTGATCTAGGCTATAGATTAAGGGTGTTTGGGGATAAGGAGGATAATAAAACCGAGCAGGAAGTAATAAACATTACAAGAAAATAAAACCATTATAAGGGTAAAATAGAGTATATTTCCCCTTTCTTTTGTCCAAAATCAAAATATGGATAAGGAAAGGGGTTTTATTATGTTAGGATTAGAAAACATCAAGGATACAAATAGTTTAGAGTTAATAAAGAGACAATGGCAAGAATTCTTAAGGCTATTTACTAAGCAAGAGAAGGTAGATTTAGTGGAGCAGCGTCTAGAGCAAGAAAGAAGGGATTTTATAGAAATAGTAAACAAGGCAAAGAATGAATGGATAGAATCCCAAAATTATTTTGAGAATGTATCAAATCCTGATCTTATAGATTTAGCCATTTATAGAATGGAAGCATCTAAAATATTTTATATGTATCTAATAAAGGAAGCAAAGAAAAAGGGCATTTCTGCCCTAGAAAAATAATAGAGGGAACAGGGAATAGGGAACAGAAAAATCCTGAAACCCAACTCTAAAAGACTTAAAATCTTTTACTGTTCCCTTATAACTGTTCCCTAAGAACTAGTTTTTACTATCAACTAGTAACCATCTACTAATAACGCACTGCCTTCAGGATGACACTCTCATCTTTTAACCCTCCAATTTTCTATAAAGGGTAGCAATGCTGATGCCTAATTGTTTTGCTATTTGTTGTTTTGCATCAAGGTCATTGCCTGTGTTTTTTAACTTGTTTTGGATTACATTTTTTTCATATCTTTTTGTCATTTCTGCTAAGGAGATATTTTCTGTCTCTACACTGATCCCTACTTTTTTACTTATATTTTCAACTCCCACCACGCTATTTTCTTCAAAAATTATGGCATATTCTATAAGATTACGAAGTTCTCTAATATTACCGGGAAAAGAGTAGCTCATAAGAAATCTTTCACACTCCTGGGTAAAACCAGTGATATCCTTTTTATATACCTTTGAAAAGTGACTTAAAAAATGTCTGGCTAATATAATAATATCAAATCCCCTTTCTCTTAGGGGAGGGATATAAATAGGTACTACATTAAGTCGGTAAAACAAATCCATTCGGAAGGTGTTTTTATTAATCATATTATGGATATCCTTATGGGTTGCAGAGATAATTCTTGGATTAACCCTTATGGAAGTGTTACTCCCCACCCTAGTTATTTCTTTTTCTTCAAGGGCACGCAGTAGCTTTACCTGCATGGAAAAGCCAAGATCTCCTATCTCATCTAAGAAGAGTGTTCCCTGGCTGGCTATCTCGAATTTGCCCTTTTTGCCCGTTGAACTAGCTCCAGTAAAAGAACCCTTTTCATATCCAAAAAGTTCGCTTTCGATAAGTGTTTCAGGTATGGCGCCGCAATTAATAGGTACAAATATATCGTTTTTACGCTGACTGAGGGTATGAATTGCTCTTGCAAAAATCTCTTTTCCCGTACCGGTTTCTCCTATTAGCATTACAGAAACATCTTTTTGGGCAACTTGAATTGCCTGTTGACGGGCATAAACTAATGCTTCGCTTTCCCCGACAATGTCTCTAAAGGTAATAAGATTTTTATCCTTTTCAGATTTTAGAACAGATTCCTTCATTTTATTATAATCCGTAAATACTAGAATAGTATCTTTTTTTTGTTTATCATTTATATTAATGGGATAGGAATTAATGATAAAGGTAAAGCCCTTTAGAGTTACGGGACCAATTTCTCCAATAAAGTTTTTCTTTTCCAATGTATTATAAATTTCCGGACTAAGTATTTCCTCAATGGTAGGAAGACTACTAGATTTTACACCTAACTTTTCATTTATATAATTATTGGTATTTAAAATTTTTCTTTCCTTATTAAATATGATAATGCCCTCATTTATTGAATTAATAAGAGTAATAAGCTCTGCAGAGCGATACTTTAGCTGCATTCCTATATTTTTCTCATTTAATATTGTAGAAATTATTTGACTTAATTGGTTTTGAAGATTTAAAAAGCTCCCTTGATTACTTAAGAGGTAATTTTTTGCGGACTCATCAAAGGCGCACATACCAAGTACCCCAATGATTTTTTGATTAAAGGTAATAGGTATGCATATTTCAACAAGCTCCTTACAATTTTCACGATTGTAACAATCAATACAAATACTAGCATTTCTAGGATTTTCTATAAAGTATTGTTGTCCCGTAGTAAGACATTGGTGGAATGCCGAGTTTTTAGGTGCCGTTTTCCCCATGTTTATATTTTGTAGATTTGTAGCTACGATTCTTTCTAGGTTATTATCTACGATGGTAATATCAATATTAATTATAGCGTGTATGGATTCTATTATATGATGGAGTTCAGAACGTATGCTTTTCAATAGACTCATAATGGACCCCTTCCTTTAGTTTCTATTATTCAATAATTAAATTTTTTCGCTTTTAAAATTCATTTATAAGTTATTTTATCATGTTTACTGCTTATCAGTAAAGTTTATCAAAAATGATAAATCCATTATTAAATTTGAAAAATTATAAATATTTACATACCTGTGAAGGCTGTAGCCATGTAATACTAATATTCATGAATTGGATTTATTAAATATGAGAAAGAGCTTGTATATTAATATTATTAAAAATATTCTGAAACACCCTATAGAAGTGATTATGACTTGTTTTTGTGAAAATAAATATACTTGGCATATAAATTGCAACTATAGAAAGCGAGAGGTTTATAAGGAGGTGAATTTATGACAGATACTAAGAATATACTTAAAATCCTAAAGGATCAAGTGAAACCTGCCTTAGGTTGTACTGAGCCAGGTGCTGTTGCATATGCAGTTGCTAGAGCTAAGGAAATATTAAATGAAGAAGTGAAAGAATTAAAAATCACCACAGATAAGAATATACTAAAAAATGGTTTAGTTGTTGGAATACCAGGAACTGAAGAGCGAGGTATTATCTTTGCAGCAGCTCTTTCATTGGTAGTTGGGAAATCAGAATATGCCCTAGAAGCCCTTAAAGAGGTTACCCAGGAGGATATTGACGCTGCCCTTAAAATAGTAGAAACAAATAATATACAGCTAGACTATGACAGGGAAAAAAAGGAACTTTATATTTGTGTTGAAGCTACAGGACAAAATTCTAATTCATGTGTTATAATAGAAAACTCACATACAAATATTGTGTTTGAAAGAAAAGACCAACAAATATTGCTTGATAAATGCCAAGCCTATAATGGGGACCAACCATCTCAGGTGAACCAACATCAGGAGAGGGAAATAAAGTATGACATAAAAAACTACTCCTTTGATGAACTATTTGATTTTGTTGATAATGTGGATATTAAAGATATCGAATTCATTCAAGATGGAATGGAAATGAACATGCGTATGGCAGGGGTGGGACTTTCTGACGAACTAAATAGCAGTATAGGATCATCCTTTTTAAATATTGCAGAGAATATAACAGCAAAGGCTAAGGCATACACCGTTGCTGCTTCAGAAGCTAGAATGGTAGGTTTTCCTCTACCGGTAATGAGTAGTGCTGGATCTGGAAACCATGGATTGGTTGCAATCATCCCAGCTACCTATATTGGAAATGCTTTGGAACTATCTCAAGAAAAGGTGATACGAGCTGTCACAATAAGTCATTTGGTAACAATTTATGTAAAGGTTCACATTGGCGTTCTTTCCCCAGTCTGCGGCTGTGGTGTTGCAGCTGGTGTTGGATGTTCAGCTGCCCTTACCTATCTCTATGGTGGGAGCAGGGAACAAATGAAATCATCCATAAGCAATATGATTGCTGGTCTATCTGGCATGATATGTGATGGAGCAAAAATTGGATGTGCATATAAGTTAGCAATATCTGTAAATGCTGCAGCAGATGCTTCATATATGGCACTAAAGGATAATAGCATTCCCTGTGATAATGGAATACTAGGGGAAACAGCTGAAGAATCCGTAAAAAATCTTGCCGAACTTTCTAAGGTAGGAATGAGTAATACGGATCAAACTATATTAGGCATCATGTTACAAAAAAATAAATAAATCTAAAAAGGAGGTACTATTAATGGATAATATTGTTGCATTTTTAATTGTAGCAAGTGTCTACTATATAGGTGAATTTGTAGGCGCGAAAACAAAAGCATGGGTTCCATCAGTGTTTGTAACAGCAGCTTTATTTCTAATTGGGTATTGGACATTCTTCCCAGAGGATATTGTAGTATTGGCTGGCTTAGGGCCACCATTAGGAGGCTTATTAGTTATCCTGCTTTGTATTACACACATGGGTACAGTTATCAGCATTAAACAGCTTTTGGGTCAATGGAAAGTTATCGTTATCACCCTAGCTGGTTTAGCAGGGATGATCATATTATGCTGGTTTGTTGCTATGCCACTAGCAGGAAGAGAATATGTAATTTCAGGTTTACCCCCTCTAACAGGAGGTATCGTAGCAGCAACTATAATGAATGAAGCAGCCTTGGAAAAGGGATTAACCTCAGCAGCTGTCTTAGCAATTGCTATGTATGCTGTACAGGGATTTGTTGGATATCCTTTGACATCCATAATGCTAAAAAAAGAAGGAAAGAAATTACTAGAATCCCATAGCAAGGAGGAAATCGCTGCAACCTTAACCCAGGATAAAGGGAAGGAAGCTTCTGAAGGTGATAGTAAAAAAGCTCCAAAGAAAAAGTTAATTCCAGCGATTCCAGCAAAGTATTCTACACCAGCTCTTATTTTAGCAAAACTAATGCTTGTAGCATGGGTTGCAAATAAATTAGGTGCTTTTACAGGATTAAATCAAGCAGTATGGGCACTGATATTAGGTATTGTATTTACAGAAATAGGATTTTTAGATAAGGATTCCTTAAACAAAGCAAAGTCATACGGATTTTTAATGTTTATTCTAATGGTTTATATATTCTCCGGTTTAAAGGATGCCACTCCAGAAATCCTAGGAGCAGCCATTGGACCTATGGCGATTATAATCGTTTTAGGTGTGACTGGTATGGCTATAATGTCCATTATTGCAGGGAAGTTCTTTGGAGTTAGCTGGAACATGGCCTTTGCCGTTTCCCTAACATCGCTTTATGGGTTCCCTCCAAATGCTGTTATCACTGAAGAGGTTTGTAATGCAATGGCAAATACTCCAGAGGAAAAAGAGTTTCTAATGGGAAAAATGCTTCCAATGATGTTGGTAGGCGGATTTGTTTCAGTAACAATAACTTCAGTAATTATTGCAGGAGTTTTTGCAAACCTTCTATAAAAACAAAATAATAGACGAAAGTCTCAAAGCTATTAAATTTGCCTAGGTAGGAGTCTATCTAGGCAAATTTATAAATCACAATATACTAGGAGGTAAAATAGTGAATATAAAAGAATTAGCTAAAAAATATAATGATTATATAATAGAAAGAAGAAGATTCTATCATAGTATTCCAGAGCTTAGTCATGAAGAAGTAAAGACCACTAAGAATTTAGTGGAAGATCTTGAAAACATGGGAATTGAGGTAACTACCTTCCCTGACTATACAGGACTTTTAGGTTTGATTAAGGGAGGAAAGCCTGGGAAAACTGTAATGCTTCGTGCTGATATTGATGCCCTTCCTGTTGAAGAAAAAACAGGGCTACCCTTTGCATCTACCCATCCTGGAAAGATGCATGCCTGTGGCCATGATGCTCATATGTCAATGCTTTTAGGGGCTGCTAAAATCCTTGTAGAATTAAAGGATGAATTAGAAGGTGACATTAAACTTATTTTCCAAGCTGCAGAAGAAACTGCACAGGGTGCAAAGTATTATGTAGAAAAAGGTTATTTAGATGATGTTGATGCGGTATTCGGAATGCATGTATGGGGAACAGTTGATGCACCCTTTATTAATTTTGAATCAGGAGATAGAATGGCTTCCTGTGATACCTTTAAGTTAAATGTAAAAGGTGTGTCTAGCCATGGTTCTGCTCCTCATTTAGGTAAGGATGCTGTAGTAGCTGCTTCCTCTATTGTAATGAATATCCAGACCTATGTAAGCAGAGTAAATGATCCAACCAATCCATTGGTGGTAACTGTTGGTAAAATCAATGGTGGAAATAGGTTTAATATTATAGCAGATAATGTTGACATGGAAGGAACTATTCGTACCTATTCCCGTGAGCTAAGGGGACAAATAGAAGCCGATTTAAGAGAAATTATCACAAATACTGCAAAAGCTCTTGGATGTGAAGCAACACTTGAATATTCATATCTGCCGGGACCTATCATTAATGAACATGAACACATTAATCGTATAGCACAAAATGCTGCTATTAAATTATATGGTGAAGAATCCCTTGCTCCTATGAATAAGCTAATGGGTTCAGAGGATTTCGCTTTTCTAATGGAGAAGGTTCCAGGATTTTATGGATTTTTAGGTTGTTTAAATAAGGAAAAAGGTATTGTGTATTCCAATCACCATAGCGAATTTACTGTAGATGAGGATGTTTTGCATAGAGGATCTGCACTATATGCACAATTTGCCTTTGATTTTCTTAAGGAAAATAAATAGGATGTTATACACAAATAGACGGTTAGCTAGTTGTTAACCGTCTACTATTATAGGAGCGTGACTAGCCAAGCTGTCCTCGACGCTAGTCAATGAAAGTGCATCCTAAGTAATTCCCAAGGAGTTTGGTAGCTATAAGGTTAATTATAGATGAGAATTAATCTTTCTAATAACCTATTCATCTGATTTTGGTCCAGTATTTTTTATTTTCTTGATTACACTATATAATTGATACTTCAGCTTTTGATCTAATCTTATTAACTTCACTCACCATTAATATATATTTAAAGGATAATTATATGTTAAAGGTGGATTAGTTTTCAAATAATACGGTGGAGAGTTTTAGAAGGTAATTAGTTTGATAATAAAAAAATAAAGAATAAATAAAATTAAATTAAGAAATACAAAAAAACTCTTGACATATAATATTCAAAATAGTATGATAAATTTAAGTTAACCGATAAACTATACCGATAAACTATACCGATAAACTATACCGATAAACTATAATAGCTACAAGTCATCACAACAAAACACTATTTCAAACCAGCATATAAAATTATGATATTAACTAATTGCGTCTATCTATTATAACAATTTTTTAATAATTATTGTACAAGGAGCATTTTTCATGGAAAAACAGAAAATAACAATTAAAGATATAGCAGAAAAAGCTGGTGTGTCTAAAACAACAATATCTCGGTTTTTAAACAATAAATGCGAGTATATGTCTGAGGAAACATGTAAAAGGATTTCAGATATTATAGATGAACTTAACTATCGCCCTAATACTATTGCACGTAGCCTAAGATCAAAGGAAAGTAAATTGATTGGTGTTATAATTCATAGTTTAGATAATCAATTAGTTTCATTACTTGTTAGAGGCATTTCAGATGCTTGCTTCGATAATGGCTATAGTTTTATTATTTATAATAGCTATAATGATATAGAAAGGGAAAAGGAATATCTTCGGGCATGTATTGATCAACAAGTAGATGGTATAATTCTAAGCCCGACAAGCACAAATTTTGATTTTTATTATAATGTATATAATAAAAATATTCCAATAGTTATGGCTAACCGTTTTCAAGATGGTTGGATGCATGATGCTGTTTTTATTGACCATTTTTCTCTCGTAAAGAAGGCACTAAAACATATGTGGGATAATGGTTATAAAAAAATTATGTTCATTACTGATAATACCTTAGAAA
Organism: uncultured Eubacteriaceae bacterium; assembly: GCA_964533275.1. GTDB lineage: Bacteria > Bacillota > Clostridia > Eubacteriales > Garciellaceae > CAZHJK01. The sequence continues at coordinate 17,732 of CAZHJK010000028.1, read as the reverse complement.
TAAGCACTAAAACATGGAGAGAGCAAGCATTTATTGAATTTGCTAATCAACATTTTACAAAAGAAGTATCTAAATTCATTGCAAGAGTGGATAGGTTCCCACGCATTAGTGAAAAAATTCACTCTAATATTAAAGAAGAAATTCAACAGTTCTTTAAATCTTATCACGATGAACGTATAGCTGTTATGGCTTGTGATGCTGAAATACTACATAAAACAATTAAAGTATTACAAAATATGAATGTGAAGATTCCTGCACAGTTAGGTCTTTGTGGTTATGATGCATGGAATTGGGCTTCCCTTATTGAACCAGGGATTACAACAGTTACTCAACCCTTATATGAAACAGGAATAATGGCAACAGAACTTCTAGTTGAGAGAATAAAAACGGGATTTCCATATAAAGCTAAAATTATTAAGCTTGAAGGACAGCTAAATGAAAGAAAATCAACTGAACAAATTTTTACAAAGGATAAACTATAATTAAATTTGGAGGTGTTTTTATGCTTTTTGTTAACCGGTACACATAGGGTTTTATGAATGATTTATGGGGGGTGAATATATAAAATATTAACATTAGAAAATCAAATATATGAAAAAGAATATAAGATTCAAAATTAGCAGTAAATGTAAGGAGGAGCTTATGAAAATAGACAAAAATAAATGTATTGGTTGTGGTATTTGTGTTCCGTTTTGCCCGTCAGATGCAATTTCTATAGTCGATAAGTTAGCTGTTATCAATCAAGAAAGTTGTTTCGAATGTGGAAATTGTATTAGGAATGAGGTAATTAAGTGCCCTACTAAGGCAATTTATGAACCTGAAGAATGTATTAACTCAGAGAGAGAAATTAGAAGATTTTTTAGTGACCCTGCAACTACACATAAGGCTACTAAAATTTCGGGCCGTGGAACAGAGGAAGTAAAAACAAATGATGTTACAGGACGTGTATGCAGAGGTGAAATTGGTATTGCCGTAGAAATGGGGCGCCCATATGTGGGTACAAAGGTAGTCGATATAGAAAAAGTTTGCATTGCTCTTTCTAAAAGTGGCATTAAATATGAAAAAAATAATCCACTTACTCAATTAATGGCTGATGCAAATACAGGAGAATTCAAAGCAGAATATAGGAATGAGTTAATATTATCCGCAATAATTGAATTCACAATACCTTTTGAAAAAACAAAAGAAATATTAAATGTTATTAAAAATATAGCTAATGAGATAGAAACTGTATTTTCACTGGATTTAATTTGTTGCTTTGATGATGATTATTCTATTCCTGTTTTGCCAATATTAGATGAACTAAATATGCCTCCCAGAATGAATGGTAAAGTTAATCTTGGGTTGGGGAGACCATTTAAAATATCACGTAATGAGAAAGGAGTGAATTAATTTGACACATTCACTGCATCGTCGTGGGAACCCACAAGATCTTCGTGAAGATTATATTATTTTGGTTACTTCAGCAGCTGATATAAATAATGAGGGGGCAATACCTAAAATAGAAAAAGTACTTGATTTATTATGGAAACTAGGGCCATCAAACATTGGCTCAAATGAAACAGGTACAGTTCTTTCTGGTGTTACAAAAGAAATAATTCGTGCAAACTTAACTAATGTACCTAGAATTAGAGCTAATTTCAACAGTAAAATAAAAGCTTGGGAAGCTATAAAAAAAGTTAAGGGTATGGATTTAGGTTTATCGGTTGCTTTACAAGGCCCAATCGATGATATTATAGAGATGTGTAAGGGAATTAATATTAAGCCACATTCAGTTAATTTATCACTTGATATATGGGGTAAAAAAGAAAAACTTCCAAGTGAAGAAATTTTGGAATTTGTGACTATGTGTGGTCATGGACTCATTTCTGCGAGTTTAGTAGAGAATGTTATTGATAAAGTAAAAAAAGGGGAAATGACTCCAGAAGCTGGTTCAGTAAAAATAGGAACACCATGTGTATGCGGTTTCTACAATCCTGAGAGAGCATTAAAGTTACTAAGAAAAATGCAACCAAAGAGTACATAAAAAATAACATAAATATGTAAAGGGAATATGTATTGTATGAAAACATTTAGAATTTTAAAGATTTAAAGATTTAAAGATAAATAAATACAAAGGGGTGTAATAATGAAAAAGTTTAAGTATTTAGGGATTATATTGGTTTGTCTATTTGTAATATCTTTACTCGGATGTAATACAGATACAGCTGGGACTTCTGATGAAAGTCCAGAAAGCTCTATAGAAGGAGCAGTTGATTATCCGACTAAGCCTATAGAACTTTATTGTCCTAGTGGTGCAGGAGGTGGAAGTGATATTTTTGCAAGAACTGTTGCTAATGTTATAGCAGAGAATGATCTATGTCCTCAACCTATAGTAGTAATTAATAAGGAAGGTGGTTCAGGTACAATTGGTTATTCATTTGTATCAGAACAAAAAGGAGATCCTTATGTACTTTCAATAACAAATTCTAGCTTCTATGCTGTACCTCTCGCAGGTCAATCTCCAGTTTCTTACAAAGATTTTCAACATATTTCTCTTATGTGTCAAGACCCTTTATTTGTGGTTGCTAATTCAAAATCGGATTATAAAACTTTTGAAGAATTATTAAATTATGCAAAAGAGAATCCTGGTGAAATTACAGCTGCAGGAACATCTACACAAGGAGAAGATGCCCTTTCTTTCTATGCTATTAAAAATAGTGCTGGAATAGATATAGATTATATACCTTTTGATGGTAGCGGTGAGGTAATTACAGCACTTCTCGGAGGGCATGTTGATATTGCATTTTTAGGACCATCTGAAGCTTTAGTACAAATGGAATCTGGAGAATTTATTCCCTTAGCTACTACAACAGGTACAAGAGTAGATGACTATCCAGACCTACCAACATTAATTGAATCAGGAATTGATGTAGAGCTTGCTCAGAATCGTGGACTAGTTGCACCATTGGGAATTGGTGAGGAAGAAATATCCTATTTAGAAGATTTATTCTATAAAGCTACTCAAACACAAGAATGGAAAGATTATTTGAAAGAAAATTCTATGATCGATAAGTATAGAAATGCAGAACAATATGGAGAGGAGTCTCCTAATATAAGCGGTATATATGAAGAATATATGAAGTTTATAGAATAATTTAAAGATATAGTTATTAATATTTTTAACTTATAAATAGTCGTACAATACAATTCCTTTTACACAATTAATTATTTGTTAATATTACTAAATTTAAAATGAAACACAGTTGGTGAGTATAGTTTATTCGTTTAATTGATCAAGTTATCAATTGAATATGGTAGCTTGATCAATAATTTTAAAACTATATTTCAAAAAAAAAAGAGGTGTTTACTTTTATGCGTAAAGTCAATAAAATTACAGGGTTTGTATTTTTCATATTAGGAATTTTAATTATAGTGGGTTCTTCTAAATTAGAATATGTGCGTAATGGATTACCAGGACCTGGATTCTTTCCACTATGGTTAGGAATTATTATAGCATTATTAGCTTTAGGTTTAATAATAACTTCATTTTTAAAAAATAAAAAGTCTAAAGATGATTTTTTTGAAATAACAAAAAAAGAATTAAATAAAGTAATTATCATAATAGGCAGTTCGGTCCTTTGTATTTTTTTTACACAAATAATTGGATTAATTCCATCACTTGGACTTATGACAGGAGCTATTGCTTTTTTATTAGGAGAAAATCGTCTAAAAGTAGTGATTTCACTAACTATATTAACTCCTATAGTTCTGTATCTGATTTTTGTGGTTGGGCTAAAAGTTCATATGCCAATGGGATTATTTAATTATTTATAGGAGATGATTAAATGGAAATATTACAAAATTTATTTATGGGGTTTGAGACTATTTTAAGTCCTATCTATCTCATTTATACATTATTAGGAGTGATACTTGGTGCAATAATAGGAGCTTTGCCTGGTTTAGGTGCATCTGCTGGGATAGCAATTTTACTTCCAATTACTTATGGTATGAATCCTATTGCAGGTATTGTAATGCTATGTGGGATTTACTATGGAGGAATGTATGGTGGTTCAATTACCGCTATTACAATTAATACTCCTGGAGATTCAGCTGCTGTAATGACGGCAATAGATGGTTATCCACTTGCTAAAAAAGGTCAAGCCGGAAAAGCTTTAGGTATGGCAGCATTTGCCTCTATTATAGGAGGTAGTATATCAGTAATAATATACACTTTTTTTGCACCATTACTTGCTAAGTTTGCAATTACCTTTGGACCTCCAGAATATTTTGCACTTATGGCCCTAGGTTTAACTTCAATAGGTGGAATGACAGGTGATTTTCCTATTAAAGGTTATATTTCAGCATTCTTGGGTCTTTTTTTAGCAACAATAGGACTGGATTCTGTCATTGGTTTAGAACGGTTTACTTTCGGAATACTTGAATTATATGAGGGGATTGATTTTATTCCAGCTGCTATGGGGCTTTTCGGTATAGCGGAAATAATGATACTTAGTGATAATGACCAGTCGATTATCATAGATAAAAAAGAACTTTCTTTTCGCAAACAATTTCCAACTAAGGAAGATATTAAAATTAGTATGAGTCATATTCTTAGAAGTACTGGTCTAGGTTTCTTAATCGGAGTGCTACCAGGGGCTGGCGCAACTATTGGCTCTTTTTTAGGATATAGCACAGCAAAAAAATTGTCTAAGCGTGGAGAGAAGTTTGGAACAGGTGTAATAGAAGGAGTTGCAGCTCCTGAGTCAGCTAATAATGCTGCTTCTATTGGTGCAATGGTCCCACTTATTACACTTGGTGTACCAGGTTCTGGCGCCACTGCGATGATGCTTGGAGCACTTATGATGTTTGGATTGAGACCTGGACCACAAATTTTTGAAACTAATCCAGATTTTGTGTGGGGATTAGTAGCAAGTATGTATATAGGAAATATATTTTTATTTTTAATTGCTATACTTGCTTTACCTGCAATTGTAAAAATTCTTGCTGTAAAAAAACCAATTTTAAATGCAGTTGTACTTGCTTTTATTTTAATAGGCGCCTACTGTCTAAGAAATAGTATGTTTCATGTAGGACTTACTGTAGCTTTTGGTATACTTGGGTATTTTTTAAAAAAGTTTAAATTTCCCCTTACACCAATAGTTTTAGCCTTAGTTTTAGGGAATCTATTAGAAAGGTCTTTTAGACAATCGATTATACTATTTAAAGGAGACCTATTAATGTTTTTCTCAAGACCAATTTCAGGTGTCTTACTAGGTATAACTATAATAATGGTTTTATTACCGTTAATTATAAAATTGTTTAATAAAATTAAAAGAAAAGATTATAAAAATAAAAGTATAAAGGAAAATTTTTAGTTTTTAAAATATAAATTCTGTCTTAGAAAAGAGGAAATATAAAATGTTTAATATTTTAGATTGTACTTTAAGAGATGGTAATCATGCTATAGATTTAAATTTTAACAAAGAACATACGAAGCAAATTACTAAAAGACTAATTGATTCTGGTGTTAAATATATTGAAATTGGGCATCCTATGGGACCTGGATCTTTAAGAAAAGATTTGAAGTTAGCAGCAGCTACAGATATAGAGTATCTGGAATCAGTTAAAGAATTAGCCTCTAAGGCTAATATAGGTACATTTTTTCTCCCAACTATAGGGGAAACTAGTGATATTGATAATTTGTGTAGGTATAATATGAATTTTATTAGAATTGGTTCAAATGTGGGTTCAGTAGATAAAGCAAAATCATTTATAAAATATTCAAAAGATGTTGGATTAAAGGTACACTTTAGTCTTATGAAAGCGTATGCTATGTCACCGTATGAATTATCACAGGAAGCAAAAAAATTAGAAGATTTCGGTGTTGATGTAGTGCATATTATGGATTCGGCAGGTGCACTTATACCTAATGATGTAAAAAAATACATATCTGAACTAAAAAATGCTGTGACAGTAAAGATAGGGTTCCATGCTCATGATAATTTACGACTGGCAATTGCTAATGCATTAGTAGCAATTGAGGAAGGAGCTGACTTTATTGATGCAAGCTTACGAGGTCTTGGTAGAAGTGCGGGAAATGCACAATTAGAAATTTTAGTAGCAGTATTGAAAAAAAGTGGTTATGATATACCTATTAATTTACGATTTCTATTAGATTGTGGTACAGAATTAGTTAAGCCACTTATAAAAAAATATTCAGGTCTTGAGATGTTAGATATTATATATGGATATACAGGCTTTCATTCGAATTTTCTCCCATTATTTGAGCAAGTTTCTAAAAATGCAAAGGTAGATCTAATAGATTTAATTATTCTAGTATGCGATAATGAAAAAATTAATCCTACATTGGAAATGATACAAGACATTGCTATTTCAATGAAATAATGAAAGTTTGTCTCAACTTAGTGTAAAATTACTGTAGGAAAAAAATAAAAGAGAATAGCTCCATATGTTATGATTTAGTATATCAAACAAAAACATACATTATGAAAGGATCTATTCTCATGGATATTATATAGCATATAATAGAATAATCACTAAGGAATATTATAAAAATCTAGAGGAACTAGTAATAACAAAGAATACATAGCTGTTTTTTTTTATAGAAAATTACGAAAGACATTAAATAAAGTAGGAGTATCAATAGTAAAAAATTTAATAGAATCTTTAGGTAAATGAAAGTATCTTATCCAGTAAAGAAAGAAAGAAAAATTGGTATGTAGAGCGAATGGTTCAATAAAAAAATCTATCTACTATCTTTGGCGTAGTCAATTATAAAAGAACCAATTATAGCAATAAATCCACCAAACAATGTATATTTCTATCTGATGAAATATTAGGGATAAAACCTCATGAAAGGATGAGATATGTCCTTACAAGGGGAAATAGTTCAAAGGACAGAGAGTTTATATATCAAAAGGCCATAAATAGATTTGAAGGAGAAATAGGGATATACAGTCGCATGAGTCGCATGATTGTTATGAATTCCCAAAGAAAGATCCAGAAAATAGAGTATACCGCTACACCAGTAGAACTAAATTCATTTTCTGAAAGTAAATTAACATTATCTTGTCTCAATGTATTATGTATTGTTATAAATATAAGTATATAATTGTTATATCCTTAATTAAGAATTAATACATTTAAATATCTTTATAAAGAAAGCGCTAAATATCATAAACATTATAAAGATGACTAAAGACCAGTTGAAACTGGTCTTATTAATATTTTTTATTAAATACTTAAATAAAATTAAAGTCAGTTTTTGTAGTCATTAAATTATTTTTTAAATTATAGAGTATTATAGGGGGATAATTATTGAATATTGATTATGTACACCAACTCATTATATTATTAGGTATAGGAGGAACAGGAGCTTATATAGGTTATCTATTTAAAATACCTGCAGGTGTATTAATTGGGTCATTAATCACAGTAGGTTTATTTCAAATTTTCTTCGGCATAATTATGGAAAAGCCTGATTGGATGAAGCTTGCAATGCAAATAATAGTGGGCTTGATTGTGGGATCTAGGTTTACAAAAGAAATGTTTGTGGATTTTGAGAAACTTATAAAACCAATTATAATATCATGTGCAACATATATATTGGTAGCATTAGCACTAGGTACATTACTTAGTCATATACTAGGATGGGATATACTTTCATGTATTTTGTCAACAACACCAGGAGGACAAACAGAAATGATTTTACTGTCTGAAAGTCTTAATGCCCAAACAGAAAAGGTAATAGTAGTACATATTGTTAGAAATCAATTCGTGTTATTATGCTTAATGCCATTAACTAAATTATTGAAGAAAATAAGTGATAGAGAAGAGGTGAATAAAAATTGCAAAAAGAAAAATATTTAGTAATAATAACAGCTATAATAGGTGGGTTATTATTAAATTTTTTTAATATACCTGCTGGTGCTATGGTAGGCTCTTTATTAGGGACAGTAGTTGCACAGCTCATAATCAAAAATAAAATAGAAGTACCTACCCCCATTAAATGCGGGGTTCAGGTACTAATGGGCTGTTACATAGGACTTGGCATTACATATGACACTATCATGGGGTTAAGTAATATTTTGGTAGCTATTACATTCGTAATATTCGGTATTTCCATAATGACACTTTTGTTAACATATTTGCTCCATAGATTTTGCGACTGGGATTTAGCAGAATCTTATTTAAGTTCTCTTCCGGCTGGAGCTTCAGAAATAGTAATGATTGCAGAAGAGTATAATGTAAATGTTATTAAAGTAGCAACCATACAAATGATGCGGCTTATAATTATAGTTATAGGAATTCCATTATTAATAAAATTGGTATTTATATAGATTGCTAGATGAGTTTTTATCTAATTGTAAGTAATTATAAAAAATCAGAATCTACTAAGTTAAAATAGAAAAAATGTTATATTGAGTAATGAAAAAGGGTATTTAATATAAAAAAATGAGAAGAAAAATTAATAATTTAAAAATAAATATATTCCTCTCGCTAATTGATATTTAATTAGCTTTTACAAATTCACCAGTTTTTTCTGTGGTTTCAAATAACATTTCTACATCAAGGGAATGCTTAAGCGTTTATGCTACGAAAGCCTATTTATATAGAATAGCACCATCTGGTAAAATCTTAAGGTGAAAGTCAAATAGATTTATTTGTCCTTATTAAAGAGGAGTCCAGAGGATGCAGGGGTCCCATGTTAATAGGTGTGGAATAAATGCGCGTATTCTAGAATTATTATTTAACATATGTTTCCTACGGTGACAATTTCTCAAGTTATCGACAGAGTAAACGAAATAATTAGGCAATAATAATATAAAAAAGTTAATTATCGGTCATTTATCAGTTCTTTAACATGTTGCTAACACTAATTTTTTATATAGTAAAAAAAAATAAAACATACATAAAAATAATACTCCATTAATATGATTATAGCAGGACAATGGTTATAAAATATGGGGTGATATAATGGGATTAGGTTTGGAAATGGAAGTTATATTAGCATATGGATTTGGACTTATATTAATATATATAGTAGGTTATGGACTCTATAAAGCATTTAGAAAGCCTTTAAAGTGGATAGGACTTTTATTATTTAATGGCATAGTAGGGGGAATATTTTTATTAGTTATAAATCTAATTGGTGGTTTTTTTGACTTTTCCTTGGCGATTAATCCAATAAGTGCATTAATTGTAGGGTTTTTAGGAATTCCAGGCATAATTTTAATGATAATTGTAAAAAGTATATTATAGAATCTGACTTTTAAATAAGTCAGGTTTTTTTAATTTGGGAGATTAAGAATAAAAAAAAGATTATGTTTAAAAATATAAAATATGTACCAAAAGATTCTTATTTATGAAGGGAGGAAGGTTTATGGGTAACATGGTTGAAATCCGATGGCATGGACGAGGTGGACAAGGTGCAAAGACTGCTTCTTTATTATTAGCAGATGCTGCCTTTGATACTGGGAAATACATACAAGGATTTCCAGAGTATGGACCAGAAAGAATGGGAGCTCCCATTACAGCCTATAATAGGATTAGTGATGATAGAATTACCATTCATAGCAATATTTATGAGCCAGACTATGTAGTAGTAGTAGATGAATCATTACTTAAGGCAGTAGATGTTACTGCAGGACTTAAGAAAGATGGGGGCATTGTGATTAATACACAAAAATCCCCAGAAGAGGTAAAGCCATTTTTAAAGGATTATTCAGGAAAGGTTTATACCATCGATGCAAAGGAAGTTTCCATGTCAACTCTTGGCAGATATTTTCCAAATACACCAATGCTTGGTGCGATCGTTAAGGTTTCAGGTATTATGGATGAAGAAAAGTTTATTAAATCAATGGAAGAATCCTTTGCTCATAAATTCGCAACAAAACCTGAAGTTATTGATGGAAATATGAAAGCAATCAAAAAGGCTATGCAGGAGGTGAAGGGCATTGGGTAAGAAAAAATATAAATATAATGCAGATGCTCTTTGGCATGAATTATCTCCAGCTGGAGAGGTTTATGAAGCAGGAAGTGCCCATAATTTTAAGACGGGTGATTGGCGTTCAATGAAGCCAATATGGTTAGAGGATAAGTGTACTCAATGTATGCTTTGCCCACCAACCTGTCCAGATACATCAATACCAGTAAAAGATGGAAAAAGATTAGACTTTGACTACGATCATTGCAAGGGCTGTGGAGTTTGCGTCGCGGTTTGTCCCTTTGAAGCAATCAAGTTCGTAGAAGAAGGAAGCGAGGAGGGAAAGTAAATGGCAATTAGAGAAAGATTAAGTGGTAACGAGGCAATTGCAACAGCAATGAAGCAGATAAATCCTGATGTAATGGCAGCATTCCCAATTACACCATCTACTGAGATCCCTCAATACTTTTCACAATTTGTTGCCAATGGAACTGTGGATACAGAGTTTGTTGCAGTAGAAAGTGAGCATAGTGCAATGAGTGCATGTATTGGTTCATCCTCTGCAGGGGCTAGGACTTGTACAGCAACTTCAGCTAATGGATTGGCATTAATGTGGGAAATGCTATATATTGCATCCTCCAGTAGATTACCAATAGTTTTAGCAGCAGTGAATAGAGCATTATCCGGTCCAATTAATATTCATAATGATCATAGTGATACCATGGGCGCTAGGGATTCAGGCTGGATTCAAATCTATTCAGAAAGTAATCAAGAGGCATATGATAATTTTATTCAGGCATTTAAAATCGCCGAGCATAAAGATGTAAAGCTGCCTGTTATGGTATGTCAGGATGGATTTATTACAAGCCATGCTATTGAAAATATTGAATTAATTGAGGATGAAAAGATAGTAAAATTTGTGGGAGAATACAAACCGGAGAATTATCTATTAGATAGTGATAATCCTATGGCGGTAGGACCATTAGATATGCCACCCTATTATTTCGAACATAAGTATCAACAGGCTGTAGCAATGGAAAATGCTAAAAAGGTTATTTTAGAAGTAGCAGCTGATTTTGAAAAAATGACCGGTAGAAAATACGGATATTTTGAAGAATATAAACTAGAAGATGCTGAAATAGCAATAGTTATATTAAATTCCACGGCTGGAACTGCAAAGGTTGTTGTGGATGAATTAAGAGAAAAGGGTGTTAAAGCAGGACTTTTAAAGATTAGAATGTTTAGGCCATTCCCAGCACAGGAAATTATGAATGCCTTAAAGAATGTTAAGGCAGTAGCTGTAATGGACAAAGCAGAATCCTTCTCAACAGCCGGTGGTCCTGTATTTACTGAAATAAGAAGTGCATTATATGATATTGGAAATACTGTGAAAATGATTAGCTATATATATGGACTAGGTGGAAAAGATGTTAGAACCGATGATATTTTGAAGGTTTATGATCACCTTAGTAAAATAGTGAGCTCAGGTAAGGCAGATAAAGTATACAACTATTTAGGCATAAGAGAGTAGGAGGTGTAAAGAATGGCATATAAGTTTAAAGAAGTAATGAGCAAACCAGAAAGATTAACTGGTGGACATAGAATGTGTGCAGGTTGTGGTGCTCCTCCTGTAGTTAGAACAGTGCTTAGGGCATTAAAGGAAGAGGATCATGCAGTTGTGGGCTCAGCTACAGGATGCTTAGAGGTTTCAACCTTTATATATCCCTATACAGCATACAAGGATTCCTTTATCCATAGTGCCTTTGAAAGTGCAGCAGCTACGGTTTCGGGTGTAGAGGCGGCATACAAAGCAATGAAGAGAAAGGGAAAGCTGGGCGAAGGTGATACTAAATTTATTACCTTTGGTGGAGATGGTGGAACCTATGATATAGGGCTTCAATCCCTTTCCGGTGCGATGGAAAGAGGGCATGATATGGTATATGTATGCTATGATAATGGTGCCTATATGAATACAGGAATACAAAGATCCTCAGCTACACCTAAATATGCAGATACCACGACATCTCCAAATGGAACAGTAATTCATGGAAAGCAACAATCCAGAAAGGACCTTGCACTAGTTATGGCAGCCCATAACATTCCATATGTAGGTCAATCTACACTAATTGGGAACTTCAAGGATCTTTATGAAAAATCTGAAAAAGCAATATATACAAAAGGGGCAACATTTTTAAATGTTTTAGCACCATGCCCTCGGGGTTGGAGATATGACACACCAAAATTAATGGAACTTTGTAAACTTGCAGTAGAAACATGCTATTGGCCATTGTTTGAAGTTATTGATGGAGTATGGAAATTAAATTATAAGCCTAGAAAAAAACGACCAGTGGAGGACTTCTTAAAGCCACAGGGCAGGTTTAGCCATTTATTTAAACCAGAGAACAATCATTTATTAGAAGACTTCCAAGCAGAGGTAGATAAAAGATGGGAAGAATTATTACATCGATGTGGTGAAACAGTGTAACAGTACAATAATAAAGCTTTAGTATAAAAATAAGTCAGAGACTCTGGCTTATTTTTAATTTTGTGAAAACAATAATATCTTAAACTGAAAACAATTACAAATAGTAAAAAAAATTTGGATATGATAATATTAAAAAGAGAGATTAGAAAATTAATACAATAATTAATAAGCACAATGGAGGGAGAAATTAGATGATAGGAATTGGAGCATCTCCTGGCATTGCAATAGGAAAAGCCTTTGTACTTAATCACCAAGAAATTAATGTCAGCATAGAAAAAATTAAAAAGGCTGAAATAGTAACGGAGCTAGAAAAATTACAGGTAGCTGTAGAGAAGTCAAAGGAACAATTAGAAAGCATTATAGAGAAAACTTACATTAAATTAGGAAGTTCTGAAGCAATGATATTTAAGGCACAACTTTTAATACTTGAGGACCCAGAATTTATAGGACAGATTAAGTATATTATTGAGACACAGCTTGATAATGCTGCATTGGCAACAAAAAAGACATATCATAAGTTTGCCTGTGTCTTTGATAATATGAAGGATGAATATATAAAGGAAAGGGCAGCAGATATTAAGGATGTGGGAACGAGAATAATTAAAAATTTATTAGGAATTCAATCCTTTGATCTAGGGTCTATAGATGAGGAATCAATAATTATTGCCCATGATCTTTCACCATCAGATACAATGCAATTAAATAAAGAGAAGGTATTAGGATTTGGGACAGACATAGGAGGAGTGACCTCCCATATTGCTATTATGGCAAAAAGCATTGAAATACCAGCCGTACTAGGAGCAGGAAACATAACTTCCCAGGTAAAGGCAGGAGATTTAATTATACTAGATGGTGTAGCAGGAAGGATTTTTGTAAATCCTAAGGAGGAAATGATTGATAAGTATAGAAAAAAGATAGAAGAATATAATTTATATATAAAAGAACTACAGAAATTAAAGGATTTACCGGCTGAAACCAAGGACGGACATAGGGTAAAGATAACGGGAAATATTGGGATGCCAAAGGAAGTGGATGGAGTAATAAATAATGGGGGACAGGGGATAGGTTTATATAGAACTGAATTCCTATACATGAATAGGGATACATACCCCTCTGAGGAAGAACAATTTAGAGCATATAGGGATGTATTACTAAGAATGAAGGGGAAGCCTATTATTATTAGAACACTAGATATTGGTGGGGATAAAAGTACTAGTTGCCTTAATCTCCCCCAGGAGAAAAATCCATTCTTAGGATTTAGAGCCATTCGATTATCCCTAGGAGAAGAGGAAATATTTAAGGAACAGCTAAGGGCGATTTTACGGGCAAGTGTATTTGGTCAAGCCTCTATAATGTATCCGATGATTACAGGGATAGATGAAGTTAAGCAGGCTAATGCATTATTAGAAGAAGCAAAGAAAGAGCTAGATGCAAAAAATATTCCCTATGATATGGATATTAAAGTAGGCATAATGATAGAGACTCCATCGGCTGCATTAACCGCAGATATTATTGCCAGAGAGGTAGAATTTTTCAGTATTGGGACAAATGATTTATGTCAATATACCCTTGCAGTAGATAGAATAAATGAAAATGTGTCCTATTTATACCAGCCCTTTCATCCAGCCATTCTACGGTTAATAAAAAACATTATAGATATATCAAAACATAGGGGCATCACTATAGGAATGTGTGGAGAAATGGCAGGAGATCCCATGAGTATCTTAATTTTATTGGGATTTGGGCTTAGGGAATTTAGCATGAGTCCTCAATCTATTCCCCAAATAAAAGAGATTATTCGCAGTGTAACATTAAAGCAGGCACAGAATATAGCACAAGAGGCACTTTCTCTGACAAACCCAGATGAGATAAAAGATATGATAATAAAAAAACTAAACACATTAAATATAAAAACAATGTAGGAGGATACTATGAGAAGGACAATAACAATAAAAAATTTAAAGGGATTGCATGCAAGACCTGCAACAATGTTTATCCAGGAAGCAAATAAATTTAAATCGGATATATTCGTAGTAAAGGATGGCAATAGAATAAATGCCAAAAGCATTATGGGAATTATGGCAACAGGTATTTCGGTGGGAACAGAGATTATTATAGAAGCTATTGGGCCAGATGAAGAAAAAGCAATAGAGAGTTTGGTGGCATTAATTGAAGATAAATTCGGAGAGGAGAGGTAGATATTAAGTATATATTAGAATTTTCAATTTTTGCACCCTTTCTTGTTACTAAAATATAATGTAGTAGTTAATATTAGATGTTTTAGTATTAACTTTTTAGGGTATTAAACGGAATATAATAAAAATTAGGAGGGATAGGTATGTCCAAATCAGATAGAAATAATTTTTGGCAGGGTATGTTTTTCGGTGGACTTATAGGCGGAGTAGTGGGACTTCTATTTGCACCTCAATCGGGAGAAGAGACAAGAAAAATATTAAAGGAAAAGGGTCAAGATTTACAGGAAAATATAGCAGAAAAGGGAGACTTAGCTGCAAATCAAATAAATGAATACAAGGATCAAATGGTTAATAAGGTGGGGGAAACCAAGGATGCCTTGAAGGTTAAGCTTGATGAAACCAAGGATCTTACCCAAGAAAAGGTAGAGTTTATTAAGGAGAAGTCTCAAGTTATTAAAGAAAAGGTTGCAAAGGGTAAGAAAAAATTAGAAGAACAAGCAGAAGAGATTGTTGAGGATATTGAAGAAGATATAGAAGAAATTGTTGAGGGTAGCGAAGAGTAGACTAAGGAGTAAACTAGGGCACTCTATAGTGCCCGTTAAAAATAATAAGGGGGGAAATTATGCTAGTAGAATTATGGCAGGTAGCGGTATTTATAGTAGCATTAAGTTTTTTAGTTTTAACCATATATCTAGTGGGAGTATTACAGGGATTAAATAGAACTATGGAGCAATTAAGGACGGTGGTAGGAGCAAATTCAGAAAATATTCATGCTATTACTAATGAAATAAAAACTATTAGCAAAAATGCAACATCAATCACTGATGATATAGTTAAAGATATGGATGAAATAAATGAAGCAATAGAATCTTTAAATAATACTACTCAGATGGTAGAAGAAACCGTACAATTAAGCAAGGATAATGTTATTTTACCTTTAATGGGTTTAGTAAATCTAGGTCAAGGAGTCAAAAGTGCAACTGGCTTATTAAAGAGAAACAAAAAATAGTATTGTAGGGCGTACCTATGGTCGCCAGTGGGAAAGAAATGTAGGGGCGCACCTTTAGTCGTCCTGGATAGGAGGATAAATAATTGATATTACAAATAAAAGATCAATTTGATCATGAAAAGAATAGGTGGATAATTCAATTAGAAGGAGAAGCCGATGTTTATACTGTTAATAATTTTAAGGATAGAATGCATCAGCTATTAGAAGAGCATATGACTGATATAGAAATCGATGGTACTTCCTTACAATATATTGACAGTACGGGACTGGGAGCTCTTATAGGTTTACGGGGAAAAATGTCAGACAAAGAAAAAGTACTTATACTTAAAAATCTACAGCCAAATGTAAGAAAACTGCTGAAAATCACAGGATTAGATAAAATATTTATTGTAGAATAATATGGGAGGATTGAAATGATGCGAGAGCAATTAATTCATAATAATGAGAATCATATTGAAACAGGGGATATAATATCCCTAACTCTGCCTAACGCACCAGAATATGTTAGCATAGCTCGTTTAACCCTATCAGGTATAGCCAATCGTATGGGATTTAATATTGAAGATATTGAAGACTTAAAGGTTGCTGTTGCAGAGGCTTGTACTAATGCGATAAAGCATGGCTGTGGTAACGATTGTAACTATTCTATAGAATTTTCAGTTTTAAAGGACAAACTCAGAATAGAAATTAGAGACGGTGGAGAAGGATTTGATTATGATAAATTAAAAGAGCCTGATCTAACTAAGCCTAGGGAGGGAGGATTAGGTTTATTTATAATCAAGACATTAATGGATGATGTAGAAATATTCAACAATAATAAAAGCTGTGGGACAAGAATTATAATGTACAAGAACCTGGGGGAATCCTAAAATGGCAAAGGAAATGGTAGTTCATGGGCAGAAAAGCCCCGTATTAGAAGAAAAAATTTATATAAATAAGCTCTTTGAAGAATATGAAAGAACAAAGGATATTAATATTAGAAATGAATTAATTGAGAGATTTATTTATATTCCAGAAATATTATCAAAAAAATATATAAATAAGGGTACAGATTATGAGGATATATTCCAAGTAGCTAGTATGGGTTTAATATATGCTATTGAAAGATTTGATCTTTCAAAAGGATATGAATTTGCTAGTTTTGCTACACCCACAATTATTGGTGAAATTAAGAAACATTTTAGAGATAAGGAATGGTTAATCCGTGTTCCTAGAAGAATTCAAAATCTCTCTCAAAAAATTAATATAACAAAGGTAGAATTGCAACAAAAATTATTGAGAACTCCTACTATAGATGATATTGCAAAGAATTTAGATGTGACTACAGAGGAAGTAATAGAAGCAATGGAAGGTAGCTATGCATATGCTCCAAAATCTTTGGATATGACCTATAAGGTTCATTCAGATGATAAAGAGCTATCACTAATAGATATGATAGGAGAGACAGATAGGAATATTGAGGGGATTGATAATAAAGATTTCCTTATAAAGACTATGGACAAACTTAATGATATAGAGAAGGAAATAGTAAAGGATAGGTTTTATAATATGAAGACCCAAAGTCAAATTGCAGATAAGCTAGGGGTATCCCAAATGACTATTTCAAGGTTGGAGAAAAAAATAATAGAAAAATTTAAAAAAGAGCTGTATAAATAAAAATTAAAAAAGGTATACTATCATCGTATGTACTATGATGAATTCTTTATAATGGAAAGAATAA
The DNA here is from genome assembly GCA_964533275.1 of uncultured Eubacteriaceae bacterium. Taxonomy (GTDB): domain Bacteria; phylum Bacillota; class Clostridia; order Eubacteriales; family Garciellaceae; genus CAZHJK01. The sequence goes on along the minus strand of CAZHJK010000028.1, from coordinate 395 downwards.
TAAAAAGAAAAAATTACCACTTGTCAAAGAGTAATAGAGATGATATTATGGTTAAGCTGTCTTGGGAAAACCCAAGATACCAGATACCAGATACCAGATACCAGATACCTGATAACTGATAACCGATAACCGATAACCAGTTGCAATGGAACAGGGAACAGAAGAACCCTGCTAGTAACAAATGTAGGGATCGACGCCCTCGTCGTTCCGAAGATTCATGAAATATTTTACAGAAATATTTTACAGGTAAAAAAGTTATTGACAAAGAGAAAGAATTCTAGTATAGTGGTAAGAGTCGCCACATGAGAGCGACATTGTAGGGAACACATTGAAAGTGTTCTGAAAGATACCAACATTATTGTAGGGAACGCATTGAATGCGTTCCGGAAGAATTG
>CAZHJK010000027.1:0-34196 GCA_964533275.1 uncultured Eubacteriaceae bacterium | reverse complement strand
TTCACTACATTATTAGGGGAAATTTAGCCCGAAGAATTTTTACTCTTTAAGGCTGCCATTGGTAAAAATAAAATGAAGTTACCACCAAGATTTCTTATTGGAATATTTAGATTCATACTTCCATTAAATATTGCCTTAATATATGAGCCTATAGTTTTAAAGGGAATAATATTCACTGAAAACCTTAAATATGCAACAAATGGCATACCGTATCCAGTTCCTCTTGAGTCTATAAATAATACTACTATTAATGCAAATAAGTAAAAAATAAAACTTATCCCTATAATAATTTTAACTGCTTTTTTCATTATTTTCTCCTTTGATTAAAATATCTCTTGCTTCATATAAAATAAAGAGTACGCACCATCGGATGGACAAGGTCGTCCACCCCTACAATCTATCTCATGGGTAGGGGCAAACGACTCTGTTTGCCCGGGTTTTTATATGTATTTAAATAAAGTTACTATAGTCAACCAATGCCAAGAGGAGTTTTCATATACAATTGTTGGTAATGAAATAAAAAAATGGTGCCCATAATTATACCTAGGAAGTGTACCATCTTGTGAATATATTTTTTCATCAAACCTAGGTTCTTTTTGTGCATTGCTTCCTTGAATGATGTTCTAAATTCAGACTGTCTTTAACAATAATAGTCATAGTACAAATTTGACCATCTTCTAAAGGGACATCCTCATTAACTTCATATCCATCTAGTTTGTTTATATCTATAGGTTTATCTTCAATTATGTTATCATCTACTTTTATTATAAATCAAATCTTGCCTCGGTGAAATCTATAGAATCTGAAACATATGATATGTTTAGATATATTCTTTAAAACATAAACTCATATATCAATTGAGTATTGTAATTCCTTTAAATATTGTGATGTATTAAGTGTGATGTTTATCAAGTAAAAGTCTTGTGCTTGGCTATGCTTTTCCTAATATAAAATTTAATCTCTCTAATGAAAAAAATAACCATCTGAAGATCATTTTTATTTCTGTTATACTGAATTTTTTCTAATAGAAAGGTAGTTTCTACTATAGAAACTACCTTGCTATTTTTATATTTTCTCATTCTTTACTCTCTTAACCAAGTCCTCTACCTTTTCCTTGATCATGTCCCTGGTAGTCCTATAGCCCTCTATGGGGCCTCCTGATGGATCCTCTAATCCCCAATCTTCTCGATGATCACAGGGAACATATGGGCATTCTACACCACAGCCCATGGTAATCAAGATATCTAATTCCTCAGGTATGTCATTTAAAAGCTTTGGATAGTGCTCACTCATATCCACCCCTGATTCCTCCATTACCTCTACAGCACCTGGCTTAACCTCAGGGTACTCCTCGGTTCCTGCAGAGTAAGCCTCTAGGACATCACTACCTAGTTTCTTTGCCCAAGCTTCAGCCATCTGGGAACGGCAGGAATTATGTATGCATACAAAGGCTACTTTTTTCTTCATGGGTAATCCTCCCAACTTATTGTATTTGTTATGATCTTACCCTTGGACCTCTCTCCTCTTTCAACTCCTTATACATCTAACATACATGTAGAGTAGACCAATCTTTGATCTGCTCTACATGTGTGGCTTTAGCTGCTTAGAAAAATGTTCCAAATATTATTCCAGATATGGTTGCCATAACTACAACTAAAAGTACATAAACTGATGTTTTTTTGGTTCCCATTACCTGTCGAATAACCAGCATATTGGGAAGTGATAGAGCGGGGCCTGCAAGAAGTAGAGCTAATGCTGGACCCTTCCCCATGCCAGCTCCCAGTAGTCCCTGTAGAATAGGCACTTCAGTCAGCGTAGCAAAATACATAAAAGCACCTGCTATGGATGCAAATAGGTTTGCTCCAATAGTATTTCCTCCTACAAGCCTTTCTACCCATATGGAAGGGATCAATCCTTCATAGTTAGGTCTTCCCAATAGCAACCCAGCGATTAGAACACCGAAAAAGAGTAGTGGTAGGATCTGCTTAGCAAAGGTCCAGGTGGAATCCACCCACTCCATTCTTTCCTCCCTTTTCAGCCAGAAAAATGTGATATATAGCACCATTGCTAGAAATATCCCAGATACAATCCACTTCCCACTATAAATAGTAGCCCATAGACCTCCTGGCTCCATTGGCTTGCCCCAATTTGCAAATACTAATAATCCTACCATTGAGAAAAAGTAGATTGCATATTTCCATAGTGGTCGTGTATCCTCTTTTTCATAGCTGAACATATTTTCATTCTTATCCTCAGATTCTTCTTTACTAAAGATAAGATGCATCAAGAGCCCAATGATGATACTAAAGAGTATGGCACCTAATGCTCTGGCAATGCCCATTTCAGTACCAAGAACCCTTGCAGTAATAACAATTGCCAATACATTGATAGCGGGTCCTGAGTATAAAAATGCCGTGGCTGGACCTAGCCCTGCCCCCTTCTTATAGATACCAGCAAATAGTGGCAACACCGTACAAGAACAAACTGCTAATATTGATCCAGAAACAGCTGCTACTGAGTAAGCGATCCATTTCTTTGCCTTTGGCCCAAAATACTTTATTACCGCATCCTTAGAGATAAATACGGCCACTGCTCCCGCAATAAAAAGAGCAGGCACTAGACATAGAATCACGTGTTCTCTAGCATATTCATGGAGCATGCTATAGGATTCTATAACTGCTCCTTGTAGTCTAGGGCTATTTACTGGAAGGAAGTATGCACCTGTGAATACTAATATCATAATGACAAATTTATGCCATTCCTTTAAGTTATCCCATCTTGCCATCTGTCTTCCCCCTAAGAAATTATTGTATTAAATTCTTTTTATCTCTGCTTTTCAATTATTTTAATAATGTCCTTTGATTTTAACACCTTCCCAGTAGATACAACTTTCTCATCAATCACTAAGGCTGGCGTGGACATAACTCCATACTCCATGATATCCTTAAAATCTTTTACCTTTTCTACATCTGCTTGGATTTCCATTTCCTTAAGTGCTTCCTGGGTATTCTTTTCTAAAGTTATACAATTCTTACATCCAGACCCTAAAATCTTGATTACCATAAAATCACTCTCCTCATTTTTTTTAAAATCCTAAGAAAACATACTATGGCGTGCAGTACAATTAACTTGCATATCTAGTCTACTGCCTATCCCATCAAAAAAGTCCCTCAATAACATTAGGACATCCCTATTCACTGAATATTTCATCCATACGCCATCCTTCCTGCTATTTACCAATCCACTTTCACAGAGTATTTTCATATGGTAAGACAGGGTTGGCTGGGTAATATTAAACTCTTCTAATATTTTACAGGCACATAGCTCACCCGTTGCTAACATGTCTACTATTTGTACCCTGGTTTCATCGGACAATGCTTTTAGTAATGAAGCATATTTATTGTAATTTTTTTGCATTATATTCACCTCTTGTTATTTATAAATTATGGGGGATTTCTTGAGGAATTTATAGATATAGATAAGTATCTATATTCAGTATATGTTATTATATAGATAGTTGTCAATATCTAATGCCAAAAAATTAACTACTGTCAATCCTTATTACGCTCTGATCTACTTTTAATTAATATTCATCCTTCAGTTAATTATTAACAAGAAAAATTCATGATTTGTTTATATGTTAGAATTTTTCTTTATATAGAGTTTAAAAGCCTTTATAGCCATAAACATCGTATATATACCAATTAGTCTTAATAGAAAATCAAATATCATTGCAAAAATACTCAAATATCCAATACCAGCAGCAAATAAATCCATAAATATGCCCCCTTTCCATATACTTTAATCTACCATTTAATTTAATTAATATATACTTTTTTCCCCATAGTCATTGAAGGAAGCGTATTAACAGGATAAACCGACAAACTTGTGCCTATAACTATAACTAAATCTGCTTTCTCCATATCCTTCATTGCATTGTAGACATCCTTTTACAATCATTACTATACCTGAAGTAAATGATAAAAATTTCATATAATGCTACAAGAAAGCTTTTAACATTCTATTTATTTTTTCTACATAAACACTAGGACCAATTAGTATTGCTTGACTTTCGTCTACAGTTATAGAAATATCTTCCTTATATACAAATCTATCTAACCAATTAAACTTTGGCTTTATTATGAAAATTTCATTGCTTTCACTGGTTATTTTTAATCCAATATGTTCTAAACAGTCTTTAAAAAGCTCAATAAAACTAGCTTTATCGTCTACTAATATTTCTATTTTAGTCTTTTTATATCTGCTGATATCTACACTACTTATAAGGGAAATTATTAATATAAGTATCCAATTAACATCATCTATTCCAGTTAGAATCACAGAAAAAACTAACAAAATTAAGAAAAATGCTAAAAAAAGCTTTAATCTTATAACCATATCACTATTATTTTTACCCACAAGGTAACCACCTTTCTGATAATTTTTTTGTTGTAAATATCACATTCGCATTATCTTTAAAATATGCATTCGTATATAAAGGGTGTTTTTGCTTCCTTCTATGTTATATTCTATAAGAGTTTCCATGATTCCTGTTAAATTATGTAATTTTATTGAAATCGTACCAATGAGACGCTAAAAAATATTGACTTATAGTATGTCTTATGTTTACAATAATTATAGAAACTTAATAAGAATAATGTTAGGTGAGGCTCCTGTTAAGATATATGCTACTGCCCAGAAAAATCTAGAGATTCCAATGGGTCAACAGGAACAATCGTGAAGGTTGTTTTTAATGTAGCTGACTTTATGTCAAAGCTTATCAGTGCTAAAGCTCAACGTTTAGAAATTATGATTTCTCTACTGTTGGGTAGAGATTTTTTATTTATCTATTAAATTTGTTTAAAGGATGTGATAATTATGGTTTCAGAACCTGTTCCCCTGGAAAAGATAAATTATATATTATCTATAATAGGAGCCATAATTTTCACATGTGGAAAATGGCTCTATTAAGGAGGCATTTAAAATGACTGAAAAAATTCTGCAACTGGTTGAAGAAAAAAAATGGAAGGAAGTTCAGGAGGAAATTTCTCTAATAAAACCTGTAAATATTGCTGATTTATTTAATGAATTACCCGAAAATGAAGTACTTATTCTTTTTAGAATATTACCTAAGGATATTGCCGCTGATGTATTTTCCTATCTCACAAGCGAAGAACAGCTAATTATTGTTCATGGAATTACCGATAGTGAATTAAAATATATTATGGATGAGTTATTTTTTGATGACATGATTGATATTCTTGAGGAAATGCCCTCTAATCTTGTAAAAGAAATACTTAAAAATACAAAGGAAGAAGAACGTAGACTAATCAATGAATTCCTCAAATACCCTGAATATTCTGCTGGTAGCCTTATGACCATAGAATATGTGGAATTCAAAAAGAAAATGACGGTAAAGGAAGCTATGACAACTATAAAAAAGACAGGGATTGATAAAGAAACCATCTATACCTGTTATATAACGGATGCAAATCGTAAGTTGGAAGGAATTGTATCCTTGAGGAATTTAGTAACTAGTGATCTGGATAGAACTATTGAGGATATTATGGATACAGATGTTATCAAAGTCCATACTCATGATGATCAAGAAGTAGTAGCTCATTTATTTAAGAAATATGATTTTATTGCCATTCCTGTTGTTGATAAGGAAAATCGATTGGTTGGAATAATTACTATTGATGATATCGTAGATGTTATTGAACAAGAAAGTACAGAAGACTTTCAAAAGATGGCGGCTATGCAGCCTTCTGAAGTGGAATATCTTAGAACTAGCGTTTTCTCTTTATCTAAACAAAGAATTATATGGTTATTAGTCCTTATGATTTCAGCCACCTTTACGGGTAATATTATTCACCGTTTCGAATCTGTACTTGAATCTGTAGTAATTTTAGCAGCATTTATTCCTATGCTAATGGATACAGGAGGTAATGCTGGTGCTCAATCATCTACCCTTATTATTAGAGGAATGGCACTAGGAGAAATACAAACCAGGGATTATTTAAAGATAATGGCAAAGGAGCTTAAGGTAAGTACATTAGTGGGAATTGTTCTTGCTCTTGTTAATGCCCTCCGCATTTTCTTATTTCAACAGGCAGATATATTGATCATTATTACCGTTTCTATAACCCTATTTATTACCGTTGTTATTGCAAAACTTATTGGCTGTATATTGCCTATAGGAGCTCAAAAATTAAAGCTTGATCCAGCTATGATGGCAAGCCCTTTAATCACAACAATAGTTGATGCATCAGCCCTAATAGTATATTTTACACTTGCCTCAGTATTATTAGAATTATAGTTTTGAATTCTTGGTAAGGGCTATCTTTGCTGGCCCTTTTAATATACCTATAAAGAATAGTATCCTATAATCCAATAGTAAAGAATGAGTTTCTCAAATATGTTTATACTAATTATAAATCTATTTGTAAGGCTTATTATAATACTAATTAAAAAGACTATTGAAAGAGGAATTAACATGTCAAAACTTACGTATCTTGATATTAAAAATAATAAAGAAATTAAAACCTATATAGAATTAGCTGATGGATTAGTAGAAAGATTAGGAATAACAAAGCATGACTTCGTACATGTAACAAAGGTTGCAGAAACTTCTTCAAGTATTCTTCATACCTTAGGCTATAGCGATAGAGAGATTGAACTTGTAAAAATTGCTGCCCACATTCATGACATAGGGAATATGGTAAATCGAGTAGAACATGCTCAAACAGGGGCTGCCCTTTGTTTTAATATCTTAACAAGACTAAATATGGAACCTGAAGAAATAGCAACTATTGTTTCTGCTATTGGAAACCATGATGAAAATACAGGAACTGCTATCAATACGGTATCAGCAGCACTTATATTAGGGGATAAATGTGATGTGAGAAGAAGTAGAGTTAGAAACTTCGACTTTTCTACCTTTGACATACATGATAGGGTAAATTATGCAGTAAAACAATCCAATGTTTTTGTAGAAAAGAATAATAGACACATTTCTTTGAATTTAACCATTGATACAAGCATTAGCTCTTTGATGGACTACTTTGAAATCTTTCTTGCAAGAATGCTTATGTGTAGAAAGGCTGCAAATTTTTTAGATGCAGAGTTTGAACTTATTATGAATGATACTAAAATAGTATAAACTTAGGGTAAAATATAAAAATTAAATACCCAATATTAGCTATTTTACCTATCAAATCAATTGCCTGATGGGGTATTTTAATCAACCATTATATATTAAACCTATGAAAAATTTAATCTTAATATTATTTTATTTAGTCTTTCTCTTAATTCATATAATTGTTGCTTCTTATATAGAATAGTATCAGTTTCTTCAGATTTTAATGCCTTTATTTTTTCAATGGTCTCTTGGGTATTGTTTATTATTTTAGTAATTTGTTCATCAAAAATACGGTTAAAAATATATTTACTATCATTTATCTTTTGTACATAGTTCTATTTTAGGTTATTTCCATTTCTTTCAAGTTCTTCCTCTACTCTATCCATATATTTGGATAAAACCATCCTATTTCCTACTGATTTTGGAAGGATAAATAGAAAATCACTTAAATTTGGCATTAAGAGTGGTGTACTGGTATTGCCAAATTTAAAATAAAAATACTCTTTATCCGATAATTCTACGGTATCTATTTTTTGAGCTATATTTATATTGAAAATTTCCTGTGAAATATTATTGATTAATTCTATGGTTTGATTAACCCTATTAGTAAATTTTGATGTAATTTCATGATAGGATTGGTTTAATTTAACTAGTTGCTCTTTATTCCATTGGATATACACTTCCCTTATAACCATTCTAATACCCATAGCTCCAATAGGTGCTGTAATAATAATTGATAATACAGCTAGTGCTAAGATTAATTTAGTGATAGTCCCGCTAAAATAATAATGCTTAAACTAAGTGCCATATACATCATCCCTTTTCGTCTAGTATTTCAACCTAGTTGTTAAATTAATACACTAAAAAAATAAAAAGACCCCTACTTAAAGATTAAATCTAAGTAGGAGCCTTTATTGTATTTTTAAATGTTAACATCAATCCATTCTACTGTATCTTTTACAACCTTATCTATAATTGATTTATCTTTTTTAAGAACATTAAAAATATGATCTGCATGATCAATAATTTTAAACTCACGGATTTTACCCTTACATACACTCGCGATTTCTTTAGCATGAATATGTGGAACTAGAGTATCATCCCTACCAGATATCGCCAGCATTGCTCCTTCATATTTGGATAGACTTTTCATTGGATAAGAATCTCGAATATCATCAAACCATTTCTTAGATATGATTAAATCATCACGCCATAGCATTGGTATTTTTGCATATTCATTTTTTTTTGCTTCTTCGTAGTAAAGTTTAAACCAACCATTAAAAACACCAGCTCCATTATGGCAAGCTCCAGACCAGCTAACTGCTACTTTAATTTCGTTAGGATGTTTCCCTAGAAATTCTGCCATAACCCGTGCTCCTTGACTTAATCCTAAAATTCCGATTCTATTTATATCAACTTTTTCGTGCTGGCAAAGATATGAATATATATTTTCAGTATCGTCAACTTCTCCATAGAATGATAAGTCTTGTTGTTTGGCGAGGCTCTCACCACAACCCGCAAAATCAAAACGAATCGAAGCGATTCCTTTTTTAGCAAGTGATTTTGCCAATTGTATAAATAAATTGCCAGCCTCGTCTTTGCAGGAGCCTGTTCCATGGCATAAGATTACAGCAGGAATCAATCCATCTATTTTTGGCTTATAAAATACAGTAGGAATATCATACAATTCACTCTTTATTAAAATTTTATCTTCCATTTAATCAATCCTTTCAAATAATTGGTATCTTTAGATTCTAATATGTATGTAAAACCCTTATTTTAGTTTATTATTAGATACCTATAGATTCTAATAAGCTGTTTGCTTTCTCAAAATCAGCTTCCTCTATCATAATATCTGTGTTAAATGGAGAGGATCCTGTGATTATCCTCATATGTCCTCCAGTACCATAGTCTTTTACTATGTATGGTATATTGTTATCATCTAAAATCCCTTTAATTATACCCAATTCTATTTCATTTGATATGCTTCTAAATTTAATAATATTAATATCATCTGCATTTTTACTCATTTCTTTCTCTCCTTCCTTTATTTTTATTCTTATTTTCTATGTAAATAATGTACTGTTATCATGTCTTTTTTTTATGTACAACAATAATACTATTATTAAGAGAAAAAACACTAGTTAATTTTATATTCTATGTAAAAACTGCAAAACCCTCTAAATCCCATGAATAACAAATCAATCTATAGTATATTGTTTTTCCCTAGTTCAAGTTGAAGTCTTGCATTTTAGATATACCAAATTAACCCTTTAGGAATTTACTATTGTTATATAAGAAAATATTCAATATAATATGGTCATATTTAAATGAATTTACTTATTATAATGGACATATTAATGGTATATAAGTAATAATCAAAAAATAAGGGCGGAAATAATTTATGAAAATAATAATGAAATGGAAAATCATATTATCCTGTATCATTGTACTAGTATTTTTACTAGGTCTTATTTTTTGGCAGCCCCAGTCTGATCCATTAGCTGAGGATACCTTTCAATCCTATGTAGATTTTGAAAATTTACTTTTAAGTGAGGAATTGATTCTTGAAGAAGAAGACATAGATGGTCTTTTAAAGGAATATGTTGGAGAGGGTAAAGATTTAGGAAATATTTATATAAAAAATATAGATGCAGATATTAAGGATGGAGATTTTAATCTTCAAAGTTCTATTACCTATTGGAATATCCCCCTCTCTCTATCCCTAAAAGGACAAATCTCCTCTGAAGAGTCCTTTATCGTCTATGATCTTAAGAAAGTATATCTAGGAAAAATCCCAATTCCTAAGGTTTTTTTGCTTAGGACTATAGAGAAGCAAATGAATAGTCAGGTAACTATTGAAGATGAAAAAATTAAAGTAGACAAAAAATTACTGCCTATTCGGATATCTTTCCTGGAAGTAAAAGAGGGAGTATTGATGATAAAGTTTGACAAAGAGGATCTTAATAGATGGCTCCTTTCTCAAATGCAATCCAAGGTAAAAGAAAAAATAAAGGAAACTATAGACAACAGCATTGATGGTTTAGATAAGATTAAAGATAAATTGTCAGAGGAAAATCAAAAAGATTTAGTGCAGAAAATTAAGGATTCTATTTTGGATTTTGTAGAAAATCCAGGATTCCATACTCAAGAAGAAATAGAGGAAATTAAGATTTTATACAATAGTTTGACTCTCCAGGAGAAACAAGAGTTATTAGAGGCTATAATTCCCCAAGTAGATACTCAAACACTTTTTAACATTAAAGAAAAATTTGGTTTCTAAAAGTATTTATGTAGGACATTTTTGACTCCTTAGTAGATAGTCGTTAAATGCCTATAATTAGTACTGCTAATACTATAAGTGGTGCTGGAATTTTTCTTGTAAACAATAAAACCACCGTAATTAGTGTAATAATAATATTATCAATTGCAAGTCCACTTTTTTGCATTAGTATTACCGCTGATACAGTGATTAAACCACTAGCTACCGCGTTAATACCTTTAATAGATATTTTTATCCCTTTAATCTTCTTTAGGTTTTCCCATATTGGATAGATAAAATATATTAAGAGAAGACCTGGTAAGAAGATCCCTATTCCTCCTGCTACGGAACCTAAGACTTGTGTTAATACTGTACCCCCACGGGCTGACATTCCACCTGCATAAGCACTAAAGCTAAACATCGGTCCTGGCAGTCCCTGAACAAGTCCATAGCCAGTTAAAAATTCTTGGTTGGTCATATAACGATTTAACTCTACTAGCTCACTATGCATAACAGGTACAACTACCTGTCCACCTCCAAAAACTAAGTACCCATAGCGATAAAAACTTTCAAATAAATCTAAAATTCGATTATTCAAAATCAAGGTGATTATTATACTACCTGTACCCAAAATCCCAAAGGCAATAATATATGCCCAAGGAGGATTTAATTTTACAAGGTTCCATAGTTCCTTTTCCTTTGAGCTAATAATGCTCACTACACCACCTATAATTAATACTAATGGAAAAATCCAAGGTTCTCGAATAAAGTAAGTGGTTATACCCCCAAAGAGTAGCAATAATAGGGTAATATTGTCTTTGATTACTTTGCGTCCAATGCGATAGGCTGCTACAATAATAAAACCTACTGCCATTGGTCCAATGTAACGAAGCACAGACTCTGATATATTCATCTTATCTAAGAATTGGTACAAAAATGAAAGCAGTGTCATTATTGTAAGTACAGGTAAAGCCCATACTAACATTGTTAGAAAAGCTAAAACTCGCCCTCCCATTTTATAGCCAATAGATACTATGGTTTGTGTACTGGTCGGACCTGGCAAAATGCTGCATAGGGCGATAAGTTCAACCAGCTCCTCTTCCTCAAGATAATTCTTCTTTATTACTAATTGGTCTGTGAATACACCATAGTGTGCTTCAGGTCCACCATAGGCTCCCAATGAGCAAATAAATACATCTTTTAAGAAAGTTCTCCATTCTATTTTATTTTGCCTTTTAAGATCTTTTTGCCTTTTCATGAAGAATTCATCCCTTAACTTTTACTTTATATATACCAAATAATAAATAAAGCTAAGCATATTTTCACCTTTTTAATGACAACCTTTTTAATTATTTTATAAAAAATGAACAGTCAATGGTGTACTGTTCATACCAAGATTTATTTTTTATCAAATCATGATATTTAATTTATTTAAAATTAAAGGTTTAATCTCCTATATAAGATGTTTGTAAGATATTATATATAAAAAAATAACTATCCAAGGATAGTTATTTTTTGTTAGGTATCTTTTATTGTCTTATATTTTCTTATTCTTCATACCCGGTTATTTCTCCATTTTCATCAAAGAAAATAGGGCTAGCTAGGTAGTATGCATTTTTGTATCCTAATTCATATGCAATAGCTTCTACAGCTTGGGATGCTCTGCCACCAACTTTACAATGAATTAATAGAGTAGTATCTTTATCCTCTGGTAATAATTTTGCAGCAGCGTCAAGATCTTCTTTTATTAAATTGTTATCTACATTAATAGAATCTTTATATTTGCCAACTTCTTCTAGCTCTTCAGCTGTTCTAACATCTACTACCACAACACCATCTTCTTCTAACTTCTCTTCAAACTGCTCAGGATTTAATCCTCTTAACACATAATCTTTTATTTCTCCATCCTTATCAAATACTATTGGGCTGGCTAAGTAATATGCATTTTTGTATCCTAATTCATATGCAATAGCTTCTACAGCTTGGGATGCTCTGCCACCAACTTTACAATGAATTAATAGAGTAGTATCTTTATCCTCTGGTAATAATTTTGCAGCAGCGTCAAGATCTTCTTTTATTAAATTGTTATCTACATTAATGGAGTCCTTATATTTTCCAACTTCTTCAAGCTCTTCAGCAGTTCTAACATCTACTACTACAACACCATCTTCTTCTAACTTTTCTTCAAACTGCTCTGGATTTAATGATCTTAAAACATAGTCTTTAATTTCTCCATCCTTATCAAATACTATTGGGCTAGCTAAATAGTATGCATTTTTATATCCTAAGTCGTTAGCAACTACTTCAACAGCTTTAGATGCTCTACCGCCTACTTTACAGTGGATCAATAGAACAGTATCTTTATCCTCTGGTAATAATTCTGCAGCAGCTTCAGGGTCTTCTTGAATTAAATTGTTATCTACATGAATAGAATCTTTGTATTTTCCAACATCTTCAAGTTCTTGAGCAGTTCTAACATCTACTACCACAGCGCCATCTTCTTTTAACTTCTCTTCAAATTGTTCAGGAGTTAACGCTCTTTCAATTTCTTCATTTGTTTCTGTATCTCCAGCAGGTGTACTTTGACATCCAGTTAACGCAAATACAAATGAAATCATTATTATAAATGTAACTAAAGTCTTCTTATTTAACTTAATTTCTCTAATCATTAATAAATCCTCTCCTATTTTTAGATTTTTTAGTGTTTTTGCAAGATTAATTAAACTTCTCGGCTCCTTTCTACAAAATATTCCATTCCCCATAATTATTAAACCTATTTTATTAAGTTTATATTATTAAATTCTTCACAATCTCTTAAAAACCTTTTTTAACAACATAAGATATCATAATGTTGCATAAGAGTTTCTTATGAAGCAACCAGTATAGGAAATATCTTGAAAAAATAGATGAGCATTTTTTAATAAATAGTCAAATATTAATGCATAAAAATATTATAGATTATTATTAAAAAACATAGATATTGTTAATGATTTAACTATATAGTGCATTGTTAGTTTCTTTAATACAATTAATTTGTTTGAAAACTTTTTTAGTTATAGCTATTCTATCTTGTGTGCTTTAAATATATTTCTAAATCCATAACAGTCTTGCTAATATTTGTCGAATGATCAGCAATTCTCTCTAAATTACTTAATATATCTAAGAAAATCACTCCTGAACTAGGATGACATAATTGCTTGTTTAATCTTTGTATATGAACATTCCTATAATGTTCTTCCATTTTATCAATTTCTTTCTCTTTATCCTCAATTGTATTAGCTAGAGTTATATCATCATTCTCCAAGGAGTTTATAGCATCTGCTACCATATTATGAACCTTTTTGTGCATTTCATTTAATTCTTCAGTTGCTGTGTCTGAAAAAGAAAGCCGATGATCAATTCTATATTCTACCAGCTCTGCTAGATTCTCCGCATGATCGCCAATTCTTTCAATATCATTTATAGTGTGGTATAGGTTTGATATTCTCATATAATCTAAATCCGAAAGGTTTTCGTTAGATAATTTCACAAGATATTTTGTAATCTCCCTTTCCAGATTATTTATAGACTTTTCCCTTTCAAAAACCTCTCCCATAAGCTTTTCATCTTCATTAAAAAATGCTTCCATAGCTTTATTCATATTATCAAGGGCTAAGCGTCCCATTCTGACTGTTTCCTTTACAGCCTGCCCAACTGCTACCGCTGGATTTTCTAATATTCTTTCATCAAGATACTTTAATCCATCATGGTCTTCCTTTTCTTCCCCAGGTAATACTTTCCTTGCAAGTTTTACCAATACCACAGCAAAAGGGAATAAGGCAACTGTATTAATCACATTAAAGATAGTATGGGTATTAGCAATTTGTCTTACGACATCTGGTACTATTTGTCCATCAATATTTGTTGTTCCTGAAACAGACACAATAAAATCATATATTGGATTCCCTATTAAGAACAGTATAATCAAAAACCAGATTGTTCCAATTACATTAAAAATCAAATGAATAAATGCTGCTCTCTTTGCTGCAATAGATGCTCCTATACTAGAAAGCATTGATGTTACACAGGTACCAATATTTTGTCCCATCAAAATTGGGACAATTAAAGCAAAAGGGGATACCCCAGGAATACCACTAAAAGCGCCTGAGATAGCTAATGCCTGCAATAGACCTATAGATGCACTACTACTTTGTACAACAGCTGTTAAAACAAACCCAGCTATTACTCCTAAAAAGGGATTATGACTAAATGAAATCAATAGGGTTTTAAATCCTTCAAAATCTCGCAGTGGTTTCATAGCATTAGACATCAATTCTATACCCATAAACAAAATACCAAATCCTAGTATTACAGAACCTATCTGCTTATATCTTTTCTTTTTTGCAAATAAGAACATTACGGTTCCAATTGCAATGGCTAAGGGTGCATACTTTGTTACTTTAAAAGCAACCATCTGGGCTGTAACAGTTGTTCCAATATTAGCTCCCATGATAACTCCTGTTGCCTGGATAAGATTCATAAGTCCAGCATTTACAAAACCTACTATCATTACAGTTGTAGTACTACTACTTTGTACTATTACAGTTACAATCGCACCTACTATAACCCCTATAAAACGATTGTTTGTAAGTACTTCCAAAAGTTTTTTCATGCGATCTCCTGCGATAGTCTTAAGACCGTCACTCATCATATTCATCCCAAAAATAAATAGTCCCAGACCACCAAGTAAGCTCATAAGCATTTCCGATGTCATCTAATTAAAACCTCCTATTATGTTTTTCTTCAGATACAAAACTAATATTAATAAATTAACCATCTACATTATATATTATAATTTAATATTTCTTTCATATAATTTTATTTAAATCGTTATCATCTTTTAGTTATGATTATTGAATAAAAAAAGATCTATTATATTCTGTATAGATCTTTTTCTCTTTATTAAATTTTATCTACAGATAGTATCTTCTACATCACAATCTAGATCATTAATACTTTCCTTGCTCAAAGATTATTAAGAATGTTTTTGATGAAAAAATTTAAATTTCATTAATAATTTTACATGGATTTCCTACAGCAATAACATTTGCTGGAATATCTTTAGTAACAACACTTCCTGCCCCTATTATTGTATTATCCCCAATCTTCACTCCTGGACATACTATTGTTCCTCCACCTATCCAAACATTGTTACCTATGCTTACTGGTTTTGCAAATTCTTTACCAGTGAGTCTTTCCTTAGGGTCTATTGGGTGGGTAGCCGTATATATTTGAACATTTGGCGCTATTAAAACATTATCACCAATCTTTACTCTATTAACATCAAGTATAATACAATTATAATTGGCATAGAAATTATCTCCAACTTCTATATTGTATCCATAGTCGCAATAAAAGGGAGCTTCAATATTAAAGATCCCCTTAACTTTAATAAGCTTAAGGATAATTTCTTGCTTTTTTTCTTTCTCACTAGGTTTTGAATGATTATATTCAAAGATAAGATTTTTAGCATAGTTTCTTTCCCTTATTAATTCTTCATCATCTGCATTATAATAATCTCCTGATAGCATTTTTTCTTTTTCACTTTTAGTCATATCTGACCTCCTAACTTTAATTTAGCTATTATTCGCTATTATTCCCTATATTATTTTTCGGATGGTAGCATTTTTTAATGTATATATGATTTTTAAGTTCTAGCTTAATTTCATCCCTATCAAATGAGAAAACTTAGGATATACTTCTATATTAATGATAATACTATAACTATAAAAATTTAAGGAGGATAAGATAATGAATAAAAACCGAGCAAAGGAAATTGCTTCATCTCCAGTAATGGCAAATGTAAACTACAATGGCAAACCTATTTATATTGATTCTGTAAATGAAGCTAATGGAATAGCTAATATCCATTCCCTTGACAACCCTAAAGATAGGCAACAGGTATCTATACAAAATCTAGAAGAACGATAAGATAATTTAAAAATGTCATTCTGAAGGAAGTAAAGAAGAAAAGGCTTAAGCTTCTTCACTACTCAGGATGACAGTTTTTTTAAGTAATTGTACTATTCCTTCTTACTATTTATGCTATTTGTATACTTTTCTAATATTTCATTAACCCTTTCTTTTAAATCATAATCTATTCTTATTTTAATTTCGTTATCAAATTCAATTAGTTTAACCTTAGGCAGTGTAAGTATCAAATCATAATATCTTCCCTTTTGAAAAACTTTTCTTTGGTAGTAATCACTCCAACTATAATGAATAATCTTGTCCCAACTTAACATTTTACCATTATTTAATATGCCTTTTTCATAGATAACATTGTTTTGAGACCTTGTATAAAAATGAAATATGGATATACATAGTGTCCCTATAGTCCAGGTCAACATATTTAAAACTTTATATAGGTAATATACTGTTGTACTAAGCTCCCTTATCAAATTATTATCAAAAAAATATCTTCTTAATTCTTCTAAATACTGAAAATTAAAAAGTTGAAAAATACTATTTAAATAATCCTTATTCAATAGATCATATGTTTCCTTAAAACTTGTGATAAATAGTATTGACCATACGATAAAAAGCAAAAACCAAATTAAGGAAATATTAAGATTACTTAGGCTCAAATTCTTATTTATTACTAATAGCTCCTGTTCCTTAATTTTTATTTGTTTTTTATCCCATTGACCTTTAATAATAGCTATTAATGTAAATAGAATTATACAAATGATGAGCATTATATATAATTGATAATTCAAATAAAGATCCCCCTTTAATGCTTTAATTAATTAATCTTTTTGTGAGTATTTATATAACTTCTATAAAAAATCTACCTTTCCTGCCCATTTGTCTTACAAATTCTTAACTATTACAGGCACAGAATTATTCTTATATGGGTATACTTAATAATAAGGATGGTGAACAATGAACAAAAAAGTTGTTTTAGCCCATGGCTATTTAAGAACCTATAAGGATATGGATGATCTAAAGATAAATCTTGAGAAATTAGGATATGAAGTAATGCTGGTTGATTTACCACTAACCTTTAGTAATATAGAATACGCAGCTTCTATTTTTGAAAAAGATATAAATCAATTAATTACTAATTTAGAGGATAATGAAAAAATCAGCTTAGTGGGTCACAGTGCAGGAGGATTAGTTATAAGATTGTTTTTAAACAACACAATTAATATAGATAAAATTCATAGATGTGTTTTAATTGCTACCCCTAATAAGGGTTGTCAATTAGCAGAAATAGCTTCAAGAATATCTCGTACCTTTATTAATATTTTTCAAACACTAAAATCATTAAAATATGAAAAAATAAAAAAACTAAATTTATCCTATAATAAAAATATTGAAATAGGAGTGATTGCAGGCAATAAAAATGATTTATTATTAGGTAAATTATTAAATACCGATAATGATGGACGAGTAGAAATTGATTCCGCATTATATGAAGAAGCAAAGGATTATATTATAGTACCTTTAAATCATAGAAAAATCCATCATGATTTTGAAATCGCAAGGAAAATTGACAATTTTCTGGAAAGCGGAAGCTTTAGTCAATAATAATAGGGACTAGCTATATTTATTAAACACTTGCTGCAATGGACGAATCACCTCTTTCTCTGCAGTCTTTGCCATAACTAAATAGCCTAATGCGGTACATAAACCTATTATCCATAGGGATATTCCTCTTGTTAAGAATAGTATCCCAAATATTATTGGCGCAGCTCCTTGCATTAACATGGTAGACTCCATGATTAATGTTCTATTCGTATTTAGCTCTAGGTTTAACTCCTCTAGTACATTTCTCATAGAAGCTAAAAGAGTGAAATATGAAAAGAATGGAATATTTATAGATAATATTATAGCAATCCAAACATCCTTATATATCCATCCCATTATTATTGAAAAAACTATACCCATTATAGTGGAGAGTATAAAAGGCAACATCATATATCCCCTAAGAATATATTTTGATTCCATAGGAAAACTAGAGAGAAAATAATTTTCTTCATAGTGTTTTTTTATTGGAGAAAGCATATTTTGTCCTATTATATAAAGTGCAATAAATATAA
Organism: uncultured Eubacteriaceae bacterium; assembly: GCA_964533275.1. Classification (GTDB taxonomy): domain Bacteria; phylum Bacillota; class Clostridia; order Eubacteriales; family Garciellaceae; genus CAZHJK01. Next base: position 15,709 of record CAZHJK010000027.1, on the reverse strand, counting down.
AAATCAGGGAAATTTCTTCTCCCTTTGTAGAAATAATAATACCAATACTTAGACTCAAATATATTATGTAATTATGAAAATACCCTAAGGGCTGTCTTATAAGCTGAGATAAATTTCTCCACAAAAAAATTTTAGAATTTTTATAATAACCAGGTATGGATAAAAAGTATCTTTTTTCTTTAATGCCTTTTCTTTTAACAATCTTTTTTGCTTCCTGGGTCATTCCTAGGCTCATAAGTGTTTTAAACCTATCATGACTCAGACTACTTTCCTTTAAATTTTCTAAAGATGTTCTCCTAATAAAAAAAATAGAGATAACACTGCTAATAAAACAAAATCCTATAAGTATTAATTTTTTTATTCCTACATTATAAGCTTGAGAAATATATGAACCTATTTCTATTTGTGAAGCGAAATTAAATAGAGCATAGTTTTTAAAATAAAGAACCCAAGCAATATATAATATTGATAATATAAAGGTAACAATAAAAGTAATCCTTATATATCTTAAAATCTTAAGAATTATTTTCTTTATTTCCATAGGTAATTGAAAGACTAACCATTGGATATTATGAAGGGAAATAATAAATATAGCAATCAGGAAAAATATTTGAACAATATTTATAAACCACTTATCCCATATAAGGGGGTAGATTGGTATTGCTATAGCTAAAACTCCCAAAACTATTAATATGTTTTTCCCCTGTACTAATAACCATTCAAAAAAAATATAATGTTCCTTTGGAATAGGCAGGGTAAATAAAAAATAAGTGTCCCCCTTATTGAAGTACATGGGTGGTGATGTTAATCCTTTTATCGAAGATTGAATAAAAATTAGCAAAGCAATCGTAACTATGAAATTTATGGGAATTAAGGTTAAAAAAGATGCTATGCTTTGTAAAATTACTGGTGGGTTTAACATAATATCACGATAAAAGGCAAAAACAAATGCTAAGGCAAATACTATGTACACTATACTAAAGTCAAAATAATATTTAAGCTTTTCCTTAAAATTATTCCACTTATACCAATAGCGTCTTTTAAGAAGAAAGATATAAGCACTATTCATTATGCTGCTCTCTCCCCTCTACCAATACAAAATATAATTCCTCTAGGCTGATATCTCTTTTTATTTCAACCTTATTTTTGATGGTCTCAATGGTACCTTGGGCAAGGGATTCCCCCTTTTTTAAAATAAGAAATCTCTGACACATCTTCTCAGCTGCATCTAAGATATGGGTTGCAATTATTATAGCCTTTCCCTCTTTATTCATGTCAATTAACATTTGCTTTAAGTCCCGTACTGAACTTACATCTAAACCGGTAAAGGGTTCATCCACTAAAAGTATATCAGCGTCATGTAATAGGGCGCAGGATATAGCCACCTTTTGCTTCATACCCTTAGAAAAATTAGAAGGTATCATATTTCTTTTTTCATATAATTCAAATTGTTGAAGTAAGGCTTTTCCCTTCTTTTTAAAGTCATTTTCATCCATTTCAAATGCCATAGCTACTAATCGTAAATGCTCCCAAACTGTTAAGTCACTATATAAAAGAGGTAGTTCCGGAATATAGGATAAAGACTTCTTAGCTGCTATTTCATCTTCCTTAATAGAAATATCTTTAATATATATTTCACCCTTGGAGGGCTTTACTAGTCCTAGCATACATTGAATTAAAGTACTCTTTCCCGCACCATTCTCCCCAATGATTCCTAATATCTCACCGGGATATATTTTTAGATTAATATCATTAAGCACCAGTTCATTGGAGTACTTTTTACATAAGTCCTTTACCTCTAAAATAGCAGACATGATATCCTCCCTTTTTTATCAAAACCTTTCTTCTATAACTATATTATATTGAGTATTATGTTTTTTCAAGCTGGCTATGATTAATAATCTCAGTTCTATTTCTTCCAGTTTCCTTTGCTTTATATAGGGCTTCATCAGCTCTTTTATAAATATCATCTATGGTATCATTCTTATGATATTGTGTTATACCTAAGCTGATTGTAATTCTACCAACTTTTTTAAATAAGTGTCTTTCTATGGTTTTCCTTATTTTTTCTGATAGTATATAAGCACCTTGAATATCTGTATCTGTAGTTATTATAGCAAACTCTTCTCCTCCAACCCTTGAGAATACATCTGTCTTCCTAATATTATTACAAACTATATATGCCAGGGTTTTTAATACATAATCCCCTATACTATGCCCATGTTCATCATTAACCCTTTTAAAATTATCAATATCAAACATGATTAAACAGAGTTCCCCATTATTTCTACTGCCCTTCATAACCTCAAAGGTCAGATATTCATCAAAATATCTTCTATTATATATTTGAGTTAAACCATCCTTATTAATCATCTGCTCTAGGGTGTCTTGAATGTATTTTTTTATAAATAACAACATAATACCCGTTAAAATAAGATTTGTTAAGAAAAATATTATGCTTATTTTAAAACTTCTCATCATTTTTTCAGTTGCTTTTTGTGAAGCTAAAACTGTATCATTAGCTTTTTCCCAAATATCTTCACTTTTATTTAATAACTTTATTTTGTTTTCTGTTGAGAAATTCCCTCTATTTTCATATATTAAATCTTTTAAGCCCGACCAAGAAACATTTAATCTCTCCATTTCTAATAGGGTTTCTTTATAGCTACTATTTGAATTCGATAAGTGAATAGTAAATTCTTGTATTTTTTCATCTATATCCTTTATTAGTTCGTCACTATTTTTATGGCTTAACTCAAGTTTTACTAACCGCTGAATAGAGCCCCGTATAACTCCTAGGTTATTATGTAACCTTGGATCATTTGCTATGGTTTTTGTTATGCGAACAACATTAAAACCACCAACTGCCAATAATAAAAAAATAATAACCCCAATAATCAGCATAATTTTTGAACTTTTTCTTATTTTCACTTAGTTCCCCCATCCAAATTCAAATTTTTTATATAAAGTGAAATCTAACCTATATCATTTTATAATATTAATATTTTCATCAATAAAATTAATTAAATATTCTTCCCTAAGGGGTTTTGAAAATAAAAAACCTTGAAACATATCTGTTTTTAATTCCTTTAACTCGTATAGCTGTTCATAGGTCTCAATACCCTCTGCCACTGTAGTTAGGTTAAATGTATTTGCAATATTTAAAATTGCAGAAGCAATATTTTTGCTGGTTTTGTCTATATTTATATTGTTGATAAAGCTTCGATCTATTTTAAGCTTATCCACCTTTAGTTTATGTAATTGGCTTAATGATGAGTATCCTGTTCCGAAATCATCGATAGCTATTTTAACTCCTAAAGCCTTTAATTGTTCAAGCTTTTTCCCAATGGTTTCTATATCTTGCATTGCAGTGCTTTCTGTGATCTCTAACTCTATATAGCTTGGATTTATCTTGGCTTCTTCTAGTATTGACTGCACTTTACCTACAAAGTTATCTTGCTCTAATTGTATTGCTGATACATTAACTGAGATAGGAATAAGAGTATTTTTTGTATATTTCAGTTTTTTAATAAAGCTGCAAACCGTTCTTAATACCCAATCACCAATCTCGATTATGCTGCCGTTTTTCTCTGCAATATGTATAAAATCCTTAGGACCGATTATGCCTAATTCTGGGTGTTTCCATCGTGCCAAGGCTTCTGCCCCAACAAGCTGTCCATTGTCCATCTCAAATATAGGTTGATACATTAAAAACAGCTCTTTATTTTCTAATGCCTTTAACAAGGCTTCCTCTAAAATATATGCATTATGTTGTTTTTCTTTTATATTAGAAGAGAAAAAATGATAGGATCTTCCATTATCTTTTTTTGCCTCAGCCATGGCTATATGAGCATGCTTAATAATTTTCTCTGAAGATAAATTATTTTTCTTATCTATAGTAATTCCAACATTTACCTGAACATTTATTACTTTATTCTCAACTCTTCCAGAAAAATATTCAATTCTATTAATTAATATTTCTATAATGCTTTCTAAGTCCTGTTGTGCTTCCACATATGGAAGTAATATAATAAATTTATCCCCACCATATCTTGCAATTGTATCACATTCTAAAAAAACTTTATTTAATTCTTTTGCAATATTTTTAAGAATTGCATCCCCTACTTTATAACCATATTCCGTATTAATCGCAGTAAAATTAACGATATCAATAAACACAATGGATACAAGATCTTCTGCCGGCCATTTTTTATTTAATTCATAATCCAATCTTTCTAAAAAGAAATCTTTATTATATAGTCCTGTTAGTGAATCACGAAAGGTTAATTGCTTAATCTTTTGAATATTTTTTTTCTCTTCAGTTACATCGTGAATAATAGAAAATAATACTTCTGTATCATCTATTTTAATTGGTGCGCTATATACCTCCACTTTTCTAATTTCACCATTTGATAACCTATGGTTAAAGTTAAAAAAACTTCTTTTCTCATATCTTGCTAATTCCATTTCCCTTTTTATTTCTTCTTGAGATAATTGGTTAATATCATAAATATTCATATTTAATAATTCTTCTTTTCCATAACCATAGAATTTACAAGCACTTGGATTAGCATCTAAAATTCTTCCTGTATCAGGATTAACAATTAAAAAATTAGACTTATTTTCTTCAAATAAACTTCTAAATCTTTCTTCGCTTTCCCTTAGGGAATTCTCTATAATCTTTTCCTTAGAAATATCATTAATAATTGCATGAATTATATTTCTACCTGCTATTGGTAAGTTTAGTAGTATAACTCTCGAATAAAAGACGACACCATCTTTTTTCTTATGAACCCATTCAAAGGTGCTAACGCCTTTGTCCATTGTTTCATAAATATGTTTTATACTTTTATTCTTGGAATCTAAACCATCTGATTGTTGTTTTGGAAATAACTCATAAAGTTTTTTACTTTTAAGTTCCTCCCTGGAAGAATAATTAAATAAATTTACTAATGCATCATTACAGCGAATAATATTATAATTATCTAATAAGAGGGTTGGCTCAGGAATTTTATCAAAAATATTATTATATAATAAATTAATTATCTTGTTATTTTGCCTTGTATCTTCAATTAGATTTTTATCAACCTGTTTTTCTGTATCCCTATTATTAGCTTCTTTCATTTTATTCTCCCCTTAATTTATATCTTCTTATTTAAACAATTTATGATATATTATGACATAATTATACAATAAACTCAATAAAAAGGGTAAATAAAAAACACCTTTTTTAAAATGTTTAAAGGTGTTTTTGTTAAAATCTAATATATATTTTGATAAGCCTTTTTAAATTTATTTCCCATTGCCCTCCGTTTACAATCATTACATAATTGCTCTTCATCTTTATTATCTAACATTTTATTTGCATAATTAAAGGCTTCGATAGTAGTATAATATTTTCCACATCTAGAGCATTTAAGCAATTCAAAGGTTCTATTCCATATTACTCTCTTTCCATCTTTATCTAATATTTTAATTGCTTCTGTTGGGCAAACCTCTGCACATGCCCCACATCCTATACAATCCATAGAAGAATCATCATAAGGGGTGGATACTTTTTTAGTTGTCCCTCTATTGACCATTGAAATTGCATTAGTTCCAATCTTCTCACAAGCCTTAACACATAGACCACATAAAATACAATCTTCAATATCTTTATTATTCAAGTATCTATCTGGTGCTATAACCTCATATTCCTCAGCTAATCTTTTTATATACTCATTATTAGGAGTCCTTAACAGTAGAAGCATTACAATATTTTTCCTTAAGTTTATTATCCTTGGAGAATTTATAATTACCTCTATACCTTCTTTTATTGGATATACACAGGAAGAAACAACTCTTGATCTGCTGCCCTCCTTTATCTCTACCATACATAGTCTGCATCTTGCTAAACCCTCAAAACCTTTTTTATGACATAAATGAGGAATTTCAATATTATTTCTTTTTGCTAATTCCATTAGGGTTTCTCCTGCATACCCTTCATAAAATTCTCCATCTATTTTAACCTTCATATTTAGCACCGCCAATCTTTACTGCTCCCTTTGGGCATTTACTAAAACAATTTCCGCAGGTAATACACTTTTCTTGATCTATAAAGTGAGGTTCTTTATTTTCCCCGAAAATTGCATTTGTAGGACAATTCTTACTACATATTCCGCAGCCAATACATTCATTCTTATCGATATAATAGCTTGTTAAGTTTTTACATACCCCTGCTAAGCATCTATTATTTTCTATATGGTCAATATATTCATCTTTAAAATACTTAATGGTTGTAATAACTGGATTGGGAGCTGATTTACCTAATCCACACAAGGACCCCTCTTTTATAGTCTCGCTAAGTTTTAAAAGTAAGTCAATGTCCGCTATCTCTCCCTTTCCCTCTGTAATATTAGTTAATATTTTAAGCATCGTATTAATGCCTTCCCTACAAGTTGTACATTTCCCACAGGATTCTTCCGAAAGAAAATTCATATAATATCTTGCTACATCTACCATACAGGTGGTATCGTCCATTACTATTACACCACCCGAGCCCATCATTGACCCTATATCCCTTAGGGAATCAAAATCAAGGGAAATATCTAAATACTCCTTGGGAATACATCCACCAGATGGTCCTCCGGTTTGAACTGCCTTAAATGCTCTATTGTTTAAAATCCCACCACCAATATCAAATACAAGCTCACTTAACTTTGTACCCATTGGCACCTCAACAAGTCCTGTGTTCTTTACCTTACCAACTAAGGAAAAGACCTTTGTTCCTGAATTTCCCTTTATTCCTATCTCTTTAAACCAATCTGCTCCATTTATAATTATAGGTGGGATATTAGCCCAGGTTTCCACATTATTTAAAATTGTAGGTTGTCCCCATAAGCCTTTTTCTACGCTTCTTATATACTTTGCCCTGGGTTCTCCCACATTTCCTTCAATAGATGTCATAAGGGCACTGGATTCACCACATACAAATGCACCCCCACCCCTTACTATCTCAAGATCAAAGCTAAAACCACTATTTAAAATGTTTTCTCCAAGATATCCATGCTTTCTAGCATTATCAATGGCTCTTTGCATATTATTTAGGGCAAGCTCATATTCATCTCTTATATATAGATAGCCCTTGTGAGAACCTATAGCGTAACCGCATATTGTCATTCCCTCTATAATTGTATTTGGATCACCCTCCATAATACTTCTATCCATAAAAGCTCCAGGGTCTCCTTCATCTCCATTGCATACTACATGCTTTGGAAAATTATCATATTGTAAGCAGGTTCTCCACTTCTTACCAGTTGAAAAGCCTGCACCTCCTCTACCCCTTAGTCCGGAATTTTCTATTTCATCTATAATCTCATCAGGGCTATATCCTGATAAAACCCTTTGTAATGCTTTATATCCATCTCTTTCCTTATAATCTTCAATATTAAGGGGGTCTATTTCACCGATATTTCTTAGGGCAATTTTATATTGATTTCTATAAAAGTTCGCATCCCTGTGAGATTTTAATCTTTTCCTTTCCTTTGAGTCATAATATAGTAATCTTTCTATTGTCTCACCCTTTAATATTGTTTTATCTATTATTTCTTCAACATCCTTTGAAGAAACCTTAAAATAGGAAATATCATCTGGAATTATTTTTACTACTGGCCCCTTTTCACAAAGTCCATTGCAACCTGTTGCCTTAATTAAAGGCTGAAGGGAAATTTTTGAATTGTCACCTAATTTTTCTAAAAAACTTTTATACACAGCATAGCTATTATTTGCTAGGCAACCTGTTCCACAACATACTAGTATTTTTCTATTTTCATTAAATGTATCATTCATTTACCAATGCCCCCTTGTACTCATCAATTATGGATTTAATTTTTTCTTTATTCATTTTTCCATAATATTTTCCATTTATCACCATAACCGGAGCAAGAGCACAGGCACCTAGACAATTTACTATTTCTATTGAAAACAAACCGTCTTGTGTGGTATCACCTGGTTTAATACCTAATAATTCTTGTATTTCATCTAATATTGTCTTTGAATCTCTTATATGACATGCCGTACCGTCACACACTTTAATAATGTACTTTCCCTTTACCTCTAAGCTTAAAGACTTATAAAATGTTGAAATACTATAGATCTTACTTATGGGCAGATTTAAGTATTCTGATAGGCTGTTCATAACCTCCCTGGGAATGTATCCATATTCTCTTTGAACATCCTGTAAAATAGCCAAAGTATATCTCTTGCTATTCGGATAGCTTTTCATTATATTAATTGCTTCATTATAATTCTTATGGGAATCTTTATTCATATCTATCACCCTTAGAAAAATATTTAGAACATAAAAAAACGATTTGTCATCCTAAACGCAGTGAAGGATCTTTCCTTAAGATTCTTCCTCTGCGCCTAAGAATGACAAAATATATATTAGTTGGTTGCTAGTCTCCTTCTACCATCTATTGAAAGCTCTTCTACCTTTTCATCAGTTGGAATTCCTTCAGTGTCCCATCCTCTTACTTGATAATATTCTTCTAGCATTACATCTAATTCAGCTACCTTACCTTTTGCTGGACCACTGGTTAAGGGTTCATTAAGAAGTCTATCTGGTAATGTATCATCAAGTTTTGATAATCCAGCTTCTAAATTAAACATCTTTTCAAGATTCCAAATTCTTTCTCCTGTCTGTAAAACTTCATCATCAGTAAATTCAAGTCCCGTAGTACCCCTAAGCATATCTGAAATTTCCGGCAACCCTATTGCAAATGTTGTAAATAAACAGATATCAGATGAATCTACCACAGCTGTTAAATCCTGGAATGTTTTTAACAATCCTGCCTTTCCTTCGGTTACTAATGGATCGGTTTTTATTGGAATTCCTAAAATTTCAGGTGAGGTTAGATATCCTCTAACATGGCATCCTCCACGATTACTGGTTGCATAAGACAATGCCATACCTTGAATTGCTCTACCATCATAGGCAGGCATTTCTTGTTTTTTAACACTCATGGAAAACTCAGGATGACCATACTTTTCAGCCATTCTATAGGAACCTAATGCTAAAATATCTCCAAATCCTTCTCTATTCCCAGTTTTTTTAGTCAATTCTATTATGCTTTCTGCATCCCCAAATTTTAATCCTTGACCTAAATCCTCCTTAGTAATTATTCCCTCCTCATACAATTCCATTGCACAAGCTATTGTTGCTCCCATAGTTATAGGGTCTATACCCAGCAGATTACACACATGGTTAGCCTTATTTATTGCATTCAAATCCTTTACTCCACAGGAAGCTCCATAAGACCAAGCTGATTCATATTCAGGCCCTGAAACTATCCCCTTATATTGACCATCGGGTATCCTTATAACCCTGCCGCAACCCATTGGACATGAAAAACATGCTCTATTTCTAACTAGATAATTCTCCGCTAAATATTCACCGCTAATCTTATCTGCATCTTCAAACCAAGAAGTTTGCCAGTTTCTAGTTGGTAGTGAATGTGCTTCATTTAAAATATTAACTAAAACCTCTGTCCCATATGCTGCAAGTCCCTCTCCTGTAACGGGATGGTTTTGTAGTTTTTCTCTAGCATCAAGTGCAGCTTTCATGAAATTTTCTTTATTTTCTACTCCTATACCATTGGTACCTCTTACTACTACAGCCTTAAGATTTTTCGAACCCATAACTGCCCCAAGACCGGATCTGCCTGCTGCCCTATCCTTATCATTCATAACCGTTGCAAATAATACCTGATTTTCTCCTCCAGGTCCTATACATGAAACTCTGGCATCTTCTTCATTCTCCTTTAAAAGCATATCCGTAGTTTCCATTACATCCCTACCCCATAAATGCTGAGCACTTTTAATTTCTACAAGGTCATCATAAATATGAAGATATACTGGAGTATCTGATTTACCTTCGAATATAATGCCATCATAACCTGCAAACTTTAATTCAGGACCAAAATGTCCACCTGAATTAGCTGCACCTATAGTACCAGTTAAGGGAGCTTTTGCCACTACATTAAATCTTCCTGCACTTGCAGCATAGGTTCCTGTCATTGGACCTGTCATAAAAATCAATTTGTTTTCTGGGCTTAGGGGATCAATTTGTGGGTCTATTTCATCATATAATATTTTTGATCCTAGTCCCCTGCCTCCAAGATACAAACTTGCATCATTCATATTTAAATCTTCAATTTTTATGGTTTCATCCGTTAGATTTACTCTAATTAATTTTCCAGTCCATCCTTTCATTATTTAGCCACCTCCCCTAATACTTCTTTAAATTGACTAGCAATACTTCTCCTCTTTTCTAAGGTGCTGTCTAATTCTTTAAACTCTAAAGCTCCACTGGGACATAAACTTACACATTGGGGATCTCCATCACATAAATCACATTTAACTACCTTTTTAAGCCTTGAACTATAGGTCATATTGCCAAAGGGACAAGCACTTACACACATCTTACAGCCTATACATTTTTCACTGTCAAACTCTACGATACCTGTTTTCTCATTTTTAGTAAGGGCGTTTACAGTACATACTGTCATACAATAGGGTTCATCACATTGCATGCACACCATTGGAACTTCAATGCCTACCTCATCAAAGAATTGTACTGAAATAGCAGAATCCTTTGGATTAAATGTGTCATTTTTGGTAAATGAGCATACTAGTTCGCACGTTCTACAACCCGTACATTTTTCTGGAGAAATCACTATGCCTTTAGCCATTTTAGCCTCTGGTCACCCTTTATAGGCGCCAGAATCACCTCCTTTTTTTATTTATATATAAGAGCAGCGTAAAGAAATAAATACGCTTCTGCACAATAAAAGGGATTCATATATATCAAATTAATGATATATATGAATCCCTTTGCACACTGGCAGGTGTAAAAATTGCTTTTTACGCCCTATCGTTTATAACGGCCTTGATGAGTATACATAAATGTAAACTCTTATAATGTAGGATAGTTTAGTAAAGGTCATTTATAAATCGGGATAAATGAGCCTCAATATTTATTTAGCCTCCTCCTATTGGAGGGAATAGTGCTAAAATATCTCCATCCTTAAGTGAAGTTTCTATTTCACAATTTTTCCCATTAACTAAGGCTATACCAAGTTCTTTTTCTTCTATATCTAGTTGTTTAAGTATGTCCCCTATACTTATTTCTCTTTCAAATTCAAAATATTTGTTTTTCCATCTACCTCTTCTAAAGGTAGCAAATAATCTAACCTCAACTTCCATAGAAATTCATCCTTAAATATGGATTAATTTAACATTATTTTATATATATTCTATATTTATCCAAAAAATCCTTTAATTTTAAAAAATTCCTAACCTTTTATATTAATGAGAGACTAAAGTGGGTTCATTCCAAACCGTCCCTTTTTCTTTTGTGAAACAGCTTTTCTATCTGTTCATATTGCCTTACTTTTTTGTTTTTTAATATAAGAAATAATAAGTACTACAAGGGGTATAAAAGCTTGGAACACTATAGCATAATAAGAAAACACCTCATTTAATATTTCAAACATTTCTGAAACGCTATCAAATTGCCATATTGAAATTCCAATTACAATTATAGCAACAGGTATAATAAAAGTCTTATGTTCATCAATATTAAAAAGCTGACCTATTGCTACAGTAGCAGCATGTATATATACACATAAGGATCCTGTTCCTGCTATTAATAAGTTTATTGAAATAAAGGGTTCTAAAGCAACAGTAGGTAATAGAGCTGTAGAAATATTAGGGGGGAATACTAAAAAGGATATTAAATTAGGTCCTAGAAGTAATAAATCCCTTACTACTATGCTAAATAATAGAATACTAGCTATTATTAAAGATAGGTATGAAATCTTAACCATATTTTTTTTCTTATTTAAATAAGGAAATATCATAAGGAGCACAATTAATTCACCGAAGGGAGTTGTACCAACAATAAAGCCTGTTTTAAGCACAGGTTTAACCCCATCCTTTAAAATCGGAAGAAAAAAGTCATAGTTAAATTGGTTAAATAATAAAACAAACAAAAAAACCACAGAAAAAATAAGTATAGGAATAAATATTTCAGTTACCCTTGACACAACTTCAAATCCTTTTCTTAATGCATAAATAATCGATAATAATAATCCACCCATTATAAAATAACGTGGCGTTTCAAAATAGTTTATATTTATCATATATTCTGTAAAGGTTCGCAATGTAAGAGAAGCTATATGTATAAAAAACCAAATATATAATATTGAAAATATCGCCCCAAGATATTTCCCAAAGGAAGCTTTTAAGATTTCAATAAAGTTTTTCCCTGGATGCAATTTTGATATCAATAGATAAATCGTAATTAATAACAATCCTATTATCATACCAATAATAAAAGCCAGCCATGAATCTTGTTTAGCATTTCTTGCTGCATTTACTATAGGAAAATCGCTGAATAATAGTGCTATTATTATAAAGGATAATTGTATGGAGGATATTTTTATTTTACTTTGCATAGCTCTTTTTCACCTCTCAAATAAAAAACTTTACCACTTTTTCTATTATTTTAATCGGATTATTGACAGGAGCTTTATCCAAAACTAAAAGCAGGTTTATGGCAAAGCCTATTAATAGCAAAGAAAAATATATTATATATGTCTTCCTACTTTTCCCCTTCAAAATTGTTTTTAATTCAAATAAACCTATTATTAAAAAAACAATGATAAATAGTATTAGCATATCTATCCCTTTCCCTATTGAATAGTCATTGGTTGTGAGATTGTCCCAGTTCTTTCTAATTTAGCTTTTATACTTATTTCTATTGGTAATTTAGAAAATTCCTCATTCCAATTACCCTTTATCTCATCCCAATAATATGGATATTTCCCATAAATTTTGTTGCCGAATCCAAAGAAATCACTTTTATATGTTTTTTGTGCCACTTCTAAAACATTTTTAATATTTCCTTCTATTTCCTTCTCCACTGCACTTTCAAGCTCATTTAACATTTCTTCATTTGCTAAATCTGCAGATCCTTGCTGCTCAGCAAGTGCACCCTTTATTTCCACCTCAACACTTAGAATTAAATCTTCCCCTTCGATATTTACATCCATATTCCCTGATGCCCTAATTATCTCAATAGAAACCTTTTTATCTTTTTCTTTAGGATTGTCAGTAACAATAATTCCGCCATCCACTTCATCTTTTATAAATAAATAACCCCTGGTTTGAAGTATATTTAAATATCCTATTAATTTATCCTTTATAAGTACTGCTGAGCCTTCAATTTTAAAGTCTTGTATGTTTTCTAATTTTTCTTTATTTGGGGCTATAATTGTGGCTATTACACTAGCTCCATGGGCAGCTGTTAATTCGTGTACAACATCGATTAAGTTTACTTCTACAGTCTTAGCTTCTGCTATATTATTTTCAAGAATTCCTTCCAGATGAAGTGCCGGAATATTCATTAGCTTACTATCTGCATTTATTACATCCTTTGCTTTAAGACCCTTTGTCACAATTATTTTGGGAGTAATTCTCACCTCATGATCTCTTAAAAAAAAATCTAAAACATCTTTAATCCCTTCCTTTGCTAATTCTTCTCCTATCATAATAAGTCTTAAGTGGGTATAAAAGGGTTTCCTATGTATAATCTTTAATTGATCTCTAATAGCTTCAAAAATTGTTTCTCCTTGTGTGGTAGAAGTCCAAATAGAGCTTTCACTAGTACCCCCTTCTTGATTTGCTTTAATTATATTTGGTCTTAAAATCTGAAGAGTTACATCAATCTGCCCATCTTTCCCCTTATCTAAGGCTATAGCAGATGTAAAAGCTCTATCATTAATATCCATATTATCCCAACAACCAGAGCTAGTAATTATAATTAAAACAGAAATAATAATTATTTTTAGAAATTTCTTCATGGTCCAATCCTCTTTCGTATTATTTTTCCAGTCTATTTTTCATCCTATCCCTATTGCCCCATATAATAGTTCTTGGTCTTGTAATCATTGACCAAAGAGGAAACCTAACATAGCTATCCTTTAAATCCTTGGTGCTTAAGGGTGCCAAGGGAGACATATAGGGTACTCCAAAGGATCTTAGGCTACACATATGGGCTACAATTACAAAGAGAACTAATGTTATACCCATTATCCCCAATATATTAGCACTAATTAGCAATGCAAATCTAATAAAAATTGTGGCATCAGTTATTTTAGTTATAATAAATGAAGTTATAGCGGTTAGGGCTACTACTATTATTAATATATCGCTGGCAATACCTGCATTAACCGCTGCCTCTCCCAAGATCAATGCACCAACAATACTTACAGCTTGACCTACCGCCCTAGGCATTCTAACGCCAGCCTCCCTCAAAATTTCAAAAGCTACAATCATTATAAAAGCCTCAATAAATGATGGAAAGGGTACTCCCTCCCTAGATGCCGCCATAGATAATAACAATTCAAATGGAATTGCCCCCAGGTGAAATACCAATAATGCCACATATATAGCAGGTAGCATTGTTGTTAAAACAAAGGATGTAAATCTTAAAATCCGAACAAGTGAAGAAAAGTAAGGTCTAGAGTAATAATCCTCGCTTGACTGTAGATTTTCCACAAAGAGGTGGGGTACAGTTAATACAAAGGGTGTTCCATCACAGAGTATCGCAACTCTTCCCTCTAAAAGCTTGGCAGCAACTACATCAGGTTTCTCGCTATTTGCAATAGTTGGAAATATAGAATAGGGATGATCCTCTATAAATTCTTCTAAATATCCCGTTTCTAAAATTGCATCTATTTTAATCTTTTTTAATCTTTCCTTAACCTCGTCTATAATGACATCATTTGCTATGCCTTTGATATAACAAATACATATTTCAGTATTTGTCTGTTTTCCCAGCTTCATTTGCTCAAACTTTAATTTAGGGTTTCTGATTTTTCTCCTTAACATTGATGTATTGACCCTTAAGGTTTCCGTAAAGCCTTCACGAGGTCCTCTTACAACTGCCTCTGTCTCTGGCATTTCAATGCCTCTTTGTTCCCAACCCCTGGTACAAAGCTTTAGTGCTATACTTTGACCTTCAATATATATAATAGAATCCCCAGCAAGCATATCGCTAATAGATGCCTTAAAGTCCCTGGTATCCTCGGTCTCACAATCATTTAGAACATTGTACTTTATATAATAAAATATTTCTTCATTGCCTTGATTAAGACTCTCTAATATTTGATTTTGATTATCAATTAACGGGCGTACAATATCTTGATTTAGAACTTGTTTATCCACTAAGCCGTCAATATAGGCAATTATTATCTTGCTTTTTTTATCCTTTGTTAAAACTTCCCTAAGTACAAAATCACTTGCTTCAGAAAACATTGCCCCTAATTTTTTCTTTACAATGTTAATAGAAGTAGGAATTTCTTCTTCTATTGTTTCTTCATCATTTTCTTCATTAGATTTCGCGATAGTTTGTTCATTTTTCTTTTTTAGTTTCTTATATTTCCCCATTCTAAATAATTTTCTCATATGCCACCATCCTAAGAAGACCCGAGATTAAAATCTCCTCTACACTTATGGTTATGTAGAGGCGAATTCATTCGCCGTCCTTTCTTCATATTAAGTTATTTTTTCCCTCAAAGTAATTTTTATGCAAGTAGGCACAGGATAAATATCCTGCCCCTACAACTTTTTCCAAATATTATCTTAAAGTACCCGAGGTAGTAAT
>CAZHJK010000026.1:0-34622 GCA_964533275.1 uncultured Eubacteriaceae bacterium | reverse complement strand
GGAAGGGTGGATAAGAGCTTGAAAAAACATATATTAGTAATCGCGCAATATTTCTACCCTGAACAGTTTCGTATCAATGATATTTGCACAGAATGGGTAAAAAGAGGATACAAAGTAACGGTAGTTACAGGCATTCCAAACTACCCTCAAGGGAAGTATTATGATGGGTATGGACTATTTAAGAAGAGAAAAGAAACCTATAACGGTATGGATATCATAAGGCTTCCTCTAATTCCAAGGGGAAATAATGCAATTATGCTGGCACTTAATTATCTGTCATTTGTTGTGTCAGGTTTCTTCTGGAAAGCATTCACTAGAATTAAAGCTGACTATGTATTTATATTTGAAGTATCTCCTATGACACAAGCTCTTCCTGGTGTCTGGTATGCAAAAAAGAAGAAGATTCCTTGTTATCTGTATGTTCAAGATCTATGGCCAGAAAATGTTGAAATAATAACTGGAATCAAGAACAAGAAAATTATTGGTGCCATTGGTAAAATGGTTGACTACATATATAGAGGCTGTACTAGGATATTTACCACGTCAGAGAGCTTTGTTAAGTCTATTCATGATCGTGGAGTTCCACTAGATAAAATCGAGTACTGGCCGCAATATGCAGAGGATTTTTATGTTCCGCTTGAAGAAATGGGTATTCCTGAGATTCCAAAAGATGATGCGTTCAATATAATATTTGCAGGTAATATAGGTACTGCTCAAGGATTAGATATTCTTCCAAAAGCTGCTGAAATCGTTAAAGCAAAATCACAAGAGAAGATAAGATTCAACATTATTGGAGATGGCAGATATAAAAATGAATTTGAAAGTGTAGTAGAGTCAAAAGGACTAAAAGAAATGTTTAATTTTATTCCTAAGCAACCTGCTACACGAATACCGGAGTTTATGGCTGTTAGCGATGCCGCTTTTCTAAGTTTGACGGATAGTCCTTTATTCGAAATGACTATACCTGCAAAGCTTCAATCTTATATGGCTTGTGGTATTCCTAATATTGCATCTGCAGCTGGTGAAACAGCAAGAATAATAAAAGAGTCTAATTCTGGTTTATGTGGTAGTCCTGGGGATGCTAAGGCATTATCGGATAATATAATTAAGCTATCAAGCAAATCCAAAGACGAACTTAAGCATTTGGGCAATAATGCTCGTAATTATTATAATGTTCATTTTAATAAAAACATTCTTTTAGATAAGATGGACAAATATTTTAACGATCAGTTCAGGGTGGAGGAAGAATAATGTTTAATGGAAAGACTTTATTAATCACAGGTGGAACAGGATCCTTTGGAAATGCAGTTATGAAAAGATTCCTAGATACAGACATAAAAGAAATCCGTATTTTTTCTCGAGATGAGAAAAAACAGGATGATATGAGAAAATTCTATAAGAATGATAAATTGAAATTTTATATAGGAGATGTTAGAGACCTCGCCAGTGTGAAAAATGCAATGTATGGAGTAGATTATATCTTTCATGCGGCTGCACTTAAACAAGTTCCTTCATGTGAATTTTTCCCACTTGAGGCGGTAAAGACTAATGTATTAGGAACTGACAATGTACTTTCAGGGGCAATTGAAATGGATGTTAAGAAGGTTATCTGTTTATCTACAGATAAGGCCGCCTATCCAATTAATGCGATGGGGATATCAAAAGCCATGATGGAGAAGGTGTTTGTTGCCAAAGCAAAAACTGTAGATTCTGAAAGAACATTAATCTGTGGAACAAGATATGGGAATGTAATGGCTTCAAGAGGTTCAGTTATTCCACTATTTATTGATCAAATTAAAAATGGACAACCTTTGACAGTTACTGATCCAAATATGACAAGATTTTTGATGAGTTTAGAAGAAGCTGTAGAACTTGTTGTTTTTGCATTTCAAAATGCTGATGCAGGAGACATTATGGTTCAAAAGTCACCAGCTTCTACTATTGGCGATTTAGCACAAGCAGTTAAAGAACTATTTAATGCAGATAATGAAATCAAAGTGATTGGTACTCGTCATGGAGAGAAATTGTATGAAACTTTACTTACAAAAGAAGAGCATGTTGTAGCTAAGGATATGGGGGGCTTTTATAGAGTGCCTGCTGATAAGAGAGATCTTAACTATGATAAATATTTTGTTGAAGGAGATCAAAAGCTCTCATCTGAAGATGAGTATAATTCGCATAATACAGAAAGGTTAAATATCGAGCAGATTAAAGAAAAGCTACTACAGCTTGATTATGTAAGGAAACAATTGGAAAGTTGGGATAGATAATGAAAATTTTAGTCACGGGAGCAGAAGGATTTATAGGAAAAAACCTAATAGCAGAGCTTAGAAACAGAAAATATGATGATATTTATGAATATGATAAAGATACTGACCCTGAACTCCTTGATAGGTATTGTAGAGAAGCTGACTTTGTTTTTCATCTTGCAGGAGTAAATCGTCCTAAAGAACAATCAGAGTTTATGGAAGGTAACTTTGGATTTACTTCAACATTATTAGATACTCTTAAGAAGTATAAAAACACCTGTCCGGTGATGATTTCATCTTCTATACAGGCAGAATTAGACAATCCTTACGGTGAAAGTAAAAAGGCGGGGGAAGATTTGCTGTTTATCTATAGCAAAGAAACCGGAGCTAAAGTTCTTATCTATAGATTTCCTAATGTATTCGGGAAATGGTGCAGACCTAATTATAACAGTGCTGTTGCTACATTTTGCTATAATGTAGCACATGATTTGCCTATCCAAGTGAATGATCCAAGTGTAGTGATGAAGCTTGTCTATATAGATGATGTAGTAAATGAATTAATTAACTCTTTAGAAGATAAAGAAAATAAAGTAGGAGAGTTTTGCAAAGTACCCATTGAACATATAATTACTCTAGGAGAAATAGTAGATTTAATTTTCGCATTTAAGAAAAGTAGGGAAGATAGAACTGTTCCAAATATGTCTGATGCATTTACTAAGAAGCTATACAGCACATATTTAAGCTATCTTCCAGAAGAACAGTTTAGTTATGACTTAAAGATGAATGAAGATCAGAGAGGATCATTTACAGAGTTTATTAAAACTTCCGATCGCGGTCAGGTTTCAGTAAATATTTCAAAACCTGGAATTACAAAAGGTAATCACTGGCATCATACGAAGAATGAGAAGTTCCTAGTTGTAAGTGGTAAAGGTATTATTCGGTTTAGAAAGATAGATTCAGAAGAAGTAATAGAGTATTTAGTAAGTGGAGATAAATTGGAAGTTGTAGATATTCCAACTGGCTATACGCATAACATAGAGAATCTTGGTGGTACAGATATGGTGACTATTATGTGGGCTAATGAACCATTTGACCCTGAAAAACCTGATACTTACTTTTTGGAGGTATAACTGATGAAGAAATTAAAAGTGATGACAGTAGTTGGTACAAGACCAGAGATTATCAGGCTGTCAGCTGTTATTAATAAATTAGATGAATCCAAATCTATTAAACATGTTCTAGTTCATACAGGTCAAAATTATGATTATGAACTAAACGAAGTATTCTTCAATGATTTTAATCTAAAGAAACCTGATTATTTCTTAAATGCTGCAACAGGAACAGCGGTTGAAACAATCGGGAATATTCTAGTGAAGATTGATCCAATTCTTGAAGAAGCAAAACCTGATGCGTTTCTAGTGCTCGGAGATACAAATAGCTGCTTATGTGCAATAGCTGCAAATAGAAGACATATTCCTATATTCCATATGGAAGCTGGGAATAGATGCTTTGATCAGAGAGTGCCTGAAGAAACAAACAGAAAAATTGTGGATCATACTGCAGACATCAACTTAACCTATAGTGATATTGCTAGAGAGTATCTTTTAAGAGAAGGTCTTCCTGCAGATAGAGTTATTAAAACAGGTAGCCCTATGTTCGAGGTTCTTAATTCAAGAAAAGAAGATATTGAGAATTCAGATATATTGAAGAGACTGGAGCTTGAAGAAGAGAAATACTTTGTTGTATCAGCGCATAGGGAAGAGAATATCAGTTCTGAGCAGAACTTCATGGATCTAGTAGAAAGCATAAATACTATTGCAGAAAAGTATCAGATACCATTAATCGTGAGTACGCATCCAAGAACTAGAAATATGATAAAAGCTAAAGGTATTGAATTTAAACCATTAGTTAAGACTATGAAACCATTAGGCTTTAATGATTATGTAAAGCTTCAAAAGCATGCAAGAGCTGTACTTAGTGACAGTGGGACTATAAGTGAAGAATCCTCTATTCTAGGTTTTAGAGCACTAAATATAAGACAAGCACATGAAAGACCAGAAGCAATGGAAGAATCATCTGTGATGATGGTAGGACTTAAAAAAGAAAGAATTCTTCAGGGGCTAGAAGTACTAGAGACACAAAAGAAAAATACATTAAGGTTGGTCGCAGATTATAGCATGCCAAATGTGTCTGATAAAGTTCTTAGAATCATTTTGTCTTATACAGATTATGTAAATAGAGTTGTTTGGGGGAAATAGATATGAAAGTATTACAGATAAACTCCGTTTGTGGAATAGGTAGCACTGGACGTATTACTACTGATATTCATAATATTCTAATAGATCAAGGACATGAGAGTTATATCGCATATGGAAGAGATCTGCCAAAGAACTGTGATAATGCGATTAGAATTGGTACTAAATTAGACAATTACGCTCATGTGGCAAAGACAAGAGTATTTGATATGCATGGATTTGGTTCTAAGCAAGCTACTATAAAATTTATAGATAAGGTAAAAGAGTTAGATCCGAACATAATTCACTTGCACAATATTCATGGGTATTATATTGACATTGAGATTTTATTCGATTATCTTAAAGAAGCAAACAAACCTGTTGTATGGACTCTGCATGATTGTTGGAGTTTTACAGGGCATTGTGCGTATTTTGACTATGTTGGCTGTGATAAGTGGAAGGAGGGATGCTATAACTGTCGTGAAAAAAAAGAATATCCTAGAAGTATAATATTAGACAATTCTAAAAGAAATTATACAAGAAAAAAAGAAGTATTTACAGGTGTTCACAAGCTAACCATTGTGACACCATCACAATGGTTAGCTGATTTAGTAAAACAGTCATATCTTAAAGAATATCCAGTAAAGGTTATTAATAATGGGATAGATTTAAATACTTTTAGGCCTATAAAAAGTTGTTTTAGAAAGAAACATAATTTGACGGATAAGTTTATTATATTAGGTGTAGCAAGTGTATGGGAACGCAGGAAAGGATTGAAATATTTTATTGAATTAGCTGATAAAGTAACTAATGATGAAGTAATTGTTATAGTTGGACTCAATGAGAAACAGTTTGAAGAAATTCCCGGAAGTGTTTTTGGTATTACGAAAACCAACAATGTTGAAGAATTAGTAGATATCTATTCTAGTGCGGATGTTTTTGTTAATCCTACACTTGAGGATAATTTTCCCACAACTAACCTAGAAGCATTAGCTTGTGGTACACCGGTAATAACATTTCAGACAGGTGGAAGTCCAGAAAGTGTTACCGAAGAAACCGGAATAGTAATTTACAATAAATCCACTCAAGAAATTTTGAGAGGTATTCAGAAAATTGAGGAAAACCGAACTAATTTCAGAATTGAGAACTGTCGAAACAGGGTTATAGAAAAATATAATAAAAATCTGAAATTTAATGAGTATTTAGAGCTCTATGAATGCTTTGTAAAATATTGAGTTATAAAGGGTGTATTAAACATGAGTAAAATAGATTTTTCAATTATCATTGTTTCTTATAAAAATTTAGAAGTATTAGTAGAGTGCATAGATTCCATTTATAAGTTTAATGACATCGGTAAGAGACTAGAAGTAATAGTTGTTGATAATAGTCCTGATAATAAAGTATATGATTATGTAAATTCAAATTATAATAATGTAATTATTTTAAAAAATGAAAATAGAGGATTTGGTGAAGCAAATAATGTCGGTGCAAATATAGCGAAAGGAGAATTTCTTCTCTTTTTAAATCCTGATACTATTTTAATAGAACCTATATTCAAATTTGCTATAAATACTTTTGCGGAAAATCCGAAATTGACTTTATTTGGAGTCAAATTGGTAAACAAAGATTTAGAATGGAATATGTCATATTATTTTATTGATAAACATGATTTTCTTTCAGGACAGATTATTAGGTTTCTAAATAAGTATAATATTTTCCTTAACTATAACATGTACATTTCAGGGGCCAATATTTTTATCAGGAAACTTGATTTCTATAAAGCAGGAATGTTTGATGAGAAGATTTTTATGTACTATGAGGAACCAGATCTTATTAAAAGAGTTAAAAATCTTGGTGGTAAAATAGATTACTTCAAATCAAAAAAAATAATTCATTTAGAAGGTCAAACTGTTGGTTGTAACGAAGACGCTTTAAAAAGAAGGTTAGAATCAGCCAGGTATTACTCTAAAAAATATAATTTAAAATTTATAAATCAACTAAGAAGTGAAATTAGATATAACAAAATAAAATATACCTTATATAAATTATTCAATAGCGAAAAAAAACATGGGATTTTAGAGACTATTAAATTATTGAGGGAATTTGGTGAAGGCTTTGAGTAAAAAAAAAGGACTAAGTTCAGAAAAAACTACATGTAATGATTTGATGTTTAATAGTATTAAATGGGTTAGCTTTTTTTTGGGAACATTTGTAACCATGCCAATTGTAACCATACCGTTTGGAGGAAGACTTATTTCGGTTTTTACTTTGGTTTACTTTGTTTTTATAATGATTATTGGATTGATGTTTATTAAAAATTCGATTCGAATAAAGATAGGTAGAAAAACAAAAACCTTGCTCATATGGTTTTTTATTGCCTTATTATCTTCGTTTTTTGGTTTATTATTTTTTACTGGAAAGCAAGAATGGTTTAATGCTACCTTATCATATATCCCTAAAATTGTATCATTTATGATTGTATTGATACTTATATCAAGTTCGAAACATAGACTTATAATAATCGAATCATTTTTTAAAGGATTTATTTTTGGGTGTGTTCTTAATGTATTATGGGCGTGTATAGAAGGCGTGGTGTTTTATACAAGAGGATATTCTTTAAATAATCAAATTTTCAAAGAGTATATAAAGACATTACCTTCAAATAGACAATATATCACTATAGTCAATTCTGGTGGCATAAGGACACCGGGTTTTAACTATGATCCTGCACATTTGGGCGGAATTGTCCCGATACTTTGTCTATACTCTTTGATGAAAAAAAAATACATTTATCTAGCATTATCTATAATAGCTTTAGTATTTAGTCAAAGTACTACTGGATTAGTTAGTAGTGTTATTCTTATAGTTTTGCACTATAAAAAAATTAGCATATATAAATTCAATATTAATTATAAGAAATTAATCAATGCGCTATTAGTAATATCATTAGTTGTATTATTAGTTTTAATTCCAGAAAGAAATAATAATTTATCAGAAAGTTTAAAACGAAATGTTGAAGGGTTTTCAAATCGTGTTTCAACAGTATATGTCAGTAGTGAAAACTCCAATATTCGAATGTTATACCATTTGTATGTACCTCATGCGGCATTCTATAGCGGGATTAAAACAATTACTGGAACAGGCTTTGGCACTGCAAGTTATGCATATGTTCATGATCCATTTCTCAGTGATAAGTTAAATCGGACATCAAAAGCTCCTTATGATCCTGAGAGTACATATATTTCATATTTATTTAATACGGGAATATTCGGACTTTTATTATATATATATTTATTATTTAACATTTACTTATATTACAACAATACATGGAAAAAAGATCCAGATTTAATAATATTAGCTACAATTGGTGGGATTATATTATCTAGTTTATTCTATCATTACACTTTGACTGCTTATCAAGGTTTATCGATAATTATGGCGACAGTTTATATGGATGTGATTAAAAATGAGAGGTGAAATAATGAATAATATAAATAAAGGTATAATTTTAGCAGGGGGTTCAGGTACAAGATTATATCCACTTACGATGGTAACGAGTAAACAGCTATTACCTGTCTATGATAAACCAATGATTTATTACCCACTATCAGTGCTTATGTTGGCTGGAATCAAGGATATCCTTATCATTTCAACGCCACAGGACTTGCCTAACTTTGAAAAGCTATTAGGTGATGGCAGCCAGTTTGGTATTAATCTTGAATACGCTGAACAACCATCACCAGATGGATTAGCGCAAGCATTTATTATTGGTGAAGATTTTATTGGAGACGATAATGTAGCTATGATATTAGGGGATAACATTTACTACGGAAATGGATTTACCCCTATACTTAAAGAAGCCGCTGAAAATGCAAAGAATGGAAAAGCTACAATATTTGGTTGTTATGTACATGATCCCGAAAGATTTGGGATTGTTGAGTTTGATGATAAAGGTAAAGTTATTTCAGTTGAGGAAAAACCTAAAAATCCTAAATCAAACTATTGCATAACAGGGCTTTACTTCTATGATAACAGAGTTGTCGATTTTGCAAAAAAAGTAAAACCATCACATAGAGGCGAGCTAGAGATTACTGACTTAAATAGAATGTACTTAGAAGATGAAACTTTAAATGTAAAGCTTTTAGGTAGAGGATTCGCTTGGCTAGATACGGGAACTATGGATAGTTTAGTAGAAGCTGCAGAGTTTGTTCAAATGATTGAAAAGAGACAAAGCATTAAAATTTCAGCTCTTGAAGAAATAGCATACCATAATGAATGGATAGATAGAGTGACTCTTTTAAAATCTGCAGAAAAATATGGAAAATCACCATATGGAGAGCATTTAAAGAAAGTTGCTGAAGGTAAAATTCAGTATTAGAAATGAGGTTAGAATAAATGAATATAATTAAAACAGCTATAGAAGATGTACTTATTATAGAGCCAAAAGTCTTTGGTGATCATAGGGGATGGTTTACTGAAACATATTCCAAAGAAAAGTTTAAGGAGCTAGGGATAGATATTGATTTTACTCAAGACAACCACTCTTTTTCAGCACAGAAAGGGACATTAAGGGGACTTCATTTTCAGCTTAATCCTAGGGCTCAGACAAAGATTGTTAGATGCACAAAAGGAAAAATATTAGATGTAGCTGTAGATATTAGAGAAGGATCTCATACATATAAGAAATGGGTAGCTGTTGAGTTATCCGAAGAAAATAAAAAACAGTTATTAGTTCCTAAGGGGTTTGCCCATGGATTTATAACATTAACTGATAATGTAGAAGTTCAATATAAAGTAGATGAGTATTATTCTCCAGAAAATGATAGAAGTATAAGATTTGATGATCCTGAGATAAATTTAGACTGGGGTATAGAAAACCCTATCTTATCAGATAAAGATTTAAATGCGCCGATGCTATCTGAAAGTGAGGCAAACTTTAAATACTAATATGAAGAGGGGGAAAAGGAATGAATGTATTAGTGACAGGTGGAGCTGGATTTATAGGAAGTAACTTTGTTTTTCATATGCTTAAAGAGCATCCAACATATAGAATAGTTTGTTTAGATGCATTAACTTATGCAGGAAATTTATCAACACTAGAGCCAGTAATGGAAAACCATAACTTTAGATTTGTAAAAGGTGATATTACGGATAGAGATTTAATAGACAAGCTATTTGAAGAAGAAAAATTTGACTTTATAGTTAATTTTGCTGCAGAGTCACATGTAGATAGATCAATTGAAGATCCAGGTATTTTCTTAAAAACAAATATCTTAGGTACACAAGTTTTGATGGATGCTTCTAGAAAGTATGGGGTAAAGAGATTTCACCAAGTTTCTACAGATGAAGTGTATGGAGATTTACCACTAGATAGACCCGATTTATTCTTTACTGAAGAGACTCCAATTCATACATCTTCGCCATACTCAGCATCAAAAGCATCTGCTGATCTGTTAGTACAGGCATATCACAGAACCTTTAAATTGCCTATAACCATTTCAAGATGTTCTAATAACTATGGGCCGTATCACTTCCCGGAGAAATTAACACCACTTATAATAGCAAGAGCACTTAATGATGAATCCTTACCTGTTTATGGCAAAGGTGAAAATGTTAGAGATTGGCTTTATGTTGAAGATCATTGTACAGCTATAGACTTGATACTTCATAAAGGGAAAGATGGCGAAGTTTATAACATAGGTGGGCATAACGAAAAAACAAATTTAGAGGTAGTAAAAACTATTTTAAAAGAGTTAGGCAAGCCTGAATCTTTAATTACTTTTGTAAAAGACAGAGCTGGACATGATATGCGTTATGCTATTGATCCTTCAAAGACTAGAAGAGAATTAGGATGGGAGCCAACTACACTATTTGATGAAGGTATTAAAATGACAATCAAATGGTATCTTGATAATCGTGACTGGTGGGAAAACATTATATCAGGTAATTATAAAGATTATTATGAAAAGATGTATGGAGATAGGCAAGGTGATAACTAATGAAAGTACTAGTAACAGGTGCAAATGGACAGCTAGGGTATGATGTTGCTAAAAGACTAGAAGAAAAAGAAATTGAGTATTTAGGTACAGATAGAGACACTTTGGATATTACTAATGTAGATTATGTTAAAAGGGTCATAAGAGATTATAGCCCTGATGTCATCGTACATTGTGCTGCATATACAGCAGTGGATAGAGCAGAGGATGAAAGAGAATTATGTTATGCGGTAAATGCCTTAGGAACAAGGTATATTGCAGAGGCCTGTAAGGAAATAGATGCAAAAATGATTTATATAAGTACAGATTATGTGTTTGATGGTGAAGGGTACAAGCCTTTTGTAGTAACAGATACGCCAAACCCTATTAATTACTATGGGAAAACCAAACATGAAGGCGAATTAGAAGTTCAGGAGCTTATAGATAAATATTTTATAGTTAGAATTTCATGGGTGTTTGGAAGTAACGGTAATAATTTTGTTAAGACTATGCTTAGATTAGGAAAAGAAAGAGATGAAATTTCTGTAGTGGCAGACCAAGTTGGCTCTCCTACATATACTTATGATCTATCTAAATTATTAGTAAAAATGATTGAAACGGATAACTATGGAGTCTATCATGCCACTAATGAAGGATACTGCAGTTGGTATGAGTTTGCATGTGAGATATTCAAGCAAGCAGGTATGGATGTTAAAGTAAATCCTATAAAGACAGAGGATTATCCTACGAAAGCTAAGAGACCCAAGAATTCGAGGCTTATAAGTAATGCTGAATTTTACAAAATGGATAATTGGAGATGTTCATTAGAAGATTATATTTCTAGGAATGTTCCAGTTAATCGAGTTAATGGAGGGACAAAATGAATATTAAGAAAGAAATAACATTTATATATAAGCACAAATCAGAGCTGCAAAATATTGAACCCATACGCCAAGAAGCTAATGAAAGAGGCTATAAAACAAAATTATCCGATAATCAGTTTGAAAAATGCGAAATTGGAGTTTATTGTCAACACGTTAACTTCCCGCACAACTCTAAGTTTTCAGTTATTATGCTTCATGATGCTATTCAAAGTTATGAAAAATGGCCTAATCTTTGGAAATACGAACCTTGGAATTTATATGATGTAGGTTTTTTACCAGGTAAGCAATGGATTGATAATTGGAAAAAAAGTTCTATGTATGATTACTCTAGAACAAAGTACGGAGTTTTTGAAGCTGGATGGCCTAAAGCTGATATTATGGCAGCAGAGGACTTTGAAAAGAGAAGTAAATCTCTTAAAAACAAACTAGAAATTGATGATAGTAAGCCAACTGTCTTATATGCTCCATCCTGGGAAAATGATGGTAAACAAGATGATTTTGTGCAAGCAATGTTAACTCTAAATGTAAACATCATCATAAAACATGTGCCACTAAACCCAAAAGAGTTTCCAGATATTGTAAGAAACATTAAGGAAATGGCAAATGCACATAAAACAATCAAAGGTGTTAATATAATAGATCCTGCTGTTAGTATTATTGATGCAATAGCTTTATGTGACATATTAGTATCAGATGAATCGAGTACTATGATGGAAGCAACATTGATGGGTAAACCAGCAGTAGCAGTAACTGATTGGTTAATACCTGATGTTAAACCTAGCAGGTATGCTTGCTCAGTACATCCATTCACAGTAAAAACCCAAAAATACAATTTAGTAGATACAGTGAATAAGGTGTTGTTAGACTATGAAAAATACTCCACTGACAGCAAAAAATATTGTGACAGTAACTTTAGCAACATTGGATCTTCTTCGAAAATAATAATTGATGTAATAGATTCAATTATAGAAGAAAAGCAAATTATCTACAATCCGGTTGAGCCAGATAATAATTTGATCCTGGAGTCAGATGAAGAAAAAAAGATAAGAAAAAAACAATATAGAAATAATTATATATATAATCGCTATATTGAAAAAAATGCTTTACTAAGAAATAGTTTTGAACTGTACAGGAAGGTTAGGAGCAAAAAATAATGAATTGTAATGGAATATTGTCTAATATTTTTCAAGGAAGAGGTAACAAGTTTGCTGGTGACCTTTTATTTAGAATGATTGCAGAAATTGCAAACGCAGTATTCAGTGTCATAATATTCAGTATACTAGCAAGGCAACTTACAAAAACTGATTATGCTGTTAGTAATCAGTTATTGACTTTTGGAACTTTACTAGCGCCTATAATACTTGTTAAAATTAACAGTGCATATTGTGTATTCTTTCCAGGTGAAAAAAACATCTCAGTTTTAAAATCAAGGTTCTATTCATCATTAATTACAATTATACCAATATTAATTTCTATAATAACAATATTTATTGCATTTAGAAATAGCATTGCCTTAGCGATGTTTGGGACTGATGAATATAGTTCTTATATGTTAGTTGTTTCTGTTTATTATGTTTTATTAGCACTCGTAATGCTAACGCAAGATTTTTTTAGAGCTATCGGATCAATTAAAGTATCAAGCATCTTGATTTCAATTAATGTTTTCTTAAAAGTGGTGATATTTGTAGTTTTAAACTCTACACAAGAGGCGATTTTTTTACGAAATGTTCTCTATGCTTATATTGGGGTAGAATTACTAGCTTTAATACTTGGGTTTATTTTGGTTGCTAGATATTTCAAGTCTGTACCATTTAAAATTGAATTTCGACCACTAAAGGAATATTATAAATACGCTATTCCTTTAGTACCATATTTGTTATTTGCTTGGATTAACACATCGATCGGAAAGTTTATTCTAAATCACAAATTAGGGCTTGTAGATTCGGCGATCTACGCTTTTAATTATGGTATGGTTAGCAGGGTGTTTATAATCAACACTGTAATATCCTATACTATATTTCCTTATTTGTCTAAATTCTGGAATGAGGATGACAAAGATAAGGTTGTCCTTTATTTAAAAAAAGCTTTTAACATAGGATTATTTTTTGGATTACCTATAACTTTTGGATTGATAGCAGTACTTCCTACTATAGTTTTTATTTTGTCTGGTGAAACATACCAACCCAATTCAATTCTGGTACTAATTTTATGTTTTGCCATGATTTTTTCTATGTATTACAATGTTTATGCTTATTTAATAAGTCTTTCTCGAAAAACAATTTGGTATACGATTATTTTGCTAACAACATCAATTATTAGTGTTTTGCTTAACCTCATTCTAATTGAATTATTTGGCATTTACGGTGCAGCAATAACCTTGATGATAACCTTCATTGTACAGACTCTTTTAACCGTATTAATCGGAACAAAAAGTACAGGATTGGTACTATCTATTGACTATGGATTTGTAATAAGAACTTTTTTAATATCACTACTGATGTATGTATTTGTAAATCAAGTTCATCATAATTCAACGTATATAAATTTCATAATAAGTATTTTATTTGGTATATTTTTATATTTAGGTTTACATTTCTTATATAGCAAAATAAGAAAGAAAAGAATTATATAGAATTCACGGTGACTTAATTAAAAACAAGTTTTAAATTAATCAAATATCTGTCTAACGTTTTTACTGCATAAAAGGGATATGCTTGTTTTAATAAATCACATGGTTTGTAAGGGGTGTATGAATGTCTACAATAAAAAAGATAATCAAAAGGTTAATAATATTGCTAGTGAATTTATTCGTTTTTATCTTATCACTAGTTATACCAAAAAATGATAAGTTTATTATAGTAGGTGGGTGGTTTGGAAAGAGGTTTGCTGACAATTCAAAACATTTGTTTTTATACACGAATGATAACAAAAACAAACTAAACATAGATAAAATAATATGGGTTACTAGATCAAAAAGTATAAAAGAGGAACTCCAGAAGAATGGTTTTATGGCATATAATGTATGGTCATTGCCTTCTGTTTGGTATCACTTAAGAGCAAAGTATCACATTGTAGATCAATCTCCCTTAGATGTAAATTCATTTTTATCTGTGAGAAGTAAACGAATTAATTTGTGGCATGGATTTCCCATGAAGAAAATTGGAACATATATGAATTCGGGAAAAACTAACTATAACAATGGATTTTTGAAACTAATTAACAAACTGACGACTAGAGGCTGTTGGGGGGATCATTATTTATTAGCTACTTCTTAGCTACTTCTGATTTTTCAGCAGAAGTTTTAGGAACAGCTTTTGATTTGGAAGAGAGCAAAGTTATAATATCGGGTTATCCTAGAAATTATGAACCCTTAATTAGCAATTCATTAAAGTTTATACCAGAACATGAGAAAAAACAATTTGAAAGAATAGAAGAATTTAAAAACAATGGATATGCAATAATAGGTTATTTTCCAACTTTTAGAGACAAACATGAAACTTTAATATTTGGGTCAGATGACCTAAAAGAACTAGAAAGTTTTTTTGATTTTTGCGAAAAATTAAACATTAAAGTAGTTAGCAAATTTCATTTTGCAGGGAATACTGATAACTTTGATCATATTAAGAGTCATAAAGCTTTTATGAATCTATCTTCTGAGTCTGATGTGTACACCTTTTTAAACCAGATAGATGTATTAATTACTGAATATTCATCAATCTATTATGATTATCTCTTGTGGGAGAGGCCTATAATATTCTTTCCATATGATTTGGAATATTATAGAGATCACGATCGAGGATTATTATTTAATTATGACGAGTATACTCCTGGACCTAAGGTTTATAGTTTAATAGAATTGCAAAAATTGCTTTCGAGTGGGTTATCTGAATTTCAAATAGTTTATAGAGATAAGTATGCCACTGAAGCAAAAAAAATATGTAATAAAGTTTTCGGTATGCCAAAAACAATGATGATAGAACATTTAATAAATCAAATTAAAAAATTATAGATATAGAGGTGAAAAAATTGAAAAAAGTAATTACTTATGGTACATTTGATCTTTTTCATGAAGGTCATTATAAGCTTTTAGAAAGAGCTAAAAAGCTTGGAGATTATTTAATTGTTGGAGTTACTACTGAAAATTATGATGATAGTCGGGGTAAGCTGAATGTTCAAGAAGGTTTAATGGAGAGAATAGAAAATGTTAGAAATAGTGGATTGGCTGATGAAATCATAATAGAAGAGTATGAAGGTCAAAAAATTAATGACATACAAAAAAATAAAGTTGATATATTTGCTATTGGTTCGGACTGGGTTGGAAAGTTTGATTACTTGAAAGAGTATTGTAAAGTTGTCTATCTTGAGAGAACTAAAGGAGTATCAAGCACTCAATTAAGAGCAGAAAATAATGGGGTTCTTATGCTGGGTGTTATTGGATACGGATGTATAGCTAATAGATTTATTACTGAGTCTAAATATGTAAGTGGTGTAAATGTTGAGGGTGTTTACGGACCAAACAAAGAGTCACTTAAGAAATTTGCAGATAAGCATGAATTAACTTTTTTTGAGACCGATCAAGCAAAGTTTTTTGATAAAGTAGATGCAGTTTATATCGCATCACCCCACTTAACTCATTATGAATATATCAAAAATGCATTAGATAGAGGTAAGCATGTTTTGTGCGAAAAGCCTATGGTTTTGTCTGAAAAAGAGGCAAAAGAAGTTTATGATTTAGCTTTAGCAAGAGAACTTGTTTTACTAGAAGCGATAAAGACAGCTTATGCTCCAGGGTTTATTAGACTAGTAAGTGTAGCAAAAAGTGGTTTGATTGGTCAGATAAAAAATGTGGACGCTACATTTACAAAATTAGTTGATGGTAATGTTCGTGAACTCCAGTCACACACTATGGGAGGGAGTATGACAGAATTAGCCACATATCCCCTTCTAGCAATAATCAAATTGTTAGGAACAAAATTTGAAGATATTGACTTTTATTCATATATAGACCAAGATAAAGAAATTGATTTATTTACAAAAATTAACTTGAAGTACGATAACGCTGTAGCATCAGCTAAAGTTGGATTAGGGGTAAAGTCAGAAGGGGACTTAGTGATTGCTGGTACTAAAGGATATATTTATGTACCATCACCTTGGTGGAAAACTGAATACTTCGAGGTTCGTTATGAAGACTTCAGTAAAAATAAAAAGCACTACTATAAATTTGAAGGTGATGGATTAAGATACGAATTAGCAGAGTTTGTGTCTATGATTAACAAAAATTATCATCAAACCTACAAACTTATGGCGAATGATTCTATTGCAATCAATGGAGTTATTGAGAAATACCTACAAGGAAAAAATATTAAAAGAATATGATTATTGAGCATCATTTTTTTAATGGAAGGAGATATTTTTAATTGAACAAAAAAACAATACAATCCATTTCAAATACTTTAAATTCTGATTATACTCAAGATAAAAATCGGTTTCAAAATATATATTCAAAAGAATGCTTTAAAGAAGATTTATTGAGTGAAAAAGTAGATAATGCAATTATAATGGCAGCCGGAATGTCATCAAGGTTTGCGCCTATATCGTATGAGATACCAAAAGGACTTATAAAGGTAAAGGGTGAAATCCTAATAGAAAGACAAATAAAACAGCTCAAAGAAGCAGGAATAGAAGAAATCATAATAGTTGTAGGATATAAAAAAGAAATGTTTTACTACTTAAAAGAAAAGTTTGGAGTTGTTATCGTAGAAAATCCTGAGTTCAACACTAGAAATAACCATTCATCATTATATTATGCCAGAGGATATTTAAAAAATTCCTATATATGTTCAGCCGATAATTACTTTACAACTAATGTATTTAATAAGTATGAATTTGATTCATTCTATTCTTCAGTTTTCATCGATGGCGATACCGATGAGTGGTGCTTGTACTTTGATGAAGATGATTTAATTAAGGATGTAAAAATTGGTGGTGTTTGTGAATGGATTATGTTAGGGCATGCATATTTTACTAGAGAGTTTTCTAATACATTTATAGATATTTTAGTTAATAATTATCACAAAGAGGATATTACATCGTTATTATGGGAAAGTCTTTATACTAAAAACCTTGATAAACTCAAAATGTATATTAAAAAATTCTCAAATGCAGACATATTTGAGTTTGATACACTAGACGAGCTTAGGGCTTTTGATAGTAGTTATAAGAATGATACTAATTCAGCGATAATTAAGCATGTAACGAAAATTTTAGAATGTATCGAGAATGATATTACGGAATGCAAACCCATATATTCTAAAGGGGATGTTATTGGTTTTAGTTTTTTAAAAGATAAAAGGTTATATAGTTATATGTACGATGGAGATAAACTTGAAGAGGAAAAACAAAATTATGAATAGAGAATCGGTGGCTAAAAACATAATGGATGTTCTTCAAAAATGTTTTAAAGATGATAATATTGAAATACAAAAAACAGAGAGATTAGGTGGATTGACAAATAAAAATTTTATGGTTGATACTAATTTGGGTTGTTTTGTAGTTAGATTTCCTGGATATGGAACTGAAGAGTTTATTAATAGAGAGGATGAGCGAATTAGCACCCTATTAGCCAATAATTTAAAAATAGATTCTGAATTATTGTATTTTGACTCAAAGTCTGGAATTAAAATTGCGAAATATATAGAGAATGCTGATACAATGTCAAAAGATAAGTTTAGAGGAAATAAAAAACAACTAAAAAATGTTGCTGAAGTATTCCGTATTCTACATAATTCACAGGTGGATACAAAAGTGAAATTTGATGTCTTTAAAATGGTCAAAGAATATGAGAACATAATCCAGAAGAGTAATGGACAATTTTGGAAAGATTATAGCAAAATTCATTATCACGTAATTAGGTTAAAAAATCAATTAGATCAAAAAGGTGTTGTTTTATCACCTTGCCATAATGATCCTCTTTGTGAGAACTTTATTTTAGGAAAAAATAAATTATATCTTACTGACTGGGAATACGGCGGAATGAATGATCCAATGTGGGACTTAGCTGATTTCATAATAGAAGCAGAGTTAGATACATTAGAAGAAAAAAATTTAGTTGAATACTATTGTACTATAATTCCAAGTGAGGATGTGTACAGAAGAATTAATATAAACAAGGTGTTTGTTGACTTTTTATGGGCTTTATGGGCACTCATGAAATACTCACTAGAAAATGAAAAAGAAATGATTGATTGGGCTAATGAGAGATATGAAAGAGCCATAATGAATCTAAATAAACTGGTTAAGATTTAGGCTACCACCTACCGTAACGGAAGTTCAGCGAAAACCTCGCTTAACAATATAGTATTAAAGTTAATGCTAAGTTAAATAAGAAAAGTGTTTTTCAAAACTTCAAATTTGATTATTATGTTGAACTCCACAGAATGCTTTTTAAGTTCGCTACTTACGTTGCGGGCTATGCATTTAATGAGAAATTCGAGATTGAAAAATCACTAGCTATATCAAGGTATCTTAATGTTGAATTCAAATTTGCAGAAAATATTAGAGAAGAGTTCAAGAAAGCTGAAGATAATATTGATCACCTTCAGATATATCAGTCAGAAGTTAAAGAAGAAATAGAACGCATAAAATCTACTCAGAGTTATAAAGATGACAACGAACTGTACTCCGATGAAAAAGTAAGATCAATGACAAGGAAATTCTATTCAAGAAAAGAAAAAATATTAGAGGATATCATGGCTGTCAGGAATGAAGTATTAAAAGAAATGAATAAGTATAATAAATAGTCGAATATTAACACTTGTACGCCCGTTAACCCTGTAAATACAAAGGGGTGAATTCTTAATGGTAAGCTTGAAATCAATAAGAGATATCCACAGACTAATTCAAAATTACGCAGAGGAAAGAACGCAGCTCCTGACCAAAGATGTATCAACTAAGCCGGAACAGTTTGAAGAGATTTATACTTATCTTAAGGCACTGACCAATCTCTATGGAGTGGTACCCATTGATAAAGTCATTGAGATTTATAACGCTCATCATGGTCAACAAATTGATCCCAGTGATTTAAGATACATTGATCATGATAAAAGGATCAAAGAAGTCACAGAGTTCATTGAGCTGAGAAAGTTTTTCAGGAACAAGTATTGGAACAAGAGGAAAGCAGATCGACTTGACCTGGAGATTCAGATATTAAGTAAAAACATCGATGCGAAGGATAGAATGGATAACTTCTTCGATAGACATAGATTGAAATTATCAAACAATGAGTAGAAAGAACTTAGAGTGTTGATACAGAATCTGATGGACAATACTAGGTTATTAGAAAACAACGGATTCACGCCAAATGAAATGGAAGAGTTGAGGGGGAATAAATGAAATCATATATAATAAGAATTGAACTTGAAGAATCAAATCCATTAATTTGGAGAAGAGTCATCATGCCAGCTAGCGCTACATACAGAAGGCTTCATGATGTCATTCAGAATGTGACGAATTTTCAAAGTGGGTATCCAGGTGGAGGTTATCATCTCTATGAGTTTGATCTGCCTAAAGAGAAGAGAATCGTCACTGATAATGAAGAAGCATACATGGAGCACCAGCACTACATAAAGAATAAAAAGTATTATGAAGAACGACTGGAATCAATGCCCGCCAATATGCTTCAGTTTGAAAAGAATCATCAGGAGAGATTAAAGATTGAGGTCAGGAAGCCTACCGGTCTGAAGATTGATGATTATCTTGAGAAGTACAAAGAAATCAGATACAACTATGATTTTGGAGATGACTGGTGGTTTACCATTAACCTTGAAGAAATCGTTGATGATTATTACTTCGGATACCCAACACTGCTTGATGGAGCAGAAACTGCACCACCGGAAGATGTCGGTGGAATCGGTGGATTTTATGAATTCCTTGAAGCTTACCGCGATCCAAAGCATCCAGAGCATGGTGATATGAAAGCCTGGATAGAGGATTGGAATTTCAGGGAGTACGATCCTGATTGGATCAATGAGAGACTTAAAGGTCTTGACTATAAGAAAACCGAGTGGGACAAGATTAAGCACGAAAATTACAAAGTGATTGACGATAAGTATAGGAAAAGGTAAGTGATGCCAACTTTATCGGGACAAGTTAGGAGCTGACATATGTTAGAAAAAGTAAAGCCAGAAGAAATTGATTGGGTATTAGAAAAAGGGCTCGACCGTGAACAATATAAAGAAATCTCTGCTCGTCCGGATGAACCAATCAGAAGATCTAAAAGAACCGATGTTGAAGGGGATATCATCTACATTAAAAAAGATACGTCAATTTACGATCAGATGAATTCAAGAAAATCTCGAATGTTATCGTAGCAAATAGATTATCAGATGAGATTAAAGATGTGGTGGACAAGGTTTATACTAGAGACATATTCAGTAGAGATTAAATAATCTTATAAGGGAAAGAAGAAATTAAATAGTAAAACCACTAGATTATATGTTATAATTATATTCGATAAAGTATAATAGGGATAAAGGAGCAGAAATTATGAATAAAGAGAACACTAATGAATTAAATTATAATGATGAAGAAATTAGCATAAAGGAGTTAATATCTGTACTATTAAAGGAAAAGAAATTAATTGCTATTATTACAATTATTGCTGTATCTCTTACTGCATTATACAGTTTTTTTATTTTAAATACAGAGTATGAAAATAAAACTTTGATAAATGTAGAAATTAAAGAAACACCTACAAATGGAAATTCTATTGAAACTCCCTATGGTACATTTGAAAATCCTTATGTAAAATTAGATGATTATATTAGATTAGTGAAAGATTCTAAGGTGCTTGAGATGACTGCCGGAGATATGGAAGGCACATATACTGAAGGTGGTATTTCAAATAGAATTAAAACTGAGGTTATTAGCGAGGGTAGAGCTTTTGCAATTAATGTAAAGGGCAGTAATGATGAAGAGGTATATAGTATTACTAAGGCTCATACTAATAATTATATTCAATTCCTACAATATGATTTAACTAATAAGGCTATAGACTATTTATATAATAAAAATGATAGTGATATAAATATTTTAGAGAAGAAGTTAGAAGATAATAATGAAGATATGAAAAAGGCTCAAGAACTACTTAAAAATACTGCTAAAACTATAGATCTTGAGAATGCTCTTTTATCCCAAGCGGATTACTCCCAATTTGTTTCCAATGGGCAATTTAACTCCCAGGACTTTAAGGGACAAAGAATTATAAGTCAAGAGGTTCATCCATCCTATGTGCTGATTGCAAATAAGATTACAGAGTTAGATATAGAAAGAAATAACTTATTAAACTCACTAGAAGTTGCAAAGAAGAATGTAGAAGAGTTGTCTAAAGAGAGACAAGCTATGGAAGAATATAAAGAAATTCCATCAGAAGAGGAATTAAATATTGGTATATCCCAGGCAATGAAGAATATAGTAACTATTTCTCAAGGTCCTCTGGCAGAGAGTGAAGAAATAAATCCTAGATATACACTTAATTTTGCAATAGCTATTGTATTAGGTCTTATGCTTGGTGTATTTGTAGCTTTCTTTAAGGATTATTGGAAGAAAAGCTAATATAACTATACACGGTTAATATACCAATAAGATATGGAACGAGCCTATAAAAAATTTTGTGTAAACAGTATAAAAGATACTCTTTCTTGACAATAATCGGGAAAAGGAAATAAAACCCAAATTGTAAGGAGGAGTATTTTTATGTCAAATATCTCAAAAGAAATACTAAGAAATTATGTAAAGGAACAAAATTTTACTAATCCAAATGAAGTCTTAGTGGCAATGAAAGATATGTTCAAGGAAGTTTTACAAGAAGCATTAGAAGCGGAGATCAACACTCAACTGGGATACAACAAATATGATATATCTGAGAAAGAAATATCAAATAGTCGAAATGGTTTCTCAAAGAAAACTATTAAGTCAGAATTAGGACCGGTTCAATTAAATATTCCACGGGATAGAAATGGAGAATTTGAACCGCATATTATACCTAAACATCAAAGAAATATTACTGGTATAGAAGATAAATTTTTAGCTTTATACGCAGCAGGAATGACCACTAGGGATATATCTGATCAGATAAAAAATCTCTATGATATTAAAATATCAGCTGAAATGGTATCAAATATAACCAATAGAATTATCCCTCTAGTTTCAGAGTGGCAAAATAGACCTCTTGAAAAAAAAGTACTCCTTCATTTTTATGGATGCAATACACTATAAGGTTAGAGATGATAAACAAGTAATTATAAAGGCAGCATATGTTGTATTAGGAGTAAACATGGACGGAGAAAAAGAAGTGTTAGGAATATGGATAGGAGCAAATGAAAGCAGTAAATTCTGGTTATCAGTACTTAATGACCTTAAAAATAGAGGAGTTCAAGATGTCTTAATATTCTGTGTTGATGGCCTGAAAGGCTTTAAAGAAGCTATAGAAGCGGTATATCCCTTTGCTCAAATACAGAGATGCATAATACACCAAATAAGAACAAGTATGAAATATATTCCTTATAAAGATAGGAAGGCTTTTATAAAAGATTTAAAAACGGTTTATACTGCTGTAAACGAAGAAGTAGCTATTGAAAATCTACATTGTTTAAAAGAGGAATGGGGCAATAAGTATCCAAATGCAATAAAAAGCTGGGAAGATAACTGGGATAATTTAAGAACATTTCTAGCATTCCCAGATTATATTAGAAGGATTATGTACACTACAAACGCTATAGAAAGCCTAAATAGTCAGTTTAGAAAAGTGACAAAAGCAAAACTAATATTTCCTAGTGATGAGAGCCTAATGAAGATGTTGTATCTTGCAACTGAAAAAGTAAGTAAGAAATGGACAAGAACATATAGAGACTGGGATCGCATCATAAACCAATTGAATATATTATTTGATAGAGATAATGTTGGTTAACTTGGGGACTCTGTCCCCAAACCCCTGAGGTTTATCGCTTTAATTCTCCCAGGAACAATTAAAAACGAGTAGCCAAAAGACCACCCGTTCCTGTAAAGAAACCTAATAACCGTTCAAGTTGCTCCTCAGCATTGCCCTATACTGTTATTAGGTAAGACAATGAATATTATTAGCAATATATGGGAACTTTATACATAAGCTAATCATTAGAAAATCAATAATGTTTTTCAATCAAGCTTATCTGATTATTGTTACAGAAAGAGAATACACAAAATTATTTACACTGCCTATGGAACTTAAAAAGCCTGCTAAACTGTGATAAACAGTTAGCAGGCTTTGTTAGTTTACTTATATTAATGTCTTCCTTGTCTACCTAGTTTTCTATATAATACTATTAAAACACCTAGTAGTATTATACTTAATGCTGCTAGTGTTCCTACAATAGCTAATAATGTTGGGTCATTACTTAGCTTTTCAAAGAAGGTCATGGGTTCTGGTTCTTTTTCTACCTCAACTACTACTGTGCGGTCTGTGTATCTTTGCATGGTTTTTTCTGCTTGATCATATAGGTAGAAGTCCTTTTCTCCCTCTGTGTTCATAACATAGAGGAGATAGAATTCTGGGTTTTCCTCATGGGTCCATGCCTGTATTGTTTTTCCATCTAGTTCTATCTCTGTTTCCTTATAGCCCTCTGGTAATTTTGTGGAACTGTCTAGAAGTATGACTGTGTATTTAGATTCGGAATTTAAGTTAATATAGGGATATAGGTTTTCTTCTTTATCTAGTATATAAAAGCTTCCATTTTTCCCATCCTTATCGGTTAAATAAGCCAGGGTAATATCTTTATCCTCTGCTTTGGCTACTTTTATCTTTTCAGTTTTATAGGTTGCATTACTAGATTTAAAGCCATCAGGTATTTTTATTGTAGATAGATCTTTCCATATAAATAATTCTTTTTCTTCAAGGGATATCTTTACTGCTTCCTCTACCGGATTTACTTTTTCTTCCTCTTCTTTCTCGGGCACTTTCTCGGGTTCCTTTTTATCATCAGGTTTTGTAGATGTATTTGTGTTTGAGCTTGAGCTTGAGCTTGAACTTGAACTATTATTACTACTTGAAGGCTTACTTTGCGTTGGCTTTTTTACGGTAACCTTGGTGCTAGCGGATACATTGTTAACAGGCTCCATATTTGCATAGAAGTCCACAGTAGAAACCTTTATGGTTGAGCTACCCTCTTTTTGTGCAACAAAGGATGCCTTAGCACTAAGAGAGCTTGAATTCCCATCCCCATAGACTACAATTTTACCGTCAGATGTATTTGAACCACCATTGTATTTTAATACACTTTTATCATATGAGAAGTTGGCATCCACCCCTTCGATTTTACTGGCTTTAAAAGTAAAGGTTACGGTCACTGTATCTCCTGGTTTTACAGTGGATGGAGCAGAAACTGAAGCAGACCCACTTGCAGCATAGGTACTAGTAGGAAATATGCTTAGGATAATGCCCAATATAAAAATGCTTAGAATAATTCTTTTTAAGTTATTTTTCATTATATGATACCTCACATTTAAGATTTATTCCTTCTTCTTATATAAGAAGAAGAAAATATAATAACAAGTACTAGAAGTATTAAAGCGATGCCTGCCAATAGTATAATGGACCAATGGAAGGAAGATTGTTCATCTTGAGTCTCCACTACATTATTATGAATCTCTACTCTTTGTATGGTCCCTTGGGATTCATCGTAGAAGTAGTATCCTGTTTCATTATCACTATTCAAGGCTTTTACCAGATATATACCTTTAAAATCCTCAGGTTTTGATACTATTACGGTGTTTCCATTAATCACAATTTCTTCAGGCTGATACCCTTCAGGATTAATATCCATAGGAAGAAAGGTATATTCCTGTGTCCCTGAGATGTTGAGGGTTACATAGGGAAATAAATTTTCGTTTTGTTCATAGATATAAAAGCTATGATTGAAGCTTTGATCTGTTCCATAGAGAAGGATCATTTCTGTGTTAGGATTTTTAGCTCCCAGTATCTCCTCACCTTTAAAGGTATGGGAGTAGGGCTCAAAGTCCTTTGGTAATTCAGACTCTGGATAATCTCTTAGGATATAGATTAATTGTCCATCTTGTTCTACTTCGATGGGATCCTCTTCAGTATTGGGTAGCCCTTCATTAGGATCATTCGTTTCATCTTGTTCCTCTTGTACTGGAGAACTATGGATGGTGAGACTAATTGAACTTTTGGGGTTGCCTAGTGGTTTACCGGTGTCATGTCCAAAGAGCTCAGATTGTTCTACAGAAAATTTAGCTTTACCTTCTTTTTTTGCAAGGAATTGAAAGGAATAGCTCATGGATTTGGTAGAGGAGGAGCCATTATCTATGATTAATCCCTTTCCATTATTTAATTGGACGGTATTGCTTCCACCGGAGGTATATTCCATCAAATCTGCATCATAGGAAAGCGAGGCATCCAGACTGCTAATCCCTTCACTTTTACTAGAAAAGGTGACCTGAATTTCAAAGGTTTCCCCCTGTTTGATAACTTCTGGTTTCATTATAATTTGCAAATCTGCAGTTTCTGCCTTAGCAATACCAGGGAAAATACTCAGAATTAACAGGGATAGTATTGAATAGATAATTATTGTTTTAAATTTTATATTTTTCATATCAGCACCCTTTTATTGTTTAATATTTGCTGTTCCTAATAATTGTCTCTGAACCATAAGGAGATCGATTAAAGCTATTCTTCCATCCTTAGATACATCAGCAGCCTTAGCATATACCCCTGAAACCTTACTGGTATTTAAAAGATGTCTTTGTATATGCAATAGATCGATAAGGGAGATCTTTCCATCCCCGTTGACATCCCCATAGATAACTATGTCATAGGATTTATAGACACTATTACTTCCTTGGCTTCGTAGCTGCAATTTATCTCCTGTGGCAATATTGCCTGAATTCTTGACATCCCCTTTAGCTGAAACTAATTGTACCGAGCCATTCTCTACCTTGGTATTTGAGAGGAAGGTAGATACATTTAGGTTTGTGGAAAGTCCAGTAATGTCACTACTGCCAATTTTATATTTACCACTAGTGATTTTTGGTATATTTCCCGGATTTGGAAGAACTGGGATGGTGGTGTCCACACTTGTAAGCTGGGTACCCACATAGTAAAAGCTTAATATTTTATCATATTTCCAATTATATTTATTAGCCATGGTTTGAGCACCTCTTTGACTCATTCCAATCCCATGTCCATAACGACCATTGGTGATATAGTATCCTCCAGATGCACCTTCAACACCTCTTAATCGATAATCAGAGTTCAAGTAATCATGTGTACGGGTATAACCAGTCCCTGAAGGTGTCATTAATTGGAGTTCCAAATTAAGATTTGTATTAGAAGATAGTGAGCTGGAACCTTTTGCATAGTATTGTAGGGTCACATTAGCATCTGCGGTTACATAGCTCTTACTTCCTGTATTTGGCCATTGCTCTTTACCGTTATTAAGACTATTGACACTTATTATTTTTATATCAGTAGCACTTGCAGTTTTATCTTTAATTTGATCATAGGCTTTAGCCTGCAAATCAGTGAGGACAAGGTTCTCATAGATAAAACGCCCATTTGCCATCTTTTTACCAATATCAGATCGTACATAGCCATCATTACCACCAAAGTCTATCTTATGCCATGTTTCATCGGATGAATTTGTTGTTGAGGAAATCCAGGTATAATTAGTTCCTAGATCAGCGGTTCCTATTTTGCTATAGCTTGTACCAGGTCCGCTTCTAATATTGCAAAACTCATTAACATTAACTATTTGTACGATATAGTCCCCTGCAATATCACTGGTTATTGCATCATATTTCGACCCGACCACATTTTCAGGAACAAATATTTTTTGATAGGGGCTGGCTGGGTTTTCTAAATCATAGGGATCTTCCTTTATCTTATAATAGGGATAATTGGTTGACCATACATTACCAGAAAGTTCGGTATAGCCACCATTGGATGCGGCATAGAAGCTTTCGATAATTTTCCCATTATACATAAGCACCTTTCCCTTTGTTTCATTAACAGCCTGTATAACTCTTTTAAGGGAGGGATCATACCCTTTGTAAACCTGATGATAAGTGGTATCTAGTACATCATAGGTGCCTGATGTTTTTATCTTTTTTACGGCATATCCCCTTGCACCTACTGCTTGAGCCTTTAGGGCTTCTAATGGAAAGGAGTTACTCATCTCGTAGGCTACTACTCCATATAGATATTCCTCAAGGGGTATATGATTTACAACAAACAATTTTCCAGAGTCTACAGTAAATTTCATATTTCCAAGATAATCTCTATTACCATAATCTGTTCCTTTAAGGGTAAGATGGTTATTCCCACTACCATCATACGCAAGACGGGTAAAGGTTATGGAACTACCTATCACCTTGTCAATACCATTTCCTTTTATGCGAACTTTATTGGAATTGGAAACTGATAGAGTATAAGATCCACGACTAAGATTTATGCTGGGATCTTCAGATATGATATATTCTCCATCTATTACTATTGGGATACTGGTTTTACTTATGGAAATATTCACCCGAATGGTACTATAGTCTGTACCTGCAGAAACATCGGTGTTTGGAAGTAGAAATATAAAGGACATAATTAATATAAGTATAGGTATACTGATTCTCATTGGTTTTTTCACTATTTTTTTATCCCCCTTGTTATGTATGTAAAATCTGTCTAGTGAATTTTCTAAAGTTGTGTAAATTTGTCTTATATATAAATCGACAAGATTTACATAATCTTTATTATTTAGCTAAATAATAATAGATTTAGATACTTATGTCAATTGGATATAATTACTTAATTATAAGACTTTAGGAAGGATAGTGGAATAGGTTTTAAGGATGATTTTATTACCAGAATAAGCATAACTGTGAAATGTGATGATAAAGTGCATTGATATATATAAAAAGTATAGTAAAATAGAACAATAGAGATAAATGTATTTTAGATTGGAGCGAAAGAAAATGAAAATAACTATTGCAGGAACCGGATATGTAGGATTATCAAATGCCATACTTTTGGCGCAACATAATGATGTAATAGCTCTAGATATAGTGAAAGAAAAGGTAGATATGATAAATAGTAGACAATCTCCCATAGTTGATAAGGAGATAGAAGAGTATCTAAGTACTAAAGAGTTAAATTTATTAGCTACTACAGATAGTGTTTTAGCTTATAAGGATGCGGATTTTATAATTATTGCAACTCCTACCAATTATGATCCTAAGAAAAATTACTTTGATACTTCTTCTGTAGAAGCTGTTATTGAAGATGTCTTATCTATTAATCCTAAGGGGATAATGGTTATAAAATCCACTGTTCCGGTTGGATTTACTAAAGAAATTAGGGAAAAGTATAATACAGATAATATAATCTTCTCACCAGAATTTTTAAGGGAAGGAAATGCCCTATATGATAATCTTTATCCTTCAAGAATTATAGTAGGGGAGAAGTCTAAGAGAGCTGAAGACTTTGCAAATCTATTACTTGAGGGAGCCATTAAAAAGGATATAGATGTTTTATATACTGACTCCACAGAAGCTGAGGCAATTAAGCTATTTGCCAACACATATTTAGCATTAAGGGTTGCCTATTTTAATGAATTGGATACCTATGCAGAGGTAAGAGGTTTAAATACAA
This sequence comes from uncultured Eubacteriaceae bacterium, assembly GCA_964533275.1. Lineage (GTDB taxonomy): Bacteria > Bacillota > Clostridia > Eubacteriales > Garciellaceae > CAZHJK01. The sequence goes on along the minus strand of CAZHJK010000026.1, from coordinate 5,588 downwards.
AGGATATAATAGAAGGGGTAAGTTTAGATCCTAGAATTGGTAGTCATTATAATAATCCTTCCTTTGGATATGGTGGATATTGCCTACCTAAGGATACAAAGCAATTAATGGCTAATTATCATGATGTTCCTAATAATATTATAGGAGCTATAGTAGAGTCTAATAGGACCAGGAAGGATCATATTGCAGATATGATTCTTAGAAAGAACCCATCTATAGTAGGGATATATAGACTGACTATGAAAACTGGTTCTGATAATTTTAGATCCTCATCAATTCAAGGAATTATGAAGAGAATTAAGGCAAAGGGAATAGAGGTAGTCGTTTATGAACCTGTATTAAAGGAAGAAACCTTTTATAATTCAAGGGTAATAAGAGATTTTGAGGAATTTAAGAAGATGTCAGATGTTATAGTTTCAAATAGAATGTCAAAGGAACTTGAAGATGTTGAAGATAAGGTCTATACAAGGGATCTATATAATAGGGACTAAAAAGTATATCTAATCATAAAAGAATAAGGAATTTATGAGAACTTACAAGGCCTGCTAATTGTATTGAGTTAGCAGGCTTTGTGTTGGAAGTGCTAAAGTTTTCCTTTTTTATTCCGATGACTTTTTATAAGGATAATGTTATAATTAAGAATAATTAAGGTACCAAGGGGGATAATAAATGGTTTTTAAAAATAAAATATTCAAACTTATATTATCATTTATTTTGATAGTATTTATTATAGGGTTTAATATCTATCCAAATGTTGAAGCTAGTTCAAATACATATAAGGTATATAATTTAACTACTAGCGGTAATAAGGTTAATTTTGGTAAGGTATTATTAACAACGACAAACTTTGAAAAAGCAAAGACTGAAATGAATAAATACAGAGATGGTGTTATCACTTCAGATAACGGACTTTCTCCCCTAAAAATAGTAGCAGCTACTCGTGGACAAGCCCAGTCTTTTCCCTATCGTAAAGGGAAGGCTTCAGCTGCTACAACCCTAAACATCTACACAAATAAGGCGCTTACCTCTGCTCACACCTATATTCCAGCCCATTATATGATGTATGTATATGACTATTTTTTATACGATGGTAGGATTATTACAGATATTGAAATTCAAGGGGGAAGGGGATATGTTGAAGTAGATAAAATAGATATTATTCCTATGATATATATTGAAAATGGTATAAGTATAAGTCTAGGAGGGAACGCAGATTATAAACCATCACAGAATAGTGCTTATTCAAAAGTTCCCCACCAAGAGAAATACAGAGTTGAAAAAAGCGAAAGCGGCAATGTCAATGAGATAAGAGTTTATTACACCCAGGCTCATCCTGATTTTAGTGAGATTGAGTTAACCTATGGAGTGGCTCCAGATTACTTATCCGTAGGGAAAAACTATTATTCACCAGATGGGATTAAGTTTTATTCAGATAGGGATTTAAAGAATAGAGTGGGAGATAAAGATTACTATTCCTATTTTCAATGGTTACCCTTAAGGACAATGACAAATCATAAACCAGAGGCTTTCGATAAGCTACTAGAGTATTATGGTAAAAATAGTTCTGTTATGAAGGGACAGACTCATCATTTTATAGAGCAGGGTTTAAAATATGGTATGAATCCAGTAATGATTTTTCAACAGGCTAATCTAGAATCAGCATATGGGACAAGTTCTTATGCTATAAATAGGAATAATTTATTTGGATGGGGCGCAGTAGATTCTAATCCAGATAATGCACAAATCTATGATAATATAGGTGAAGGTATTGCTATTCATATGAGATCTCAAATTGCAGGATATATGAATGTTGGGGATTGGAGACATTATGGTCCATCCTTTGGAAACAAATCAGCAGGGATAACAGTAAAATATGCCTCGGATCCCTATTATGGTATTAAGGTAGCCAGCATGTATTATAGAATGGACGCACTTAATGGTTATAAGGATTATAATGCTTATGATCTTTCATTATTAAAAGATAAAACATCATATTCAGTGAAAAAAGATGCGACTACAAATAGTGAATGGTATAAAACCAAAAGTAGTTTAATTAACCAGGTAATTGTAAATTTAGGGAAAGAAAATAATAGGATAAAGACTACTCTATGGATGCCAAACTATGAGGGGAAATCATATCCTGGAACTTTCCCACTAAATCTATTTGATGAATTAGGATATATAGAAGGCGGTAGCATTACTAATATTGCTGCCTATGGACCTGATAATAGTGTTCCTAAAAAGCCAACAGACTGGAAGCCGCCTAAGAAAGAGTTAATATATGAAAAGCAAGTAAATGCTGTTGTAACAGCCACAAGTCTAAACCTAAGGGAAAGCTTTACCACATCATCTTCTGCTATTGCTTCTATTAAAGAAGGCACAGTACTTAAGGTAGAACCAATAAAAGAACCAAAGGGTATAAGTTGGGCAAAAACTACTTATAATGGTAAAACTGGTTTTGTTCATACTGATTATTTAAAGATAGAGAAACCAGATGTACAATATAAAAAGGGCGATGTAAATGGTGATGGGAAACTTAGTGCTATAGATGTAATGTTTGTTAGACAATATATTGCAGGATATAGAAACTTTAATAGTGGGCAAAAAGAAATTGCGGATGTTAATAATGATGGGAAGGTATCGGCTATAGATGTTATGAAAATGCGTAGAGTAATAGCAGGCATAGATAAAGACTTTTAATAAGTGATAAAGACTTTTAATAAGTGATAAAGACTTTAATAAGTGAGGGGAATTATATGTTTAAAAGAAAAAGATATTTTAAAATGTTTGTTGCTCTTATATTAACATTTACTTTAAACTTAGTATTTGTTAATACTGTAGGAGCTGCGCAAAAGGTAAATATTAGTGTTTCAAACCATACTATAGAAGTAGGTCAAAGTATAGATTTAAAATTTAACTATGATGTAAATAAATATGAATTATTTTTTAATGTAGTAGCTAATAATAAAAATGTATCTTTAAATAATACTTCTTATTATCAAGGGGCAAATATCAAAGCAAAAGGTGAAAAGCCAGGAAAGACAACATTTACTATAAAAGGAACTGATGGTGTTGGTGTAAATGGTGATGATATATTTGATGCATTGGCACAAGGGTCATTTACAATTACAGTTGTAGAAAAATCAGCCTCAAAACCAAAAACTAATACACCAAAGCCACCACAATTAGATAATACAGAGGAAGAAAAGAAAACTGCAGAAGAATTAGAGAAGGAAGAATTAGAAAAACGCATGAAAACACCCTTGATAAAAGAAATTGATGTTATTTCTAATTCAGAGCGTTTAAAGGGAAAGAGTCTTCTTTCGTTTAAGCCCGAATCCCAGAAATTTGAATATAGTGGAGACTTACCTAGAAATATAGATAAAATCAATTTAAAGATAAATACCATCAAAGATGATGTAAAACTAGATTATCCACAAAATATCACTATTGATAAAGGTAAGGATAGCGTAGAATTTGTGATAAAGGCAACACAGGATAAGCTAGTGCAAGAATTTAAAATAGAGCTAAAGACACCAGAAAAGTCAAGCTTCCAAATAAAAGATGGTACAAGAAAACTAGAATTACTAGTTGACCCTTATCTAGATACAGCAATGGAAGAATTAGGATTTGAGAAGGGGTTTATAAATAAAGAAGAACCTTCCAAAGGCTTTTATTATACGATGGATAAGAATAATTATATTATAGCAGCTGATGAAGAAAATAATGGTTATGTATATTTATTAGATGAGAAAAATAATCCTGTACAAGAAGTATTTTTAGTGTCTAATAAAGATAATAAGGTATCTATGCTGGTTAATAAGACTTTAGAAGAAGGTGACGAAAGACTTCTTAATGAAAACTCCTATAATGAACATGAAATAACCATAAGTAAACTACTAACGGATATAGATCCTACCATACAGTTTAATAACAAGATAAATGGATGGTTATATGATGAAGAGGCTATTATAACCCATGGTCTTGTAAGTAATGATGAAACAGAATTAGTATATATGGATTCATTAAGTAATGTAAAAAGTGCCTTTGTAAAATTTGATGAAGTAGAAGAAATATCCACAGACTTAATTAAATATGGAGGCTATGGATTATGGATTATTACATTAATTATATTTCTAATATATGGATTTAGAAGTCGAGGAAAGTTGAAATCAAAGGGACGCCATTAGGCTCAGATAAAAGGCACTTGGGGGAAATCCTCCAAGTGTTTTTTATAAGAAAAGAAAGAAGCGTGGGGACGGTTCTCTTGCTTCCAAACTTTTGGTAGTAAAGGATTCAAGACCTTAGCTGACTTAAATATAACTCCAATTATTGATGCGATAATAGGTTAAGATTTCTGCGATAGGTATGAAATTTATCCAAAGAAACTTAAACATGATAGATGTTTGGGATGAGGACAGACATTGAGATAGACTTAAAAGGAGGATATAATGCATTTATAGGGAGGTGTCTCATGTGTATGGGTTAATGGACAAAGAGAAATTACTCCAGGTATTTGATTATTTAAATGAAGGACTCAAGGAAAACCAGTTAAAGCTTGAAAGCTGAGCAACTGTTAGCTATGAAAGTACTTGCTGCAAGGCCTGAACCTGCTAAAGATTTTAATGATGCATATATTTTATGTAAAGACTTAAATATTTCTGACAAAGAGGAATTGTTGGAAAGAATTTCTGAATATATTCCACTTAGGATATTAGGAGAGAGGCAGATAAACTTTATAAAGAATCTTGGGGAGAATTTAGGATATGATTGGGAATAAGTACTTGGAGGAATTGTATAAGAATACTGATGAGGATACAAGTTTAAATCAAATATTGGAATTGCTGAAATCAAAAGATAAGAATTTCATTGAAAGCCTGGGTCAACCAGTTAAATTAGAATTGTGTGATTCAGAGGAGATTGTTTTTTTGATAAAAGTTTCTGCTATGATTGATTATTATCTCCAAATCAATGGAATACAGGTACCGGAATGGCTAAGAGATGATAGATTAAAGTTTGATAAGCCATATTATCATTCAAAACGAATTAGCGACTTTGATAGAATAAAGTTAATGTATTCGAGTCCAGCACCATTTAGTGCTAGGAATGTATATTTTGATATAGCAGGACTGATAAGGGTATAAGGAATTAAAATTAAAAGATAATATTAAAAGGACTAAGTGTAAAGTGGCACTTTAGTCCTTTTTTTAGTTAGAAGTTTTTACTACTATTTATTAACCTTAGGATTATCTGTTCTGCCCATTAGATAATCCACGGAAACATCAAAGAAGTCCGCTAGGGCATCTAATTTTTCCATGGTAGTTAATCTATATCCTCTTTCAATATCGCTTACCGCATTATCAGAGAGCTCGACAATTTTTCCTAATTCCGATTGCTTAATATTTTTCATTTTGCGTAATGTTTTGACACGTTCAGCAAAAATCTCTTTAGAAAACATAAAAATTCCCCTTGACATTCTGCAATGAGCAGTATAAAATATACATAAACCTGCTTATAGCAGAATAAATATTTTATTTTGTAGAAGAAAACCCCCGGTTTTACCGGGGGTTCCAAAAAGCTTTAGCTAT
>CAZHJK010000025.1:0-36671 GCA_964533275.1 uncultured Eubacteriaceae bacterium | reverse complement strand
AAGGGAATTTATTAGATTTATAGGTAGATAAAAAAATTTGCTCGTTGGAGCTGGAATATGATTAAATTTATTGTATTAGAAATATATCTATGATATAATTTCAATGTTATCCAGGGCGGTCCTCTATTCTATAAAGAATAAGAACGTCTAGTAAGGAAGGAGGCAAATAAATGAATATAATTACATCAATCGAACAACAACAAATTAGAAATGATATTCCGAATTTTAATGTAGGGGATACAGTAAAAGTTCATGCTAAGGTTGTTGAAGGCAAAAGAGAAAGAATTCAAATTTTTGAAGGTACAGTTCTAAAAAGACAAAACGGTGGTTTAAAAGAAACTTTTACTGTAAGAAAGATCTCATATGGCGTTGGTGTTGAAAGAACATTTCCTTTACATTCTCCAAGAATTGAAAAAATTGAAGTTACTCGAAGAGGTAAAGTTAGAAAAGCTAAACTTAATTATCTTCGTGATCGTATTGGAAAAGCTACAAAAGTTAAAGAGAAAAAATAGGGACTGTTTACAGTCCTTTTCTTTTTCAAAAAAGTAGTAATAGAAGGGGTAATTAAATGATTATTAAATCCAAAAATCATGAATGGGTTGAGTGGGTTCAGGCGATAGTATTTGCAGTAGTAATAGCTTATATTATAAAGTTTTTTTTGTTTGATATCATTGAAGTTGATGGGAATTCTATGTATCCAACTCTTCATGATAAAGATAGATTAATTGTGAGCAAGATTAATTATAAGGAACCTAATATAGGAGATATTATAATTTTCAAATATCCTGCTGACGAAAACTTGGACTTTATCAAGCGTATTGTGGCTAAAGAAGGGGATAAAGTTGAAATAAAGAATAATTATTTATATATCAATAATAAAAAAATAGAAGAGCCATATATTAACGATAAGCAGTTAAATGATTTTTCAGAAGTAATTGTGCCTGAAAATAGTTTTTTTGTATTAGGAGATAATAGAAATAGTAGTCGTGACAGCAGATATTCAGATGTTGGATTTTTAGATGAAGATAATATAAAAGGCAAAGCTATAATTAGAATATGGCCAATAGAGTCTGTGGGCATATTAAATAGAAAAAGGTGAATATAATGAATATACAATGGTATCCTGGTCATATGACTAAAACCAAACGGCTTATAAAAGAAAATCTAAATTTAGTAGATATAGTTATAGAAATATTAGATTCTAGAGTGCCTAATAGCAGTAGGAATCCTGATGTGGATGAAATGATTGGTAATAAGCCAAGGTTAATGGTATTAAATAAGTCAGATTTATCAGATCCAATTATTAACAAACAATGGGAAGAATACTTTGGCAAAAAAAATATTGATAATATATTTATAAATTCTATTACTGGAAAAGGTATTGATAAAACCATTAAAAGTTTAGAATTAATTATGAAGGAAAAAATGGATAGATTAGCAAAACGAGGTAGGAAACATAAACCCATTCGTTGCATGATAATAGGAATCCCTAATGTTGGCAAATCAACATTTATAAATAAAATTGCTGGTAAATCAAGTGCAAAAACAGGTAATAAGCCTGGTGTAACAAAGGGTAAACAATGGATAAGACTAAATGAAAAAGTTGAATTGCTAGATACTCCAGGTATATTATGGCCAAAATTTGAAGATGCTGATGTAGGACTCAAACTTGCATGGATTGGGTCTATAAAAGATGAAATATTGGATCAAGAAGAATTAGCATTTCAATTTTTGGAATTCTTAAAAGAAAATTACCCTGAACTTTTAATTAAAAGATACAAATTACAAACAATAAAAAAAGAAACCATTGATATTCTAAAGGATATCACTATAAATAGAGGATTTATTGTGAAGGGTGGAGAACCAGATTATTTAAGAACATCTGAAATGTTACTAGATGAATTTAGAAAGAGTAAAATAGGTAAGATTTCATTAGAGAAACCATAAGAAGTAGGTTTTTTTCTTAATAATTAAAATGGGGGAAATTATTTTGAAGTTTAAAAATATGAATTTGATTGAAATAAAGGAGTATTTTAATTCTCTTCCCATAGAACAATACCCTAAATTAGTTAAACTATTACAAGAAGATAGTAGAAAAACTGTTCAAAGTTATGCAACAAGTTTACATAGAAAGTTCATTAATTACCAAAGGGAAATAATTCGTACAGAGAATTTAAAATATTACGAAAACAAGGCTTTTAGTAAGGGCTATAATCTTATTGCTGGAATAGATGAAGTAGGAAGAGGTCCTTTAGCAGGACCAGTTGTTAGTGCGGCAGTTATCTTACCAAAAGATTTTAATATATTATATATTAATGACTCAAAAAAATTAACTCCTCAAAAAAGAGAGGAATTATATAATTTAATTCAGAAATATGCTTTGGATGTGGGAATAGGCATTGTTAATTCTCAAGTTATTGATGATATAAATATTTATCAAGCAACTAAGTTGAGTATGTATAATGCAGTTAATAACTTAAAAAATAAGCCTGATATACTATTAATTGATGCAATGAAATGTGAGAATATTCCAATTAAGCAATTATCTATTATAAAAGGCGATAGTAAATCAATATCCATTGCAGCAGCTAGCATAATTGCGAAGGTAACAAGAGATAGAATAATGGATAATTATCATGAATATTATCCTCAATATGCTTTTAATAAGAATAAGGGTTATGGAACAGAAGAACATCGAAATGCAATTATAGACTTTGGTTCTTTAAATATTCATAGAAAGACTTTTCTTAGAAATATCATTGGGAGTTGATAAAATGGCCCAGCATTTAGAAATTGGAAAAACAGGAGAGCTAGCAGCTGCAAAATATTTAAAGAAATATAATTATAAAATATTAGAATTAAACTTTAGTTGTAAACTAGGAGAAATAGATATAATAGCCTATCATAAGAATACTATTGTTTTTGTAGAGGTAAAGACTAGAAAAAATAATATGTATGGAACACCAGCCCAAGCGGTTAATAAATCTAAGCAAAAAAGATTAATTAAAACTGCATTATATTATCTGCAGTTAAAAAATAAATATAATGAAAATATACGTTTTGATATTGTTGAAGTTTGGCTAATTGATAAGGTTATTAAAGATATTAATATTATTCCCAATGCTTTTTCAATCACATAGACGAATTTTTTATAACTAATTATTTAAACCCAAAATTTTCTATCTAAATTTCTATATTGTATAGCTTCACTTAAATGATAAACATTTATTGTATCGCATTGTTCTATATCCGCTATTGTTCTTGCTAGCTTCAAAATTCTATGGTAAGCTCTTGCACTAAGCCTTAAACTATTAAAAGCTTTTTTCATTATAGCACTTTCTTTTTGCCCCAAGTAACAATATCTCTGAATATCCTTTGGCGTAAGGTGTGAGTTAAATAGTATTTTCTTATCCTTATAGCGGTCTAATTGTATGGAGCGTGCTTTATTAACTTTTTCTCTAATCTCTATTGAACTTTCACCTTTAGTTTTGCCCTTTAAGTGTTCATATTTTGTTGCTTTAACTTCAACATGAATATCAATTCTGTCCAGTAATGGACCAGAAATTTTATTTAAATAGTTATGTATTTGTCTGTCAGTACAACTGCATTGATGGTTATTATCTCCATAATATCCACAAGGACAAGGGTTCATACTTGCCACTAGCATAAAATTTGCAGGATAACTTAAGGTTGCATTTACTCTAGATATAGTAACTTTTTTTTCTTCCAATGGTTGTCTTAATACTTCTAATGCATTTTTTTGAAATTCAGGTAGTTCGTCTAAAAACAAAACACCTAGATGAGATAACGAAATTTCCCCAGGTTTTGGTATTCTTCCGCCCCCAACTAAAGATACAGATGAAATTGTATGGTGAGGAGAACGAAAAGGTCTATTAGTAATTAATGGTGTTGAATTTGGTAATAATCCAGCGATACTATATATTTTAGTAACTTGCAATGATTCTTCTATGGTCATATTAGGCAAAATAGTAGGTAATCGTTGAGCAAGCATTGTCTTACCGGAACCAGGAGGTCCAATCATTAGTAGGTTATGTGCCCCTGAAGCAGCTATTTCAAGTGCTCTTTTTACATTTTCTTGTCCTTTTACTTCGTTTAAATCCTCACTATAATATAAGTTATTAAAAAGATATGAATCTATACTACAAGGAATAGGAGATATAGTATCTTCTTTTGTTAAATGTTTAATAGCTCTCATTATATGATTTGCAGGTAGAACATTTAAGCCCTTTACTAAAGATGCTTCGATAGCATTTTCTGCGGGTAAAATAAGATTTTTAACTCCTTTATTGTATAATTCTATACACATAGAAAGAACACCATGTATAGGACGAATATCTCCGTTAAGGGACAATTCACCTACGAAAGCTGTATTTGAAAGGTCATTGAGTTTAAGTTGCTCGGAGGCACATAATATTCCAATGGCTATTGGTAAATCATAGGCAGGACCTTCTTTTTTCAAATCTGCAGGTGCTAAATTAACTGTAATGTGTTTCATTGGGTATTGAAATCCATTATTTTTTATTGCTGAGTATACTCTTTCTTTAGATTCTTTTAATGCTATATCTGGTAAACCAACTAAAGAAAAAGAAGGTAAACCATTAGATATGTCTACTTCAACTTCTACAATATGACCCTCTATTCCAACTAATGCACAACTATGAACTTTTGATAACATTTAATTCTCCTCCTGCTTTTAAGTACTTATTATTATAATACTACATAAAGGAACATGTTTCCTGCAGAACAGATAAATTTTATGAATATATATAATTTTTTGAATTTTGTGTAAAAAATGTCGAAATATAAAGGATTTTATTAAATAGCATAGAAAATATATTTAATTACAAAATTATTACGCAAGGAGAAAAGTAAAATGGAAAATATATATCATTGGCTTTGGCTAAGTAAAATTCCTGGCATAGGATCAAAAAAATTTGTAAATATCTATAAGCATTTTAAAGATATAGAGAAAGTATATCAAGCAAATGAGTTGGATTTTCATGGGATACCACATTTAAGTAAAAATGATATTAGAACAATTATGAACAATAAAGACTTAAACGAAACCTACGAATATATGAAATATTTAAAAAAACAAAAAGTGGATCTATTATTATATAAAGATAATAAATACCCAACTTTATTAAAAGAAATTTATGATCCTCCTGCTATTTTATATTGTAAAGGAAAATTGGAAATTGATGAAGTAGCTATAAGTATTGTAGGTTCTAGAAAAGCAAGTTATTATGGATTAAAGATGGCTGAAAAGCTTGCATATGAACTAGCTTCTCTAGGTGTCACTATTATTAGCGGAATGGCAAAGGGGATTGATACTTATGCCCATAAAGGAGCATTACAGACAAAGGGTAAAACCATAGCTGTATTAGGATGTGGAGTAGATGTAATATATCCTACCGAAAATGCAGAATTAATGAAAGAGATAGAAAAAAGAGGACTAATTATTTCTGAATATCCTCTTAAAACTTTTCCAAAGGCAAATAATTTTCCGGCTAGAAATAGGATAATCAGTGGATTATCTATGGGAACTATAATAATAGAGGCTGGTGAAAAAAGTGGATCACTTATAACAGCAGAATTCGCGTTAGAACAAGGTAGAAATGTTTATGCTATACCTGGAAATATTGACACTCAAAATAGTAGAGGATCAAATAATTTATTAAAAGAAGGGGCAAAGATAGTAACAAAGGTAGAAGATATTCTAGAAGATCTAGTGCCTTATCTTAAAACAGAAATATCATCTTTAAATAAAAAGTTTAAACAAGATAATGCTATAAATTATAAGGAACTGACTAGTGAAGAAAAGAATATATTAGAAAAAATTAAAATGGGCTATAATCATGATAATGATATTATAAACGCATGTAATTATACAGCCTCAGTAGTAAATAGTAATCTTACAATGCTTGAATTAAAGGGAATAATAGAAAAACATAGGAATCAATATTTTATCAAATAATAAATCAGCGCCCCTTGTAATAGGAATGTAATTGTATATTGTATTAAAATCTTGAGAAAATAATTGTTAAATTAGTTGAATTTTGATTATATAGATAATTCTGTTATAATATTAATTTGTAGATGATGGGGGTGTAAAAACATGGCAAAAACATTAGTAATAGTTGAATCACCTGCAAAAGCAAAAACTATTAAAAAGTTTTTAGGTAAAGGTTATAAAGTAGAGGCAACAATAGGACATATAAGAGACCTGCCAAAAAGTCAATTGGGAATAGATGTTGAAAATAATTATGAGCCTAAATATATAACGATCAGAGGCAAGGGTCCTGTTTTAGAAAAGATAAAAAAAGAAAGTAAAAAGGTAGATAGAGTTCTATTAGCTACTGACCCTGATAGAGAGGGTGAGGCAATATCGTGGCATTTGGCTAAACAATTAAAAATTGATGATGATATTAAATGTAGGATAGAATTTAATGAAATCACTAAAAATGCTATAAAGAATTCTTTGAAAAACATAAGAGAGATAGATAAAAAATTAGTGGATTCACAACAAGCTCGTAGAATATTAGATCGCCTTGTTGGTTATAAAATTAGTCCTCTTTTATGGAAGAAAATAAGAAAGGGCCTAAGTGCAGGTAGAGTTCAATCCGTTGCGACTCGGATTATTGTAGACAGAGAAAAAGAAATACAGGATTTTATTCCCGAAGAGTATTGGTCTATTAATGCACTTTTAAATAAAGATAAAAACAAAAATAGTTTTGAAGCAAAATTTTATGGAGAAAAAAGTAATAAAATTGAATTAAAAAATAAAAAACAAGTAGATGAAATTTTAGGTTATTTAAAGAAACAAAGTTTTATTATAGATGAAATAAAAAAAGGTACAAAAAAAAGGAATTCTTCTTTACCATTTACAACTAGTAGTTTACAACAGGATGCATCGAGGAAACTAAACTTTACATCAAAAAAGACTATGAGTATAGCTCAACAATTATATGAAGGTATTAATATAAAAGGTGAAGGGCAAGTAGGTCTTATTACTTATATTAGAACTGATTCTACTAGAATATCTCAGGAAGCAAAAGAAGAATGTATTGAATTTATAGAAAAAGAATATGGGGAAAAATATCTTGTTAAAAAATTAAAGAAAAAAGATAAAACTAAAAAGGTTCAAGACGCCCATGAAGCAATAAGACCTTCATCAGTAAATAGGATACCAAATTCAATTAAAGAATCCCTTTCTAGAGACCAATTTAAACTTTATAAGTTAATATGGGAGCGCTTTGTAGCAAGTGAAATGAGTGCAGCAGTTTATAATACAATGTCTGTTGATGTGTCATCAGGTAAATATATATTTAGAGCAAATGGATCTCAATTAGTCTTTCCAGGTTTCATGTTAATTTATAAAGAAGGTAAAGATGATAATAAGGAAGATAAGGATACATTACTACCAGATTTAAGAGAAGGAGAAGTCTTAATTCCAAAAAAAATTGAAGAAAAACAGCATTTCACATCACCACCAGCCAGGTTTACAGAAGCTACTCTAGTAAAAGCACTTGAAGAACAAGGTATTGGAAGACCCAGTACATATGCTCCTATTATTTCAACTATTACTAATAGAGGATATGTACAAAAAGATAAGAAAAATCTTATGCCAACAGAATTAGGTGAGCTAGTAACAGATTTAATGAAGGAATATTTTTCAGATATAATTGATATAGATTTTACAGTTGAATTAGAAAAGCAATTGGATTTAATAGAAGAAGGATCTATAGATTGGCATAAGATAATAGCAGATTTTTATCAACCATTTAAAAAATCATTAGAACATGCAGAAGAAGATATTGGAGAAATTGAAATAAAAGATGAAGTAACTGATGTTATTTGTGATAAATGTGGAAGAAATATGGTTATTAAGCATGGTAGATTTGGAAAATTTTTAGCATGTCCAGGTTTTCCGGAGTGTAGAAATACAAAACCTATTTATAATGAAACTGGTGCAACTTGTCCAAAGTGTCAGGGAGAAATTGTAGTAAAAAAAAGTAAAAAGGGAAGAATATTTTATGGATGTAAAAACTATCCAGATTGTGATTTCATGACATGGGATAAACCAACAACAAACAAATGTACCATTTGTGGTAATTATATGGCAGAAAAAGGCAGTGGGAAAAACAAAGTTATATATTGTCTAAATGAAGACTGTACAAATCAAGAAAAATTGAAATAAGAGCCTGAAATATTTAGAAAATTATGACATTTTATTGATTTGATAATGAAATTATGATAGTATTTTTTTGGATATTATAAAGGAGGAAAATATATGACAACATTACTTGAAAAGACTAGAAGCATAAACAATATTTTACAAAAGATTTCTGGACAGCAGTCTGTTTCATTTATAGATTTAGGAAATATATTAAGTGAGGTAATTGATGCTAATGTTTATATTTCTAGTAAAAAAGGAAAACTACTAGGTTATGCTTTTACTAAAAATTACAATTGTGAATTTAGTGATGAAATGTTAAAAGATGATAAAGAACAAGCTGCATTCCCTAAAGAATTTAATGAACGATTGTTAAATGTAAAAGTAACTGAGGCTAATAAAACTGAGGATAATGCATTATGTGTGTATTATAATAATGAGAACTGTAAATACGAAAATCGTTATACTACTATTGTTCCAATTAACGGTGGAGGGGAGCGCTTAGGCACACTTGTTTTAGCACGATTTAATCAGAAATTTACAGAAGATGATCTAGTTCTAGCTGAATATAGTGCAACTGTTGTAGGAATGGAAATTCTTCGTTCAAAAAGTGAAGAAATTGCAATAGAAGCACGAAAAAAGGCTATTGTGCAAATGGCAATAGGAACCCTATCTTATTCAGAATTAGAAGCGGTTGAACATATATTTAAAGAATTAGATGGTGATGAAGGGTTATTGGTAGCAAGTAAAATTGCTGACAGAGTTGGAATCACAAGATCTGTAATAGTAAATGCACTTAGAAAGTTCGAAAGTGCTGGAGTTATTGAATCAAGATCTTTAGGTATGAAGGGTACCTATATTAAGATTTTAAATGAAAAGCTTATTCAAGAACTAGATAAGGTTATTAATAAATAGATTAAGGATATTATAGGTATGTTTAGGAAAAAGTAAGAATGAGATCTTAATAAAATATTGATTAATATATAAATATGTGTTAAACTTTTTACGGTGATAATATCACACACATTTTTCTGATTTGTATTGGGGTGCCTTATTATATAAAGGTCTATTACAAAGATGATGAAAATGGAGGAAAAAACCAAGGAGGTATAAGAATGTCATTAATATCAATGAAGCAATTACTAGAAGCAGGTGTTCATTTTGGACATCAAACAAGAAGATGGAATCCTAAAATGGCAGAATATATTTTTACTGAAAGAAATGGGATTTATATTATTGATCTTCAAAAAACTGTGAAAAAGGTAGAGGTAGCTTATAACTTTTTAAGAGAGTTATCTGAAGAAGGTAAAGATGTTTTGTTTGTGGGCACGAAAAAGCAAGCTCAAGAATCTGTTGAGACAGAAGCTAAAAGAGCAAATATGTTTTATGTTAATCAAAGATGGCTTGGAGGCACTTTAACTAACTTTAAAACAATTAGTAAAAGTATAGACAAACTTCATGAATTAGAAAAAATGGAGGAAGATGGCATATTTGATGTATTACCTAAAAAGGAAGTAATAAAATTAAAGGCTGAAAGAGAAAAACTTGAAAAATTTTTAGGTGGTATAAAAAATATGAAAAAACTACCAGGTGCATTATTTGTTGTAGATCCAAGAAAAGAAAAAAATGCAATTGCAGAAGCTAAAATTCTAGGCATTCCTGTTGTATCAATTGTTGATACAAATTGTGATCCAGATGAGGTGGATTATATAATACCAGGAAATGATGATGCAATTCGTGCTGTGAAGCTTCTTACTGCAAAAATGGCAGATGCTATAATAGAAGGACGACAAGGAGAACAATTCGAAGAAATAGAAGGAATTTCAGAAGAAATAAATGAAGAAGTTCAAGAATAGTTAATAAAGGGGAGAATGCATAAGGGGCTAATCCTTTATCTTCTCCCTATATTTAGGTAAATTATTTTATATATATAAAAGTTGATGGTAAATTAGGAGGTTTATAATATGATTACTAGTGCGATGATAAAAGAATTAAGAGTAACTACCGGAGCGGGAATGTTAGATTGTAAAAAAGCTTTAGAAGAAACAAACGGTGATATAGAAAAAGCTATAGAATTATTAAGAGAAAAAGGTTTGTCGGCAGCCTCAAAAAAATCTGGAAGAATAGCAGGGGAAGGCATTGTAGATTCATACATACATCTTGGCGGGAAAATTGGAGTTTTAGTAGAAGTGAATTGTGAAACAGACTTTGTTGCTAAAACTGATGCCTTTAAATCCTTTGTTAAAGATATTGCTATGCATATTGCTGCTATAAATCCTCAATATGTAAGTAAAGAGGATGTCCCTGAAGATATAATTGAAAAGGAGAAGTCCATTTTAAAATCACAAGCTCTTAATGAAGGAAAACCCGAAAAAATTGTAGATAAAATGGTAGAAGGTAGAATTAAAAAATTCTATAAAGAAATTTGTCTTTTGGAACAGCCTTTTGTTAAAGATACAGATAAATCTGTTGAAGATGTTGTGAAAGAACAAATCTCAAAAATTGGTGAAAATGTTAAAATTAGAAGATTTATTAGATATCAAATGGGTGAAGGTATAGAAAAGAAATCAGAAAATTTTGCTGAAGAAGTAAAAAAACAAATGGGGCAAGCATAAAAACTAAAACTTAAAAGGACACATTCAAGTGTTCCTTTTTTTTGAAGTAGGAAAAGTTTGTTGCTCACAAAGGTTCAATCTTATCTACAACACAAGTATGTGTACTTTTTACAGCTTTCTTGTGAAAAAGAAGGATTTTTAATGATTTTGTAGAAAACATATCTATGATTGGAGGAAAAAAATGCAAAAGCCTAAATATAAACGTGTTATACTAAAAATAAGTGGTGAAGCATTAGCTGGAGACAAGGGTTTTGGTGTAGATACAGATACTATAATTTCAATAAGTCAAAATATAAAAGAAATACGAGATTTAGGCGTGGAAGTTGCAATTGTAGTAGGAGGTGGGAATATTTGGCGTGGCAGAAGCGGTAAGGGTATGGATAGAACCACAGCTGATCATATGGGTATGTTAGCAACAGTAATAAATGCTTTAGCACTACAAGATGCTTTGGAATACTATGATATTTCAGTAAGAGTACAAACAGCTATTGAAATGCGTCAAATTGCAGAACCTTATATTAGGAGAAAAGCTATTCGTCACCTTGAAAAAGGAAGGATTGTTATTTTTGCTTCAGGTACTGGGAACCCATTCTTCTCTACTGATACAACTGCAGCTTTAAGAGCAGCAGAAATAGAAGCGGATGTTATTTTATTAGCAAAAAAAGTTGATGGCGTATATGATAGTGATCCCATTACAAATCCTAATGCCACAAAATTCGATACTCTTTCGTACATAGATGTATTAAATAGGGGTTTAAAGGTAATGGATTCAACAGCAACTTCTCTATGTATGGATAACGGTATTCCAATCATTGTTTTTGGTCTTAATGACCCAGAAAACATAAAAAAAGCAGTATTAGGAGAAAATATTGGAACATATGTAAAGGAGGATTAAAATGTTAAATATGGTTAAAAGTGAAGCGGAAGAAAAAATGGTTAAGTCTATTTCTAATTTAAAGAATGAATTTGGTTCTATACGGGCAGGTAGAGCAAATCCAAGCATATTAGATAGAATTAATGTAGAGTATTATGGTACTCCTATGCCATTAAATCAACTTTCGAATATTAGTGCTCCTGAACCAAGAATGTTAGTTATTCAACCCTTTGATACAAAATCAATTGGAGATATAGAAAGATCCATTTTAAAATCAGATTTAGGACTTAATCCAAGTAACGATGGGAAAATTATTAGATTAATATTTCCTCAATTAACAGAAGAAAGAAGAAAGGATCTATCTAAATTAGTTAAAAAATATGGAGAAGAAGCAAAAGTGGCAATAAGGAATATAAGAAGACTATCAAATGAAGATTTAAAGAAAGCAGAAAAAGAGAGTATAATAACAGAAGATGATCTAAGACAAGGCCAAGATGAAATACAAAAAATTACTGATGAATATAGCCAAGAAGTTGAAATATTAATAGAAAAGAAGATAGCAGAAATAATGGAGGTATAGCTTATGAAAATCCAAGATATACTTGGATTACCTTTAAAAGAAGGTCTAGCAATTCTTAGTAAGTCTGGTATCTCAACAAATATTATTGAGACATTCTCACCAAATAATAAAGGTAAAATAAAAGATAATAATTGCTTTAAGGATCCCTATATAATTAGAATAAGGGAAATAAATGATGAATTATTGGAAATATTAGTTTCTTATTTTTAGTATTCCCCCTTTTATTAGGGGGTTTTTAATTCATATGGAGGTTTAGATATGTTTTCTTTAAGAAAAAAGAGAAGTATTGATTATAAAAAACAATATAATATAGATTATAATAAACTTCCTAAACATATAGCTATAATTATGGATGGGAATGGAAGATGGGCTAAAAAGAGAGGGTTGCCTAGAGCATCTGGACATCGTGCTGGTGTAGAAGCACTTAGAGAAGCTATTAAAACAAGTTCTGATATTGGGATTAAGGTATTAACACTTTATGCTTTTTCTACAGAAAATTGGAAAAGACCTAAGAAAGAAGTTGATGCTCTAATGAATTTGTTAGTAGAATATTTAAACAAAGAAATAGATGAACTTCATAAAAATAATGTAAAAATTAATACTATTGGAAATATAGATATTTTACCGGAGAAACCCAAAATTGCAGTATACGATGCTATTAATCTAACAAAAAATAACAGCGGATTAATTGTTAATATTGCTTTAAATTATGGGGGAAGAGATGAATTAATACATGCAATTAAAGAGATTATATTAGATACTCAAAATGGGAAAGTTCAATTAGATGATATAGATGATAATAAAGTAAAAACCTATTTATATACATCAAATTTGCCTGACCCTGATTTATTAATTAGACCAAGTGGAGAATTAAGGATAAGCAACTTTTTATTATGGCAGTTAGCCTATACAGAATTTTGGTTTACTAATATTTTATGGCCTGATTTTAAAAAAGAACATTTATTCGAAGCAATAGAGTCATATCAGAGTAGAGAGAGACGTTATGGAGGAGTATCTAATGAATAGGGGGGATATATTATGTTTAAAAGAATATTAACTTCTGTTTTAGGGATACCCCTATTAATTTTAATTATTTCATTAGGTGGTATACCACTTTTAACAAGTCTTATAATTATTGCTTCTATTGGATTGTATGAATTGTACAAGACATATAAGATTACTAATAAATTATTTATAATAATAGAAATTATTTTAAGTATAGGTCTTCTTATAATAATGTTTCAATTTCAAAATCTTATTTTAGCATATTTAATAATAATATTTATATTTAATTTTATATATCAATTGAGTACAAAACATCCTTCCATTGAAAATGCATTATTAGGATTTAGCGGAATTACGTATATAACTCTTTTAATAGGACATATTTTGTTATTCGATAAAATTTTGTATGGTAATTATTTAGTTTGGCTTGTTTTTATTATTGCGTGGTCAACTGATACATTTGCATATTTTACTGGGATTTATCTTGGAAAACACAAATTGTGTCCATCAATTAGCCCCAAAAAAACTATTGAAGGTTCTATAGGAGGAATAGTTGGCAGTCTAATGATATGTATTTTATATGGTAAGTACTTAAATATAATTCATAATATTAATATTTCATTATTACATTTTATAATTTTAGGAATAATAACCAGTATTATTTCACAATTTGGAGATTTAACAGCATCTTTAATTAAAAGAAACTATGGAGTAAAGGATTTTGGAAACATTTTTCCAGGTCATGGTGGAATATTAGATAGATTTGATAGCATACTTTTTACTGCACCTATAGTATATTATTATATAGATATTATTATATAAAATAATTTATATTAGCCCAAATTATAAATAATCCATTTTCATTATTTATTAATAATTTGAAATTATATAAAAATTTGGTCTTATTATTACTTGATGTTAAAATATTTATAATAGATGATACCAAAAGTTAGTAATTAATTGAAAGGATGAGTAAATGAAAAACATATCTATTTTAGGCTCTACTGGTTCAATTGGAACTCAAACAATAGATGTAATAAGAGAACATAAAGATCATTTTAAGATACTTGGTCTGTCCACTAATGAAAACATAGATTTACTGGAAAAGCAAATACTTGAGTTTAAACCTAAAGCAGTATGTGTAATGATAAATGAAAAGGCTAAGATATTAAAGGACAAAATAAAAGGAAGTAATACAAAGGTATTTTCTGGAATAGAAGGACTTATTGAAATTGCTTCTTTAGAAAAAGTTAATCTAATGGTTAATTCCCTAGTTGGATCAATTGGTATTCAACCAACTATTACTGCAATAAAAAACGGAATTGATGTTGGTTTAGCTAATAAAGAAACATTAGTATCAGCAGGATCACTTGTAATGGATTTAGCAAAAAAAAATAAGGTTAATATATTGCCAATTGATAGTGAACACTCTGCAATATTTCAATGCATTAATGGAAATGAAAATAATAAGATATTTAATATTCTTCTTACAGCTTCAGGAGGTCCCTTTAGAAACAAGAAGAAAAAAGATTTAATGAATATAACTCCTGAAGAAGCTATAAAGCATCCGAATTGGAGTATGGGAAAAAAAATTAGTATTGATTCAGCTACTTTAATGAATAAAGGATTAGAGCTAATAGAGGCTAAATGGTTATTTAATGTGGATATTGATAAAATTAAAGTATTGATTCATCCGCAGAGCATAATACATTCAGCAGTAGAGTATGAAGATGGTTCAATAATTGCTCAATTAGGGGAAAAAGATATGAAGGTTCCAATTGCATATGCTTTAAATTATCCATTTAGAAAAAAAAATGCATTCCCTAAACTAGATCTCATATCTATAGGAACATTAACCTTTGAAGAAGCGGATTATGAAACTTTTGAATGTTTAAGGTTAGCATATGAATCTATAAAAATAGGTGGAACAATGCCTGCTGTTCTAAATGCTGCAAATGAAAAAGCTGTCGATCTATTTTTAGAAGGACGCATTTCTTTTTTAGATATTGCAGCAATAATTGAAAAGACAATAATAAAACATAAAAATATTATTAGACCAACTTTGGAAGATATATTAAATGTAGATACTTGGGCTAGAGATTTTGTAAGAGAGAACGCCTAATAAAGGATGGTGACAAATGAACACAATAATTCTTTCTTTAATAATATTTGGAATACTAATTATATTTCATGAGTTTGGGCACTTTAGTGTTGCTAAGTTAATTGGTGTTAAGGTAGAAGAATTTTCAGTAGGCATGGGACCAAAATTGTTTGGAATTAAAAAAGGAGATACATTATATAGTATAAGAGCACTACCCCTTGGTGGTTTCTGTAAAATGCTTGGAGAGGATGAAGATTCTAAAGATGAAAGAAGTCTAAATAACAAAACTAAGTTAGGCAGAGCAGCAGTTTTTATAGCAGGGTCATTTATGAATATAGTATTAGCCATTATTTTGCTCTCTATAGTTTTTTTCTCTATGGGAACACCTACAACTACAATTTTAGAAGTTGAAAGTGATTATCCAGCATATAATGAAGGGATAAGATCGGGGGATAAGATTTTATCTATAAATGACCAGGAAATTAAAGAATATAGTCAGATTGAAAACATTATCACAAACAACAAGGATGCAATTTTAGCAATTGTAATAGAAAGAAATAATACTACTAAAAATATTAATATTACACCAAAATATGATAAAGATTTAGATAGATATAGAATTGGTATTAGACCAGCATCAAAACGATCAATTTTAGGTTCTATAACTACATCTATTGAGCAATCAATTTTTTTAACTAGAAGTATTATTGAAGTATTAGGACAATTAATAACTGGTAGAGCTAATACTGATAGTTTAGTTGGTCCAGTAGGTGTGGTAGCTATTGTAAGTGAAACAGCAAAAAATGGAATATTACCAGTTATACTATTAGCGGCACAAATTAGTTTAAACCTAGGAATATTTAATTTGCTACCCATCCCGGCTTTAGATGGAAGTAGGTTAATGTTTCTTGCTGTTGAAACAATTAGAGGAAAACCAATAAATCCAGAAAAAGAAGGTTTATTCCATTTTGTTGGATTTGTATTATTAATGATATTAGCAGTTTTTATTGGATATAGAGATGTAATAAGATTTACAAACTTTTTTTAAGAATTAGGTGGTAATACTATGAGAAGAAAAATGACCAAGAAAGTTAAAGTTGGAGATATATTTATTGGTGGAAATGCACCTATTTCTGTTCAATCTATGACTAATACAGATACACGAAATATAAATGCAACAATTAATCAAATAAAAGAACTTGAGGATAGCGGTTGTGATTTAGTGCGGATTGCAATTCCAAATATGGAGGCAGCAAGGGCTGTAAAATCAATTGTAGATGAATCAAATATTCCAATAATAGCTGATATACATTTTGATTATAGATTGGCATTAGAAGTAATTAAAAATGGGATAGATAAATTAAGATTAAATCCTGGTAACATTGGAGAACATCATAGAGTTGTCCAAGTAGTAAATGCAGCGAAGGAGCGCCACATTCCTATAAGAATTGGTGTAAATGCTGGATCTATAGATCCAGATATCTTAAAGAAATATCAGGGTGTTAATGCTCAAGCCATGGTAGAAAGTGCTTGTGAACACATTAAAATTTTAGAAGATCTTAATTATGATCAAGTTATTATATCTCTAAAAGCATCAAGTGTACCTTTAACTATCCAGGCATATGATCTGATCTCAGAAAAATGTAGTTATCCTCTTCATGTTGGTATAACAGAATCCGGGACAAAATTTTCTGGTACTATAAAATCAAGTGTTGGAATTGGAAGCATCTTGTCAAAAGGTATTGGTGATACTATAAGGGTATCACTTACTGATAATCCAACTGAAGAGGTTATTGTTGCTAAAGAAATACTTAAATCACTAAAATTAAATAAATCCAGCAGTATTGAAATTATATCCTGCCCTACCTGTGGAAGATGTCAAATAAACCTTATTGAAATTGCGAACCAATTAGAAAAGCAACTAATTAACATAAAAAAACCATTAAAAGTTGCAATTATGGGTTGTGTGGTAAACGGTCCTGGAGAAGCTAAGGAAGCAGATATAGGAATAGCTGGAGGCAAAGGAAAAGCATTATTATTTAAAAAAGGGGAAATAATTCGCAAAATAGATGAAAAAAATATTATCAATGAGTTATTAAATGAAATTAAGAAATTGTAATATAATATTTGAAGTAGATTAATATTATAAAAAAACAATCTTTTTTAAACTTAAAAGCATAACAAAGGATTGCTATGGACAGTTTTCTCAATCAATGATTATATATTTGAGGTGGATTACTTATGAAAATTGCAGTGTTAATTCCTGCTTATAATGAAGAGTCAAGAATCGGATGCGTAATAGATGTCGTTAAACAAGTGGATATAATAGACGAAATTATAGTTATAGATGATGGATCCATGGATTACACTTATAAAATTGCAGTTGATAAGGGCGTAACAGCTATAAGGTTACCTGAAAATAAAGGTAAAGGTGCAGCAATAATGGAAGGCGTTCATAATACAGATGCTGAAATAATTGTTTTACTTGATGCTGATTTAGTAGGCTTAACACCATTACATGTTATAAATCTAATTAAACCTATACAAAGTAATAAATGTTCAATGACCTATGGCTTATTTTCAAATGGCAGAGTAGCTACGGATTTAGCACAAAAGGTAGCACCTTTCTTATCAGGACAAAGAGTTGTTAAAAGAAAGATTTTTGAAGATATGGAATATTTAGAGATTGTTCGATTTGGTTTTGAAGTAGCCTTAACCAATTATGTTAGAAAAAACAATATTTCATACTTAGGAGTACCAATGAGTAATATGACCCATGTGATGAAGGAAGAAAAATTAGGATTTGTTAAAGGCTTTACTGCTAGAATAAAAATGTATTGGGAAATTGTTAAAACACTTAAGATTTCCTAAGCTGAATTAAGGTTATTGTCTTTGTTTACAAGGGGGAAGAATATTGCAAGACACGAATGCTTTTATATTAGATAAATTAAGAGAAATGGATAAATTTTGGTTTTTAAATAAGTGTATTATAAAAAAAGTAAGGGTAAATAAGGACCTTAAAAGCTGGTATATAAATATAGAGGGTCCTTTTAAAGTTGCTGAAGATTTAATTAAAGAGTTAGAACAAAATTTATTAACAACTTACTCCTTTCTTTTAGATATAAATATTTCATATAAAGAAATAGAAGACATTGAAAATACCAAAAGTTATGAAACAATAAAAGAATGGTACAAAGAAAAAGGTGAAGATTTATATCTGTTGTTGAAAAATAAATTTCCATCAATTATAGGATCTATTCCATTTAAATATTGGTTAGTAGATAATACAACTCTAACAATTCAAGTTAATTCTCAAATAGTAGTAGAATCTATAATAAATAAAAATATACCTATATTTATTAAAAATAATATTAATCATCAAATAATTAAACCTTTTAAAGTAGAAGTTATATTTAATAGTGATATAAATATTCAGAAAGAATTACAAATCCTAAAGGAAGCAGAATTAGAAAGAATTGTTAAATCAAGTGTTCCGACTAATGTTAAAAATGCAGAACAACAAAAAAATAAATCAAATAAAAGCATTAACAAGCTTATTAATAAAAACATTAAAGGTAAAAGTATAACTCAAAACTCTACTATTATAGATGATATATCTATAGAGTCAGGGAATGTTGTTGTTGAAGGTAAAGTATTTGATTTTGAATATAGAATATTTAACAATAATAAAGGAATTGTAAGTTTTAATATTACAGACTTTTCTAATTCTATTACTATAAAAACTTTTGAAAAAAAAGAAGATATAGAATTGATATCTAAATTCTTTGAAGAATATAAGTATGTGAAGGTTAAAGGGGATGTTCAATTCGATAAATATACAAAAGAAATAGTAATTATGGCAAGGGATATACAAAAAATTAATTACCAAGAAAAAGAGGATAATCATAATAATAAAAGAGTCGAATTGCATACTCACTCTCAATTTAGTGCAATGGATGGAGTAACAAGTATAAAAGATATTATAAAAAAAGCAGCTAAGTGGGGACATAAGGCTATAGCTATTACAGATCATGGAGTATTACAAGCCTTTCCTGAAGCAATGAATGCTGGAAAAGAGAATGATATTAAAATAATATATGGAGTAGAAGGATATTTAATAGATGACAATGAGGCTGTTGTATGGGGTGATTATAGAGGAGATTTAAATCAATGTTTTGTAGTTTTTGATATTGAAACAACCGGATTATCACCAGTTAAAGATCAAATAACAGAAATTGGGGCAGTAAAAATAGAAAATGGTCGAATTGTTGATAAATTTAATACATTAATAAATCCTGGGTGTTCAATTCCCTATAGAATTACAAAGTTAACAGGAATAACAGATGAAATGGTGAAAGATGAACCTAGAATACATGAAATATTACCTAGATTTATAGAGTTTTGTAATAATTGTATCTTAGTTGCTCATAACGCTAAATTTGATATTTCATTCATTAAAAATAAAGCAAAAAGTGTAAATTTAAATGTAAATAATCCTATAGTAGATACTTTAGCATTATCAAGATTGTGTTTGCCTAGTCTAAAAAGACATCGTTTAAGTAATGTTGTTAAGCATTTTGGAATAAAACTTGAAAATCACCATAGAGCTGTTGACGATGCTCAAGCAACAGCAGAAGTATTCCTAAATTTAATTGATATCGTTAAAATAAATGGTGCCAAAAATATAGAAGATCTAAACTATATTTTAAAGGATAAGGAATCTGTTAAAAAAATGGATACATATCATATAATAATATTGGTAAAAAATTTGATTGGTTTAAAGAACCTATACAAAATTATATCTAAATCCCATATGGATTATTTTTATAAAAAACCACGCATACCTAAAAGTCTTCTTAAAAGATTTAAAGAAGGGTTAATAATTGGAACTGCCTGTGAAGCAGGAGAATTATATAAAGCAATCTTACGAAATGTAGAAAAGAAAGAATTAGAAAAAGTAATTTCTTTATATGATTATCTAGAAATTCAACCACTAGGTAATAATAATTTTTTAATTGATAAAGGTATTGTAGAAAATAGAGAACAATTAATAGAGATAAATAAAAAAATTGTAAGCTTGGGTGAGGAGTATAATAAACCAGTAGTTGCAACCGGTGATGTACATTTTCTAAATGAAAAAGATGAAATATATAGAAGAATACTAATGTCTGGTCAAGGATTTCAAGATGCAGATAACCAAGCACCTTTATATTTTAGGACTACAGAGGAAATGTTAAAGGAATTTGATTACTTAGGAAAAGAAAAAGCTGAAGAGGTTGTTATTACAAACACAAATTATATAGCTGATCAAATTCAAAATATTTTGCCTATACCCACAGGAACCTTTCCACCTAAGATTGAAGGAGCAGAAGATGAAATATTTAAAATGACTATGAAGAAAGCACATAATATATATGGAGATAAATTACCAGATATTATTCAAAAAAGACTAGATAAGGAATTAAATTCAATAATAAATAACGGATATGCTGTATTATATTTGATTGCTCATAAGCTTGTAGATAAGTCATTAGAGGATGGATATCTAGTGGGCTCAAGAGGATCTGTAGGATCTTCATTAGTTGCAACATTTACAGACATTACTGAGGTTAACCCTCTTCCACCTCACTATATATGCCCTGAGTGCAAACATTCAGAGTTTTTTGATAGTAATGTTGTAGGAGTAGGTCCCGATTTACCAGATAAAAATTGCCCATTCTGTAAAACCAAATATAATAAAGAGGGATTTGATATTCCGTTTGAAGTCTTTCTAGGTTTTGAAGGAGATAAAGAACCAGATATTGATTTAAATTTTTCTGGAGAATACCAGGCAATTGCACATAAATATACGGAAGAGTTATTTGGAAGCGGACAGGTATTTAAAGCTGGAACAATAGGAACAATTGCTGAAAAAACAGCCTATGGATTTGTAAAAAATTATGCAGAAGATCGAGGATCAGTTTTACACAATGCGGAAATAAATCGTTTAGTAAAGGGTTGCACTGGTGTAAAGAGAACTACAGGGCAACATCCTGGAGGTATAATGGTAGTGCCTAGGGACAAAGAAATATACGATTTTTGTCCAATACAAAGACCAGCAGATGATCCTAATACAGATATAATTACAACTCATTTTGATTATCATTCTTTGAGTGGACGATTACTTAAGCTCGATATACTAGGCCATGATGATCCTACAGCTATTCGTATGTTAGAAGATTTGACAGGAATAGATGCAACAAAGATACCATTAGACGATAAAAAAACAATAAAAATATTTACAAGTACTGATGTCTTAAATATTAAACCTAAGGATATTGGGAGTTCTGTTGGGACATTTGGTATCCCAGAATTTGGAACTCGTTTTGTAAGACAAATGTTAGAGGATACAAAACCAACAGCCTTCTCAGACTTAATACGAATATCGGGTTTATCCCACGGAACAGATGTATGGATAAATAATGCACAGGATTTAATACGTAATAATACTTGTACTATTAAAGAAGTAATATCCA
Source organism: uncultured Eubacteriaceae bacterium (assembly GCA_964533275.1). Lineage (GTDB taxonomy): Bacteria > Bacillota > Clostridia > Eubacteriales > Garciellaceae > CAZHJK01. The sequence goes on along the minus strand of CAZHJK010000025.1, from coordinate 14,784 downwards.
CCCGTGATGATATCATGGTTTATTTAACATATAAAGGATTAAAACCTAAAAGCGCATTCAAGATTATGGAAGGTGTTAGAAAAGGCAGAGGTTTAACTCCAGACGATGTTAAAGAAATGAAAGAAAATAATGTGCCTCAATGGTATATCGATTCTTGTACTAAAATAAAGTATATGTTTCCAAAGGCTCACGCGGCTGCATATGTTATGATGGCATTTAGAATTGCTTATTTTAAAGTACATTATCCACTATCTTTTTACGCAACATACTTTACTGTAAGAACAGATGATTTTGATGCCGATTTAATTACTAAGGGAAAAACATATATAAAAAACAAAATTAAAGATCTAGAAGATAAAGGTAATGAAATTACAACAAAAGAGAAAGGACTTTTAATAGTTCTAGAAATTTCCTTAGAAATGTATTGTAGAGGTTTTAGTATACTACCCGTAGACTTATATGAGTCCCACGCTGAGAAATTTATTATTAAAGATAATGCTTTATTGGCTCCATTTAATTCACTAACAGGATTGGGAATTAAGGCAGCTTATAATATAATGGAGGCAAGACTGCCTAATAAGTTTATATCAAAAGAAGATCTTAGAGAAAGATGTAAAATTAGCAAAAATGTTATTGAAATATTAGACCAACATGGATGTCTAAAGGATTTACCTGATAGTAATCAACTATCCCTTTTCGGTATTTAACACTTAAACTTGCTTTAATTGTAAATAAATGTTATAATATTTTTTGTATACTAAATATATTTTTTTGCAAAAGAGTGGGTAAAACCCGCTCTTTCATTTTGTATACCTTTTTAAAATACATAAGCAAGGTAAAAAACGAACAATATAGTAAATAATATAAATTATAAGTAAGGAGGGAAATAATATGGTTAAGAAAAAAATAGAAGAAATAGTAAGAGAATTAACTTTGCCAATAACGGATAATTATCAATTCGAAATTGTTGATATAGAATTCAAAAAAGAGGGACCAAATTGGTATTTACGATTATTTGTTGATAAACCTGAAGGTATTAATTTAGAAGACTGCCAATTAATTAGTGATAGTCTTAGTGAGATATTAGATGAAGTTGATCCAATAGAACAAAGTTATATATTAGAAGTATCATCACCAGGTTTAGATAGACCTTTAAAGACACCGGAAGACTATGAAAAATATAAGGGTCATAAAGTGGAAATTAAACTATATGCACCATATAATGGACAAAAAAAGTATACTGGTAAATTAATTGGGCTGTTAGACAATATTATTAATTTAGAAGTTAATAATAAAGAAAGGATAGAAATTCCTCTAAATGCTGCTTCCTCAGTACGTTTATTTGTGGAATTTTAAAATATTGGAGGGTAAAAAATGAATATTGATTTTATTGAAGCTTTAGATCAAATTGAAAAAGAAAAGGGAATAAATAAAGAAGTATTATTAGAAGCAATAGAAGCTGCAATAACTTCAGCTTATAAAAGGAATTTTGGTTCAGCTCAGAATGTAAAAATTACAATAGATCGAGAAACAGGAGAGGTTAAAGTTTATTCTTTGAAAAATGTTGTAGAAGAAGTAGAAACTGATTTACTTGAAATAAGTATAGAAGATGCAAAAAAAATAGATCCAAACTATGAAAACGGGGATATAGTAGAAGAATTAGTAAGACCAAAAAACTTTGGAAGAATAGCAGCACAAACTGCAAAACAAGTTGTTGTACAAAGGATAAGAGAAGCTGAGAGGGGTATTATTTACAATTTATATGTGGATAGAGTAGACGAAATAATAACTGGTATTGTTCAAAGAAAAGAAAGAGCTAATGTTTTTGTGGATTTAGGAAGAACAGAAGCTATTCTAGGTTCAAGTGAACAAATGATAGGGGAAAACTATAATCATGGTGATAGAATAAAATTATATATTGTAGAGGTAAAAAAGACCACAAAAGGACCTCAAATTCTAGTATCAAGAACTCATCCAGGATTAGTAAAGCGTTTATTTGAATTAGAAGTACCTGAAATTTTTGATGGTATTGTTGAATTGCGTTCTATATCAAGGGAGGCTGGCTCAAGAACAAAAATTGCAGTATATTCTAATAATGAAGAAGTAGATCCTGTAGGTGCGTGTGTTGGACATAAAGGAGCCAGAGTGCAGCAGATTGTTAATGAATTAAAGGGAGAAAAAATTGATATTATAAAATGGAGTGAGAATCCAAAAGATTATATTGCAAGTGCATTAAGTCCTGCTAAAGTACTTTTGGTTGAAGTAAATGAAGATTCTAAATCAGCGAAAGTAGTTGTTGATGATTACCAATTATCTCTAGCTATTGGTAAAGAAGGACAAAATGCTCGCTTAGCAGCAAAATTAACGGGTTGGAAGATTGATATAAAAAGCAGATCACAATCTGATTTGATGATTCAGGAAGATGATATAATTGAATAAAAAAATATTGAGGGGAGGAGAAAGAATTGGCAAAAAAAATTCCTCAAAGAATGTGCGTTGGTTGTGGCGAAATGAACGACAAGAAAGTATTAATCCGAATTGTTAAAAATAAAGAAGGAGAGATATTTTACGATCCTATTGGAAAAGCTAATGGACGGGGAGCGTATATTTGTAAAGATGTTGGATGCTTTGATGCTGCAATAAAAAATAAAAAACTAGAAAAAGTTTTTAAACAATCTATCCCTCAGGAAATCATAGATAAACTTAGGAGTGAAATATTAAATGAATAATAGCAATTTTTATTCATTTTTAGGATTATGTCAAAGAGCTGGTAAAGTAGTTTCAGGTGAATTAGCAGTAAATATAGACTTAAAAAAAGGGAAAATAAAACTATTAGTTATAGCAGAGGATACTTCAGATAATACAAAAAATGAATATTTAAAAAAAGCAATAAAAAACAAAATTCCAGTTATTTTAATAGGCAATAAAGATATTTTAGGTGCAGCAATTGGGAAAAGTTATCGTGCATTGATTGGAGTTAAAGACATGAAAATGGCAATAAATCTTATTAAAATCTATGAAAACAAATAAAATAGGGGGTGAAACTCGTGTCTAAAGTTCGAGTTTACGAGTTAGCTAAACAATTAAATATCACAAGTAAATCTTTAATACTACAATTAAAGGATTTAGGCATTGAAGTTGCAAATCATATGGGGACAATAGATTCAGAACAAGCAAAATTAGTAATAGACTTATTAAGCAATGAAAAAAATGAACAAAACAATAGTAAAAAAGATGAAATTAAAAACAAAGCAAAATCAGACAATAATAAGTCTTCCAAACAAAATAAACCCAGTATTAAGAAAGATGAAAAAGAAAATGAAAAATCTTTAATTGAAAATAAAGAAAGTAATAAAACAGAAATAATATTACCATCTACTATAAAAGTAGGAGATTTTGCTGAAACTATATCAATTGCTCCTAGTGCAATAATAAAAAAATTAATGTCTTTAGGAAGTATGGTTACAATAAACCAAGAAATCGATTTTGAAACAGCAAGTATTATTGCAGAGGAATACGGGTATATTGTCAAGAAAGAAAAAGAAAAAACAATAGAAGAAAAATTAATTATAGAAGAAATAGATAAACCAGAAGATCTAACCAAAAGACCACCTGTAATAACAGTAATGGGTCATGTTGATCATGGTAAAACTTCTTTACTTGATGCTATTCGAAAAACAAAAGTTACTGAAAAGGAAGCAGGGGGTATTACACAGCATATAGGAGCATATACAGTTCAAGTAAATGATGAAAAAATTACCTTTTTAGATACTCCAGGTCATGAAGCTTTTACAGCAATGAGACTTCGTGGGGCAAGTATCACGGATATAGCTATCCTTGTTGTAGCTGCTGATGATGGTGTTATGCCTCAAACTGTAGAAGCCATCAATCATGCCAAAGCAGCAAATGTTCCTATTATTGTAGCAATAAATAAAATCGATAAGCCTGATTCTACTCCTGATCGAGTGAAACAAGAATTAACTGAATATGGATTAATTCCTGAAGAATGGGGTGGGGATACAATCTGTGTACCGGTATCTGCATTGACACATGAAGGAATAGAAAATCTACTAGAAATGATTTTATTGGTTGCAGAAATGCAAGAACTTAAAGCTAACTCACATAGAAGAGCAAAGGGTTCTATAGTAGAAGCTGAATTAAATAAAGGTCGCGGAACGGTTGCTACCTTACTTGTTGAAACAGGTACAATACATGTCGGAGATTCGATTGTTGCAGGAGCTGCCTACGGTAAAGTTAGAGCTATGGTAGATGACAAAGGAAAAAGAGTAAAAAATGCAGGTCCTTCTATGCCAGTAGAGATTATTGGATTATCAGAAGTACCAACAGCTGGAGATATATTCTATGTTGTTGAAGATGATAAATTAGCAAGAAATGTCGCTGAGAAAAATAAAGAAGCATTTAGAGAACAAAATTTAAATCAAACTCATAGACTTTCCTTAGATGATTTATTTAGTAAAATTCAAGAAGGGGAAGTTAAAGAAATAAATATAATAATAAAAGCTGATGTACAAGGATCTATAGAAGCTTTAAAACAATCATTAGAACGATTAAGTAATAATGAAGTAAGAGTAAATGTAATACACACAGGTGTTGGAGCTATTACTGAATCGGATGTTATGCTTGCTACTGCTTCTAATGCAATTATAATTGGTTTTAATGTTAGACCTGATAATAATGCACAAATTATAGCAGAAAAAGAAAAAGTAGATATGCGTTTATATAGGGTTATTTATAATGCGATTGAAGATATGCAAGATGCTATGAAGGGTATGCTAGATCCAGAATATAGAGAAGTAGTTATGGGAAAAGCCGAAGTAAGACAGACTTTTAAGGTTCCTAATATAGGTCAAATTGCTGGAAGCTATATAATTGATGGAAAAATTAATAGAAATAATCAAGTGAGAATTATAAGAGACGGAATTGTTATTCATGAAGGGAGTATTTCTTCACTTAAAAGATTTAAGGATGACGCAAAAGAAGTTTTATCTGGTTATGAATGTGGAATAGGAATTGAGAAATATAACGATCTTAAAGATGGTGATATTATAGAAGCTTTTACTATGGAAGAAATCCCAAGATAGTATAGTATATAAAGAAGGTGAAAAAATGGCACGAAGAATAGGTAGACTTAATGAGGAAATTAAAAAAGAATTAAGCATTTTAATAAAAAACCAAATTAAGGACCCAAGGATATCTGAATTTGTAAGTATTACTCAAGTTAAAGCAACTAATGATTTGCGTTATGCAAAGATTTATATAAGTATATATGGGAATAAAGAACAACAGGAAGCAACTTTATTGGGTCTAAAAAGTGCAGGTGGATATTTAAGAAGAGAAATTGGGAAGAAAATAAAATTACGTTATACTCCAGAGCTATTATTTGAAATAGACAAGTCTATTGAATATGGAATGCATATTAACTCAATATTAAAAGATATAAATAAAACAGATGAAAACTAAAACAATTAATGAAATTATAAATTGTATATACAATAATAGTAGCTTTTTAATAACTTCCCATATATCCCCTGATGGTGATGCATTAGGTTCTGTTATAGCTCTAGGCTTAATATTAAAAAAGTTAAATAAAAAAGTGATGTATCATATAGATCCTGCAATTGGTGATAAATACTCATTTTTGACAGAAATAGAAGATATTAATAGTAATATAACTGATAATAAGTTTGATGTTGGAATCTGTTTAGATTGTAGTGATATAAATCATTTATTTGATTCTAATATTTTAAATCAATGCAAAGAAATTTTAAATATCGATCATCATATAAGCAACAAATTATATGGTAATATTAATCTTGTTGATTCTAAAGCAAGTGCAACTGGAGAAATAATCTATGAATTATTAACATTTTTTAAAATTATTATAGATAGAAACATAGCTATAGCCTTATATACTGCCATAGTAACGGATACAGGAAACTTCAAATATAGTAATACAACATCAAAGACCCATTTTATTGTTAGTGAATTATTAAAACAACCATTTGAAGCCTGGAAAATAAATAAAATAGTATTTGATGAGCATAAAATATCTAAAATTTTTTTGATAGGAAAAGTTATTAATAATCTTCAATTTTTTTTAGATAATAGATTAGCAATTACAGTATTAACTCAAAAAGACTTAGAAGAAGTTGGAGCTCAACCAGATGAGGTTGAAGGGCTTATTAACATAGGGAGAGATATTATAGGTGTAGAAGTTTCTATTTTAATAAAAGAAAAGAACTTAGATGAATATAAAATAGGCTTTAGATCAAATGAATATGTTGATGTTGGAGAGATTGCTCTTGATCTTGGAGGCGGTGGACATAGCCGAGCATCTGGATGTACTATTTCAGGAAATAAAGATGAAATTATTAATAAATTGAAGTCTATTATTTCAAATAAAATATAATAAAGGTGGTATAATTGGAAGGAATAATAAATGTTTTAAAACCTCCAGGAATGACATCCCACGATGTTATATATTGGATAAGGAAAAATATAAATATAAAAAAAGCAGGTCACACAGGCACATTAGATCCTGGAGCTGCAGGAGTCTTACCTGTGTGCATAGGAAAAGCAACAAAAATAATACCCTATATTAATGAAAACAAAAAAGTATATAGGGCGAAAATTGTTTTTGGTGAAATAACTGATACGCAAGATAAATATGGACAAGTATTAAAGAAATCAAATCCAGATTTCACCATATCACAATTATATAAAGCTTTTAATGCTTTTACGGGAAAAATTAAACAAAAACCTTCAATTTATTCAGCAATAAAGGTAAAGGGTAAGAGATTATACGATTATGCTCGACAAGGGCAAGGAGATCTTGTAGATATACCAATTAGAGAGGTATATATTTATAATATTAAATTAATTTATCATAAAATTCCAGAATATGCATTTATAGAAGTGGAATGTTCAAAAGGAACTTATATTAGAACTTTATGTTCTGATATAGGGGATTTTTTAGGATGTGGAGCACATATGGGATTTCTATTAAGAACTAGTACTGGAGATTTTAATCTTAAGACCTCAATCACCCTTGAAGAAATAGAAATAAAAAATAAAAAAAATCACATAGAAGACATTTTATTACCTCTAGATTATTCATTGAATCCCTATCCAAAGATATATATTAAAGAAAGTGCAAAAAAGTCTTTAATAAATGGAAACTCTATTTATCCCCAGGGAATTATTACCGATTTAAAAAAATTCAATACGGATTCAATAGTTACAACATATATAAATAATAAATTATCTGCAATAGGCAAAATTCAATATGATAATGATAATGATCGTTATTACTTTAAATCCCTTCGTGTTTTACTATAAGGAGAGAATACAATGGAAATTATAGAACAATATCATAATAATGGTCAGGAAACTTCTCCTACGGTAATCGCCTTAGGATATTTTGATGGAATACACTTAGGACACCAAAAACTAATAAAAACAACAAAAAAAATAGCAGTGGGAATGAATATTAAAAGTGCTGTCTATACTTTCAAGACACATCCTTTATCGATACTTTCTCCAGAAAAAGTACCTAAGTTATTGTTCTCGAATAATAAAAAAATTAAAATCTTTAAATCCTTGGGAATAGACTATTTAATATTCCCAGACTTTACTCGTGAATTAATGATAACAACGCCTGAAGAATTTGTAAAAAACATACTTGTTGATAAATTTGATGTAAAACATGTTGTTATAGGATTTAATTATAGATTTGGTTACAAAGAATTAGGGACTCCTGACATTTTAATTAAACTTGGTAAAAAATATGGATTTGATGTAACAATTATAGAACCAGTTAAAGTTAAAGATACCACAATTAGTAGTACAAATATAAGAAAACTTATTCAAGCTGGTGATATGCAAACAGCAAAGGTCTTTCTTGGATCTTACTATTCTATATCAGGTAAAGTAGTACAAGGGAAAGGTCTTGGGAAAAAACTCTCAATGCCCACAGCAAATATAGAAATTGATAAGACAATTGCTCTTCCAAAGAATGGTGTATATAAAACTATTGTACAATATGATAATAAAAAATATAGAGCTGTTACAAATATAGGATCTAATCCTACTTTTATAAATCATCCATATACTATTGAAAGTTATATTTTAAATTTTAATAAGGAAATTTATGATGAGGAGATTGAAATATTTTTTATAGAGAGAATTAGAGCAGAAAAAAAATTTAATTCATTAGATGATTTAGTTTCACAAGTCCAAAAAGATATAGAGTTTGTAAAAAGAAAAGAATAAGTATTATTTACAATATAGATATATTATGATAAGATAATTTTTAAAGGAACATTCCATATGCACGGATTATCGATTCTCCGACGGTATTCTGAGCTTATGGAGAAAATTTAAAAGGAGGTGACATCTAATGACAATGAATAATGAACAAAAAAAGTCTATTATAGATGAATACAAGCTACATGAATCTGATACTGGTTCACCAGAAGTTCAAATTGCTATGTTAACAGAGAGAATAAACCATCTAACAGAACACTTAAAATATCACAAAAAAGATCATCATTCAAGAAGAGGTTTATTAAAAATGGTTGGGCAAAGAAGAGGTTTATTAAACTATTTAATAGATAAAGATATTGATAGATACAGAAGTATTATTGCTAAATTAAACATAAGAAAGTAAAAATAGGCGGTTTATACCGCCTATTTTTTTTGAAAAAGATTTATTTATGGGAATTAAGGGAATAATAACCTAAGAAAGGAGGATATATATGACAAAAAAAATTTTTAAAACTAATTTAGCCGGAAGAGAATTAATCGTAGAAACTGGACAAATGGCACAATTATCTAATGGATCAGCATTAATCAGGTATGGAGATACTTCAGTCTTAATTACTGCAACAGCATCAAAAACACCTAGAGAAGGAATAGACTTCTTCCCTTTAAGCTGCGATTTTGAAGAAAAATTATACGCAGTAGGAAAAATTCCAGGTGGATTTATTAAAAGAGAGGGCAGACCAACTGAAAAAGCAGTTCTAACATCGAGATTAATTGATAGACCTATTAGGCCATTATTCCCTAAAGGATTTAGAAATGATGTTCAAATTATTGCAACAGTTTTTTCAGTAGATCAAGATAATTTGCCTGATATTGTTGCAATGATAGGTTCATCTATTGCCTTATCAATTTCTGATATACCCTTTAATGGTCCAACTGGTTCAGTTTCAATGGGATTAGTAAACGGTGAATTAATCACAAATCCTACTGGCGTACAAAGAGTAAAAAGCGATCTTAACCTTATTGTATCTGGCACAAAGGATGCCATTATGATGGTAGAAGCAGGTTCTAATGAAATATCTGAAGAAGTTATGCTAACAGCTATTATGAAAGCACATGAAGAAATAAAAGAGCTAGTTGCATTTCAAGAAGAAATAGTACAAGATATCGGAAAAGAAAAAATGGTAGTAAATTTAGTAATGCCAAATAAAGATATTGAAGCAGAAATTAAAGAATTTGGTTCTGAAAAATTAAAAAATGCTATAAAAACAGTAGAAAAACTAGAAAGACAAAATAATATTGATGAGTTAAAGGAACTTATCTTAGATACATTTATAGAAAAATATCCAGATGATAAAAAAACAATAGAAGAAGTTATTTATAATATGGAAAAAGAAGAAGTAAGAAAGATGATTACATTAGAAGGAATTAGACCTGATAATCGCAAAACCGATGAAATTAGAACCATTACATCAGAAGTTGGGCTATTGAAAAGAACTCATGGGTCAGGATTATTTACAAGAGGACAGACACAAGTACTATCTATAGTTACACTAGGTGCATTAGGTGATGTGCAAATATTAGATGGATTGACAGAGGAAGAATCAAAACGTTATATGCATCATTATAATTTTCCTCCCTATAGTGTTGGAGAAACAGGTTTTTTAAGAGGACCAGGAAGACGAGAAATAGGTCATGGTGCACTAGCAGAAAGAGCACTTGAACCTGTTATACCATCTGAGGAAGAATTTCCATATACCATGCGTGTAGTATCAGAAGTTTTAAGTTCAAATGGATCTACTTCTCAAGCAAGTGTATGTGGAAGTACTTTGTCATTATTAGATGCTGGAGTTCCTTTAAAAGCTCCTGTTGCTGGGATAGCGATGGGATTAATAAAAGAAGGAAATAATATAGCAATTTTAACCGATATTCAAGGTATGGAAGATTTTTTAGGGGATATGGATTTTAAAGTTGCAGGAACAAAAAAGGGTATTACAGCAATACAAATGGACATAAAAATACAAGGTATTGATAAACCTATTTTGGAAAGAGCACTTGAACAAGCTAGAAATGGCAGATTATTTATCCTAAAGAAGATGAATGAAGTAATAAATACTCCTAGAGTAGAATTATCTCCATATGCTCCACGAATTATATCAATGAAAATTGATCCTGAAAAAATAAGAGATGTAATAGGTCCTGGAGGTAAGATTATTAACAAAATAATTGCGGAAACAAATGTAAAAATTGATATTGATGATGATGGAAAAATTTATATAACTGCTCAAGATACTAATACAGGAGAAAAAGCCAAGCAAATAATAATAGATTTGATAAAGGAAGTTGAAGTTGGCGAAGTGCTTTTAGGAAAGGTAGTTAAAATTCTTAACTTTGGAGCTTTTTTAGAATTACCTGGTGGAAAAGAAGGATTAGTTCATATTTCTAAATTGTCCCATGAAAGGGTTGAAAAAGTTGAAGATATCTTAAATATTGGAGATGAAATATTAGTAAAGGTAATAGAGATTGATAAACAGGGTAGAATTAATTTATCCAGAAAAGATGCTCTTCCAAATGATAATAAATAAGGATTAAAAGTATCATAATTCATAAACCCAAGAGGTTTATGTTTTTTTGTTTTAATTTATACAATAAATGTAATAACTCATCATTATATAAAATATTAATCTACTATCAAGTATTTAATAGGAGGGTTAATATGAAAATATATTTTATACCATTTAATAAAAAATTATTTATAACATTAGGTATTATTATAGCAACTATAATAATAATTTTAATAATGTTTACACAATTTAATGTTTCAGCATTTAAACCAATTTATGAAGCTGAAACAGGGAGAAATGAGATTTCACTTACCTGTAATGTGGTTTGGGGCACAGAATATATTCCAAATTTACTAGACATATTAAAAAATGAGAATACAAAGATAACATTTTATATAGGGGGGAAATGGGCAGAGGATAATCCAGATTTACTGAATAGAATATTTATAGAGGGGCATGAAATCGGAAATCATGGCTATGATCACAAAAAACATAGTCAGCTTAACGATTTAGACAATGAAAATGAAATAATAAATGCAGAGAAAGTAATAGAAAAAGTTATAGGAGAAAAAACAACTCTTTTTGCCCCGCCATATGGTGATATAAATGATAAAACTGTAGAAATTGCCGAAAGACTTGGTTATAGAGTTATAATGTGGAATATTGATACTATTGATTGGAAGGACCAGGATCCACAAATTATTTATGATAGAGTATTTAAAAATAAACTAAATGGAGGCATAGTATTAATGCATCCTACAGAGGGAACTGTAAAAGCTCTTCCTTCTATTATAAAGGATATTAAAAATAAGAATTTAGATATTGTAACAGTCTCAGATTTGATTAAGGAATAATGTGTAAATTTGTAAACTAAATAAAATAATATATAATAAATTTAATAGGAAATTTAAATAGTAGTTATGAATTTATGTTAAAGATTAATCTTTTAAACAGGCAAAGAAATACAAAAGAGAAAGGGTTAGGTTAATAATGAATGCTTGCAAAATTAAAATTACAAACAAATCAAAATATAATCTCCCAGAATATCAAACAAAAGGATCAGCTGGAATGGATATATATGCAAATATTACAACTTCAAAAATAATAAGACCCAGAGAAAGAATGCTAATTCCAACAGGAGTATCCATTTCTATGCCAGAAGGTTATGAGGCTCAAATTAGAGCTCGTAGTGGTCTTTCATTAAAGCACGGTATTACATTAGTTAATGGAATTGGAACAATTGATTCGGATTATAGGGGTGAGATAAAAGTTATTTTAATAAATTTGGGAGAAAGAGATTTCACTATAAAACCTGGAGAACGTATTGCACAAATGGTTATAAAAAAATATATTATTGCCGATTGGGAATTAGTACAAGAACTAGATGAAACTCAGAGAGGCAAAGAAGGTTTTGGACATTCTGGGTAAATAGTATTATTTATTTTTATAAAGGAGGTTTCAGTATGAGATGGCAAGAATTAAAAAATAAAGAAATAATTAATATATCCACAGGAGAAAGATTAGGTCTTTTGGGTGATTGTGATGTAGAATTTGATATTAGAAATGGCAAGATTAATACTATTTTAATACCAGAATTAAAAGGATATTTGTCTTTTATATCAGAAAAAAAAGTAGATGCTATTCCTTGGGATAATATAAAAAAAATAGGCTCTGATATGGTTATAATTGAAAAATAAGATCTTTTTTATATAAACATAGAAAATAATAAACAACTAAATAATTAAATTATAAGAACATAAATAATTACTGGAGGAAAATATATGAAGATAGTTATCCAAAAATTTGGGGGAACATCAGTAAGTTCTCTAGATTCAAGAAATAATATAGTTAAGAAGATAAAAGAAGCGAAGGGTAAGGGGAAAAATCCAGTTATTGTTGTATCTGCAATGGGTAGAAAAGGTGAACCATATGCAACTGATACTCTTATTGGAATGTTAAATGAATACAAATCAGCACCTAGAAATTTAGATTTAATAATGGTGTGTGGAGAGATTATTTCTTCAGTTATAATAGCTACACATATAAAAAATGAAGGTTGGGATGCCATACCCTTAACAGGTGGTCAAGCTGGTATTATAACTGACAATCACTTTGGAAATGCTAATATAAAGAATGTTGATACACAGGTATTATTAAACATAATAAAAGAAGGAAAGGTGCCGGTTGTTACTGGATTTCAAGGTATTACTGAACACGGTGATTTTACGACATTAGGAAGAGGGGGAAGTGATGTAACTGCTTCAATATTAGGAGAAGCATTAAATGCAGATAGTATTGAGATTTATACAGATGTTGATGGAGTAATGACTGCTGATCCTAGATTGGTGTCAAGTGCAAAGGTGTTATCAGCAATTGATTATAACGAGGTCTTTCAATTAGCTGAATATGGGGCTAAGGTAATACACCCAAGAGCTATAGAAGTATCAATGAGATGTAATATACCATTATATATAAAAAATACTAATACTGATTCTCCTGGGACCTTAATTACTAATTATAATAAAATAAACTTACAAAAAACATTAAAATATCCTGTTGTAACTGGCATTGCACATATTCCAAATAGAGCACAAATTAAACTAAAAATTAAAAATCAAAATATCGAATCATATTTTGACCCTCTATTTTTTACTGAAATAGCAAATAGGAATATAAGCATAGACCTAATAAATTTATTTCCAGAAGAAAAAGTTTTTATAATTGATAATAATGATATTGAAAAGATAGAAGAACTCTTAAAAGAGAATAAATATGAGTATACAATAATAGATAATTGTTGTAAAGTAACTGCTATTGGGAACGGAATGAGAGGTGTTCCTGGAGTTATGGCACGCATTATTTCAGCATTACATCGAGAGGGTATCCAAATATTGCAAACTGCAGATTCCCATATAACTATATCTTGTTTAGTGAATGGTAAAGATACAAAGACAGCAATAAAAGTATTACATGAAGAATTTAATTTAGGATAATAATTATATACTCTTTTTATTTTAGAATAACTACATATATATTAAGTAATTACAAATAATATATTCGTAACCCTAAAAGATGAGGTGAAAAATTTGAAAAATGAAAAGAGTAAGGGTAAAGATGAAATAGAGCAAAAAAATAATAAAGATTCAAAAATTGATACAATCGAAAAGTTGGGACAATTGAATATTCCTTCCTATAAAAGTAATATTCAAAGTATAACTATAATTGGTCAAATTGAAGGACACATGGTTTCTCCACCACAGAATAAGACAACAAAATATGAGCATATTATTCCTCAATTATTATCTCTGGAAGAAAATCCAGAGATTGAGGGTTTACTTTTATTGCTTAATACTATGGGAGGTGATGTTGAAGCAGGATTAGCTATTTCAGAACTTATTACAAGCCTTTCAAAACCTAGTGTATCAATAGTTTTAGGTGGTGGTCATAGTATTGGAGTACCACTTTCAGTGTCTACAGATTATTCTTTTATAGTTCCTACAGCAACAATGACAATTCATCCTATTAGGATGACTGGATTAGTTATTGGAATTCCTCAAACATTCGCTTACTTTAACAAAATGCAGGAAAGGGTAGTAAGATTTGTGGCAGGGAATTCAACTATAACTGAAGAAAAATTTAGAAAATTAATGTTAAACACTGGTGAATTAGCTAATGATGTGGGTACTATACTAATAGGGAAAGAAGCAGTAGAAAATGGTTTGATAGATGAAGTAGGAGGAATATCACAAGCGAGAAGTAAGTTAAAGCAATTGATATACGATAAAAAAACAACTGAAATTAAGTAGTTTGAGAACATTATCATGTATGATATAATATTAAAATATTTTATTAATTATAGCACAGTCTTTCTGTGCTTATTTAATTTTGTAGAAGAAAACCCCCGGTTTTACCGGGGGTTCCAAAAAGCTTTAGCTAT
>CAZHJK010000024.1:0-39000 GCA_964533275.1 uncultured Eubacteriaceae bacterium | reverse complement strand
CTAAAGCTTTTTGGAACCCCCGGTAAAACCGGGGGTTTTCTTCTACAATAAAAAAATCTCGCCTAAGGCGAGATTTTAAAATACGAAGCAGGATAATATTTATTTTTATTTAATTATTCAGCCTTTGTTTCTGTTTGAGCATTTGATGAATCTGCTGGTAAAACTTTATTAAGAATAATTCCAAAGATAGCTGCTAATGCCATTCCAGCAAATTGTAATGTTGCATTACCAATCTTTAATTCAAACATAGCTCCACCAATTCCTAAAACTAATATAACTGCAGCAATAATAAGATTTCTTGATTCTTTAAAATCTACTTGGTTTTCTACTACAGTTCTAACGCCAATGGCAGCTATCATACCAAATAGTATGATTGAAATACCACCAACTACGGCAACAGGAATAGTGTTTATAATAGCTCCAATTTTTCCAATAAATGCAATAACTATTGCAAAACCAGCAGCGATTCTCATTATTTGAGGATCCCAAACCTTAGTTAATGCTAATACTCCGGTATTTTCTCCATAGGTTGTGTTGGCAGGTGCTCCGATTAATCCTGCTACAGCAGTTGCAACACCATCACCCATTAATGTACGGTGAATTCCAGGATCCTTGGCAAAGTCTTCTTCCACAGTAGCACTAATTGCTAATACATCCCCTATGTGTTCAACCATTGTTACAATAGCAACTGGTGCTATAATGGTAAGTGCTTGAACATCAAACTTAGCCATAGTAAATGCCGGTACAGCAAACCATTTTGCTTCGTTAATTATTGCAAAATCTACCTCTTTAAAAATTATTGCCACAATATATCCAACAATAAGACCACTTATTACTGGCAATACCTTTATAAAACCTTTACCAAATATATTTACAGCAGTAACTGCTAGTAAACATATAATAGCTAATGGCCAATGTGCAGAAGCCATGTCTATTGCTGTAGGTGCTAAATTTAATCCGATAACCATAATAACAGGTCCAGTAACTATTGGCGGGAATAATGAAGTGATTAGTTCGGGTCCTACCAACTTAATAATTAATGCTAAGATAACATAAACGATTCCTGCAAGTACTAGACCTCCTTGTGCATATTGCAAATTCGCGACATATTCCGCACTACCTTGCTCTGCTCCTCCCATCATACCAACTGCAATTATAACAGGTATAAATGCAAAGGATGAACCTAAGAAAGCCGGTACCTTGCCCTTAGTAATAAAGTGGAATATAAGCGTTCCTACACCTGCTCCAAATAATGCCACTGAAGTGTTTAATCCAGTTAATAAGGGTACTAATACTGTAGCACCAAACATTGTAAAAACATGCTGAAGACCTAGAATAGTCTTTTTACCCACTGGTAGATAATCCCCTTTTCGGATTACGCCATCATTAGGCATTGAACCTTTGTTATTAGCCATGTAAGCAATCCCCCTTTTTAAATTTTCCCCAAACGGGGTTAATAATTAGCGTCTATGACGCTCTCGCCAGGAAACCTTAGGTATCCCTCGACGGCTTTGTGCCTGCTTCGTTTGTGACACTCTTGAAATGAGTGCATTTATTGATAAACTATCTGCCTTTGGCAAATAGAATACAATTATAATTACATAACAATATTATTTATCTTATATAATTCGACATTCCTATAATTTATCCTTCTATCTTTATTAATAACTTATCTGAAATCGTATTCATAGTTTGTTAAAAAAAACACTCTTTATATTTATAATATTAGGAGAGAAATTTAATAACTTCTCTCCATATATCGTACTAGATCACACTATATTTCTATGCTAAATCCTCTTCCCCATCTATATCTTCATCTAATTCCTGGGGTAATATCGCATTTAAGAAAATACCAATTATGGCAGCTAGTGCCATTCCCACAATATTTATTTCTACAAAACCAATTTTTATTGGAATTACAGCACCGCCTAAACCAAATACCAAAATAACGGCAGCTATAATCATATTTCTAGTCTTGGAAAAATCTACTTTATTGTTTACCAATGTTCTTGCTCCTATAGATGCGATCATTCCAAAGAGAACAATTACAGCACCTCCTATTACCGGGGATGGTATTGTACCTGTAAATGCATTTAACTTAGGTATTAATCCTATAAATATGGTGATAACTGCAGCAATTCTCATTACCTTTGGATCAAATACTTTAGTAAGGGCTACTACCCCTGTGTTTTGTGAATAGGTAGTATTCGCAGGCCCACCAACAAAAGAGGATAGTGATGTTGCAACACCATCTCCAATTAAAGTTCTTGTTAAGCCTGGATCTTTAGCTAAATCCTTTCTTACAACTCCACTCATTGCTAATACATCTCCTATATGCTCAACAACTGTAACAAGAGCTATAGGGGCTACTACTGCTATGGCTCCTATATTAAACTCTGGAAGCTGGAAGTTTGGCATACCTATCCAAGCTGCTTCTATTATAGGTGTATAATCAATTCTACCTAGTATTGCTGCTAATATATATCCAGCGATAAGACCCATAATAACTGGTACAATTTTTAAAAAGCCTTTGCTAAACATTGCTACTGATATGATAACCGCTAATGTAACCATAGAAAGCAACCAGTCTTGATTTGCCATATTAATAGCATTTGGTGCTAAGGTCATACTAATAACAATAATGATTGGACCCGTAACCACTGGCGGAAAATATTTTAGAATCTTCTCTGGCCCAAACTTTCCTATAAGACCTGCAATAATAATATAAATTATACCTGCTACAACAATACCACCCCTTGCAGCTGGCAGACCATATAACTCTCCTGCAATGGTTAAGGGTGCTATAAAGGAAAATGATGATCCTAAATATGCCGGTACCTTTCCTTGGGTAATATAGTGAAACATTAATGTTCCTATACCTGACATAATTAGAGCAACACCTACATCAAGTCCTGTTAATATTGGTACAAGTACCGTCGAAGCAAACAAGGTAAATACATGTTGAACTCCTAGGGCTAATTGTTTCCCATACCCAAGAGAGCTGATATCTTCTATTGGGGCACTTTTCTTAATTTTAGCCATGTCTTTCCTCCTAATGTTAGTATATTTATAAATTATTAATACTATATTTCTTAATGAAATAAGTAATAATATTTATACACATCTTTTTAAATTATAAACATTTACTTAAAAGTCTTTTTATTCCAAATCTGTCTTTGTAACCTACACTTTATACAAATATACTGTAAATAATAGTTAAATGCTATAAGCTATTTTATCCTATCTTAATTGATTATATTCTTTATAGTTTGCCCTATTCCTTTGTGTATTTTATATAAAAGTAAGCTCCCTAATTTAGTTACTATTCTTAATTTATAGAAAATTGCGCAGGTAATATTTCTTCTCATAATTTTATAGGCTTCCCTGACCATCTAAATTATAACCAATTATGTAACTGTTTCTGCCCTATTTCATATTATGATAATATACTTTATTTTTGGAAGGATGGTCATAATGAGCCTTTTACATACTATTTTTAAATATTTAGGTTTAAATAATAAGAATAAAGTGGAGCCCAGCATAATATGGAATTTAAACAGCAATTCCCTGTCCCATATTCCACTTATAATACAAATTCAGGAGGGCTTGCCAAACTCTATAGAAAAAAAATTATCCAAAATTGGATGCAAAGATATAAAATATTTTCCAATTATTCATGGATTTTATTTAATCTCCCCCCTATCTAGATTAAAGGAAATTATAAATATGCCCTTTCTTGATTATATGTCTATGAATCATAAAGTCTTTGCATTAATGAATAATATAACAGAAACACTAGGCTCTAATCAGATGAATAAATTAGGAGTAACAGGGCGAGGCATAACAATAGCCCATTTAGATACAGGTATTCACCCCCATGCAGATTTAACCCGTCCCAGAAATAGAATTCTGTATTTTAAGGATTTTATTCATAATAAATCTACTGCCTATGATGATCATGGTCATGGTACCTATTGTGCAGGGTGTATCGCAGGCAATGGAGAATTATCTGAGCGTCAATTCAAAGGGATAGCACCTAATGCACTACTGATAGGATTAAAGTGTCTGGATGAAGGTGGAACAGGAGATATAAAAAGCACCCTTGAAGCCTTACAATGGGTACTTGATAATAGTCAAAAATATAAGATACGAATTGTCCATATACCCTTTGGGGTAAATAATCCCTATCTTGTAGAACAAGATCCCTTAGTCAAGGCTGTGGAAAGATTATGGCAGGAAGGTATAGTGGTAGTATGTGCATCAGGAAATAGTGGTCCTCAAAAAGCTTCTATATCATCTCCCGGTAGCGCTGAAAAAGTTATTACCGTAGGTTGTAGTACAAAAAATTCATATTCTGAGATTTGCAATTTTTCAAGTAGGGGTCCCACATTAAATGGAATCCATAAGCCGGATTTATTGGCACCTGGCATTAATATTATTTCTACTAATAGAGATACTGCATTTAAAGGTCAATCCCAATATATATCATTCTCAGGTACTTCTGTTTCTTCCTCGATTGTAACAGGTGCTGTTGCATTATTATTGGAAAAATATCCAACCCTTACTCCTGAGGAGGTAAAACTTGCACTGGAAATGTCCTGTAATAGTCTTCATCTAGAAAAAAATATCCAGGGCAAGGGTTTATTAGATATAGAAAAATTACTAAGTATGGATCTAAGATAATTAAATAATAACTGCTAGATTCAGTTATCAGTTATCAGTTATCAGTTATCAGTACTAGGTATTCCTTAAATATCAAGATGCTTCACTAAGTTCAATCATGGTACTTTAAAAACCGAAGGGACTGTCCCTGCGGTTTTCATATGTTGTAACTATATAGTACTATTTTCTTTTATATAAAAGGTCGAGGGTTTAATCTCGACCTTAAGTTAGTTATTTTATAAATCTAAATGGATTTAAGGGTGTTCCATTTTTTCTAATCTCAAAATGTAGGTGAGGACCTGAGCTATTTCCGGTACTTCCCATTTTTCCTATTTGGTCTCCCTTAGCTACCCTTTGTCCCGAATTTACCAATATTTTGCTAAGGTGGGCGTATCTAGTGGAATATCCCGCTCCATGATTAATTTCTACTACATATCCATAACCACTTCTATACCCTATATAACTTGTTACAGTACCTCCATCTGCAGCATAAATAGGTGTTCCGGTACTATTTCCAATATCTACTCCTGTATGCCTTCTTCCCCCAGGTCTTGAAGCACCAAATCTTCCATAGGATCCAGTCCTGCCAGAGGCTGGTCTTCTAAAAGATCCTGAACCCTGAGCAGGTGGCAGGGGTTTTGTACCCTTGGCAATTATTTGTGTAGTTGGTTCCTTTATAACCTTTTCATTTAAGATTGTTCTTGAAGTTTCAATTCCATTGGTGTAAATTACTTCAGCTTTAATTTCCTTAGTACCATACTTTCCTGAAGTAAGAACTTTTTGCTTTCCCTTATATATGCTCTTATCATCTTTATATGTAGTTTCAAAGGGAATTTGTTCTGTATATTCCACTTCCTGTATTGTTTCAACATCTATAAAGGGTTTAGCAATTGTTAAATTTATTGTATCCCCAGGGTGTAGGCTCTCAAGATCAACATTGGGATTAGCGGCTTCCATATCCCGCATCCCTATGCTAAATTCTCTAGAAATATCCCATGAGGTGTCTCCTGAAACAACCTCATAGCTTTGTATTTCATCGGTCCCCTGTTGTAAATATGCCAATGCGTCCTCGTGAGAACTTATTCTTTCTAAAGAAACCTCTTCTTCAATTATTTCCACATTATCTGAAAAGCCTATATTCTTTATCACAACATTATCTTTAGTATCTGTGTAAGGAGCTTTTATTTCTTCTAAAATTTTCTCTGCTACTTTTTTATTCTCAAGAACCGCAACTTCTTCTCCATTAACCTTAATAACAGCTGCCATAACCTTATAGTTAATATTTTGGTATATAGCTGATTTTATTTTCTCTTCCTTTAACAGACTCTCTTTTCCAATCCTTACTTTTTCAAAGGAGCAATTCTTATCAAAGTTAATCTCTTCTCCCTTAGATCTTGTCACTTCTTCGCAAACCTGGTCTAATGCCAATTGAAATTCCTCTTCACTTTTTACCAATCCTATATCCTGTCCATTAAATGTAACCTTGTACCCATTTCCTGCTTGGTAAGCACCCACGGATAGAAGGGTTATCACTATAATTATAGTTGTAGATATTACTATTTTTAGTTTTTTTGCTATTATGTAGTTCTTTAAAGATCCCATATGTTTTTTAGTTGACTTTAGGAAAATCTTAGAGAAATTCATTAACTTTAATTTAAGTATATGGATTAAATTTTTCCACTTCATCAGGAAAATTTTGGAGTAGTTTCTTGCCTTTAACTTAAGGATATTCAATAATTTTTCCCATTTCATTAGGAAAATCTTTCGACTTTTCTTAAACTGTGTATTAAACACTTCCTTAAATTTCTCTAACTTGTTCATCACCTTAACACGCTCCTTCTATACCTTAAGAGTGTTTATATGTATAAATTTTATTTTAATTGTAAAATAATTGTAACTATTATCCATAAATAGTTTACCATATTTTACATAGAATTCAAAACATTTTTGAAAATTTTCAACTTTTTTATAACTTGTACATTTATTTATTCTATGAAACTTTTCTTTTAATTATGCTATAATATTTATACGACCTTAAAGGATGGTGTATTGTATTGAATAAATTTTATATATCCATGCAAAATGAAGACTTAGGAATCACTCCTATTGAAAATATATTTATAAACCACTATCTGCCCAAGGCTCCAGGAGACTTTGTTAAGGTTTACTTATTAGGATTAAAGTTTTGTTTTAATAATACAGGTAGCATTTCCAATGAGGTTATAGCTAAAACCTTAGACTTATTAGAGTCTGATGTTGTAAAGGCATGGAATTATTGGGAAAAACAAGGTATTGTAAATATAGAAAAGCAAGGACAAGGGGATAATACTATTTTCTTCTTAAATATTAAAGAAGTAGTACTTAATAAATCCTCCCTTTTACAATCTGAACAGCCTAAGAATACTGCTGAAAAATTAGTTGAATCTCGAAAAGACAATAGAATTAAGGAAATGCATGAAATTATAGAAAAAATGTATGGGCGTCCCTTAAGCTCCATTGAAATGACTCTTTATCAGAGGTGGATGAGTGAATATTCCTTTACCCCTGAGGTTATTATTCTTATGTTAGAAGACTGCTTTAATAGGGGGCGTAAGGAATCAGCATATATAAAGCAAGTTGCACTTAATTGGTATAATTCAGGTGTTAAAACATCAGAGGATGCCGAAAAATATATGATAATCCATAGGGAAAAATGGGAGAAATATTTTAAGGTTATGTCTTTTCTCGGTTTTAAAAGACCTCCTACTCAAAAAGAAGAGGAACTAATGGATAAATGGTTTGCAAAGTTTAAATTGGATTTAGAAATAATATTAGAAGCATGTGCAAAAACCACCGCTATTTCACAGCCTAATTTTCGATATATAGATAAAATAATTTCTGACTGGCATAGTAAAGGCTTTACTACGATTGATCAGATTAGGTCAGAGGAGCCTACATCGCCAAAAACATATTCCAATAAAAGAACTCAAAAAAAGATAAACAGTAAATTAGATTTAGATCATAATTATGATATGGATAATCTTGAAAAAAAACTATTAAAAAGAAATAGGAGTGATATAAGTGATTAAATCACTTATCATTGAAACAATCGAAGAGTATCAAGAAATGCGAGATCAAGCCCAAAGGGAGCTTCGAATTCGCAGGGAAGAATTACAACAAAAGTATCCACGCTTAGCCCAAATCCAAGCTGAAATGAGAACCTTAGGTATTAAAATCGTAAAAGCTACCCAAGCTGACCCTAAAAGGATAAATCAGCTAATTGCACAATTAAAGGAGAATAGCATTGATTTGCAAATGGAAAGAGCTGAAATATTAGCCTCCAATGGCTACCCAGTGGATTATCTAGATTTAAAATATCATTGTAATGAATGTTTAGATACAGGGTACATAGGTAATAAGCGTTGTAAATGCTTTGAACAACGCCTAATAGATAAAGCCTATCAACAATCTAACCTGCACAATCTATTGCAAAAAGAAAATTTTGATACCTTTCGGATAGATTATTATTCCAATGAAGAATCTAAAGATAATGATGTATCTCCCCGTAATAATATGCAGGATATTCTATTATCTTGTATTAATTATGCAAAGGATTTTAATAAACATGATAAAAACCTATTCTTCTATGGCAGTCCTGGTTTAGGAAAAACCTTTCTATCCCACGCTATTGCAAAGGATTTATTAGAGAAGGGTAATATTGTACTTTATCAAACGGCATCAGATTTAATAGACTTCATACGTAATAACAAGTTTGACCAAAGCCGTAATGAGGTTAATCCCATGCTGGAAAGAATTTTTTTAAGTGATTTGCTAATTATTGATGACCTAGGAACTGAGCACTTAACAGAATTTGCAAAGATGGAACTATTTAATATAATTAATAAGCGTCTTATATCAGGAAATAAAATGGTAATATCCACAAATCTATCCCTTAGGGAATTACAGGAAAAATACCCTAATAGATTAACCTCAAGAATATTAGGGCATTTTGAACTTTATAAATTTTATGGTGAGGATATTAGAATTAAAATGTTAAATAATCAGTAAGACAAGGGAACAGTTACCAGTTACCAGTTATCGGTTATCAGTTATTAGTAATGCTAGTTACTAGATACTGGTTCCTAGTTGATGGTAAAAGATTTAAAGATCTTTCAGTTCCCTATTCCCTGATCTCTGTTCCCTTATACCTTATAACCTTCTACCCATCCCTTAGCCATTGATCAAAAAACTCTTGGTAATCCTCTCCTGTAACTGCCTTTGTTATATTTTTTATATCTTTTTCTGTAACATTTGTAAACTTATTTTCTGACATATAGTATTGTAATATTTTTATGAAATTTTCTCTTCCTACCTCCCTCTCTAACTCATAAAACATCATAGCTCCCTTACTATATACAATACCGGAATATTCCCTATTATCCTTAAATTCATCTATACCCTTTGCAATACTCTCATCTTTGTCCTCTAATTCTTCCTTTGTCCGTACATAATCATCTACCACCATTGACTTTAGCATACTCATCATGGTATCTTCTCCATACTTTTCCCTATAATATAAAATAGTTGAGTATTCGGTTAGTGCCTCATCTATCCAAGGTTCATTTACTTGATCATTTCCAATAATTCCATACCACCATTGATGGGCTGTTTCATGGACAATTATATATTCCAATATAAGAGTAGAATCTCTAGAGAAAATGTTATGGTCTATATATACTAAGTTTGGATATTCCATTCCACCAATAAAAAAGTCGCAGGAAACTACAGAAAATTGCCCATAGGGATATTCACCGAATAATTCACTAAATATTTTGATTGAATCCTTCGCAGCCTCTAATGCTTTATTTCCCTGTTGATTCTTAAAATAATATACATTTATGTCTATTCCATTTATACTATCATTTTTCAATATAAAGTTCTTACTTATCACCCAAGCAAAGTCCCTAACAGCCTTTGCCTCTACATTCCATATTTGTTCCTTATATCCAACATCCTCTTTCTGTACCTTATCCCTATACAATATATTTCCTGTTGTAGCCAATTCATATTCCTCTGGAAGCCTTAGGGTAACTTCGTAATTACCCACTTCACTATAAAATGGATCCCCTATCTCATAATAGGGATCTAAATTCCACCCCTTAGAGTCATATACCGCTGCAATAGGATACCAGTTACCTAAGTTATAGGTGTTTTCGCCATAGCCGAATCTGCTAGAAATGGGGGGAATCCTAACTTTATATTTAAAGCTTATGAGTACTTCTTCATTAGGCTTCAATACTTCTGACAGCTTTATTGACATAATAGTATTATTTAATCCCCCCAACTCAAAGTTAGCCTTTTTCCCCTCTATTAAAACCTCCTCTATATCTATATATCCTGATTGAAATCCTTTGGGATAGGCATGCTCTAGCTCCTCTTTTAAAAAAGGTACCTTTTCTTTTTCCTTAAATGCATTGGGATATAAATGAAAATATATAGATTCAAACTCTAAATTATGCGTATTTTTATATTTTACCTGCTGTTTAACCTCTAATAGTTTTTCCTCCTCCATAAATCGTGCATCTATCTTATAATTATGTATTGCGTAATGGGATAGTTCATCCTCTGCTCTAAACTCTATCTTACTTTCATTTAATCTAGAATATGTATGAGTAATACCTAAACCCAGAACAATAATTATTAATAAAAGACCTACGGATCTTAAAATTCCCTTTTTCAACAAATTCACTTCCTTAGAATTAATTATTTATTGATGCCGATAGTTGTAATGGAACATGTTGCTCTTTTATTATATTCTATGGTAAGGTTGGGTTATTCATATTAGATGGATATTGACAATTATGGATGGATATGTATATACTTGTTTTCAGAATCCTGGAGATAAGTCATTTTTTTGGATACAATACATAACATAAGAGAGGGAGAATTCTTATGGGGTTTCTAGAATTATTTTTAATTTCAATCGGTGTATCAATGGATGCATTTGCTGTAGCCATTTGTAAGGGATTGTCCATGGAGAAAATAAATATAAAAAAAGCCTTAATAGTAGGCTTATATTTTGGATTCTTTCAAGCTATTATGCCACTGATTGGTTATTACTTCGGCATACAATTTAAGGAGAAAATTGCCTTTATAGATCACTGGATCGCTTTAATATTGCTTTGTTATATTGGCATTGATATGATTATAAGCTCATTACATAGCTCACAAAATCCCTGTGACTGTTCCCTTCGCTTTAAAAACATGATCGTTTTAGCAGTAGCTACAAGTATTGACGCCTTGGCAGTTGGAATAACCTTAACCTTTCTTCAGGTGGATATAATTAAAGGAGTTGTTCTTATTGGCATTATTACATTTATATTATCAATAATCGGCGTAAAGATTGGAAATATTTTTGGCGCTAAATATAAATCTAAGGCAGAGCTTGCTGGCGGATTAATTCTGACCTTTATGGGAATTAAAATATTTATAGAACATACTGGAATTATTAACTCTTTGTTCTAATAGCCCTTATTATTATAGGTCTAAATATTCCTTAATTCCCATATAAATTGAAGCTGCAATAGTTTCCTGAAAGTCATCCCTTAACATCTTCTGCTCTTCTAGGGCATTGGTTAAATAGCCTATTTCCAGTAAAACCGATGGCATTTTAGTGTCCCTTAATACATAATAATTTTCCTCTTTAATCCCTTGATCTGTAAATCCTGTAGCATTCACCACATGTTGATGCATACCTTCTGCAAAGGACCTTGAATAATCATGAAAATAGTATGATTGTGTACCCGATAAATCGGGATCTGTAAAGGTATTCCCATGAATGGATATATATAAATCTGCATTTAAGTCATTGGCAAAGGTAGCTCTTAGACTCCCCTTGCTAGAAATAAATGTATCGTCTTCCCTTGTCATATGTACTTCTATTTCTGGTTCTTCTTCTAATATTTGTGCTACTTTTTTTGATAGGCTTAAGGTAAAATCCTTTTCATATTTTCCACTTACACCGGTAGCGCCTGGATCTTCGCCCCCATGACCCGGGTCAATCACAACTATATATTTTGCTTCCTCTTCTTTATTATTATTAATGCTAAAGCTACTAGTATTATTCCCTACATTAATATAATGGTTCCTACAGGCTGAAATCATTAGTATAATTGCTAAAACAAATAGTATAAACAAACTAAATCTAACTGGTTTTTTAACCCTCATAAAACCCCTCTTTCTTTTGTCATATGTAAATATTATAATCCATATTCGACAAATAATATAGAATTAATTGTACTTATATAATTTTTTATCTATGGGTGGGGAGTATTACAGTAAATGTAGTTTTATCAATATTGCTTTCTACTGAGATACTACCTTCATGGACATTAATAATTTCTTTGGCAATAGCTAATCCTAAACCAGTCCCTCCGGTTTTTGTAGCCCTAGATGAATCTAACCTATAGAATTTTTCAAATATAGTATTTAACTTTTGAGGAGGAATTGGTTTACCCTTATTTGTAAATTTTACTATATTTTTATCTCCGTCAGATTTTGAGGAAATACTAATGGTGCTATTCTTATAGCTATATGCTATGGCATTTTTTAAAATATTATTAAATACCCGTGCTAATTTATCAGCATCACCAAAAATTGTAAAGCCCTCCTCAATATTAACCTCTACTTCTTTATTTTGTGAAGAAAGAATAGGATAGAATTCATCTGCCATTTGTATAAGCATATATCCTAGATTTATTTCTTCTTTGTTTAATACAATAGTTTGCAAATTAAATCTTGTAATCTCAAAAAATTCATTTATTAAATGTTCTAATCTATATGCCTTTTCCAAAGTAATCTTTGTATACTTAGCCTTCTGTTCCATGGGCATATCTGGTGCTTCGTCCAATAAGTTTAGATATCCAATTATTGAGGTTAGAGGGGTTTTAATATCATGGGCAAGGTATACCACCAAATCATTTTTTCTTTGTTCGGCATCCTGTGCCTCCTTGGCTCGTTTTCCTAAAATATCCTTAATCCTATTAATCTTATCAGTCATAAAATTCATTTCAGGTGATAATTTTATATCATTTTCAGTTTCCTCTACCAGCTTGTCCATTCCAACACTAACCTCATTAAAATATTTAGTAAAGCGAGAAAGTGCTTTATAGAATATAAACATCATCAATATTATCAAACCGGCTGACATTATAAAGTCCTTTTGACTTCTAAATAATATAAAATATATATTCCATGCTCCTTGATAATCTAAACCAAAGGTTCTTTGACAAAATCTTATAAAGCCATAAGCAAATGGTTCTTCTAAAATACCATCAATTAGAACAAATTGAATAATAAACCCAATTGTTAGTGAGATTCCTCCAATTAGTAATACCTGTAGAAAAATCTTTCTCTTTAGTCTTGAAAAATCATTTTTCAATTTTATAACCTACTCCCCATACAGTCTTGATATACTTTGGCCGTTCTGCTGAATCATTCATTTTTTCCCGTAGATGTCTGATGTGAACCATAACTGTATTATTACTATTACTAAAGTACTTATCCCCCCACACTTCATGGAACAATTCCTCTGAACTAATAACTCGTCCACGATTGGCACATAAAAACCATAGTATTTTAAATTCTATAGGGGTAAGTGATAGGATTCTTTCATTTAATTTACATTCATGGGTATCTAAGTTTAATACAAGCCCTGAAAACGCAATGATTCTATCATCCTTAATAGGTTCTGAAGAATTATACATTTTAAACCTTCTGATTTGTGCTTTTACACGGGCAATAAGTTCTAGGGGTCGAAATGGCTTTGTAATATAATCATCTGCACCTAATGTAAGTCCATTGATTTTATCGATTTCCTCTTCCTTTGCCGTCAGCATTATTACTGGAAAGGTGTATTTTTCCCTTATTCTTTTACATATGGAAAATCCATCTATATCCGGTAGCATTACATCTAAGATGGCAAGATCAAGGTTTCCCTTTTCAATATGTGCCAAGGCGTCCTTCCCATTATAGAACTTAAAAACCCTATAGTTTTCATTCTTTAAATAGACCTCTATTAAATCAGCAATCTCCTGTTCATCATCCACTACTAAAATATTTGTAGACATAACAATCCTCATCTTCCCTTTAATTATCAAAATTCTTATATCCATTTTATCATTGGCATATTTTATTTCATAACTTTTTACTTATAAAAATCTTAAGATTTTCTTAAACACCCAATGATTTAAGACAAAACTTTCTTTTATATTTGCATATTAATTAATAAAAACCCATAAAAATATGGGTTATGAATTCTACATTTTCTTATTAAAATATTTATATGCTATAAAGAATGCTAGCATTTGAATATACATGGCACCTATAGAAATAAATGCTGGAGTCCGATAATCTAGCCATACAAAGATAAAGGCCATTAATCCAAAAAGAATTGTTGCTGTAGTATTAGCAATAGAATTGGCTATTCTTAAAATCTGTAAATTTCTTTCATCCCTTATTTCAATTTCCTCTTGCTTTAACTTTTCTGCAGGAGTTCTTTTATTATGAATTAATTTTACAATCCCAATAGCCATAAAAGCACCTCCTATACCTGAAAACATTCCCATTAGCATGCTAATATTATGCTCACTCTCTGGATTACCCTTATACATAACTACACCAAAAATCATAGTTATAAAACCAATAGCAACTAATGTTTTCCAGAACCTATTACTTCTAATTGTTTTATAAAGCATTACCTCTCCTCCTCATAAATAAAAATTTCCTCAATGGATAGTTCAAAATATCGTGCAATTTTAAAGGCTAATAAAATAGACGGATTATACCGGCCATTTTCCAATGAACTTATGGTTTGTCTTGATACCTCTAAAGCTAAAGCAAGGTCCTCCTGTTTTATTCCTCTCTGTTTTCTAATTTCCTCCAACCGATTTTCCACGACTACACCTCTTTTATTATTTCAGGTAAAGTTAACTTTACATATAATATACTATCATCTGAAAGGAATGTCAAGTCTACTTTCCATATTTATTTTTATATTTCTTACATAAGTTTTATATCAGTAAATAAATATAAAGAATGCTTATGCAAATATTTATGATCAAGGAGATTAAATTGAAATATATGGAAAATTTGGATATAATATTCTTATAAATTTACAGAATATTTAAAATTTAGAATTTACATATTTTATATACTGGCTAAATAAATTTAATTAGGGGGGATGGTCTTGCAGAAGGATACTATCAAAGAAAGTCCGATCTTAGATATTACTTTAGAATATAGTCTAGAGAATTACCTTGAAAAAATCCAAGGTAAAGGACGCTGTGAAATATACAAAGAATATATACAAATAATACCTGAATTTGAAGCTCCTATTCTATTTACCTATAGGGATATCCTTAGTGTGAATCATAAAGACTATATTATTGTATTAAAACTAAGCTCTATGGAAGAACTTTTTCTATATAAGCTTGGATATCATTATGAGCCATGCATTAACTTGATAATAAAGAATAGGAACGAAATGCTTATAAAGGATATGTTATTTAATGAAAGACTCCATCGAAAAGGAGTAAAGGCAGAATATAGGTACTCTAAATCAGGGAAGGAAAAGGAGAAAAAAGGGGTCTGTGAACTAAAATTTTATGAAACAGCCATGATTTTTACCACAGATAAAGGTGAAATTAATAGAATTTCCTATTGCTTTATTAATAGTGTTAGGGAGGACGACTATTCTCTTCATATTAAAACAAGTTTTCAAGAGGAATATATCTTTAATAAAATGGGCAGGGAGTTTAATTCAGTTAAAAAGCTACTTTCTGATTTGATAAATCAACGCTCCCTTGACACCCAACACTATCTTAAGGAGAAATTTCCAGATTTAAATTCCCTAATAATCAGAAAGGCTGCCAATCTGCTAAAGGATGGCTTAGCAGTAAATATCAACGATCTAGCACAAATATCCCCAAGTCTAAAGTTTGAACTTGAAAATTATTTGATTCCAGCCAATATAAAGGAAGAATATGATTTTTTAATGAATATGTCACAAAAGACAAAGGTATGTATAGGATTAAAAAGAAGCCTTTTGGGGGAAGTATCTGGAGATTATATCTGGTTTCTCACACCTATCTATCATATAAATAAAAGTCAACCAGGAAATGTAGTTGCTATGGAAGCTGCAAATATTGGAGAAACAGAGGGAAGAGCAACCTACCTTTTCCAAATGACTAGTTGGGAAAAATATAATTCCTTTCATAACATTGAAGAGTTACATAATACGGCTGATAGTTTTATAGAAAATTTTAACAAATGCATGCTTACCATAAACTTCCGCAGAGAGCCAATATACCTATCAGAGGAGATAATGGCACAGCCAAAATATTCTAAATATAGATATGCCATTGAGAATTTATCAGAGCTACAGTTTTTAAGACAGCATTTTATAGGAAGGGTCTTTCATAAATCCTTTGAACAATGGAAAGAAGACTTCATTAAAATTATTAGCAAAGGATTCATTGGATAGGAATTTTTTCTATGGTATAAATTTTAAGTAGAAAGGAGGAAGAAAATGCTTGGATATAAACACCCATGCCGGTATTGTAACGAGATGATACCTCCACTTTCAAATGTTTGCCCAATATGCGGTAAGGAAAATCCCCTAGGACCCTTAAGATGCCCTGCTTGTCGAAGTCCAATAAAAAGAAGTTGGGAAAAATGCAATCATTGTGGTCTTGTTTTAGAGATTAATTGTCCTAGTTGTAATGAGAAAACATTCTTTGGTGATTATTGTGAACATTGTGATTCTAGACTAATAATCCAATGTAAAAATCCAAAATGTAATAGGAAGCAACCGCCTATTAAAGATGTGTGTATTTATTGTGGTAAACCATTAAAATAAAATTTAGGGGGTTTTTTAATGAAACTACAGGCGTTTACTAGTAATTATGCTGATAATAGTACCGAGGCTGGTTTTCAATTCACCTTTTTTTGTGATATCTGCAGAGATGGATTTAAAACAAGTTTTATCGAATCTAAATCCTATCAAAAGGGCAAAAGACTTCGTGGGATAGGTCAGGCTGTATCCATAGGTTCCTCCCTATTGGGAAAATATGGATTAGGTTATCAAGTTCAACGAGGATCAGATATTATTTCGGAACGTTTTATGGGCATGTCACCGGAATGGCATAGGGAGCATGAACAAGCCTTTGAAATAGCTCAAAATGAAGCTATGGGTCACTTTAATAGATGTCCAAGATGTCATAAATGGGTGTGCGACTCCGATTGGAATGAACAGGAAGGACTTTGTGTAGATGATGCCCCTAGGGTTAATGTGGAAGTGGCTAAGGCAAAGTCTGATAAAATGGTTGAGGACATTAAACAAAAAGCCTCGAAAACACAGATATTCAGTGGAGAGATTGAAAGCAAACAAACCATTTGTTCAGTATGTGGAAAGCCTTCAGGAGAGGGAAAGTTTTGTAATAATTGCGGTGCAAATCTATCCTTAATGGTTTGTGAAAAATGTGGAGCAAAAAGCCCCTTGGGCACAAGATTTTGTGGGGAGTGTGGGGAAAGACTTATGGATTAGTATCTATAGATACAAGTAAAGCCACCTTCTATGAAAAGAAAGTGGCTTTTGTCATTCTATACTTCCTTTTTTCTTCTAAATAGGAAACTACCTGATACAACGGCGACTAACATTACAGGTAGGATGCTGGTGCTACCTGTTTTAGGAATAGTTTCCTTGTCTTCTTTAGATGGTGCTGGTTCTTTGGAATCTATTTCAAAAACACCAAACTCACTAAAACCTGTTAAAATTACCCGAATCACCTGGGCTGAAGTATCTATCTCCTGGTTGGGAAGCAAGTCCCACTCCCCTGTATCTTCATTGTAACGGAATAGTCTAAGATTTTCCTCATTCATTCCTGCCGGAATATCATCTCGACTATAATTCACCTCTAATAGCACTTCGGTAGATTCAGAAAGCTCTCCACTGGCAATATTAATATCTAGATAAATACCAGCTGGGTTAGAATCAGTTGGTAAGACCCTAGAAGTTTCCCCTTTTCTTCGTAGATTAATATTAACATCCAGCTCTTCATCCGAGGTAAAGGTGAGCTTTGATGATGGATACTCTAAAGTACCTGTATATTTTCCTGTAGATGTATCCAATAAGGAAGGTACTGGTCTATTTTGTGTAGAGACTATTACCTCAAAAACTTCATTCCATCCCTCTGTAACAGCATTGATAATATAAGCAGGATCTTCATCTCTTTCAAATCCTGGTTTTTTAGCTTCCACAAAAATTTTGTGGGTTCCGTCAATATGAGCCCAAGTCAATATATATTCTCCCGGTTTAATCTCTTTAGCGCCTACTAAGGTTCCTATTAGTTCCTGTCCACCCCCTGAAATTCTACGAAAAACATTAAATTGCTTTTTAGTTAATCAAGTGGCAGGTCCTGTTTTTTCAATATGGTAAGTGTTTTGATATTCACCATTTTCATAAGTGACGCCATTTGTCTCTATAGCCTCTTTTAACTCAAATCTTATACTTGCTGTACCATCTTCATTATCTTTTGCTTCTAATATCAAACCGGTATATACTTCCTCGGTTATAGATCCTGTTATACCAAAGATTGCAGTATTGGATACCCATTCATCTTCATTCACATTAAACCGAGCAGTAATAGGTTTTATTTGGGGGAAGTAGAAATTTCTCCAACTACCAGAAGGTCCTGCTTCGATTTTTACTACCTCTACTGTTTTACCTGGAGCAATAGTTATAGAATCTCCGCCTATAAGTTCATATTCCTCTCTTTCAGCACCTGGATCATTACTCCAATTATCGGTTCCTTGGACAATCGCCTTTCCGCTTATGGTAACAGCAGCTTCTGACTTATTAGTTAGGGATAGAATACAGCTGGGATTAAAGTTTTCTTCGGTATATTCCACAGAATTTACACTAAGTTCAAGATTATAAGCTATACCTTTAGGTTCAATCCTATGCTCAATGGCTTCAAAATGATGATCAACACCATTTATTTTTACCCAAACCTCAATAAGCATTTCATAATCTGCATTTTTATGGGAACGCCAGGTAGTGCTACCGGGTTGCACTGGGGCAATCTTTGCAATAACTTTCTCTTCCCCTGCTTCTATGGTCATAGTATCTTGACCATCTAATATTACATCTCCCTTACTCTCATCCAATGATTCTCTTTCCCATATTACATCATGATTAACAAGAGCAACCACTACATCAATATCATCTGAGATTTCTATATCATCATCGGTATTATTTTTAAGTCTTATTTCAATCACTTCTCCGCCCTCTGTGGTCCCATTTGAGGTCAATACATAATCTTCAGTGCTGTCTGATTCTTGGGCAAAGGTAGTACCAGCAAACATGGTAAATATCATTGCTAATACAATAAATACAGTAAAAATCTTGCCTTTTTCATAAATCTTATTCTCTCCTCTCTTAATTTTTTCCGGTCACTTTTGATTTTGAATACCTGTTTTAATGTTATTGTTCATTTTTATGTAATTCCTATTTTGTCTATAGGATTCCCCCCATAAATCACCCCACTTTTCTTTAATATTTATCTCAACCGATATGGTAATTCTTACTCATTAATCCTTCTTGCATGAACTACAAATCGCGCATTATCAAATTCATAGGTACAGGTGGAAAGGGTTAAAATCTGATCCTCTGCCTTTAAGGTTAAATCCCTCTCAAACATGGACTTTTCTTGAATAATTTTCAAAAAATCTAGGTATTCCCCATCGGAACTAAAACTGGTTTCTATATAGTAAAAGTCTGTACCCGTAACATACACTGAAAAGATCTCAAATGTTATTTCTTCATATAATGTATCAAATAAAATAGTCATATTTTCCCCAATGAATTCTTTTTGTTTAAATTTCATAAGCTCAGTAAACATAGACCCATCCCTCATGTGATGACCATAAAGAATGGTATGTTTATCTGTGCCGTCACCCTGATTTCTAAAATCCATAAATATTGTTCCCGCCTTGGATTTCTTTTGATTAATATCATGTTCTAAATAAAAATCGTTGTTATCAGTCTTCACTACTGGATAATCTATTTTAGTTCCTGGTATCTTAATCCAGCCTATTACATCATTGTTTATCTCTAATAATCGGTGAAATTTGTTCATTATAATGGGTTTGTCCTCTTCCACTTCCACTTCCTCTTCTTCTTCCTGGGTAATAAAATCTTCTCTGATCTCTTCATAGGTTTTATTATTTTGATAAGAATCATAAAAATGAATGGAAAGTATATATAAAGAATATATAAAAATAATAATTAATAAAAGTTTTAAAGTGCGCTTTCCCATTCTATTTTTCTCCTTTAAGAATAGAAATAAGAATAGAAAAAGCAGGATTAAATATTTTTTTAGTCCTGCCTTCTTTTTGTATTTATTTAAATTTATTATACCCTTAGAGCGCTAATAATAATACATTTATTTCTTATTTCTACATTTATTTCCATTATCCTTTTTTATTTAAATACTATTTAAAAAATTGTCAAGTATTTACCTTAAAAGTTTATTTTTATGATAAGTCTTCCCTTTTATTATCCAATAATTGAATTTGTTTCTATTAGCGCAGCAATACTTAGACTAATTCCTCCTAATAATAAAATTACTATTTCAGATTTACTTAACTTTATGTCCTTAAACTTATTTGTTTTTGACCACTTTTTAGCTGGAAATGTAAGAAGCAAAAGGGACGGTTCTTTTTGCTTCTTCCTTTTAAGAAGCAAAAGGGACGGTTCTTTTTGCTTCTTCCTTTTAAGCTGTTAAATCTCGCACCCTGGCGTTTTCTTAGCAGTGTCATATCCTAATTCATAATATTGATTATTATTAAATTGAAAGTTTTTAATAACCTCCAATCCTAGTTTTTTGGTATGGGCTATGTAGGATCTTGGATTGATGTGATTGATAAAAGTGATTAAGATAGGGTATCGTTTATTCATTTGTTGTCTGGAAAATTCAAAAAGATTTATAAGAACTTTTGTACCCCGATATTTCTTATCTATGCAGATTGGACCATATTGATAAGAATTTTCTGTATTAAGAACTTGACCAAAAAATTTTGTATTAGGTAAATCCCTTATCATATGTTGAAATAGAGGCCATTCAGACCAATATTCCCATGAAGCAGCCATGGCATAGGCTATAATCTTATTTTCATCACAGGCTATTGCAAGGCCATTTTCCTTTTCAATTAATTCCTTAAATTGTCCCTTAGTAAATAGGGTCGTTACAAATCCATCGGGCTTATCCTCTTCACTGATGGTGGATACATGATATTTTTGCTGTAGTTCAGAAATCCCAGGAATATCAGCTATTGTTGCATTTCTATATTCCATTTAAATCTCCCCTTTCCTAAATATAATTTCATTATAACATGTAGACAAAACTTAGTTTAAATAGTTTTGCCAAGTTTGTTCTATTAACTAATTCAATTAATAATAGTATATTATCTTTTAGTGATATTGCATTTCAATTTCCTTTATTTATTTAAATAATAAATGATGATAATATAGATATATACTAATCCACTGTGTAAATATATTGAATGTAAGGGGTTTAAAATGATATATTGGCTACTTATTTTATTTATTGTACTTATTGATCAATGGAGCAAAAAAAAGGCTCTTAGTTTTTTAAATAAACATGGAGGTCCCTATAAATTAGGAAAAAGACTTCAATTACAATTAGCTAAAAATACAGGATCCTTCTATGGAATGCTAAAAGGTAAGAAAAAACTAATAATAGTAGTGAATTTGTTTACAATTATTGGCTGTGTTGTTCTACTATATCTAGGAATTCAAGATGAAAAGTCATCCTATAATTTAGGTTTTTCATTTTTATTAGGAGGAGCTATAGGGAATTTAATCGATCGTATAAAGAAGGGATATGTTATAGATTTTATTTTCTTTAAAGTAAAAAGAGGCCCTATTTTTAACCTTGCAGATGTTTTTATTCTTATTGGAGCGTTAATACTTTGTTATTATGAGATATTCTATGGCATCTTTTAAGATAATCTACTAATTTTTCAACATACAATCTCCCCATTTTAAAAAGAAGCAAAAGGGATGGTTCTTTTTGCTTCAAAAAGCTTTTTGAGTTAGAGAATAAGAGACTCTCTCTTATTTATTTTGTACAAATACATATTTATTATTATAAGATAAACCTTGGATAAATTTATATCCATCCCAGGTAAATGACTTTAATTGCTCTGGTTCTGCCAATCTATTTTTAATTATCCATCTTACCATCTGCCCTCTGGCCATTTTAGCAGAGGTAGCTATGGTTCTATACTTTTTATTTCTATATATCTTAAAATCAATAGTTATAAAACAATCCCGGGGGGTTAGGTATTTTTCGATGATCTTGGAATATTCTTTAGAAGCCAAATTGATTACAGGAAGTCCTTCTTTATATAGTTCTTTATATATTTTATCACCCCAAAATTCATATAAGTCTCTTCCTTCAATCATTAGTTTTGTTTGCATCTCTAAACGATAGGGGGATATTTCATCTGTTGGTTTTAATATTCCATAAAGCCCACTTAGAATTCGTAAAGACTGTTTAGCGAAGTAGAGATCATCTTTGGTAAAATCCTCTACCCCAATATTTTTATACTGCAACCCATGATATGACAATAAAGCAGCTGATCCCAATGGTTTTTCCCTCCAATTACCATAATTCACAAAGGCTTCTATAGCAATATTTGGATTTACCTTAAATAAACTCTCCAGCTCCCAAGGATTGTATTTTTTTAAGGTTTCTACAATATAATTTGCTTCTTTTATGTATGTGGGAGTGGAATAATTCAATCCATTAAAATTAGCTTCTCTCATATTTTTTGCTGGGGATATAATAGCTATCATCATTTTATCTTTCCCTTCCTTTATTGAAGTCTTTCCCACTCTTTTTCCTTAAAGCCTACTAGCACAAAATCCTCACCTATGACTAGAGGTCTTTTTACCAGCATCCCATCATTAGATAGCAAATTTATTTGCTCTTCCTCATTCATTTTTGGCAATCTATCCTTTAATTGCAATTCTCTATATTTCATACCACTGGTATTAAAAAATCTTTTTAAGGGTAAACCGCTCATGTCAATCCATTCTTGTAATTCCTCAAATGTTGGATTATCTTCTATAATGTGACGATCTTGGTATGGAATATAATGTTCATCCAGCCATTTCTTTGCCTTTTTACATGTACTACATTTAGGATATTGAATAAATAAAATCTTCATAAAATATACTCCCTTCGCTTTTATAATT
Source organism: uncultured Eubacteriaceae bacterium (assembly GCA_964533275.1). Classification (GTDB taxonomy): domain Bacteria; phylum Bacillota; class Clostridia; order Eubacteriales; family Garciellaceae; genus CAZHJK01. Next base: position 16,016 of record CAZHJK010000024.1, on the reverse strand, counting down.
GGAAACAGCATTGAACCGTTTCTTTTCTCGTGATACCTCATTTTTTTAAATCTAAATTTATTTTATGGACTAGACTACTACTAATGCCTAATATATCTGCTATCTTTCTATGGCTTATTGTAGTTGTATCTAGTAATTTCTTAATTAAATCTATTAATGCCTTTTGATTATTAATAAGTTCTTTTCTAGAGTTTATTCCTTTATCAATACAGTAATTATTTATAATTTTTTCTGTAGTAATAATACGATTGCGTTCTACATCTTCTTTAATGTCTAGGTATTCATTATTATCCAATTGGTTATGAAAGGATATAAATTCATTACAGCTTTTAAAAAAATCCATAATAAAATTCTTCTGTTCTATATTTATTAATTTAGTTTTATTACTTATATATTCTTGATAGCTACTCCAAGAATAATCCCTTAGATTTTTAACCATGCCTGCTTTTATTGGATTATTGTGAACATATCTAATAACATTTAAAAGATATGCTTCGCTGGTAATATTTTCACTTCTATAACGATCTTGAAATACATGACCAATTCTATCAAATTCTTTATTATACCTCATAGCGTAGCTGATATTAATTCTTTTCATTGCCTTTGATAGACCTTCAATATCCTCACCTTCTATAATAAGGTGAACATGATTTTCCATGATACAATATGCTACTAATTCAAGATATTCTTCAGGTAAAATTTTTTTTAGTAAATCTGTAAAAAACATCTTCATCCTATTTAATTCAAATATTTTTTCTCGATTATTTCCCCGCATCATAACATGATAATAACTTGTTGGGCTAATTCTCCTCGATGTCCTTGACATATATTTCCACCCCCTAATGTAAATATTATACTAAAAAAAATATACAGAAGCAAAAAGAACCGTCCCTTTTGCTTTCTTTTGCTTTTTCTTTTTCTTTTGCTTTACTGAAATTAGTTTAGGATAATGTATATTGGGAATAACAATAATAGAAACTTACATTCTAGACAATCAAACAATAAGAGGTGAAAAACCATGAAAAAAATTATTCTGTTTCTACTTTTAATATTAATATTGATATTTTCCCTAGGCTGCGGAATAGATCAACAGGAACAACCGGAGCCTACAGACCCTATTCAAAATGAAAGTCCAAATATAGAGCCTCCTGAAGATCCCTCTAAAAATGAGAATAACCAGGAAACCCCTGGACAGGAAGAACTTTCGATAGAAGAATTTTATCCAATTGAATCAGATAAAGAATACCTATATGTTGGGGAAGGTAATGAATATGCCTCCTACCGGGTACTTATAGATTACATTGACCATAATACCAAAAGGATTCAGACCCGGACAAATAACGGCGGTACCGAAATGGTGAAAGTCATTGAGATAGGTACTAATAATGTATCCCTACTCTATTCAAAGGAAGAGGTCTACTATAGGGATAACCTACTAAAAACTGAACCCTCTAAGAATAACATTGAGATATTATTAAAAGAACCTATAAAAGTGGGAACTAAATGGACACTTCCCGATGATAGGGTTCGTACAATAACCAATACATCAGTTGAAATCAATACACCCTTAGGAAGCTATAAAACCATTGAGGTAACAACAGAGGGTCCCCATAGTACCATTAGAGAATACTATGCACCTGGGGTTGGATTGGTTAAAAGTATATTTAACTCGGAGGGTAGTGAAGTCACCTCTACATTGAGTGAGATAAAAGACAACGCCTCCTTTAAAAAAGATATTACCTTCTTTTATCCCGGTGAGGGCCAAAAAATATATGGAGAAGATAAAACCGTACAATTTAAAACCAACGATATCTCTCGAAACAACATCAAAAAAATAATGGCAGAGAAGCCTCCAAAGGAGACCTACCTACCATTGATCAGTTCAAATACTAAAATAAATTCCCTATATTTAGGGAGTGATAATATTGCATATGTGGATTTCTCCAAGGAATTTATACAGGATATGAATGCAGGTGCCATGTATGAATCCTTAATTTTACAAAGCGTGGCTAATACTATCGGAGGATATTATAATGTAAATAGAGTTTACCTTACCATAGATGGAAAACCCTATGAATCCGGTCATATACAGCTTAAGAAGGGGGAAATTCTACAGGTAAAACTTCCTTAATATATTCCCAGGTTTTACCTCTATCATCAGATTGATATAAGGCTTTACAGCCACCCTTATAATCACCGTCTTGCCCCTGTCCTACTAAAAGTAAAAGCTTCCCATTTTCCTCAAAGGGCATTTCGGGTAAATCAAAGGGATTATATGTTTCGGTTTCAGACAAAGAAACTTGTATCTCTGGGATGGAGACTTCTTCAAAAGAAGCTCCTCCATCCTTTGTCCGATAAAGTTCTCCATAGGATCCCCCACTGTGAGACATTCCTATGAATCCAAGTTCTTCATTTATAAATATAATCCCCGCGGATACTCCCGTTCTCCCTATATAGGGATCTTGGTTTAGAGTTTCCCATGAAGTACCCCCATTTTCTGTCTTAAGTAATGAGTAAAAGCGGCTTCCTAATGCAGCATCTACTACAGGCAGCTGATATCCAAGATCTTCGTTTATAAAAAATGTTTCTTCACCCTCATTATAATTATAGCCTACATCCCAATCATTACTATTATCCGTATCATTATTTTCTGGTATATAGTCTATTTGCTCATTAATAAAACGAGCTGGTATCAATATGTCTTCTTTCCCCGGCGTATACAGATACCGTGTAGCCTACTATTTCATTCATTGCAGACTCTTCCTGTCTTGTATTTCCCTTTTCATCAATATATATTATTCCCTCTGTATTAAAGCCCCAGCTACGGAAACCAGAATATAAAAACCCATATTGCTCTTGATCCCACTGAGATACTGTCTCTTCTAGTGGAATCCACTTTATCATATCTATCAAAGGTTGTAACCTATATTTCTCATTAAAGGTATCATTGGTAAAGCCCTTCAGATATATTGTTATTTTATCTGATTTACTCTCATTGTAGGAAATTAGAAAACTTTCTGTTTCACCATCCTCATTTTTCCCATATAAATAAGTATCAAAGGAAATAATTCTTCCATCTTTATTAAATTTCAGCTGAAAATCAGAAGAGATATATAATTTTTCGGGCATTTTTATTTTACTTTCAATATCTTCAAAAATACCGCCCAAGTTAGACTGATATATATTATTATGAGTAAACTCTACCTGCCGTTTATTTTTTAAATCTTGAATAAACCACGATAATTTACCATTATAATTAACACCACTTTCATATATCTTTGCTCCTGTAATAAGTGTAGTAAAGACTAAAATTAAACCAGCGATTAAAACCCACAATCTGCTTATATCTAATTTTTTAGATATGGAGGGTTCTTCTTTGCTGACCTTTTGTTGTTTATTTTAAATATAGTAACACCATAAAATCCATATTAGTAGCAGCAGTATACATCCAAGGATAATTGGAACCTTTCTTTTAATTCCCCCATATTGTGAAAGTGAATATATATAAAAACATGTTACTCCATATACTATAAGTACCACAGGATTTATAAGCTTTGCCAAAAATAGATAAATTTTCTTTTCTTTATTTTTCAAATAATAGACTCCTTAAATTTTAATTATGAAATAGTATATCTCTAAATCGAAATTAATAGTTCCTTGCAGGCTTGCATCATTATATGACCTCGTAAACCCTGGGCATTATTATTCTTAGATTGTGAAAGCATATATTGAAGAGCATCTTCCCCTTGCTTTAATATATTTTCATATTCCTCCTGATGGGCATGAATATAATCATTAGGATTGGATGAAGATCTAGGAGAAGATAGGATTATTTTTAAATTTTCTTCAACAATCACTTCAATCGGGGCATCAACACCACCTACATTGCTATAAGAAGGAATTAATCCATCCCATGGTTGCCCATTCTCTAATACATAGTCCTCTACTGCCTTATAGGTTCCATCGGGTATTGTATAATAACGATATTTTTCATCAGAATCATCGAAATACACCATTGCATAATCCTCATGGGAATAGAAATTAATATAATAGCCTTCATGTATATAAATCTTAAGGGTAGGTGAACTTTCAAAAGGCGAATTAACCCGTTTTTCTCTCCAATTTCTTTGATTAAACTGCTTTAAAAAATTTGAATGGGGTCTAAAGGATAATCTTACATGATCTTCTGTTTCTACAACAACATTTGAGCCGGTTGCAAGAGAAGATAAGGCATTATCTATATGTAATAATGATAAATCCGGTTCATCATTTATTGAATTTAATATAAATGCGATTATTAAGGCTATTGTTAATAGTATTATTGGTATAAAAATTCTAAACTTTCTCAAATTATCAGCACCTCCTCCTATAATTATTATATAGCATATATTATAATTATAGAAGGAATCGCTCATTACTCGATAGAGTATTATGCTATAATATTTCAAAATTTAGATATTTTAGAATAAAGTCCTTATCATAGCTTTAGTATATTATAATAAATAGAGAGGTGTTTCTATGGAAAAGTTTATTGTTGCTGCTATTCAATTGAATTCTCAAGATAAAAAGGAAGAAAATCTTGAAAATATGGTTGCTTTTATTGAGGAGGCTATTAATCGTGGTGCCAGCTTAATAGCTATGCCGGAAATGGTAAATTATCTAGGTCCAGATATTCAGGAAAATGCAGAAGAAATACCATATGGTGTAACATTTAAAACTATTGCAGAACAAGCTAAAAAACATAGGGTTTGGATTCATTGTGGAAGTATCGCTGAAAAAAATTCTCAAGATTCACGCCCTTACAATACTACTATGATTATCAATCCCCAGGGGGAATTAGTTGTAAAATATAGAAAGCTGCATACCTTTGATGTTGACATTAAGGATGGTCCCAAGGTTAAAGAATCTGATCGCATCTGTCCTGGTGATGATATCATCACCATAGCTACTCAGAAAGTAGGTCATCTTGGGCTTTCTATATGTTATGATATTCGTTTTGGAGAAATATTTCGCTTAATGGCATTGAAAGGAGCACAAATATTTCTAGCCCCAGCTAACTTTACCCTTAACACAGGAAAGGACCATTGGGAGCCATTGCTGAGAGCTCGTTCCATCGAAAACAGCTGCTATACTATAGCTCCTGCCCAATGTGGGAGTAAATATCAATTTCATGCCTATGGAAAATCAATGATTATTGACCCCTGGGGCAATGTGATCGCAAAAGCTTCAGATAAGCCATGTGTTATCACTGCAGAGATTGACCTTGAATATCTTCAAAGTGTAAGAAACCAAGTTTTTACACTAGAAAATAGAAGAACAGATGTGTATACAATAAAGAATAAAGAGAAATAAAGAAACCTTATAGGATTGGTTTATTTGTTTCGTTCTTGATAAATTATGCGTCGTTGAATTTACGTTAAAGAGATAAAATATCTTCATATGCTCCTAGTCATCGCTTTATGAAATATTTTATCCCGTTAGGGCGCCATGGTAAAGAATGCGTCGTAGATGGGAGACCAAAACGAAAGGTCTGAAGCAAAAAGAACCGTCCCTTTTGCTTCTAAATACTTTAGAATTTACATTGGAATGAATTGCTGGTATTATCCATCAATGCCACCGGAGGAATGTGTAATTTTATTTATTACTATGTCAAAACATTACGACGCATTTTTTTACTGTTATGATAGATATAGATTAATAGGTGGTGGATTAAGACATGGATATTTTGTTAGGATTTTTTATCTTATTTGTACTTTTAATAATAAGCGCTCTAAAGGGTATCTTTGCTGGATATGCCCTAATGATAGGTTTAGGCATTTTTATATACATAGGTACCAAACATGGCTATCCCATATATAATTTATTGAAAATGAGTTTTGAAGGAGGAAAGAAATCCCTGATCATACTACAAATCTTCGTATTAATTGGGGCAATTATTGCCATTTGGATGGCTTCTGGAACAATTCCTGCCATTGTTTTTTATGGAATTGAACTTATATATCCCCAATTATTTATATTATCTGCATTTTTAGTGACCTGCGTAGTGTCTCTATTAATCGGAACATCTTTAGGCACAACGGGAACTATTGGAATTGCAGTAATGATAATAGCAAGGAGTGGCGATGTATACCTTCCCTTAGTAGCTGGAGCCGTTATGTCAGGAGCTTATTTCGGAGACCGTAATTCCCCTATGTCTTCCAGTGCCAACCTAGTTGCCCAGATTAGTAAAACTAATCTTTATGACAATATTATAAATATGATAAAAACATCACTACTACCCTTTTCTATTAGTGTCATTCTTTATGGAATTTTATCTTATTTTTATCCAATTACTACAACCTCTACAATTCTTTCCCAGGGCATTGAGAATAACTTTCATATTTCTCTATGGGTTCTACTTCCAGCTATTTGTATTATACTTCTTTCATTTTTTAAGGTAAATGTTAAGCTATCAATGTTAATAAGTATAATAATTGCCCTAGTAATTAGTCTTGGAATCCAAAAATATAGTTTTCTTGAAAATATAAAATATATAATATTTGGATTTAAAATGGAACAATCTTCTCCTATTGCTGATGTACTGCAGGGTGGTGGTATTATTTCTATGATGAAAACAGGAGTTATTGTATTTATTTCCTCTGCCTTTACTGGTGTTTTTGAGGGTACCGATTTATTAAAGGGAATCATTAAAAAATTGGTGAAAAAGAAAAATAGACAAGGGGTTTTTATTCAAACCATTTTTGTATCTATTGCATCCTCCATTATAGGATGCACCCAGACTCTTGCAGTTATGTTAACTCACATACTTACCAAGGAAACATACGATATTAATAATCTCTCTAAGGAAGAAATCGCTATTGACTTAGAAAATTCAGCAATTATGCTAGCCCCGATGATACCTTGGAATATTGCAGCCCTTGTGCCTCTTACTACTATGGGAGTAGGCCCTAAGGCACTTCTCTTTAGTTTTTACCTTATCCTCTTACCCTTTCTTTATTGGATAACCTTAAGTATAAAGGATAGATTAAATAAAAAAATACCAAGCGATGACTTGGCAGTAAATGGGCATAACACCCAATAAATATTGATAAAAATGGTGGTCGCAATAGGGCTCGAACCTATGACCCCCTGCTTGTAAGGCAGGTGCTCTCCCAGCTGAGCTATGCGACCACTGCAAAATAAAATATGGTGACCCCTAGGAGACTCGAACTCCTGTTACCGCCGTGAAAGGGCGGTGTCTTAACCGCTTGACCAAGGGGCCTAGATGATGGTGACCCATCGGCGACTCGAACGCCGGACACCCTGATTAAAAGTCAGGTGCTCTGCCAACTGAGCTAATGGGTCATATTTGTACTTTCTAAATTGCTATAATATTTCTTTAACTATATGAACTTTATTTTGCCTAACTAAGCGATATGCGAAAAATCATTCATGATTTTGGCATCCTGCTTATGCCAACTGAGCTAATGGGTCATATATAAATTAAGTCTCACAAGTATTAATAATACAATATGACCTATGGTATTGTCAATAAATTTTAGAATATTTTTTCTGGAAAAATTTGAGGCAGTCATTTTATAATAATGACTGCCTAACTTTATTTTAATCTGCCTTTCTTATATAAATGGTTTCTGTTCTTTTTGGTCCTATTGAAATTATAGATATATCTACATCACAGATATTTGAAATTCTTTCTAGATATTTTCTAGCATTAATTGGTAATTCTTCATAAATTCTCGCATCGCTAATTTCCTCTCCCCAGCCCGGCATTTCTTCATACACGGGTGTGCATCTTGCCAAGGTTTCTAAACTTGCAGGGAAATCTGTAATTATTTCTCCATCTATTTCGTATCCTACACAGATTTTAACCTTGTCTAGTCCAGATAGGGTATCTAGTTTTGTAATTGCAAGATTACTTAATCCATTTACTCGTACTGAATAATTTAGTATTACAGAGTCAAACCACCCACATCTTCTTGCCCTTCCTGTTGTTGTTCCAAATTCGTGTCCCTTTTCCCTAATCCATTCCCCTGTCTCATCCTTAAGTTCTGTTGGAAATGGGCCCTTTCCTACTCTGGTGGTATATGCCTTTACAACACCTATTACTTTATTAATAGCAGTTGGTCCTATACCTGTACCTACAGTTACACCACCGGAAATTGGATGGGATGAGGTTACATAGGGATATGTTCCTAAGTCAATATCTAATAGTGTCCCTTGGGCACCTTCAAATAGTACCTTGCGTCCACTATTTATATAATCATAGACCTGTACTGTGGTATCCCTTATATATCTCTTAATTTTTTTAGCATATCCTATATAGTCTCTATAAACCTCTTCAAAATCTATTGGATCTGCTCCATATATTTTTTCAATAATTAAATTTTTTTCTTCCAGATTATTTTTTAATTTACTTCTAAATATTTTTTCATCCATTAGGTCACAAATACGAATACCACTTCTTTCGGTTTTGTCCATATAGGCTGGTCCAATGCCTTTTTTTGTAGTTCCTATTTGTTGATCAACATGTCTTTTTTCCTCTACTAATCTATCTATGACCTTATGATAGGGCATTATCACATGGGCTCTATCGCTAATAAATAAATTATCAGTGCTTATTCCCCTCTCATGAAGATAATTTATTTCTTCCAAAAGACCCTCAGGATCAATTACCACTCCATTTCCAATGATACAAATTTTTTCTGGATATAATATCCCCGAAGGAATTAGATGGAGCTTATACTCATTATCTCCTACTACCACAGTATGACCTGCATTATTACCCCCTTGGGATCTTACTATTATGTCAGATCTTTCTGCTAAAAAGTCTGTAATCTTTCCCTTCCCTTCATCGCCCCATTGTGCTCCTACTATAACTGAACTAGCCATTAGATAACATCTCTCCTTTAATCTTCTATCTTTTCTAATATATCCCTTGCTACGACAATCCCTGTTACAGATGCCTGCATTAACCCTCTAGTAATTCCTGCTCCATCACCTATTGTATATAAATTTTTTATTTTGGTTTCAAAGTTTTTATGAACCCTTGCCTTACTACTATAAAACTTACATTCCACCCCATAAAGCAGGGTGTTTTTTGAATATAGTCCTGGAGCAATCTTGTCAAAGGCCTGTAAGGCTTCTATAATAGATGTAAGATATCGTTTAGGCAGTACATAGCTTAAGTCTCCTGGGACAGCGTGTTTCATAGTCGGAATTGTAGAGGACTTTTTTAAACGATCCTTATCCGTTCGTCTCCCCTGCAAAAGATCTCCTAATCTTTGAACCATTATGCCTCCACCTGTAAGCATATTTGCTAAATTTGCAATATATCTTCCATACTTTATTGGCTCAGTAAAGGGTTCAGTAAAGTTTGTAGATACTAATAATGCAAAGTTTGTATTTTCCGTTTTTAATCTATCATCTGCATAACTATGTCCATTAACTAAGGCAATATCTCCCTCATAATTTTCCTGAGATACTACGCCTCCGGGATTCATACAGAAGGTTCTAACCTTATTATCAAAGGTATCAGAATAATATACCAGCTTTGCCTCATATAAATCCTTAGTAAGATGATCCATAATACTATTAGGCACTTCAACCCTAACTCCTATATCTACTGCATTATTAATAGTTTCAATAGATAGTTTTTGGGTCTGCTCACTAAGCCATTGTGCTCCTCCTCTACCCGGAGCTGCAACAATATATTTACCTAATATACTCTCTTCATTTTTCCCTTTTTCTTTTATAGTAATACCCTTAGCAGTCTCATTCTCAACGATTATATCTAGTGCCTCTGTTAATTCCAAAAATGTAACATTACCATTATCTATGAGATAATTATACATTCCACCTAATACATCAAATGCCTTCTCTGTACCTAGGTGTCTTACAGGACAGGGAATAAGCCGAATATTATGCCTAGATGACTCATACTTTATCTCTTCTATTTTCTTTTCATTAAGTCCATGTATATCTTTTTGCGCACCAAACCTTTTATATATATCATCAGCATAATTAATTAATGATTGTGCTTTCTCTTCAGTCATATAATCGGTAATATTCCCCCCTACTTCATGACTTAGGGATAGCTTCCCATCACTAAAAGCACCGGCTCCTGACCATCCACTAGTGATAGCGCAGGGATTACAGCCTACACAATTATTTGTTGTCCGGGCTGGGCAGATACGCTTTTTGATTTCCTTTCCCTTATCTATAATTAATATACTTGCATCCTTATTGTTCTTTATAAATTCTAGAGCTGTAAAAATACCAGCTGGTCCTGCACCTATTATAATTATATCGTATTCTTTTAACATTTTTTCACCCTCTTATATTATTTATGAAGGGAGAAATGCGTTTCCCTATGTAATATTATCAAATATCCCCCTTTAAATCAATTCAAACACGAATATTATTTAGTATAATCTAAAATATCATTCGACCAATTCTGCAAGTACCAGATTTTCAATTCTCCACAAGCGTATAAAAATCATAGACATATATGAATAGTCTAATTAAATAAAGATAGCCCTAGAAATACATTTTCCAGGGCTTGTAAGAGCTTATTGATATTTTTCTAAATTTACAAACTTTGTATATTGTCCTAGCCAAACTAATTTTATCAATCCCGTAGGACCGTTTCTTTGTTTTGCAATACTGAGCTCTCCTATGTTTTTCTCTTCTGTTTCTGGGTTATAATACTCATCTCTATATAAAAACATCACCACATCTGCATCCTGCTCAATAGCTCCAGACTCTCTAAGGTCAGATAGGATGGGTCGATGGTCAGATCGTGCCTCGGGAGCTCGACTTAATTGTGAAAGGGCAATAAGGGGACAATTCATCTCTCTAGCTAGTCCCTTAAGAGAACGGGAGATTTCAGAAATTTCCTGCTGTCTGCTCTCATTTTTACCATTGCCAGACATTAATTGTAGATAGTCTACCATAATCATGCCTAAACCATGCTCCAACATCAGTCTTCTACATTTTGCCCGCATTTCCATCACGCTAATTCCCGGTGTATCATCTATAAAAATGGGAGCCTCAGATAAGACAGCCATCGCCTTTGCTAATTTATCCCAATCACTTTCTTGAAGGTCTCCGGTTCTTAACTTCTGACTATCGATATGCGCCTCGGAACAAAGCATACGATTAATTAATTGTTCCCTAGACATCTCTAAGCTAAAAATGGCTACCGGCACCTTTGACTTAATAGCTGAATTTTGTGCTATATTTAACGCAAATGCTGTTTTTCCCATGGAGGGACGAGCTGCAACTAATATTAAATCAGATTTTTGAAAACCTGATGTCTTACTATCTAAATCACTGAATCCCGTTGAAGTACCAGTAATTTGATTTTTATTTTGAAATCTTTTTTCAATATTATCAAAGGCTTCTAAAAGAACCTGGCTTATGGGCACAAAACCTTCTGTTGAACGCCCTTGTGAAATGTCAAATATCTTCTTTTCTGCCATTTCGATTAGTTCACTTACTTCCTCCACTCCCTCATAACTCTTATCTAAAATGGAAGAAGATGCCTTTATTAGTTTTCTCATTAGAGACTTAGACTCTACAATTTTTGCATAATGTCGAACACTAGATGAGGAAGGAACAGAATTGGCAAGATCAGAAATGAATGATACTCCCCCTACTTGCTCTAAAATATTTGTATTTTTTAATTGTTCTGGCAAGGTAATTAAATCTACAGGTTCTCCCCTTTGATATATCTTTACAATTGCATCAAATATGGCCCCATTAACCTCTTTATAGAAATCTTCTGGAGTTAATATCTCAGTAGCACTGGCAATAGCTTCTTTATCTAATAACATTGCCCCTAAAACAGACTGCTCCGCCTCAATGCTTTGGGGTGGAATTCTACCCATCATATTATTCATTTCTATCCCCCTCTTACTAAAGGCTAATATCTCCTATTTATTTTAACTAAGGAGCCCTTATTCTTCAGCCTCTACCTTCACTTTAAAGCTTGCAATTATTTCAGGATAAACTTTTATATCAACACTTATATTCCCTATATATCTAATGGGTTCAGCTAAATTAATCTTTCTTTTATCTACCTTGATTTTAGCTTGACTTTGTAATTCTTGTGCAATGTCCTTCGTGGTTACTGAGCCATATAAGCGCCCATCATCTGCTGCTTTTTTCTTTATAGTTATTGAAGTCTTTGAAATCTTATCTGCTAAAGCTTGTGCTTCTTCTTTTTCTCTATTCTTACGAATTTCTTTACCCTTTTTCTGTTCCTTAGTCTTTTTTATAGTAAAATCATTTGCCTCTACCACTAATCCCTTAGGTAATAGGAAATTCCTTGCATAGCCGTCACTAACATTAACTATATCTCCCTTTTTTCCTAAAGACTTAATATCTTGATTTAAAATCACCTTCATTTTTCTTCACCTTCCTTTATATACTCGTCAATTGCATTCTTTAATAAATCTATGGCTTCTTCAAAGCTTACATCTAATAATTGGGCTCCTGCTACTGCTAAGTGACCTCCCCCACCGAGCTTTTCTAATATAACTTGAACATTTATATCCCCCAGGGAACGACCACTTATATATACTTGATTTTTTAGGGCGGTTAAAACAAATGATGCCGTAATCCCGCTGATATTTAAAAGTTCATCAGCAGCCTGTGCAGCCACAAGGGTTGCATCCCTCACATCCGACGGACTTTTTGATATGGCTATATTATCCCTAAATACCTGAGCACACTTTACTGCCTCTGCCCTAGCCACAAAGGTAGACATATCACTTTGAAATAGCTGCCTAGCTGTAACAGTATTGGCACCCTTTCTTCTTAAATAAGAGGCTGCTTCAAAGGTACGAACCCCTGTTTTAAAGGTAAAATTCTTTGTATCAATAAATATACCTGCCAATAGAGCATCTGCCTCAATAGGTTCAATCTCAAGTTTTTCTATAATATATTGTAAAATTTCTGTTATCATCTCACTTGATGATGATGCATAGGGCTCTAAATAAACCAAGGCAGGATCCGTGATGAATTCACTTGCTCTTCTATGATGATCTATTATAATTTTATGATCAATAAGATTTAATAGCTCTGGTTCTTGTGTAAAGCTTGGTCTATGGGTGTCACAAACTACTAGTAATGTATTTTCTGTAGCCATTCTTTTAGCTTTATCAGGTTTTAATAAAATACTTTCATAACCCTTTTCTATTAATCTATCATATAAAATATCAATATTTGGATTAGATTCTTCAAATATAATATATGCTTGTTTTCCTAATGCCATACTGGCTCTATATATGCCTAGTGAAGAGCCTAAGCTATCTAAGTCTGGAAGTTTATGCCCCATTATAAAGACTTGATCAGACTGTTCGATAAATTGTTTAATAGCATGTGCCATAACCCTTGCTTTAACCTTTGTACTCTTTTCTACAGCCTGGCTTTTACCCCCATAAAAGGAGAGCTTTTCTCCGCTTTTTACTACAGCTTGATCTCCACCTCTACCTAAGGCTATATCAAGAGCAGCACTGGCAGCCTCCTGAGAATTTAGGGGGGTTTGATGATCCCCTACATTCCCTACTCCAATACTTAATGTTATGGGAATTTTATTTCCTGCTTGGATTTCCCTAATCCCATCTAGTATATCAAAACGCTTCTCTTCTATTTTCTTTAGATGCTTTCTTTCAAAAATTACTATATATTTATCACTGGAGAACTTCTTTATAAGTGCATCAATCTGAGTTGTCCACATATTTAGCTTTCTATCAATAGCTGCAACTACCAGGGATTTATTATTTTCTGAGGATGATTGCATTACATCTTGATAATTGTCTATTTGAATAAATGCAATGGTGTGTTTTTCTTGATTATACCTTTCCTTCATCTGAAAATAGGAAGTCTTATCTATTAAATACATCATAATAATAGATTTCTTACTATTTTTATAATTAGAAACCTCCACAAAATTACTTAATACCTCATAGGAGCGTCCATCTATTTTTTGTATTAAAGGTTTTTTGTCTTCACCATTTTTATCTAGAATTTCCTTAACATCTACATCTTTAAATATCTCATTTATTTTTTCCTCTAATAATTCTTTTTGATCACAGATTTTTGAGAACTCTGAATTATACCACATAATAGTTCCTTCTTCCTCTAAAATAACTAAAGGAATAGGTAGCTCTAATAGTGACTTCTGTGTCGCAGCATCAATATTAATGGATAGATTTTCTACATATTCTGTTAATCGAGCTCTTTTTTCATGAGCAATTCGCCAATTGTAATAAATAAGATATAGCAAAACAAAAGTTCCAACAGCTGCAATTATAATATTATAAAAAGCTATTATTGCAATAAGTATTGCCATAATCCATAAATATATTGTGGTATCAGGTATTAAAATATTCCTAAACTTTCCATTATTCATGGTTTACCTCCTATGGGTTAGCTTTGCTCAATTTTTATTTTATCTCTAACATTAAACACTACATCTATTAAACCTATAATTTGAATTAAAGATTGCATTATTGGTAATACAAGAATCATTATAAAGCCTACTATGCGTACACCCTTTGATATGTTTTTCGCATAAAAAAAATGTGCAACAAAGGATAAGCCCTGTACTAAAAACATTATAAGTATGAGATATAATAGATTTTGATACACCATATCAAAGTTAGACAAATTAAAATACTGACCTATGATTGCCACTAATAATATTGAGAATAATCCAAAACTTGCGTGATTAGGTAATCTCCATTTTCTAAAGGGTGGAACTTTTATGACATCATATCCTAATCTTTTTAAGATCTTCTCTGATACTATCATATTTATAAGGGTTACAACCATGGGAATCATTAATAATGTTGCTGGGAATAACTGGGTCATAGAAGTTATTACTTCATCCATCTGTTTTACTACATCATTCATGGTATTTGGATCTATTCCCATGCTCTGATATAAAATATTAACTTCATCCATAGTCAATCTCATCATTTGATTTAATTCGGTTATTATACTAATTCCTGTGATTATGGTATATACTTCTAAAAGTATTATGATAGATAATAAAGCAGTAATATACCCTATTAAAATTGTTTTAATAAAGCTGATGTTTTTATGATATGCAAAACCTAAGGCTATCCCTAAAAGTCCATACATTATCACTATTGGTATTGAGTATATTATTGGAGTAAATAAGCTTGCTAATACGCCTGCTGCTATGGTTGCCATAATACTTGTACTTAAACCATGTCTTTTTCCTAAAATAATAATAGGTATTGGCCAAATAAAAACAAGCAATGTGAGAAAGGGTATATAATAGCTGATTACACCTAATAGAGCTGTTATAGCTGCTAAGATCGCACCCTCTGTCAATGCTCCAGTACTTATTTTTCTATTCAAAATCTAACACCTCTAACGATTGTTTTTTATGTATTGACTTAAATTAGATAAATCTCCAAACCATTTTTCTGCCTCATGCTCTTCTATAATCCCGAGTTTTAATTTTTCTTCCAGTTTCTTATCAATATCATAATATTTTAATCCTAATCTTTTACCTGTTAAATAGGCTACCATAATAATATTTGCTAAAACATCCAGTATGGCTTCTTGACTTACCTTAACACCTTTAAAGCATAGCTCAAAAAGACTGGATACCCCGGCTAGTAATTCGCATTTAAGCCATTCTATCATACGAATATTTTTAGTAATACTTATATCCTTATTTGCTGGTGGCATATATTCACCTCCATTTTTATTAATATCATTATATCAGATATATCAATTATCTTAAAAATTTTTTTAATATTCTTTCATAACTAATTCTTCCTAAGACTCTCACTAAGTGTTTGATAAAAAACGGCGCTGGAATGCTAGACTCATTGATAATAATTAAGATATAGATGTAGTCTTATACTCTACCAAAACTAAAACTTGTTTATATTATTAACAAATCCTTTGAATAAATAAAGGGGCAATCGCTAAATAGCTGATTTTGCCTTCACAAATTCAAAATGAAGAGAACC
>CAZHJK010000023.1:2130-46435 GCA_964533275.1 uncultured Eubacteriaceae bacterium | reverse complement strand
TTATGGATTTATATTAATCTTGTAAAATAAATGTAACATTATTGAAAAAAAAAAGGAAAATTAATGTAATATGTAGAATAATGCCACTACTGCATAAATATAAATTGAATTAAATTTAAATTTTTACAAAAATAGGAAATTGGAGGGAGAAATATGTCGGATTTTATCGGAAAAGACAATACATATGGATTGCTAAAGAATGCATTAAGTGCTTCTTATATCAGACAGGAGACTCTATCCAATAATATTGCTAATGTAAATACTCCTAATTATAAGGCTAATCGTGTAATATTTGAAGAAGAATTAAAAAAGGCTATATCTAAATCACATATTGGTATGCAGGCAACCCACCAAAACCATATTGGTGGAAATGTAGCTCAGGAGATACAAGCTAAGATTATAAAGGATAAATCTACAACTATGAGAAATGATGGAAATAATGTTGATATAGATTTAGAAATGGCAAATCTAGCTGCTAATCAACTTTTGTATAATACCTTAATCCAACAGACCAATAGTAAAATAAGCACATTGCGATATGTTATAAATGAAGGGAGAAGATAAGAATGAAAGCCTTTCAAACTATGAGGATTAGCTCAAGCGGATTGTCTGCTGAACGTTTAAGAATGGATACTATTTCTTCTAATATTGCAAATGCCACAACTACTCGTACGGAGGAAGGTGGTCCCTATAGAAGAAAGATTGCAGTATTCCAAGAAAGTCTTAAGAATGAGATGAATATAAAATTCAATAAAATGCAAAGGGTAAGTAATGGCGTAAGGGCAGTGGGAGTTATAGAGGATGATAGTGAATTACAAAGAGTGTTTGACCCTAATCATCCTGATGCTAATGAAGAGGGATATGTATTAATGCCAAATATTAATATATTAAATGAGATGGTTGATATGATTGCTGCCACTAGGGCTTATGAAGCTAATGTAACAGCCATGAATGCAAGTAAAAGTATGTTGCTTAAAACACTAGAAATAGGTAAAGGATAGAGGGGGTAGTATATGAAAATTAATCCAGCTATGGAAGCATTTTTGGCTCAAAACCAAGGCACAAATACAAACAATAATGATGTTAAGAATAATTTCGGTAATATTCTTAAGGATGAAATTAATAAGGTAAATGAATTGCAGGTAAGATCTGATGAAGCAAATCAGCAATTAATTGCCGGAGAGAGCGAAGATATGCATTCTGTTTTATTGGCAACAGAAGAAGCACGCCTAGCATTGGAAATGGCAGTTCAGATACGAAATAAACTTATTGAATCCTATCAAGAAATTAATAGAATGCAGTTATAGGTTTATTCCATTAAAAATTTAATAGATTTTAATAAACTTTAAGTACTTAGAAAGGGCAAACTTATCGAAAGATAAGGACGCAAAGCTATGGATCTAAGGTGAAATCTTTCACTATGACAGCCAAGCCGCCTCAACTTTCATGAAGGGGTTCTTCTTTGACTGAAGGACCCTTTTTTGCATGTAAGATATTGTAATAAATTGTAAAAAAATGTAATTATGGATATATTTTAAAATTTTACTTAGACATTAAAGAAGGAGAGCTCTAAAAAATGAATAAATTTAGAGAATTTATAAGTAAATTTAATAAGGGTTGGAAGGGATTAAGTAAATCCAAAAAGATAAGTGTGGGAATTCTTTTAAGCTCTCTTGTTATTGCAGCTCTTATCTACTATCTAACAATAGGTAGGGTTAAATATGTACCTATTTTTACAAACCTTGATATTCAAGATTCAGGTCAAATTGTTGATAGTCTTGAAGAGATGAATATTACAAAATATAAGATAGAAGATGGTGGATCTACTATACTAGTTTCGGATAAGGAAGTTGACAAGCTCCGTTTGGATTTAGCTATAGACGGAATTATCCCCAATAGTGGAAATGGCTTTGAACTATTCGATGAGACAAGCTTTGCTATTACAGATGAGGATAGAAAAATTCTTTACCAAAGAGCCTTAGAGGGAGAATTACAACGATCTATAATGACATTGCAGGAGATTGACAGTGCCAGAGTTCACCTTGCGATGTCTGAAGAAACAATATTTACTAAGGAAGTACAACCAGGGACAGCTTCTATTATATTAAAGGTTAATTCTTTAAAAAAATTAAACCAAGAACAGATTAGAGGAATAACATCTCTTGTATCTGCAGCTGTAAATAATCTTCCAGAAGAAAATGTTAAGGTTATTGATTCTCAAGGGAACTTACTAAGTGAAGCGTTACTTAACAAAGATGGTTTTTTCCAATCCTCAAATAATCCTAATCAACGCATGGAAATTGAACAAGAATTTGAAAATGGACTGGAAAAGGATTTGACTAATATGCTTGAACAGGTTTTAGGAATAGGAAAGGTTCTTGTAAAGATTAATGCTCAATTAGATTTAGATTCCCAAGAAAGCACTATTATTTCCTATGATAAGGAAGGGGTTATCCGTAGTCAGCAAATTCAAATAAATGGCGAAGGAGATATGATTGAAGGTATTGGTAATAGTCCTATTGATAATAATACGCAAAATTATATAGATCAAAATGTAGAAAACATTCTTGAGGCTGATGGCATTAACTCCTATAATTCAATTACCAATAATGAGGTGGGTGAAACTACCACATATACAGTTAAAGCTCCAGGAGAAGTAAAACGAATTACAACTTCAATAGTATATAATGGAACATTAACTCCTGAAATGCAAGGAGCGATTGGAAATATTGTAGAGTCAGCAACAGGTTTTAACGCAGAAAGGGGAGATATGATAAATGTAGAGGGCATTGCCTTTGACACTACATATCAGGATCAAATTCAGCAGGAAATGGAAAGGGAGCAGGCACTATTAGCTGAGCAGGAAGCTGCACGCCAGAAGCTTTTGATGTATGTTGGTATACCAGTCGGTATTATTCTAGCAGTGTTATTAATTGTTGGTATTATCATGCTATCAAGAAGGAAAAGAAGAGAAGACGAAATTCAACTTGCTGGTACAGGGATAAATCAATCTATTCCATTGCAGGAAGTAGTACAAGAACCAACACCAATTATTAATTTGAATTCCGAGGAAAGTACAGAAGAAAGAAGTATTAAGGATTATGCCCATAAGCATCCTGAAAAGATGACTGAATTACTTAGGGCATGGATCATTGAGGATGAGAGGTGATGAAATGGTCCTAAAGAATAGATTAAAGGGTTTAGAAAAGGTTGCAATATTGATGATAGCACTTGGTCCAGAAATTTCCTCTGACATATTAAAAAGAATGCCAGATAATATGATTGAAAGTATTACCTATGAAATAGCCAATAGAACTCAGATAACCTCAGAACAAAGACGAGAAGTACTAAATGAGTTTATGGATATGACATTAGCCCAAGATTATATTACTGAAGGTGGATTAGACTATGCTAGGAATATTCTTACTAAAGCCTTAGGAAGTAAAAAAGCAAAGACAATCATTGATACTGTGTCTGAGATTACTCAGCAACGCAGACCCTTTGCCATTGCAAGAAAGGCTGACCCACAGCAATTATTTAATACAATATCCAAGGAGCATCCCCAAACAATTGCTTTAATTCTTTGTTATCTACAACCAGATAAGGCAGCTACTGTAATCTCTGGTTTGCCTGAAGAAATGCAAAATGAAGTTGCCTATAGAATAGCCACTATGAATAGAACTTCTCCAATGGTAATAAAACAAGTGGAAACAGTTTTAGAAAAAAAACTTTCTACTATAATTGGAAACGAATTTGCAACTATTGGTGGAGTGAAAACCCTAGTAGATATTCTAAACTCTGTTGATAGGGGTACAGAAAAGAATATTATTGAAGAATTAGAGAAGGAACAACCTGATTTAGCTGAACAAGTAAGAGAGGGAATGTTTGTATTTGAGGATGTTGTACTATTAGATAGTGCTTCTATACAAAGGATTCTTAGGGAAGTTGATACTAAAGACTTGGCACTTGCTCTTAAGGGTTCTTCTGAGGATGTAGCTAATACGATTTATAAAAATCAGTCAAAGCGTGCTTCTGAAACTTTAAGAGAGGATATTGAGTTTATGGGACCAGTAAGATTGGTTGAAGTAGAGCAGGCACAACAAAAAATTGTAGGCATTATAAGAAGATTAGATGAATCAGGAGAAATTATTATAGCAAGAGGTGGAGAGGATGCCATTGTCCTATAGGATAATTAAAAATCAGGAAGTAGGATTTGATAATGAAAATATTGAAATACCTATAATTCCTACAGAAGGTTTATATAAAAACGAACATCATACTCACACTGAAAATATAGAACAGAATAAATTGGGAATTCAAGTTCAAGAGGTAATAAAAAGCGCAGAGGATCGTGCAAAGAATATTATTGAAAAGGCAGAACAAGAGGCAAACTCTATAAAGAAGAAGGCTCGAGAAAGTGGTTATCAAGGTGGTTTTAGAAAAGGACAAGAGGAAGGATATAAAAAAGCTTATGATAAAGCAATAAAAGAAACAAATGAAATGAAAGATAATGCTAGACAATTACTCCATAGCGCACACAAAGAGTCCAGGCAATATATAGAGAAGACAAGAGAAGAGATTTTTAACTTAGCAGCTTCTATTGCTAGAAGTATCCTTCATTTTAATATAGATACAAGGGATGAAAGCATTATAGAAATGGTAAAAAATGCTTTAAAACATGCAGAAGAAAGAAAACAAATTATCATTAGAAGTAACCCGGATTCAAATTTAATACTTCAAACAAATTTATATCAATTTATGAAGATCTGTCCTAATGCGACCTTTACCTTTTTAGAGGATAAGGAGATTAAGGGACAAGGTTGTATTATAGAATCCGAGGAACAGGTTATTAATTTAGAAATAGATAGTCAGTTACAGAATATAGTTTCTGCATTATTGGAAATGAGGGAAGATGATGGAATATAATTTTCCTTTTCATAACTATAGTGAATACATAGAAGACAATGAATTTTACCTAATCATGGGAAAGGTTACACAGGTTGTAGGACTTACCATTTTGGTTCAGGGATTAAAGAGTTTTGTGGGAGAAGTTTGTGAAATTATAGTAAATGGAAAAGAACAAAGGGTATTAGCAGAGGTTGTTGGATTTAAGGAACATCAAATAATGTTGATGCCCTTGGGTGATTTAAAAGGAGTGGGACCAGGTTGCAAGGTAGTAGGTACTGGAAATGTACTTACTATAAAGGTTGGAGATGATTTACTAGGTAAAGTGTTAGATGGTATGGGACGCCCTATGAATGAGGAGGAAATTACATTAAACAGCAGCTATTCTGTTGACCGTTTACCACCAAATCCTCTAAATAGAAAAAGGATCGATAAGATAATGCCAACTGGTATAAAAGCAATAGACGGATTGCTCACCTGTGGAGAAGGACAAAGAATAGGCATATTTTCAGGAAGTGGAGTAGGGAAAAGCACATTATTAGGTATGATTAGTCGTTATTGTGATGCTGATGTAAATGTAATTGGTCTAATAGGAGAAAGAGGTAGAGAGGTACTTGATTTTATAGAAAGAGATTTGGGTGAAGAAGGTCTAAAAAAATCTGTAGTTGTATGTGCCACCTCTGACCAGCCTGCACTTATTCGTTTAAAGGGAGCATTTGTAGCTACTACAATAGCTGAATATTTTAGGGATAAGGGTAAAAAGGTAATGCTTATGATGGACTCAGTTACAAGATTTGCCATGGCTCAACGGGAGGTAGGGCTTGCTATTGGAGAACCGCCTGCTACAAAGGGATATACCCCTTCTGTTTTTGCAATACTACCTAAATTATTAGAAAGGTCAGGAACATCAGAAAAGGGTTCAATAACTGCTTTTTATACAGTTTTGGTTGATGGAGATGATTTAAATGAGCCAATCTCTGACGCAGTGAGGGGAATATTAGACGGACATATTGTATTATCTAGAAGGCTAGCAGGTCAAAATCATTTTCCCTCTATTGATGTGCAGCAGAGTATAAGCCGTTTGATGAAAGAGATTATCAGCACAGAGCAGGATGGATATAGTGGCAAAATAAAAAACTCCTTGGCAACCTATGAGAAGTCCGAGGACTTAATAAATATAGGTGCTTACTCAAAGGGTTCAAATCCACAAATCGATAGGGCAATAGAATTACACGAACCTATAAATGAATTCTTACAGCAGGATGTTAATGAATATATAGATTATAACACTACCCTTGAAATGATGGGAAAAATACTAAGTTAGTGAGGTGAATTCCTTGAAATCCTTTAGTTATTCGATGGAAAACATTTTGGATTATAGAAGAAACATTGAAGAAGATGAGAAACAGAAATTTTCGAAATTACAAAGGGAATATATTCTGCAAAAAAGTATACTAAATGATTTAGAAGAAAAGCTTCAAAAAGCTAATAATTCTCTTCTTGGGTATATCCAGGATACTGTTAAGTTAAAAAACCATCAAAAATACATAAATTTTCTAAGGGAAAGAATCGGAATTCAAAAACAACACATCAATAAATTAGAAAGTGGGTTAGATTTAAAGAGAAAAGAGATGGTATTTGCCCAAAGAGAAAGAAAGATTATTGAAAAGCATAGGGAAAGGTCCTTTATGGAATATACAAATGCTGTTAATAAGCTAGAACAAAAAAACATTGATGAACTAGCTTTATATACATATATGAGGAGGTGAAATTTTAAGCAATTAATTTAAATTACATGAAGGGAGGTGAGAAAATGAAAATAAGTACAAATCAAATACAGCAATCTATCCAAGGTATGGAGACTAAGAAAAAAGAGGCTTTAGAGGGTAAAGATATAGATTTTCTACAAATAATGCTTCAAATCATTACTATGATGAACATGAATGTAAGGGAAAATCAAGGTAATGAAAGTAGCCTATCTCAAAATGCAAATACCCTGGAACAAAAAAACATTCAACAAGAGATATTAATGAATACAATAAAGGCTTTAGATTTAGATATTGAGGATTTTAAATCTAACAAAATTAGCCATGAGTTAATCCAAATAGTTGAAGAGATTGTTACAGCTCAGGATAATCAGCTTTCTAAGGATCAAATAGTTAACTTACAAAATAATGATGAGCTAAACAAAATATTAGAGAAAATTGATAGACCTTTAGAAAAACTCCTTACTGAATTAAAGGATATGA
The DNA here is from genome assembly GCA_964533275.1 of uncultured Eubacteriaceae bacterium. Classification (GTDB taxonomy): domain Bacteria; phylum Bacillota; class Clostridia; order Eubacteriales; family Garciellaceae; genus CAZHJK01. The sequence continues at coordinate 39,281 of CAZHJK010000023.1, read as the reverse complement.
AAAATTCCCATGGGCAAGAAGAAAAGTTAGAATCCTTAGATATTAGTAGAACCAATAGAATAATTTCCTTCCTTCAAGAAAAGACAGAAAATGATTCAAAGGATATAAAATTTAATACAAACAAAGAGAGTATATTGGGAGAAAACTTGAAGGATGCTGAAGGAAAATTGATTAAAGTGAAAGAGACAGGTGAAATAAATGAAAAAAGCATTGGTAGTTTAAAAGAATTAAATATAAGAGATATAAGAGAGTCAAAGGGAAAAGACATATCTACAAATAATAGTCTATCTATTTTCGATAAGTTAGATCTTGCTAATAAGCCTCAGCATCAAGTAGAAATTAAAAACATGCACGAGATTACTAAAGAGATGATTAAAGAAATTAAGGTATTAAAAAATGGAAAGCAATCTAATTTGCAATTAAAGTTAAGACCAAAGGAATTAGGAGAAATTGAGATTAAGTTAGAAATGAAAGCAGGAGAAGTTGTAGGGAAGATTCTAGTGGAAAGTATGGCTGTAAAGGGAGCTATAGAAAATCAACTACAACATTTAAAAGAACAACTAAGAAACCAGAACATTCTTATTCAAGAGGTAGAAGTAGATTTACAACAGCATAGCCAAAGAGATAATCCAGAAAACAGACAAACATTCTTTAATGAAGATAATTTGCCTAATTATGTATCAAGGCAAGCCTATGGAGAGGATGATGTGGCAGAGGTAATGGGAAATGCCTGGCAGCCATTAGTAGTGAATTCCTATTATAGTAGAGGACAAGCTTCCTCACTAAATATATTAGCATAGGAGGTTAATAAATGGATATTTCAAAAGTGTATTCCCACAATACCACTCTAGAAAGTCAAAGGACTCCAACAACAGAATTAGGAAAAGATGAATTTCTGGGGATTTTAGTAGCACAACTTCAAAATCAGGATCCCTTAAGTGGAGGGGATAATACAGAATATATAGCACAATTAGCTCAATTTAGCTCCTTAGAACAAATGCAGAATTTAAATGCAAATCTGGAAACTGGTTTTTCTATGATGCTTTATCATCAAAATGCCCAATACGCAAGTCAGCTTATAGGTAAAAATGTAACCTTAAATACTGGAGACGATATTATTCAAGGTGTTGTAGAAAAAACTAAATTATCTGAGGGTAATGTTCGTATAGTAGTAGATGGAAAGCCCTATTGGCTTGAACAAATAATTGAAATTGAAAATGCACAGGCTCAGTCAGAGGAAGCACCAGAGGAATAGGATATGTATAAGAACTATAAAAGGAAAGGGTGATTTAATGTCTTTTAAGATTAATAATGGATACATTCAGCCCTTATTAGAACCAGGACAGCAAAAAAGGGATAAAAATAAAATTCATAAAAACCAAAATTCATTTCAAAATATCCTTGAACAACAAATTCAAAAATCTAATGGAAATATTAAAGTTTCTAGTCATGCAAATAGAAGATTATCAGAAAGAAATATAACACTTAATGATAGGGATTTACAAAGTTTAAGCAAAGCAATGGATAAGGCTAAGGAGAAGGGTGCTAAGGAATCCTTAATGATTTATAAGGATATGGCTTTTATTGCAAGTATTAGAAACCGAACCCTTATTACAGCAATGGATCCCAAAAACAGTAATGAAAAAATATTTACGAATATTGACAGTGCTGTCATTGTAGATTAACTTGGCTGGACCTCCTAGAGGAAGCCAATATGTTACCAAACGACAGAGGTGACATAAACAAACATATCAAGAGGAGGAATTAATAATGTTACGATCTTTATATGCAGGTGTAAGTGGGATGACAAGTAATCAAACAAAGATGGATGTTATTGGTAATAATATTGCAAATACAAATACAACAGCCTTTAAATATGGTCGGGTAAGATTTCAAGATATGCTAAGTCAGACCCAGGCAAATGCTCAATCACCTAGTGCTCAAGGAAAAGGAGGTATAAATCCCCAACAGGTAGGGCTTGGTGTTAGTGTTGCAGCCATTGATACAGTATTTGAAGGAGGAGCCTTACAGCCTACAGGCAGGGACCTTGATTTTGCAATAGAGAACGAAGGGTTTTTCATAGTTTCAGAGGATTCTTCAGGGATAATGAAAAGATATACCAGGGATGGAGCCTTCTTTAAGGATTATCAAGGGAACTTAGTAAATGCTGAAGGGCTTAGGATATTAGGATATCAGCCTATTAGCGGTAAGAGTACCCAGGATATTAATGATATTAATACGGCAAATAATGCTAATCTAAAACCACTAAGTATTCCTGGAGAAATAGATGCAGGTTTTGCAGAATATATTAATTATGCACAGATGTATAATGATGAAGCTAATGAGATTTATGTTATATCTGATTTTGATAATATTTCGGATTTAGATAGAGCTATACAATCAGCAGAGGAAATATTTAAACTAGCTAATGATGTTTTGACCATGGCACAGGTAGCAATGCAATATTCAAGATCCTCTGTATTTGAAAGTGCTATTAATGATGAAGAAGCTAATTTAAAGGCTGCAATGGATGAATTCCAAACTGCAATAGATAGTGCAGACATTGATGCTATTAAAGAAGCTTTAGTAGGAAATGATGGAGATGGTGGAGCGATGGGAGCTGCTAAAAAGCTACAGGTTGCAATTGAAGAAGCGGATAATAATCCTAAAGAAAAAGTTACCCTTGAAGCATATTCAATTGACGGTTCAGGTTTAATCTCTGCAGTATATGATGATGGGCAGGTTTACTTTCTAGGTCGATTAGGTATGGCAATGTTTGAAAATCCTGAGGGTCTTGAAAAATTAGGAGGAAATACCTATTGTGATAGCCGTAACTCTGGGGTACCACAAATAGGTAACCCAAATGAGGATGGCTTTGGTATTGTACGACAAGGAAACTTAGAGATGTCTAATGTAGATTTAGCCAATGAATTTACAGAGATGATCATAACTAGCAGAGCTTATCAGGCAAATTCTAGAACTATTACTACATCTGATGAAATGCTTCAGGAGTTAATTAATCTAAAAAGGTAGGTAGAAGTTAAGGCATAAGGGCATCAAGTAAAAGGAAAAGCAAAAGGGACGGTTCTTTTTGCTTGAGCCCCTTCTTAGACTTATTGTACATAGGAAAGAGTGAATAAAATGATTAAATTAAAGACCTTAAAAGGGAATATATTTTACCTAAATGCTGAGCTTATTGAAAAAATAGAAGAGCTTCCTGATACTTTGATTACCCTAATAGGAGGTAAAAAGTTGTGGGTAAGTGAAAGTGCAGATAAGGTTGTAGAGAAAGTAATTTCGTATAAGAAAGCTATCCATTGTTCTGATTGGGAGGTGAATTCATGAAAAAAAATATAATACCATTAATAGCACTTTTCGTAGGCTTTACTTTGATTATTTCAGCTATCGCCATAGATGAAGGAAGTATATTACTATTTTGGAGTATATCATCATTGTTTATTACAATGCTAGGCTCATTTTGTGCCTTAATGGTTAGTTTTCCATTTAAATACTTAAAGGCAGTACCCTCTTTAATGAAACAAATTTTTTTAGTATCCTCTGATTCTAGACGAGAGTTAGTTGCTCTATTTTCAGAGCTTTCTAGAAAGGCGAGAAGAGAAGGTTTATTATCCTTGGAAGATGAAATCTCAAACTATGATGATCAATTTTTAAAGAGAGGTCTACAAATGGTTGTTGACGGCATCGAGCCTGAGACCATTAAAGATATCTTAGATTTAGAAATTGAAACAACTGAAAATAGACATGGTATCGGTCAAGATATCTTTAGAGCTTGGGGGGAATTAGCTCCGGCATTCGGTATGATAGGGACATTAATTGGTTTAATTATTATGCTAAGTGATTTAGAAGATCCTTCAAATATAGGTAAGGGCATGGCAACAGCTTTGATTACTACCTTCTATGGAACATTATTTGCAAATCTTGTTTTAATTCCCATTGCTAATAATCTAAAGGCTCAGACTGAGGAAGAATTATTTACTAGGGAAATGATGATAGAAGGAATATTGGCAATTCAATCAGGCATTAATCCACGAATTGTCGAAGAAAAGCTAATGACATACCTATCACCCCAAGAAAGAATACAGGAAAAAGAAAAAGAAAAAGAAATGGTGACTGAATATGAATAGAAAAAGAAGTAAACAAGGGGGAAGTAAAGGGTCGCCTGCCTGGACAACCACATTTTCAGATCTAATGACATTACTTTTAACTTTTTTCGTATTATTATATTCCTTTTCTACTTTAGATGCTGAAAAGTTTAAAAATATAGCTAATGCTTTGCAAACTGCTCTTACCGGGCAAGGTGCAGTTACAATATTTGAAAATGATACGCCACCTGGGGAGATACCTATAGAAGAAATGAATCCATCACCTGATGATTTAACTAATATAAACAATGAGACTAAGGAAATTTACGAAATTGTTTATAATTTTATAGATAGGGAGGGCCTTGAAGCGGAAGTATCTATACGAGCTGATCACAGGGGAGTTATTATTGATATTAAGGATACCATTTTATTTGATTCAGGAAAGGCTAATTTAAAATCTGGGAGTAAAAGTGTTTTAGAGAAAATAACAAAATTAATTAATGAATTTGAAAATGAGATTATTGTAGAGGGACACACCGATAATGTTCCAATGAACAACTCTAGATTTCCAACTAATTGGGAGCTTTCAGTAACTAGAGCAACTACTGTAGTTAGGTATTTCGTAGAGGAAAGAAGTATTAATCCGGAGAGATTATCTGCAGCAGGGTATGGAGAGTATAGCCCAATTGTACCTAATAATAATTCTAATAATAGGGCTTTAAATAGAAGAGTTAATATACTAATAGTAACTTCACAGGAGGGAGAGAGGTAAATGGAACAAGTAATTAAGAAGAAAAGGAAAAAATGGATTATTTTTATTATAATTCCTATTATTATCTTGATAGTTGCTTTTCTAGTATATTGCTTCCTAGCCAAGATATTTATATTTCAAGAAAAAGTAAGGCCGGATGATACTGGATTTACATATGCAATGGAGGAATTAGTAATTAATTTAAGGAATGATAACCGTTATTTGAAAACAGAAATTGCATTAGGTTATGGGGTAAAGAAGGATGTAGATTTAATAAAACAAAAGGAGACTCAATTACTAGATAACATTATATCTATATTAAGAAGTAAATCCCGTGAAGATATTATGCCTGTAGAAAATACAGAGGGCTTAAAGAATGAGATTAAGAGTAAACTCAATCAACAATTTGAAGAAAAAGTAATTACAGACATATATATAACAGAATTTTTAATTCAATAATAGGAAGAGGGAAGAAATATGCTGCAAGATACCGATATGCTTTGGAGTACATTAAAACTTATATTAGCTCTTCCTGTGGTTATATTACTTGCTTACATAAGTCTTAGACTTACCAACCAATATTTGACTAAGCATAATCAGGGAAAGAATATACAGGTTTTGGAGAGAACTCCCATTAATAATAAGGCGTCTATATGTGTAGTAAGAATTGGTGAAGAATTTATGGTAATGGGTATTAGTGAAAATTCTTTTGAAGTAATAAAAACACTTGATCAAGATGAAGTTAAAGACTATGTAAATTCCAATACAAATATAAACCTTGCTGAGGCATTTAATATTAATATAAATAAATTTAAAAAAGGAAAATCTAAGCATGAGTAAAAAAACAGGCATTATTTTATTAATTATTATTATATTTTTCTTAATACCACAAGCTGTTGAGGCTACAGAAACTACTTTACCTATTCCAAATTTAGACATTGGAATAGGACAGGCTGAAGAACCACAGGAATTTGTGAACAGCATAAATATTTTAATATTATTAACAATATTAACCTTAGTTCCTTCATTTTTAATATTAGTGACTTCTTTTACAAGAATTGTGGTTGTTTTTTCATTTTTAAGAAGTGCTTTGGCTACCCAACAAACTCCGCCAAATCAAGTTTTAATTGGTTTAACTTTGTTTCTAACAATCTTTATTATGGCACCTGTTTATGGTCAAGTAATGGAAGAAGCAGTAAATCCTTATCTAGATGGAAGTATAACTCAAGAACAGGCTATTGAAGTTGGAGGTGCACCTATAAAGGAATTTATGCTAAAACAAACCAGGGAAAAAGATTTAGCTTTATTTGCAAGTATTTCCCAAGATGAAATGCCAGAGGATAGAATGGATACAGCCTTCAGTTCATTAATTCCAGCCTTTGTGATTAGTGAATTAAAAACTGCATTTCAAATTGGATTTTTATTATATATTCCATTTATAGTAATTGATCTAATTGTTGCAAGTATTCTTATGTCAATGGGTATGTTTATGCTACCCCCTGTAACAATATCCATACCTTTTAAGCTATTGTTATTCATTATGGTAGATGGATGGCATTTGATTGTTAAATCCTTAGTGGAAAGCTTTATTTAGACAGGAGGGAAAAAATGAGTCAAGCGGTTGTGTTAGATATTATGAAGGATGCCCTTACCACTATTATAATGATTGCTGGACCCATATTAGTAATTGCACTTTTGGTTGGACTATTAATAAGTATATTGCAGGCAACTACCCAAATACAAGAACAAACATTAACCTTTGTGCCCAAAATTTTAGCTGTTTTTTTATCCTTGTTTCTTTTTGGTTCTTTTATGCTAAACACCTTAGTTAGTTTTGCAAATCGTATGTTTGGCTATATAACAAATATAATTCAATAGGTGATGTATTGTGTCAATTCTTACAATGGAAGGATTTTTGGTTTTTTTTCTAATATTTATGCGTATTTTAAGTTTTATGATTGCATCGCCATTATTTAGTATAAAGGGAATTCCTAGTCTTCTTAAAATTGGTTTATCGATTATATTATCCTATCTATTATTTATGGTAATTGGGGATAGTGTTTCAATATCTTCGGAATCACTAATTGCTTATGGAATCATGATAGTTAATGAAGTATTGTTCGGACTAGCTCTTGGTTTTGCAGTTAATTTAATTTTTATTTGTATACAGATGGCTGGGCAAATGATTGATTTTCAAATAGGCTTTTCCATGGCAGCCACTTTTGATCCTTTGACAAATAATAAGGTTTCTCTCTTTGGGAATATGTATTATTGGGTAGGAATAGCATTATTCTTTGCAGTTAATGGACATTATTATCTTATTTATTCCTTAGCACAAAGCTTTGAACTAGTGCCCTTAAATAGCTTAACCTTTTATGAGTTAAATGCAGGTGCAATTATTGATCTTTTTTCTGGGGGTTTTTTAATTGCATTTCAAATTGCAGTTCCAACAATAATTATCCTCCTATTGATGGATGCAATAATGGGTTTATTGGCAAGAACAGTACCTCAATTAAATATATTGATGCTTGGACTCCCACTAAAAGTATTGGTGGGCTTGCTTTCTACAATTGTTTTATTACCAGCCCTAGGGAATATGATGGTGTATGTTATTGAAAGTTTACCCTATCGTATAAATGATTTATTAAATATTATTCCCTTTATATTTCTCTTTGCAGCTGATGAGAAAACTGAGCAACCAACACCTAAAAAGTTGGATGATGCTAGGAAAAAAGGACAGGTTGCTAAAAGCACAGATCTTAACTCAGCAATTATATTATTATTATTGGTGATTTTGATTTCAACATTAGGCAATTTTATCTTCTCTAATATTTATTTATTTTTACAGAATTCTTTGGGAAATGGACTCAATATAAATATAACTCAAGGTAATATTTCCCAATTTATATTAGAACATATTTTAGCATTCTTTAAAATTACTATTCCTATTTTAGGTGGAGTAATGGTAGTTGGAGTTTTAACAAATCTTCTTCAAATAGGTTTTATTCGATCTCTTCATCCCTTAAAACCGGATATTAAGAGGTTAAATCCTATAGAGGGATTTAAACGAATATTTTCAAAAAAATCATTATTTGAACTTACCAAAAATCTTTTGAAGCTTGTTGTAGTTGGGTTTATAGCATATTCCTTTATCAATGATAATTTAAAAAACATTTTTTCTACTACACAAATGAGTATTCAAGGTTATTTTCCTTTTTTTAAGGAAATCGTATTGGGACTAATGTTAAGAATAGGCGTAGTAATGTTGATTTTATCAATTATTGATTATATATATCAACGTTATGAATTTAAGAAAAATCTAAGAATGACAAAGCATGAGATTAAAGAGGAAATGAAACAAATGGAGGGAGATCCTCAAATAAAATCCCTAAGAAAGCAAAAACAAAGACAATTAGCAATGAAACGAATGATGGCTGAGGTCCCAAATTCCACAGTTATTATAACAAATCCAACCCATTTAGCAATTGCAATTAAGTATGATGAAAAAACTATTGGTGCACCAATAGTATTGGCAAAGGGTGCGGATTATGTAGCAGAAAGAATTCGGGAAATTGCAAAACAAGAGAAAATCCCTATTATTGAAAATAAGCCCCTAGCTAGGGTTTTATATAAAGAAGTAGATGTTGGGCAAGAAGTACCCATGGAATTGTACCAGGCGGTTGCTGAAATTTTAGCTATCGTATATAGGATGGAGAACAAATCTAAGTTTGTATAGGTAAGGGAAAAGGGAACAAATACTAGTTGATAGTTGTTAGATGCTAGAAAAAATATTAATGCGATATACACTGGGCTTTACTAGAAACCAGCAACCAGTATCTAGGAACTAGAATTACCGATAACTGATAACTGATAACTGATAACTGATAACTGATAACCAATAACTTTTGGCAACTAATAAATAAAGGATGTAAACAATATGGCTAAAAATAATAAAAACATTTTACAAATTATGATAAACAACATGGATGTAATGGCAGCTATAGGCGTTCTGGGAATAATTGCTATGATTATTCTACCGATATCCACTGGTCTTTTAGATTTACTATTAACCTTTAATATAACCTTTTCAATAATTATAATATTATTAACATTATTTACAACGGAAATATTACAATTTTCTATCTTCCCTACCTTACTTTTAGTTACAACATTATTTAGATTGGGGCTTAATATTTCTTCTACTCGCTTAATATTAAGTCAAGGAAATGCTGGAGAAGTAATTGCAGCATTTGGAAGTTTTGTTACTGGGAACAACTATATTGTTGGAGCAATAATTTTTATAATAATTGTTATTATTCAATTTGTGGTCATTACCAGCGGTGCAGGTAGGGTAGCGGAGGTGGGAGCAAGATTTACACTTGATGCAATGCCCGGAAAGCAGATGAGTATAGATGCTGATTTAAATGCTGGTATTATTAATGATCAAGAAGCAAAGATCAGAAGAGAAAAGCTACAACAAGAGGCAGATTTTTATGGAGCTATGGATGGTGCCAGTAAGTTTGTAAAGGGGGATGCTATAGCAGGAATAATAATTGTCTTTATCAACTTAATTGGCGGAATTGCTATATTTACCGGTCAAAAAGGTCTAAGTATTATGGAAGCCTTAGAACGATTTGGGCTATTGACTATAGGTGATGGTTTAGTAAGTCAAATACCTGCTCTATTAATATCTGTTGCATCTGGAATATTGGTAACAAGGTCAGCTTCCCAGAAAAACTTTGGTACTGATTTGGGTAAGCAGCTATCAACCTTTCCAAAGGTTATTGCCATCGCGGCAGTAGTGGTTTTAATCCTTGGACTAGTACCTGGACTACCTAGCATACCATTTTTCATATTATCCGTAGGCTGTGGCTCAGTGGCTTACATATTGAGAGAAGAAGAAAAGGAAAATGAAATATTATTAGAAAAAGAGGCAGAAGAGGAGTATAGACCAGAAAATAGAGAGCCTGAGAATATTATGCAATATGTACAGGTAGAGCCCATAGAAATCGAAATTGGATATGGTTTAATCCCTTTAGCAGATGACAATACAGGGGGAGATTTATTAGAGAGAATAGCTGGAGTACGAAGACAATGTGCCCAGGAAATGGGTATAATTGTGCAGCCTATTCGAATTAGAGATAATTTACAACTTCAAACAGATATGTACACATTAAAAATTAAAGGAATTGAGGTAGCCAGTGGGAAGATACTTGTTAACCATTTAATGGTTATGAATCCTAGCAATGAAAAAATTGAACTTGAAGGTGTAGAAACCGTTGAACCAGCCTTTGGACTGCCAGCTTTATGGATAGAAGAGAGTCATAGGGATAAGGCTGAGATGATGGGGTATACAATTGTTGATGCTACCACTGTGATGGTTACACACTTAAGTGAGGTTATAAAGGAGCATAGCTACGAGCTTATAGGAAGAAGAGAAATAAAAGAGCTATTAGATGTGCTTAAGGAAAATTATAGCGCAGTTATAGAAGAATTAATACCTGACTTATTAACCTTAGGTGAAATACAAAAAGTATTACAAAACCTATTAAGAGAAAGAGTTCCTATTAAGGATTTGGTGACTATTCTTGAAACTCTTGCTGATTATGCAGTTAACACAAAGGATATTGAATTATTAACTGAATATGTAAGACATTCTCTAAGTCGAAACATTGTAACTCCCTATATAGATAATAATAAATTATTAAATGTTGTTACAATACATCCACAATTAGAACAATATATTTATGATAATATACAAAAGTCTTTTCAAGGATCTTTTCCAGCTATAGAACCTAGTATTAATACAAAGATATTGGAAAATATACATGAACAAATAGAAAGATTATCTCTACAACAAATTAATCCAGTAATTCTTGCATCTCCAAGAATTCGTGCTCCCTTGAAAAAAATGATTGAACTGGCTTTTCCACAAATTGCAGTGTTATCCTTAAACGAAATACCTAACTCAGTAGAAATTGAAGCAGTAGGGATGGTGAATATTGATGATCATTAAAAGATATTTAGTAAGGGATATGAATGAAGCCATGATAAAAATACGCAATGAGTTAGGCAGTGAGGCAATCATTGTAAGTAATAGGCGCATTAGACAGAAGGGATTAAGAAATATATTTAAAAAAAAGGTTTTAGAAGTAACGGCAGTAGTAGATAAAAAAAATAAATTTGATAATACAGAAATAAAAGAAAAATTAGAGGCAGTTAAAAAGAATACAAATTCAGAGATTGAATCCAATATAAAGGAAATACCTTCCCAACAGGAAAACAATAGTAACTTGAAAGAAGATATAAGTGAATTAAGAAAAATGATTAATAAATTAATGATTGAAAGTAATAAAAATGTTGAGAATCAGCCTAAGGAAGATATTAAGAATAAAAATTTACAGGTCCCAGAACTAACTAATAAAAAAGATAATAATTTACTTATAAATCATTTAGATGAAATGATGTTAGATGATGGAATTATAGAAGGCTTTACACAATTTTGCAGAGAAAATAATATATATTCCAATATAAATGATGATGTATTATTCCAATATTTCCAAAGTATTTTGGAGCAAAGTATTTTTAAAGAAGAGGATACTGAAGAAAAAATCTGGACATTTATAGGACCTACAGGGGTAGGGAAAACTACGACAATTGCAAAAATAGCAGCCCAGGAATCCATTAATAAAGGTAAGAAGGTAGGGTTGATTACTCTTGACACCTATCGTATAGGTGCAGTAGAGCAGCTAAAAACCTATGCAAATATATTGGACATTCCATTGGAGGTAGTGGTTACTAAGTTAGATTTGACTAAAGCTATTGAGAAACTAAAGGATTGTGATTTGATTTTAATAGACTCAACAGGACGAAGCTCTCTAAATCAAGAACAATTATTAGAGACAAAGGAGTTATTAGATTCCATTAATAATAAAAGAAATATACTTGTGGTTAGTGCAACAACCCGAAATAATGATTTAAAAACCATTATAACTAATTATAGTAGTATTAGCTTTGATTATATAATTTTAACCAAGATGGATGAAACTAAATGTTATGGAAATATTTTCAATATAAATCTCTATGCAGATAAGCCACTTTTATTTATTACAACGGGACAATGTGTACCAGATGATATTAAGAAAGCCTCAATGGATAATCTATTAAACTATATTTCCAGCGAGGTGGTGATATAGTGGATCAAGCAGAGAAGTTAAGATTTTTAATGAAGAAAAACCTTGAATTATCATCTAAACTTAAAAAACCCATTGGTATTTATACTATTGCAAGTGGTAAAGGAGGCGTAGGGAAAACTAATGTTGTAGTAAATTTAGCAATTGCACTCCAAAAAAGAGGAAAAAAGGTATTAATAATTGATGCGGATTTAGGGATGGCAAATGTAGATGTTATATTAGGATTATATCCACAAAGCACCCTATATGATGTACTTTTTCATGGTAAGTCTTTTGAAGAGACAATAATAAATGGACCTGAAGGTATTAAAATTTTGCCTGGAGGGTCGGGTATTATGGAAATGGCAACTCTAAGTGTAGAAAAACAAGAAGCTATTGCCCATGAATTTTTAACCTTAGAGGATATTGATATTATTCTAATAGACACAGGAGCAGGTATCTCGAAGAACCTTTTATCCTTTATTACATTTTCTCAAGAGTTAATAATTGTAACTACTCCTGAACCAACAGCACTTACGGATGCTTATAGCGTTATAAAGGTGATGGCTAATTATAAACTCAAAGATAAGATACAGATTATCATTAATAAATGTCCAAATGGCATTTCAGCAATAAATACATATGAAAAACTTCGAAAAACAACGGATGCTTTTCTTAAAGTTCAGTTAGTAAGTATAGGTTATATTTTAGAGGATCCAAGGGTAGTAAATTCGGTAATGAAACAAATTCCCTTTGTTATTCAGTATCCTCAATGTATTGCCAGTAAGTGTATAGATACAATTGCAGATAAAATTCTAGGACAAAAAAATAGTATAAAAATTAAATCAATACAAGAAGTATATAATCGTCTACTAAAAGTATTTGGATAATGGGGGTGTTACTATTAATAAAATAGATTTTAAATTAAATGGTAAAATCGAGTTTGTCTTCGATGAGGGTGGACCTGGTGTTAGTTTAATTCAAGATGTTCAGGATGATTATATTCTGATAACCATACCTATGAAGGGAATTAATATAAAAATTCTCTGCAAAGATGAGGAGATTGATGGGTTTTATTATGATGGCAATAATGTATACATGTTCACATCTAAAGTATTAGATCGTATTGTAGATAATATTCCTCTTTATAAGATAAGTATTCCAAATTCCTTTAAGAAAGTACAAAGAAGAGATTTCGTACGCATTCCCATATCCATACCTATAATTTATACAAACTATAATGATGAACTTAAAGATATGGAGATGAGCAAAAGGGTAGAGGAGATAGAGAAATACTATAATAGTAAATGGAAAAAAGGTTATACCTGGGATCTAAGTGGAGGAGGGGCTAAAGTAAATTTATATAAGCCCCTGAGGACAGATAATATAATATATCTCATTTTAAAACATGAAAATTTATATATAGGGGTTAAGGGCAGAGTGGTAAGGTGTATTCCATACCTTTTTAAAAAACAGATAAGTTATCATATAGGATTAGAATTTGTAGAAATTTCAGAGGGAAAGCGAGATAAGATAATTAGATTTATATTTGCAAAATTAAGAGAGATGCAAAACAAAGATTTATAAGAGAAAGGGGTGGTAAAATAATGGGTTTGGCATATAATTCCAAGAGTTCTTCAGAAGAAATGATAACTGAATATCTGCCATTAGTAAAACAAATAGTAGATCAGATGAATGTAAAAAATAAGCATGAATTTGATAGGGATGATTTAGTCAGTATTGGTGTATTGGGATTGATAGATGCAATTAATCGCTATGATTATGAAAAAAAGACTCCCTTTAGCTACTATGCTAAATGGAGGATAAGGGGAACAATAATTGACGAGTTAAGGAAAAATGGTAAGGTTTCTAGAGATAAAATAAAAAAACTTAAGATTTTAAATCAAGCAAGAAATGACCTGCAGCAAAAATATCTAAGAGAACCAAGCAATAGGGAGTTATGTGAACATTTATTAATTACCCCTAAAGAGTTATATGAAATAGAGGACGCCATACACTATCTATCACAATATTCCTTAGAAGAAGTATTGTTTGTAGGTGATGAAAGGGAATTTCAATTAATTGATGTTATAGAAGATACTAAAATACAAAGTCCAGAAGAAGAATTTTTAAAGGGAGAAAAAGAAGAAAGATTAGTTAATGCTATTGAGAAATTAAATAAACGGGAGCAAACGATATTAAACTTATATTATAAAGAAGAATTAACCCTAAAGGAAATAGGAGAAATATTAAATATCTCATTATCAAGAGTTTCTCAAATTCACGGAAGGATTTTATTAAAATTACGTAAGTTATTAAAATCCATATAGAGAAAGTGGTGATAAAGCTAATGATATACATACTTTTCATAATAGGAATTATTATTTGTTTTTATGGGTGGAGATTAATAAAAGAGGAAAGCAAAATTCATAAAGATGCTTTTAAAGAGGTTATATCAGAGCAAAACAAAGATAATGCAGATTTTATAAAAATATTAACAATTAATACTGAATTAAAAAATCAACTTATTACATTAGAGGACAAGCTAAATATTTTATTAAAGGATACAAAAGAAATTAAACATTTATCTGTTAATGATAAAGAATATGGCAAGGAATCAGAATTAACTAAAAATGAACCAGAAAGTATATATAAAGAAGATGATAATTATCCTAATTATAATGAAGCAGCAAATAAAATAAAAAAAATGACAGAGGAAAATAAGAGTATTGAAGAAATGGCATCAGCATTAAGTATTGGAAAGGGGGAGGTATTATTATTAAAGAGACTATTAAAAGAATAAAGGCTAAAATAGATGGAAAGTTTATTTTAGGAATTGGCATAGGAATAATAATTGCTTGTATATTAATTTTCCCCTCCTATCAAAGAAAAGCTTCACCAGCAGAAATTGAAGTACAAGCAAAAAAAATGGGAATGATTTATGCAGATGATATTAAAGCAATTCCACAGGAAATGGAAGGGGTGAATAAATAAATGATAAGAGGTCTATATACAAGTGCAATGGGTATGATTGTACAGGAAAAAAGACAGGCTAATGTTTCACAAAATCTTTCTAATGTTGAAACAAATTCCTTTAAAAAACAAGAGATTATTGCAAAGGCATTTGATAGGGTTGGAGTGAAAAACAGAGGAAATAATCTTCAGGGCAATAGACTCACTACCATAGGAGAAATGCATCTAGGAGTAGAGATTGATGATTTATATAATGATTTTCAACAGGGAATATTAGAAGAAACAAACAACTCATTGGATCTAGCGATTGAAGGGGAAGGGTACTTTACAATTCAATTACAAAATGGAGATTTTGCTTATACTAGGGATGGAAGTTTTAAGATAAACGAGAATGGACAATTGGCAACAAAACAAGGATATTTAGTAATGGGAAGAAATGAATATAATGGGAACCTAGAAAGTATTCAATTAACCTCAGATGAAATTCAAGTGGGTACACGAGGTATTATAAGCTTACCCGATGGACAAAGTCACACTTTAAATATAGTTAGTTTTGTTGATGCCCAGGCATTGCAAAGATTAGGAGAAAATATTTATACCATGGAAGGTGAACAACCCTTATTAGGGGTTGAATATTCCTTAAGACAAGGATTTGTTGAAAAATCTAATGTTAATCCATTAGAGGAAATGGTAAAAATGATTGAAATAACACGGAGCTTTGAATCTAATCAAAGGGTAGTTCAATCGATGGATGAAACCTTAGGAAAAGCCGTAAATGAAGTAGGTAAATTATGATAGGGGGGTATAATAATGTATAGAATTTTACAAACAGGAAGAACTGGTTTAGAAGCCCTTCAGAAAAAGATGGATACAATTTCAAACAATATAGCTAATGTTCAAACCCATGGATATAAAGGGATGGAAGTACAATTCGAGGACTTAGTATATGATGAAGTGGCAAATAAGGGAGTTCCCCTATCTCAAGAAGCCAGGGAAAAACCAATAGAGATTGGAACTGGAAGCAGAGTTAAAAGCACAGAACGAAGATTTATCCAGGGGATATTAGAAGAAACCACCTATCCCTATCATTTGGCCATTGAGGGAGAGGGTTTTTTCGGAGTTCAAGATGCAAATGGTGAAACCTACCTTACAAGGGATGGGGGCTTTACCCTAGATTCTCAAGGACAATTAGTTGACAGTCGTGGGAATCATGTAATAATGGATACTTATTCTCCCCTATCCCAGTGGAGTAAAAATGGTATTGTGATAAACGAGGCAGGTGTTGTATCAGGATTAGATGATATAGGTCAACCAGTCGAAATCGGGAGTATTAGATTATTTAATGTTCCTGATAAAAGTATACTTATTAGTAAGGGTGATAATTATTTTTCAACAGAAAACTTAGAAGTTATTTATACTAATGAAAATATAAATGAAGATTGGGGTAGTATACATCAAGGCTACTTAGAAAAATCATCAGTTAATATTGGTAAGGAATTAGTAGATATGCTTGTAACTCAGCGTGCATATCAAATAAATACAAAAAGTATTCATTCAGCTGATGAAATGTGGAGTATGGTAAATCAATTAAAAAGGTAGGTAATTAAATATGGAGGTAAGTTATGAAAATAAATACATCCTTAAACATTAGTAAACAAGAACAGCAATTAAAAAATATAGAAAAGGATAAAGAAAAAGCTGGAGAAATATTTGAAAAGATGCTTCTACAGGAAATGATTAAAGGAATGTATAAAACTGTTAAATTTGAAGAAGAAGAAAGTTCGGTGGAAAATGATTTTTATCAAGACCAAATGATTGATATTCTATCGGATAAAATTGTAGAGGCTAAAGCATTAAATATAAAGGAAAAATTATTTAAAGACTAAAAACCACAAAAATGACCCTCCTCTTGAAGGAAGGTCATTTTTGATTGCTCTTAAAGGATAATACCAACCCTAAGTAATATCAAAAAAATCACCCTATGTATCTTGTCCAGCTAATTGTAAATCATGTTCTTCTTGAATATTTTCTAAAGAGGACATAATACAATTACCTTGAAAACTAGCTCCTTCATCTATAATAAATTTTTCTACCTCTATATCACCTAACATTTTAGCAGTTGATGTCAGTTTTAATTGTCCATCTACATGTAGGTCGCCTATAACTTTTCCAGACATATGCACATTAGATGCGTTAACAATACCTTCAATAACAGCGGTTTCACCAATAACCAGATTACCCTGTACTTCTAATTCTCCCTTTAGATAGCCTTCTATACGTACGGAACCACTAGCCTTTACATTTCCCTTAACATGAAAGTTTTTACCTAATATTGTTTCTACCTTATCATAGCTTTGAACTTCTTGCTTTTTAAACATAAACTACCCCCTTTATAGTTTTTACAATTTACTTAGTGCTCAAAATATTATTTTCCTAGAAATTTCATAGGATCTACGGGATTACCATTAACATGTATTTCGAAATGAACATGGGGTCCGGTGCTATTTCCTGAATTTCCTAATTTTGCAATAACTTGACCTCTTTCTACCTGTTGACCTACTTCCACTTTAATTGAAGAATTATGACCATAAAGGGTAGTAAATCCATGCCCATGGGATATTAAAACGGTATATCCTAAGCCACCTTTCCAACCAGCAGAAATAACCCTGCCATTACCAGCAGCTCTTATTGAAGAACCGTATGTATTAGCAATATCAATACCTGTATGAAAGGTTGAAGCACCCCATCTTGGTGCTCTACGGCTGCCAAAGGGAGAGGTGATACGCCCATTATTAGGCCAACCGGTAGGTCGTGCTGCAAGATAATTCAATTGGTCAGTTACATCTAACTTTAGGGTATGAAAGTTATCTTCCTCTTTGGATATGTTTTCATCTATTTTATCTAAGTCATTTTTAATCTGCATGAGAATATTACCCTGGTCATATTGTTGTGATGAATCTATATTACGGCTATATATTCCGCCACGGCTGGTTTGTTCTTCTGTGTCTTTATTATTTTGTGAGTACAAAATAGAAGCTTCCTCATTTTCTGTATCATCCTCATCAGTAGATAAACCTACTAAATCCTTAACTTCATTTTCTAGCTTGCTAAGATTATTAATTTTCTCGCTTATATTTTGAGTATAAGCCTGAAGCTCACTAATTTGTTTTTTTTGTTTATCATTAACAACCTCTAGAGTCTCTATATCCTTGGTTTTTTTAGCATATTCGATCTTTATATTTATAAAGGAATATATAAAATAAGTTGAGATTACTAAAATAGATGCTAAAATAAGAGTAATAGTTCTTAAAATCCATTTAGGGAATCTAAAGGTTTTTAATTTATCTTCATCATTTGGGATCATCATAAAGGTATAAACTGATTTGTGATTATGTTTGCCCTTATCCATGAATTCTCCTCCTTGCATTCTTGTCTTAGAATATTTTACCTTAAACGGGATAATGAAACAAGCCATAATATGGATGTTTAATTAAAAACATTTTTTAATAGGAAAATAATGAAAAAAACTAATATTTATTATAAAATATTAGGTATAAAATACTAGTACAATATTATAGGAGGATTTAAAATGTTATATAAAATCAGACAAAAGATATTTAGCTTTGGTGATAATTTTACGATTAAAGATGATAAGGATGAGGATCAGTTTATTGTAAGAGGTAAGGTCTTTGCAATAGGAGATAAACTAAAAATAGAGGATATGTTTGGAAATGAACTAGTTTATATAGAACAAAAGGTATTTAGACTTTTACCAGAATACAATATTTTTTCAGATGGAAAACATCTTGCAAAGGTAAAAAAGGAATTTACTTTTTTAAAACCACGATTTAATATTAGTAGTATTGTGGGGAATTATACAATAAGTGGAGATTTTTTTGGTCATAATTTTGAAATTATTAAGAATGGTAGTGTGGTTGCTTCTGTCAACAAAAAATGGATATCTTTTTCGGATACCTATATGGCAGAGATTGCAGATACAGAGGATCAAGCATTTATGCTTGCTTTAGTTATAGTTATTGATCAAGTAATACACGATAATAATAGTAACAATAATTAATCTATGACAACTCAACATAAATATGATGAAATTCTTATAAAAAAATCATCTCCAGATTTCCAAGATTTCCAAAGAATTAATGAAATTATCAGATAATATTATGTGTAATGATGTATAAATTTATCACTTATATAAATTAATGAAATAGTGAATAATTGATTATTTGAGAACTATTTTTTGAAATTTTTATTTAATAGTGTAAAATTATATTAATTAATGTTTTTAAATTTCACAAATAAAAAAATTATGGAGATTATTATGGGAAAATATAAAAATGAATTTTTCACAGTGGACGAGTTAAAAGTCAATGACATACTCTTTGCAAATACCATATTGAATAATTCTCAAGATACCATTTATTTCAAAGACTTAAATTCTACATTTATTCTGAGTAGCAAAGCTCACGCTTCATTATTTGGTGTGGAAAACCCTAAGGAGGTAATTGGTAAAAACGATTTTGACTATTTTCCTGAATATTTTGCAAAGGATGCATATAAGGATGAACAAAATATAATTGCAACTGGAGTACCTATTATTGGCAGGATAGAAAAATTGGTTCGACCTGATGGCAGTGTTACTTGGCTTTCTGCTTCAAAATACCCGCTATATGACTCTAAAGGAGAAATTGTTGGTACCTGGGGAACCTCTAGAGATATTACATTATTAAAAAATGCTGAGGAAGAATTGAAAAATCTTAATAGTCAATTGGAAGAAGCTAATAGACAATTAACAATATTGTCCGCAATAGATAGTCTTTCTGGATTATATAACCATAGACAATTTTATGAAAAAATAGACAATGCATATAATCTTTATACAAGACAGAAGGAAAAGGGATGTTATAGCAATTTCTCAATTATATTATTTGACATAGATGATTTTAAAAATATAAATGACACATATGGGCACCTAATGGGTGACTTTGCAATTAGACATGTAGCAGAAATTATGATAGATAATACAAGATCCATTGATAGTTGTTTTAGATATGGCGGTGATGAATTTGCCATATTATTATTTGATCCAGATTTAGGTGGAGCAAAAAATGTTGCTGAAAAAATACGAAAAAAAATAGAGAAAGCTTCTATTTCTTCTAAGCATCCAGAATTAAGATTGACGGTTAGTATTGGGATATCCTCTTTTAATGAGGGGGAAAAAGCTGCAGAAATAATTAAAAAAGCAGATGAAAGATTATATCAATCTAAAAATAAAGGGAAAAATATGATTAGTTAATATATTTCTATATTAAAAATTAAAAGGAGGATGTTATAGAAAAATCCTAATAACATCCTCCTTTAATTTATTTTTAGAGCTTATTATAAAGTTGAAATAAAAACAAAAATAGTTTACTATACTTATTAATGTTATAAATTTATGCAGCATAACTAGATTAAAAGGGGCTGGATTAGATAGAATGAATATATTAAAAATAATGACTGGGAAAATATTATATTATATTGCTAAATTAATAGCTTTTATATTAGATGTATTTATCGGGATTATAGAATTAATAGTGGGATTTGTGGTAAATATTGCGAGAGGTTTTATTGCATTGATAGGATTGGGAGGATGTTTCTTTATTTTTATACTAGCAGGACCCCTAGGGATCACTTTATTAATGAATCCACTCTCCCTTTTAACCATCATGTTTTTTATTATATTTCCTATACTGGGAACAAAATTTGTCTCCTTTTTAAAATATATAAGGTATATGATAACCGAATATCTATTTGATCGTGCTGCCTATCTAATAGAAGGAAAAAAGAACAGATACAAAACCTTTAATGAATATGGTAATAAGTATAAAAGAATGGAAGAAGAAAAATATAGAAAGGAACAAAAAGAGAGACAAGAAAAACAACAAAAAGAATGGGAAGAGAAATTCAGGAGATGGAATGAATATCAAAATTTCCAAGGAAGAAATAATGGGTATGGAAATACTTGGTGGGGAAACCAAAATGCAAACTATGGCAATGGTCAGACCTTTGTAAATCCATCAATAGAGTTTAAAAGTAAATATGAAAAAAGTTGTGAACTGTTAGGTGTCCCTTTCAATTCAGATAAATATCAGATTAAATTAGCATATAGAAAGAAAGCAAAACAATATCACCCGGACTTAAATAAATCGCCGGATGCAACAAAATTATTTCAACAAATAAACGATTCTTATGAATTTTTAAGTGATGGAAATATAGAACGATATAAGAGTATGATGTAAAAAAGGAGAAGGAGTGTGTATAATATGGCATGGTTTAGAAGATTTATGATAGGTAGATATGGAATGGATCAATTATCCATAGCTTTATTTGTGATTTGGGTTTTTTTATCTATCCTATCAAAAATAGTAAGCTATAATCAGATAATAAATGTGCTATATGTAATAGTAGCATTTTTAATTTTTTATAGGATGTTATCCAAAAATATTTCAAAGCGTTATCAAGAGAATATGAGATTTCTTAAGTATTGGAACCCTTTAAAAAATAAGTATAAGAATACTATTAAACATGTAAAGGATGCTAGGTACTATCGTTTTTATAAATGCACTAACTGTAAGCAAATTCTACGAGTACCAAAGGGAAAGGGCAAGATTTCTATAACATGTCCAAAATGCAAAATCACAATGATTAAAAAATCCTAATTACAAACCACCTAAAAAGGTGGTTTTTTGCATGCTTTCTTGTAGAATCATGATATAATGTATTTAAAATATGAAAACTTAGGGGGAGGGTTTAATATGATAGTTGCTCATAAAGATGATATTAAAAAGATTAAATTTGAAGGACTTCAGGTAAAGGGAGCCACAATGAAAGCGCTCATATCACCCAAAGATGGATGGGATGGTTATGTTATGAGGTTATTTGAATTAGAAGTTGATGGTTATTCACCTAGGCATACTCATCCATGGCCACATATAAACTATATAATTAGTGGTAAAGGAAGATTACATTTAGACGGCAAAGATATTGATCTTAAATCGGGTTCATTTGCATATGTGCCCTCTGATAAATTACATCAGTTTTCAAACACGGGAGATGAGGTATTGGAGTTTATTTGTATTGTTCCAGAGGAAAGACATAAATAGAGTATATTTATAAATTTTTTAATTAGAAAAGGATGTTGTTGTGGATAAAACCATAACAACATCCTTTTGGATTTCCAAGTTATTTTGTCAAAGTGGAAAGAGCTACTTAAGCATTTAACATTTAAAAACACTTCCCTTTTATTAGAAGTGTTTTTGGATAAGCCTTATTTACTTGGTTTTACATTTTTTTGTTGGGATAGCTCAATATCTTTTGAAGAAGCAAATCTTTCTCCTGCTATTATATCTACATCGTCAATAGGACTCCATGGGAAATATAAGGCGTTGGTGTTACGCTTAGGTATTTCATCTCTATTATCATTACCCTCTGAGACTATGTCCCGTATACTTTCTTTCATTCTTTCATCTCCTAACGAAATTATTTAAATATTTCTATATTATTAATAATAATTTAATTATTTTATGCTATAACTGATTTATTATACAGGTAATGTTTCTTTTTAAATTGACAATAAAAAATTATAGATATATATTTAAGGAAAACACTTTAGTATTATATATTTATGTAGATTAAAATAATATACAAAGGGAGGATTATAATAATATGAAACTACTAAATTTTAAAAAGGATAATGAAATTAGCATAGGTTTATTAACGGAAAAGGGAATTTTAGACATTAATAAAGCTGCAAAAAAATTTAATAAAAATATACCCAAAAACTTAGATGCTTTAGTTAAAGATGCTAAGTTTCTGCCTATAATTGAAAAAATAGCTGAACAAGTGGAGAAGAATAATGGTTTATCTTCACTATATCTAAGTGAAGATGATATACAATTTATGACGACTATTCTAAATCCTGAAAAAATATTATGTGTTGGATTAAATTATCTTAGTCATGCTGAAGAGGCAGGCTTTGAATTGCCAAAGGCTCCAGTTTTATTTAGTAAGTTCAATAATTCTTTAGCTGCTCACAAACAAGAGATTAAATTACCTAAAATTAGTAAAAAAATTGATTATGAAGCTGAATTAGTAATAATAATTGGTAAGGAAGCAAAGGATGTGGAAGAGGTAGACGCACTATCCTATGTTTTTGGTTATAGTGTAGGCAATGATCTTTCTGCAAGAGACCTTCAGAAAGCATCTAGTCAATGGCTGATTGGCAAAACATTAGATGACTTTGCACCCATTGGACCCTATTTAGCTACCCATGAGAATATGGACCCATCGGATTTAAAGATAGAATGTAAAGTTAATGGTGAAACGCGACAATCTTCAACTACTAAAGATATGATTTTTGATTGTAAAGCAATTATTAGCTATATTTCAAAACACATGACTTTAAAACCAGGAGATATAATCTTTACGGGAACACCCCAAGGGGTTATTTTGGGTTACCCAGAGGATAAACAAATATGGTTAAAATCAGGAGATGTAGTGGAGGTCACTATTGAGAACATAGGGACATTAAAAAATAAATTAATATAATTAATTGTGATAATCATGGCGGTTTTATCTTTAAGACCGCTTTTTTATTTGAAAATATGTAACATTTTTATATATTTTGCGACTAATTATATGAAAGGAGGATTTAAGTGAAGCAAATAGAAAAATTATATTTACTCTATAAGCAGGATGTTTACATTTATCTGCTTTCCTTAACTCATAATCCCAACCTTTCAGAAGATTTATTATCAGAAACCTTTGTAGCTGCAATTTCTTCTATTGGTAAATTTAAAGGTAAATCCTCTGTAAAAACATGGCTGTTTTCTATAGCTAGGAATCTATGGATTTCAAGGCTGAGAAAAGAAAAAAATACAATTGAATATAATGATTTTCTAAAGTTATATGTATCTGACAGCATAGTAGAGGGATTAATTACTAAGGAAATTGCAAATAGAATTAAGGCTTTATTATTAGAAAAGGATATAAGGACACAAAAAATAGTAAATTTGAGGGTATTGGGCTATAGCTTTAGTGAAATTGCTCAAGAGGTAAATATTTCAGAAAGCTCGGCTAGGGTTATTGATTTTCGCACAAAGAAGTGGATTAAAACTATCTTGGAAAAGGAGGGTCTAAATTGAATATATCCTGTGATGTAATACTTGATTTAATACCTCTTGTAAAAGATGGTGTTGCAAGTGAAGATAGCACTAAAATAGTAATGGAACACATTGAGGATTGTGAAAGTTGTAAAAGCGAACTTGAAATCTATGATAATAAAATAGAGCAGGTAAAAATTAATAATGAAAGAAAAATTATATTTGCTATAAAACGAAGTATCTTTATTACTCAGATTATAATTCTTATGGTTGGTGCTATTGTTGGGGCAGTGCTCTCAAATTCCATGGGTTTATTTTACAACTTCCTAATTATGCCCATTCTAGGAAGTATTGCTTATTTTACCTTTAAAGAGAAATGGTACCTAGCTCCCATAATAGTTTTTGTATTCACCTATTTATATATAACAATAAGTACTATTATTATGGATGGGTTTCACGGGGGAGTTCTTCTATATGCTGGATTACACTTTAGCTTTATATATAGTGTTCTAGTGTGTATGGGCGTAGTAATTACCATACTCTTAAAAATTGCTTTTGGAAAGACAGGTGAAAAAAATGAAAAATAGTCAAAATAACTTATCAGTGAGAATAATTGCTGGGGTGATTGCTTTAATATTAATAATGGGTATACTTTTTGTTACCAATGCCTTTGTTGGGAATCCAATATCTGCAATGATGGCGAATAGGGCAATTGAACAATATGTAAATAGAAATTATTCATTTTTAGATCTCGAGGTAGAAAATGCTATTTATAATTTTAAAACCTCAGGTTATATGGCTAGAGCTAAATCAAAAACCAGTATGGATACTAAATTTGCTATATATTATAGTAATGGTAAGGTTCAAAGGGATGATTATGAAAACTATGTTTTAGGTGGTTTTAATACATTACAAAGACTCTCAGATGAATATTCATATATAGCTAAAGAAATTATTGCACAAGAGCTAGACTTTGAAGATAATAGAACAATGGTAACTTACAATAAGGATGATTATGGAAATACTCAAGATATTATAAAATTAGATATGAAATTTGATAGGAACCTACCCTTAGATGCAGAGGTTATTATTAATATTAACCTAAAAAATAACTCTTTAGAGGAAGTTGCAGAGGTTTTGATAGAGGCCCATGAGGTTTTTTTAAACAATGATTGTGTATTTAATAAATATGGTTTATATACAGAAGAAAATAATGAGGGTAGAATGGTTAGTGTACATGGGGTAACGCCAAAAGATATAGAAGGCGGGAAACTTTTAGAACAGCTTGAGAAGGCACTAGAGCAAGATGAACTAAGAAAAAAGGAAATTAAAGAAAGGGAAAAAGTAGAAAATAGAGAAGATGTAAAAAATATGGAAGAAATAAAGGATAAGGAAGTAGTTGAGGATATCTCAGTTTATATAAGAGAATAGTGCATATGTAATATATGTAAAAAATTCCCTAGGATGGGAATTTTTTATTTCTCTATTGCAAATATATATCTAATGTGGTATGATGAAATCGTTATATGAATAAAAATATAACGATAAAGGAGTGAGTTTAAATGTCAAAAGGTAAATTAAACAAGAGAGTATTACTGCTTCTTCTAGTATTAATAATGACTTTTACTATAGCAGCTTGTGGCCAAACCCCTATTGATACCCAAGAACCAAGTAATAATGAAGAACAAATAGAAGAAAATAATAGTGAGATAAAAGAATTAATAGTTATAGATCATTTAGGAAGAGAAGTGAAACTTGAAAAACCAGCAGAAAAAATAGTAAGTGGGTATTACATAACAACCTCAATGCTAATAGCATTAGGATTAGAGGAAAATGTAGTTGGTATAGAAGCTAAAGCAGATACAAGACCAATCTATAAATTAGCTGCAAGACATTTTCTTGATTTACCGAATGTGGGAACAATGAAGGAATTTGATCTTGAAGGAGCTGCAGCATTAGAACCAGACCTAGTGATACTATCTATACGACTAAAGGATGCTGCAGAAAGCCTAGAACAACTAGGAATAAAAGTATTAACAGTTAATCCAGAAAGCATGGAAGAATTAAAGGAAACTATTGAAATGATAAGTAAATTAACTAATACTGAAGATAGAGCAGAGGAACTAATAAAATATTATGATGATAAAACATCAGAACTTTCAGCTAAGATTAAGGATAAGGAAAAGAAAAATGTATATCTAGCAGGAAATAGCAGTCTACTTTCTACTGCAACTATGAAAATGTACCAAAATTCATTAATAGAAATGGCTGGAGGAGAAAATGTAGCAGGTGACATCGATGATACTTATTGGGCAGAGATTTCCTATGAACAATTAATTGTTTATAATCCAGATGTAATAATAGGAATTCCTGGTGCAGTTTATACGAAGGATGAAATACTAAATGATGAAAAATTACAGGGGATAAATGCTGTGAAAAATAATAAAGTGTACTTTATGCCAGATTCATTTGAATCTTGGGACTCACCAGTGCCTTCAGGAATTCTTGGCACTATGTGGGCAACAAGCTTATTAAATGAAGATGATTATCCATTTGATGTTTTTAAACAAGATGTCTATGATTTTTATAAAGAGTTTTATGATATAGAAATTAATATGGAGCAGATAACAAAATAATGAATAAAGTAAAGGTTAGCAAAAAAGAAAACCACGATAGAATGTATCTTCAATATTTAGTGGCTTCCGTTTTATTGGGAGCTGCTTTTATCATATCAATAGCTGTTGGGAGATATCCAATCTCAGTTAGTGACATAATAGATATTATAATAGGTAAAGACATAGAACCTATGACAAAATCTATTTTTTTTACTCTGCGTATTCCAAGAACTATAATGGTTCTTATTGCAGGAATAGGGCTTAGTATGGCTGGTAGTGTTTACCAAACTATTTTTAAAAATCCTCTAGCTACACCAGATATTATAGGGGTTTCCTCAGGAGCCAATCTTGGAGCAGCTATAGCTATTTCTTTTTTTGCAGGAGGAACCCTTTCTATTGCAGTATTTGCATTTATAGGGGGTATTGGTGCTGTGTTTATTGCATTGGCACTAACAAGAATATCAAAAGATAAGGGCATTACCACCTTTGTTTTAGCTGGGATTGTAATAGGGTCCATGGCACAGGGAATGATTATGCTGTTAAAATTCTTTGCTGATCCAGAGAAACAATTGGCAGCAATAGATTTTTGGTCTATGGGAAGTTTTGCTGGCATAACTAGTGATAAATTAATATCCATTCTTCCCTTTTTTTTTATAGGAGTTTTAGGACTTATATTTCTTAGATGGAAGATAAATATATTATCCTTAAGTGATGAAGAAGGCAAAGCATTAGGGATCAGAGTAGGATTTGTTAGGATATGTGTTGTTTTAGCTGCCACTTTAGTGGTGGCAAGTATTGTTAGTGTATCAGGTCTTATTACCTTTATAGGACTTATAGGTCCTCATATTGCGAGAATGCTTACTAAAAGAAATGATTTCCATACAACAATTTTAAGTGGGCTTATTGGTGCTATTATATTACTTATAGCTGATTGCTTAGCTAGAAGTATGGCTAGCAGCGAAATACCTATCAGTATCCTTACCACCTTTATTGGAGCTCCATTTCTAGCATATTTAATGGGACGTTTAAAATAGGAGGAAATATGAATTTGCTAAAAGTAGAAAATATAAAAGCAGGTTATGGAGGTAAAACAATAATAGATGATATAAACTTCTCCACCCAGCCAGGTGAATTAACTGCACTTTTAGGGCTAAATGGAACAGGTAAAACCACTCTACTGAAGGTTATTAGTGGTTTACTTAAACCAATGGATGGAAAGTGCTTTGTAAAGGAAGAGGATATTTATAAACTTAAGGAAAAGGAAAGAGCAAAACATATTAGCTATATGCCCCAAAGAAACAGCATTATCTACAATACAAAAGTAATTGAAATTGTATTAATGGGAATTACTCCCTATTTAGGAGTGTTTGACACCCCTTCTAAAGCCCATAGAGAATTAGCCTATGAAATCCTAAAGATAGTTGGGATGGAAAGTTTTTCACAGAAAAATTTTTTGCATTTAAGTGAAGGACAAAAACAACTAATAATTATATCTAGAAGTCTTATACAAAATGCAGAGATAATGTTATTTGATGAACCAGATAGTGCTTTAGATTTTACAAATAAACATATGGTACTTAGTAAGATTAAAGAAGTGGTTAGTAGAGATAATAAATGTGGAATAATCACCCTACATGATCCAAACTATGCTCTTAGCTATTGCGATAATATCATTATTCTAAATGAAGGAAGGATTTTCACTCAGTTTAGGAAACAGGAAGTAGATAGGGCTTTTCTTTATAAAACATTTACCCATATCTATGGAAAGATAGAAGTACTTAAACATAAAGAAAAATTTGTTATTGTAAGATAGGATGAAAATCAAATGATAAAAAATAATGAAAGAATTTCTATTGATCAAATGAAAGAAGAGGTAGTTAAAGGCTTTAATGTTAGTGGTAAAAGGCATTTACTTATAACCGGGAGTAAAGGCATTGGGAAAACTACTCTCCTAAGGGAGATTTTAAAGGATAGAAAAAATTATGGAGGAATAAATACAAGATTAGTGTTTGAAAAGGCAGATCATCCCGAATATTTATTATTGGAAGATGCCCTAGACTATAAAAAATATACCATTATAGGAAAAATAAATAATAAATTCAATAGAATGATTCCTATTATAGATGGATTTGAAACCTTTGGAGTGGAAACTTTAAAAAAATATAGAAAGAGCTCAGTAGAATTAATAATCTTTGATGAGATTGGATATTTAGAAGAAACAACCACTAATTATCAAGAAGAAATATTTAATTGCTTTAATGAAAAAGAAGTAATAGCAATAATTAGAAAGGAATCTAATATATTTTTAGATAAAATAAAGATTTTAAATGATACATATATAATAGATTTAGATGATATAATCTTTTGACAATTAAGTATGGAATTTGTATAATAATTATAAATATTTAAGAAAGGTTAGGGTATTAGCAGATATGAAGAATTAATTCACACGAAGTATCTATGTAAATAAAAGAGATAAAGTCTTGTTTTCATTATTATAGGCTTTATTGTTGTGCTTTTTTATTTAAAATTTGTGTGAGTGGATAATTTCATAGATGTTAATAGTCTATTATAAATGCCTAAAGCTACCAAAGAAATTTCAGTGTTTTTTTGCCTATTAAATCTATATATCCTCTCCACTATAAGGAGAGTTTTTTTTATGTTATTAATTGAATGTAGTAAAATTAAAAAATATTTTATAGATAGATTAGTATTAGATATAGATAGCTTAAAAATTTATTCGGAAGATAAAATAGGAATAATTGGTGCCAATGGTGTAGGAAAAACTACACTTCTTAATATCTTAAGTAAAAGATTAGAACCAGATGAAGGCCGGGTAGAATTATTTAGTAGCTATTCATATATATCTCAGCTTGAAGATGCTGTTAATAAAAGTATAGGTGGGGAGATTGCATCAAAGTTGGGGGTTTCAAATACTTGGAATGATAGTATGAGCGGAGGAGAAAAAACCAGATTTAAACTTGCAGAGAGTCTTAGCAAGAAAAGTGCAATGTTATTAGCAGATGAGCCAACTAGTAATTTAGATATTGAAGGAATAGAAATCATGGAAAAGATGTTAGAGGAATATAAAGGGGCATTAATAATAATCTCCCATGACAGAAATTTATTAGATAAAGTGTGTAATAAGATATTAGAAATAGAGGATGGAAAAATCAAAATATATAGTGGGAATTATAGTGATTATGTAGTTCAAAAAAAGCAAGAAAGAGATAGAGCACAAGTTGAATATGATAAGTATGTAAAAGAAAAAAAGCGACTAAAAGAAGTAGTAGATAATACAACAAAAAAGGTGAGAAGTATAAAAAAGGCTCCCAAAAGAATGGGCAATTCTGAAGCAAGACTTCATAAAATGGGAGGACAAAAGGCAAAGGCAAATCTTGAAAGAGCAGTAAAAAATATTGAAAAAAGAATAGAACATTTAGATAAAAAAGAAAAACCAAAGGAACCAATAAGCATTAAGCTGGATCTAATGGAAACTGAGAAGCTGCATAGTAAAATTATAATAGAGGGCACAAAATTAAATAAAGTTTTTGATGAAAAGATTATATTAAAAGATGCTGAATTTATTATCTATAACGGGTCTAAGGTAGCATTGATTGGTCCTAACGGTTGTGGGAAAAGCACATTGATAAAAATGATAATAGAAAGGGATGTTAATATAAAAATTGCTAAGGGAGTAAAAATAGGCTACTTTAGTCAAGATATGAACATCCTAAAGGAAGATTTAAGTATCATAGAAAATGTAATGGAAAGTAGTATATATCCAGAAACCTTTGCACGCAACTTACTAGCTAGATTATTGTTTAAAAGAGAAATGGTTTACAAGAAGGTTAGAGTATTAAGTGGGGGAGAAAAAGTAAAGGTTTCCTTTGCCAAAATATTATTACAAGATTTCAATCTATTAATATTAGATGAGCCTACTAATTATTTAGATATAAATTCCTTTGAAGTTATAGAGGAAGCACTCAGAGAATATGATAGAACTTTATTATTTATATCTCATGATAGAAGTTTTATTGATGCTGTTGCAGATCATATTATGACAATAGAAGATCACAAAACAAAAATGTTTTTGGGTAATTATAAAGAATATTTAAATATGTTGAATAAATTTTTGGATAATAAAAATAAAGAAGAGATCGAGAAAAAGATTTTTATTTTAGAGAATCGTATGTCAGAAATTATTGGGAAATTATCAATGCCTTCAAAAAATGACGATGTGGAATTATTAGATAGAGAATACCATGAAATACTTCAAGAGTTAAAAGAATTAAAGACAAAACTAAATAATTAAAACTTATATTCTATTAATCTAATCTGTTTAATATTGACTATTAAAGACTTAATTTATCTAGGGTTCTTTAATACTTAGTGTATATTAGGGATGCTGTTTGTTTGATTTTTAAAATTTATAATGTTAAAATAATAGAGGAATTGAACTTATTTGAAAAGGTGATTATTTATGATTTTTTATCTTATTCCTTTATTATTTATTGATATATTTTTAATTTTTACTGCTTTTAAATGTTTTATAATGAGCAGTTTGGAAAATAATAAGTTATATAGTTTAATAGGTATGCTATCTATAGGATTGTACGCCTTTATAAGCTGTGAAGTGATATTAGATATTTTAGAATTTTATTTCCCTATTGCGGTGTTTCAAAGATTGTCAGTTAATCCAATGTATGCAACAATAGTTTCAGTTTTAATTATGAGTTTAGTATATAAGAGTGGGACTAAATGGGTGGAAGGTTATTTGGTAAATCTTAAAAAATCAGAGTAAGAAGTATGGGGGTTCCCATGCTTTTTCTTTTGTGAAATAGGAATGTTCTTCTTGCTCGCAAGGGACTAAAATACCTTGATAAAGAGCGCATGCGCTCGTTACACGCTTTTTTGTAGAATAAATGAAATGAGGTTTATAGATGAATGATCAATTTTTACCTATATCTATTAAGGATATGGAAGAAAGAAATTGGGATCAATTGGATTTCCTCCTAATAACAGGTGATGCCTATATAGATCATCCAAGTTTTGGCACAGCAATAATATCAAGAGTGTTAGAAAGTATGGGCTATAAGGTAGGAATCATCCCTCAACCTGATTGGAGAAGTGTAACTGATTTTATTAAATTAGGGAGTCCTCGCTTAGGAATATTGATTACAGCAGGCAATATTGATTCCATGGTTAATCACTATACGGTTAGTAAAAAGCGGAGAAAAAACGATTATTATTCCCCCGGTGGAAAGATGGGATTAAGACCAGATAGAGCAACTATTGTATATGCAAATCGTGCACGAGAAGCCTTTAAAAATACACCCATTATTATAGGTGGAATTGAGGCAAGTTTAAGACGCTTTGCCCATTATGATTATTGGGATAATAAAGTGAGAAGATCAATATTATTAGATTCAAAAGCAGATCTTCTTTTTTATGGCATGAGTGAAAAATCTATTATTGAGTTAGCTGAAGCTCTTGAAGCAGGTATTTCAATTAAGGATATTCAATATATTAGGGGAACTTGTTATACGGCGGCTAGCTTAGAAAATGTTCCGGATTATATTATACTACCAAGCTATGAGGAAGTAGCAGAAGACAAGAAAAAATATGCAAAGGCAGCAAAAACTCAATATGATCAGCAGGATGCTATTACTGGAAAGGCAATAGTTCAATATCATGGGAAAGAATTATTAATTCAAAATCCACCCCAATATCCTATGACGCAAAGTGAATTAGATGATGTATATCAGTTGCCATATATGAGGGATATACATCCTATTTATAAAAAATATGGAGATGTACCTGCTATTAGGGAAGTAAAGTTTAGCATTATTAGCCAAAGGGGTTGTTTTGGAGCTTGTAATTTTTGTGCTCTTGGCTTACACCAAGGGAGGACCATCCAAAGTCGTAGTGAAAAGTCTATTATAGATGAAGCAAAAAAGATAACTGAACAAACAGATTTTAAGGGCTATATTCATGATGTAGGAGGACCAACAGCAAATTTTAGAAAACCCTCATGTGAAAAACAATTGGAAAAGGGTGTATGTAAAGATAAGCAATGTCTATTTCCTAAACCATGCAATAATTTAGATGTAGATCATAGCGAGTATCTCTCTATTCTAAGGAAATTAAGAAAATTACCAAGGGTGAAAAAGGTATTTATACGCTCAGGTATAAGATATGATTATATGATGCAGGATAAAAGCTTAGCTTTCTTCAAGGAGTTAGTACAGCATCATATTAGTGGACAATTAAAGGTAGCACCAGAGCATATTTCTTCAAGGGTGTTAGAAAAAATGGGTAAACCAAAGAAAGAGGTTTATGATGCCTTTACAAAGAAATTCTATAAGCTTAATAAGCAATTCAGTTTAGATCAATATTTAGTTCCATATTTAATGTCTAGTCATCCTGGTAGTGATTTAAAGGCAGCAGTGGAACTGGCAGAGTATGTTAGAGATATGGGTTATAATCCAGAACAAATACAGGACTTTTACCCAACACCAGGCAGTCTTTCAACAGCTATGTATTATACTGGAATTGATCCAAGAACTATGGAAAAGGTATATGTTGCAAAAAGCCCTAAGGAAAAGGCAATGCAACGAGCACTTATACAATATAGAAACCCAAAAAACTATGATATGGTATTTGAAGCATTAGTAAAGGCAGGAAGAAAGGATTTAATAGGTTTTGGACCTAAATGTCTTATAAAACCAAGAAGAATAGAAAAGAAACCTAAAAAGGATAATTCTATTACTCCTAAAAACAAGAAAATACCCAGGAATAAAAGAAAAGTAAAAAGAAAATAAAAAAGAAGGGAGAAGCTTATGCTTGAGAAGGAAAAAATAGATAGGATAAATGCCCTAGCAAAAAAAGCTAAGGAAGAGGGCCTATCCCAAACAGAAAAAAAGGAACAAGAAAAGCTGAGAAAAGAATACCTTAAAAACTTTAGAAAATCATTTAGAGCTCAGCTTGATAATATAGAAATAGTTGATGAATAGTATTGAGTATTAGGAAATAAAATGAGGCAATCTAA
The DNA here is from genome assembly GCA_964533275.1 of uncultured Eubacteriaceae bacterium. Lineage (GTDB taxonomy): Bacteria > Bacillota > Clostridia > Eubacteriales > Garciellaceae > CAZHJK01. The sequence continues at coordinate 5,458 of CAZHJK010000023.1, read as the reverse complement.
CCCATAATAGGGATAGGTTGCTTTTTTTATATGCATAGAATTGATTTAAAAATGATATTATGGAAATTATAATATAAAGAGGATATAATAATAGAATATATTGGTAATTAGGAAAGGAAGATATTATGGAAAAGAGTACTGAATCCCAAGAATTACAAGAATTATTATTAAAAAAATGGGAAAATGGATGGATTTTAATAAATCAGGATGAGAATGAAAAGGTGTTTGATTTTTCTAATGGTTATAAGAATTTTTTAGACGAGGGAAAAACTGAAAGGGAAAGTGCAAAGGAAATTATTAAACTTGCAAAGGAAAAGGGTTTTATATCTTTAGAAAAAGCAATAGAACAAAAACAAAAAATTGAGGAAGGGCAGAAGTTTTATAGTGAGTATAAAAATAGTTTAATAGCTCTTTTTGTTATTGGGAAGAAGGATTTAACGGAAGGTATGAATATAATTGGATCACATATTGATGCCCCACGCTTAGATATAAAACCAAATCCATTATTTGAAGAACAAGAGCTTGCTTTCTTTAAGACCCACTATTATGGAGGAGTAAAGAAGTATCAATGGACAACAATTCCCCTTAGTTTACATGGTGTTGTTATACTACAAAATGGAGGAAAAATAGATATAAAGATAGGCGAAGACAATGATGACCCAGTATTTTATATTTCCGATCTACTGCCTCATTTAGCAAAGGAACAAATGGAAAAGAAAATGGGAGAAGGAATTACTGGAGAAGGATTGAATCTCATAGTAGGAAGTATTCCCTATAGACAAGAGGATATTAAGGAACCAATAAAATTAAACATATTAAGATTATTAAATGAGAAGTATGGAATTGTTGAGGAGGACTTTGCTTCTGCAGAGTTAGAGGTAGTACCAGCTTATAATGCTAAGGATGTTGGTTTTGATCGTAGTATGATAGTTGCCCATGGTCAAGACGATAGAATATGTGCATATACCTCATTACAAGGTATACTTAATATTAATAATCCTGAAAGAACTGCGGTTGCATTGATGACTGATAAAGAAGAGGTAGGTAGTCAGGGTAATACTGGTATGAAATCAGCATTTTTTGAGAATATGGTAGCTGAGTTAATTGAATTAACCCATGAAATACCTAATAATCTAATGGTAAGAAGAGCTATGGCTAATTCTAAAGTATTATCAGCTGATGTTAATGCAGGATTTGATCCTAATTTCCCAGATACCCATGATAAGAGAAATGCTGCATATTTAGGTAAGGGAGTAGTTCTTACTAAATACACAGGTGCAAGAGGAAAAAGTGGTAGTAATGATGCTAGTGCAGAATTTGTGGGTGAAATACGAAGACTATTTAATGAAAATGGTGTTGTTTGGCAAATGGGTGAATTAGGCAAGGTTGATAAAGGAGGAGGAGGAACCATTGCTTATATTCTTGCAAATTACGGAATGGATGTAGTAGACTGTGGTCCTGCACTCTTTAGCATGCACGCACCAATGGAATTAGCTAGCAAACTAGATATTTATATGACATATAAAGCATATAAAGCATTTTATAGCACTCTATTATAAGCCGGCCCCCAGAAGTTAGACCTAAAAACTAGCTTATGGGGGTTTTTATATGGTTAATCTTAGATAATCTAAAACAAATCTCTTTGTATCTTATTCCTTTGTTACATAATAAAATCAACATAACATAGAATAATAATAAATATCTATTGTACTTAGGCATATTGTTTAATACCGTAAATATAGGATAAAAATTAACAATAAATAAATATATTTTTATTGGGAGGAAAACATGAAAATTTTAATAGTAGGCAATGGGGTTGCTGGACTATCTGCAGCTGAAGAAATAAGAAAAAGAAATAAAGAGGCTAATATACATATGATTACAAAGGAGAACTATTACACCTATTATAGAACACAATTATCACATTTTTTATCTAAGGATTTTAATGTTGAAGATATCTATATGCATCCTAAGAATTGGTATGTAGAAAATAATATAAAAGTTATATTTAATGAAGAAGTTAGGAGTATTGATAAAAATAAGCAAACTATAAAACTATCTAACAATGAAGAATTGGTATATGACAAGTTATTATTAGCAAATGGAGCTTCTAGCTTTATACCACCGGTGGAAGGCAGGGATAAGCAGGGGGTATTCTCCCTTAGGGGATTAGATGATTTAAGGGAAATTCAAGAATATGCGAAAAATATTGATAAGGGAATTGTAATTGGTGGAGGATTGTTAGGTTTAGAAGCAGCAAATTCTTTAAATAAATTAGGAATCGAAATCAAAGTGATAGAATTTTTTGATAGATTACTACCTCGACAATTAGATAATGAAGGTTCGAAAGTATTGAGAAAGATTGTAGAGGAGCAAGGGATAAAACTTCTATTAGGTGGTCAGGTTGAAAATATTTATGGAGAAAACAAAGTAGAGGGATGTAAGATAAAAGGAGGTCAAGATATAGAAACATCCTTGGTATTATTTTCAGCCGGTGTGCGTTCAAACATTCAACTAGCTAAGGAATTAGGATTAGAAATTAACAGGTCTATTGTAGTTGATAAATTCATGAATACAAGTGAAGAAGAAATATATGCTGCAGGTGATGTATGTGAATTTAATGGAAAATCATTTGGAATTTGGCCTATTGCAATAGAACAGGGTAAAATCGCAGGATTGAATATGATTGGAGAGAAACAAGAGTATGAAGAAATAATTCCATCTAATATGTTAAATGTTATGGGTAGTAAGGTATTTTCTATTGGAGATGTAGGTACAGGGGAAGGAGAATACGAATCAATAAAGATAGAAAGGGATAAAAATAATATATTTAAAAAGTTGTTTTTCTTAAATGGAAAGCTAGTAGGAGCTATTTTAATCAATGATATAGCCATGGCTGGTAAATTAAAAAAACTAATGTCATCAGACATTGATTTTTCAGAACTGTTAAATAAAAATATTTCAGATGAAGAAAAATTAAATCAATTATAATAGCCCGACTGGCATCTTACGATAATTGATACTTTATAATATATATTAGAATTTGTACTTGTATTTACTATTGATATTTATATGGGCTTAAAGTGGGTTCTTCGCCCACCTTGTAATTTGGGCAAAAAAAAATGGTGCCGAAGGTGGGACTCGAAGTCGGAGCCCGACTGGCATATTTTATAAATATAGTGTGATATATGTATTTACAAAGTACTTTACAATTAACTTTTTACTTTATAAGGGCTTTTTTAAGTGGGTTCTCGCCCCACCTTCTAATTTTAAGCAAAAAAAAATGGTGCCGAAGGTGGGACTCGAAGTCGGAGCCCGACTGGCATAT
>CAZHJK010000023.1:0-2030 GCA_964533275.1 uncultured Eubacteriaceae bacterium | reverse complement strand
TTTTTACTTTATAAGGGCTTTTTTAAGTGGGTTCTCGCCCCACCTTCTAATTTTAGGCAAAAAAAAATGGTGCCGAAGGTGGGACTCGAACCCACACGTAGTTGCCTACACTGGATTTTGAATCCAGCGCGTCTGCCAATTCCACCACTTCGGCATGTAAAAATAGTACTTTCTTATATTAGCATAATTAACTAGTTATTGCAATAGGATTTTATTGTCACCTTTGCATTCATCTCTAAATAAAAATTATCCTATAACACTACTTTTATGTTATAATAATTGGGTAGTTTAAAATTAGAGGGGGAATGACATGGATCCAATTACACATGGCATGGTTGGTCTTGCCATTGCGTCTATTAGTGGGGAACCAATTATAGGAGCAGTAAGTATTGGAGCAACTCTTGGTGCGATGTCACCAGATTTAGATATTGTAATGCAGTGCAAAGGACATCTTTCTTATCTTAAAAACCATAGGGGCATGTCCCATTCAATTCCATTTTTAGTAGGAATTTCTATGATTATCTCGATGATATTAAGCTTTATATTTCCGGGAACTACCTTTTTAAAAATTTTATTATGGACCTTTTTAGGTACATTATCCCATAGTCTTCTGGATATTCTAAATTCCTATGGAGCACAGATATTTTGGCCACTAAGTAAAAAAAGATATTCTGGAAGTTTACTTTTAGTCTATGATCCTGTAGTAATTATACTATCCTTGTATATGCTTATTTCCAATGAGCCAAATAATATATTATCTATGAAGGCAGGGCTTATATTCTTTGTTTACCTATATATAAGAATGATTGCTAGAAACATAATCTGCGATAAAATAATTCATAGGTTAGGTGGAGAAATACACATTAAGAAGGTAAAATTGCTACCATCTATGACACGCATTCACAAATGGCATTTTATAGTTGAAGCCAAGGAAAAATTTATTGTAGGAGAAGTAAATATTTTCAATAGGCAATTTCAAGTACTAAAGGAATTAGAAAAACGAGAAATTCCCATCTATGAAGAAATAGTAAGAAGTACTGTTGGTGAATTCTTTAATAACTTTACACCTATGTATCATATAGATATACAAGATAAAGGTGATTATTATTATGTAAGGTTTACAGATTTAAGATATATAATAAAGGACGATTTTCTTTACCATGCTACAGCAGTTGTATCAAAAGAATTAGAAACTTTAGAGGGTGTTTTTCATCCATATAGTTTAAATCAAAGTGTAATAATAACATAAGGTAAAGCGGAATAAAAATCCGCTTTATTTTTTTCCCATAAATAAAGGATATTTTATTAAAAAGAAGAAATGAAGTATAAATAATATATTATAATTGGAACTTATTTGTTATATAAATCGTCAAAGTATAAAGGAGGGAAATTAATGAATGACATGGAGCAAATGCTAATCCATCGTTGTAAAAGAGGAGACCTTACAGCTTTTGAAATTTTAATTTCTAATTATGAAAAGAAAACATACAATATTGCTTTCGGATTAGTAGGTAAAGAAGAAGATGCCAAGGATATTGCTCAGGATACCTTTATTAAAGCCTTTAAAAGCATTGCTACATTTAAAGAAAAAAGTTCATTTTCGACCTGGCTTTATCGTATTACAATAAACACCAGTAAAGATTACTTAAGAAAAAGGAAAAATACTATAGCCTTTGAAGATATAAATGCACAAGGTGAAATTAAGGATGAGGGATTACAGCCCCAAGAACAATTAGAGCATATGGAGGAAAGGAAATTAATATTAAGTGCTTTAAAAGAATTAAAAGAAGAATATAGCAATGTTATTATTTTAAAGGATCTTAATGGATTTTCATACCAAGAGATAGCAGATATATTAGATATTAATTTGGGCACTGTGAAGTCAAGAATAAGTAGAGGGAGATTTCAACTTAGGGATATTTTATCTCAATCATCTCAGAAATTTACTAATAACTAAATTTAATATCTGGAAAGCAATCTGGTAATATGTCAAGAAAAGATTTATAAAGAAAACAATCAAAAGAAATAAA
>CAZHJK010000022.1:0-48583 GCA_964533275.1 uncultured Eubacteriaceae bacterium | reverse complement strand
GACTGATACTAATCGGTCGAGGGCTTGACCTTAAAGTTTTCCTTGTGTAGATTTTTAAAGAGCATAAAAGCAGTTATAAGGTAACAAGGAACAGGGAACAGAAAAACACTGGAACCCGACCCTAAAAGCCTTTAAGCTTTTACCGTTCCCTTACAACTGTTCCCTAATAACTATGATATTCCGTGACGATAGCGAAGGGGTCACACCTGTTCCCATCCCGAACACAGAAGTTAAGCCCTTCAGCGCTGATGGTACTTGGGTGGTAACGCCCCGGGAGAGTAGGTCGTTGCGGGATTTTTTATTTTTTGGAAGAAAGATAATTCAGGACATAAAGATAATTCTTATACTCAGGAGCCTGTGATGAAGGATCTAAGATTTTACTGTTCTAAACTTTTCACAATGATTGGACAACCATATAAACTTGGTTGTCTATTTTTTTTACTAGATACTCCTATGTTATAAAATACATATATTAAGGAAATAATGAAAAATAATAGACTATATCTATATATGGACAAGTATAAGCAAAGGAGGATTATGATGGTTGAAAATAAAGGTAAAAATGTGGTGGATACGGAACACTCCTTGTCTGCTGTTGATGAAGCTAGTCGTCAAGGTTTTTGGGCTGTGCTGGTTGTAATGGTGGGCTTTACATTTTTCTCACCTAGTATGACAGCAGGTGGAAACTTAGGGATTGGACTTAATATGAGGGACTTTTTCATTGCCATGTCTTTAGGGAATGGTTTTTTAGGTGCCTATACTGGGGCCTTAGCATTTATTGGACAAAAGACTGGTTTAACATTGGATTTGTTAGCTAGACATTCCTTTGGGGAGAAGGGATCATATCTCTCATCAGTATTAATAAGCTTTACTCAAATAGGATGGTTTGGAGTGGGGGTAGCCATGTTTGCCATTCCTGTTGGTCTACTTTTAAATATTAATCAAACTGTATTGATTATAGTAATGGGAATTTTAATGACGGCTACGGCTTATTATGGTATTAAAGCCCTTGCAATTTTAGGCTCTATTGCAGTACCCCTGATTGCAGCTTTGGGAATATATTCAGTGAATTTTGGAATCAACCAAGTAAATGGATTTGGAAATGTATTTGCAGAATTTCCAGCTCAACCCATTACTATGGCAGCAGCATTATCTATCGTTATAGGTAGTTTTATAAGTGGAGGTACAGCAACACCAAACTTTACTAGATTTTCTAAGACTACAAATATAGCAGTGTGGGCAACTATTGTAGCCTTCTTCGCCGGAAATAGCATTATGTTTGTATTTGGGGCAGTAGGTGGAGCCGTTACTGGAAATGCTGATATATTTGATATCTTAATTGCCCAGGGATTAATGATACCAGCAATATTAGTACTAGGGCTTAATATTTGGACAACCAATAATAATGCCCTTTATACAGCTGGTTTGGGTCTTGCAAATATTACTAAAATTCAAAGTAAGCCTATGGTATTGGTAGGCGGCGCTATTGGTACCTTAGCTGCTATGTGGCTGTATAATAATTTTGTAGCCTATTTAAGTATTTTAGGAGGAATGATTCCTCCTGTTGGTGTTGTTATAATTATTCATTTCTTTATGAATAAAAAGGCATATGAAGAAGGAAAAATACAGACTAAGAGTGTAAATTATGGAGCCATACTGGCTGTTGTGGCTGGTGTCTTGGCAGGAGTATTTGTAACAATAGGTATACCCCCATTAAACTCTTTAATTGTATCGGCTATTGTTTATTATATCTATGAAGTGGTAACTAACAACAAATAGAGAGGTGAGAAAGCTATGTTAGTAAAGAATGTACATCTAGAGAATAGCACAGAACAAAACGATATCTTAGTTAAAAATGGAAGGTTTGAAAAGATTGCACCTAATATTACTCCTGAAGCAGGTATAGAAGTAATAGATTGTGATGGGTGCATGGTACTGCCTCAATTTATTGAATCTCATATTCATTTAGACTCAACTCAAACTGCAGGGGATCCTAATTGGAATATGTCAGGAACATTATTTGAAGGTATTGCTCGGTGGGCAGAGAGAAAGGAAAAATTAACCATAGAGGATGTAAAGAAAAGAGCCGGAAGCACCATAAGAAATCAAGCAAAAAATGGAATTGGTCATGTGCGCACCCATGTAGATGTAACTGATCCAAAATTAATTGCAATGCAAGCAATGTTAGAATTAAGGGAAGAGTTAAAGGAGCAGGTGAATATTCAGATTGTTGCTTTCCCTCAAGAGGGAATATTGAGCTATCCCAATGGAAAGGAATTAATGGAAAATGCTGCAAAAATGGGTTGTGATGTTATAGGGGCAATTCCACATTTTGAATTTACCCGGGAATATGGGGTGGAAAGTTTGAATTTTGCAGTAGAACTTGCCCAGAAGTATGATCTTTTAGTGGATGTTCACTGTGATGAGATTGACGATGAACAGTCTCGTTTCGTTGAAACCTTAGCAGCTAGGGCATATGAATCCGGTTTAAGGGATAGGGTGACAGCAAGTCATACCACATCAATGCATTCCTTTAATAATGCCTATGCATCCAAGCTATTTAGATTATTAAAAATGAGCGAAATGAACTTTATAGCCAATCCATTAGTAAATATACATCTTCAAGGGAGATTTGACACCTATCCTAAGCGTAGAGGGGTTACTAGGGTAAAGGAATTAGTTGCAGAGGGTATTAATGTATCCTTTGGTCATGATGATGTATTCGATCCATGGTATCCCCTAGGAGAAGGAAATATGAGGGATGCAGTACATATGGGATTACATGTATGTCAAATGATGGGCTATGAGGAAATATTGAATTCCCATAATTTTATTACCCACAATGCAGCTAAGACATTGAATCTAGGAGAAAGCTATGCTATTAAAGAGGGAAATCCAGCAAGCTTTATAGTTTTAAATTCTGACAATTTTTATAAAGCATTAAATAATAAAAAAGAAGTACTGTATAACTTTACTAAGGGTAAGTTAATAGCTAAAACACAACCTGCTGTAAAGGAAGCACTTTTTTAAAAATAGTTAACCACCAAAAAGCATCGGGGACTCATATAAACCCTGGTGCTTTTTTATAATTATTTAGTATTTTGTAATCCCTATAAAAGTGATATAATGTACAAAATAGTTTGTACATTATAGAAGGTGATAAATTGGATAGTAATGAAAGAAGAGAAAAAATATTATCTAGTATAAAGAAACAAATTCAGCCGATTAAAGGAACAGAATTGGCTAAACTATATAATGTAAGTAGACAGGTAATTGTACAGGATATAGCTATATTAAGGGCAGCTGGAGAAAGTATCATAGCTACGCCACAGGGATATATCTTTCCTTTTTCATCATCATCCACAATAAAGAAAACAATAGCCTGTTGTCATAGGGCAGATGAAATATTTGATGAATTAGCAATTATGGTAGATATGGGAGCTAAAATAATAGATGTGATGGTAGATCATCCTGTATATGGTGAGATTAAGGCAAATCTAATGATAAACTCTAGAAAGGATTTAAATGACTTTGTAAAGAGCTTTAAAAATCTTAAGGCTGAGCCATTATCTTCTTTAACAGAAGGAGTGCACTTACATACTATAGAGGTTCCTGATGAAGAAACCTATAATGAAATTATTTCAAAACTTAAAAAAGAGGATCTTTTAGTGGAAGAGTAATCAGAAAATAACAAGTAATATGAGGAGGGGCTTAATGATTTTAAAAAAGGGTACCGGTAGAAAACCTATGTGGATAGTCGTAGCTGTGGTAGTACTGGTTGGACTAATACTATTAAGTAGCACTGGTTTTATCGTAAATTATTTATGGTTTTCAGAAGTAGATTATGTTCAAGTGTTTTTTAAGGAATTAATAACAAAAATAGAGATTGGGATTCCACTTTTTATTATATTAATTATAATATTGTATATTTATTTTGCTCTATTAAAAGCATTGTATAATAAAAAGATGTCGGTATTTAACTCTAAGATTCAAAATAAAAAAGAAAATAGATGGGTATTTTTAGGTTCTACTATTCTTTCTATTTTTCTCTCAACTTTAATTACCTCCAATCTATGGTATAAGTTATTAGAATTTAATAATTCCTCAGATTTTGGAATAAATGATCCTATATTTAATCAAGATATGTCCTTTTATGTATTTAAACTGCCTTTTTTTGAGCAATTATATTCTACTGGATTAACAGTTTTGATAACAATAGCTATCGCATCCTTTGTATTATTTATTATTTTGTTCACATTAAAGGGCAAACAAGGAGTATTCAGTGGAGATGATATAAAGCAATTAGATATTAAGGACATCTCAAAACAATTCTTGTCTATGGCATCTAAACAATTAGCTATTGTTATAGGAATATTTTTTCTGTTTTTAGCTGCTGGATATTATTTAAGAAGTTATACTCTTTTATATTCACCTACAGGGCTTGTATATGGAGCTGGATATACTGATCTTAATGTTACCCTATGGGTATATAGAATTTCCATGGTGGTTGCTGTTATTAGTGCAATTTTAGTTATCATTGCAGGCTATAGAAGAAAGATTAAGCTGGCTTTAGTAGGCCCAATAAGCCTTATTGTCATCTCACTATTAGGTAATATAGGGGCATTAGCCATAGAAAACTTTATCGTCTCCCCTAATGAATTAGTTAAAGAGCAGCCATATATTATAAATAATATAGAATACACCCAAAAAGCCTATGGATTAGGCGAGGTAGAGGATAGAGAGTTTCCTGTTGAGCAAGATCTTACGGCTGAAAGTATTGCAAAGAATAATATCACCATAAATAATATTCCCATTAATGACTATAGACCAACACTATCCATGTATAATTCATTACAGGGATTTAGAAGATATTATGAGTTTAATGATGTGGATATCGATCGATACCATATTGATGGCGATTATACCCAGGTTTTTTTATCCGCCAGGGAGTTAAATCAGGATAAGATAGATGAAAGCTCTAAGTCTTGGATTAATCTTCACCTTAAGTATACCCATGGATTTGGGGCAGCGGTTTCACCTGTTAATAGAGTAAATGAAGTGGGACAACCTGAATTAATGATGAGGGATATCCCCCCTCAAGGCAGTGAAGATCTTGAAATAACCGAGCCTAGGATTTACTTCGGGGAATTGACCAATGATTATGTCATTACCAACACCAATACCAAGGAGTTTGACTATCCTTCAGGAAATGACAATGTTGAATATCTTTATGAAGGAGATGCAGGAATTCAACTAAACTTCTTAAAGAGAATACTCTTTGCAGTAAACCAAGGTAGTCTTAGGATAATTCTATCCAATGATGTTAACTCTGAAAGTAAGATATTGATTCATCGAAATATTATGGAGCGTGTTCAAAAGATTGCACCCTTCTTTGACTATGATCAGGATCCCTATTTAGTCATTGATAATGGAAAGCTATATTGGATAATCGATGCCTTTACCTCCAGTGATCGATATGCCTATTCACAACCCTTTGGACAAAACTCATTTAACTATATAAGGAATTCAGTAAAGGTAGTGGTAGATGCATTTAATGGAGACACCACCTTTTATCAGATAGATAAAGATGATCCCATATCCACCACATATGGGAAAATTTATCCGGATTTATTAACCGATATTGACGAAATGCCAGAAGGACTAAGAAGTCATGTTAGGTACTCACAAACCTATTTTGATATACAAAGTGAAATGTACAGAACTTATCATATGGAGAATCCAACCGTCTTTTATAATAAAGAAGATCTTTGGCAAGTAGCTAATCAAATCTATGGCGGTGGAGAAGAGGAAAAGGTAGAATCTGCATATATTATCATGAAGGACCCTGATATAGATGAAGAAGAATTTATGCTTATGATACCTTATACCCCAAGGGATAAGGACAATATGGTCTCCTGGATGGCGGCATTAAATGATGGTGAGAACTATGGTAGGCTAGTGGTATATAGATTCCCAAAAGAAAAACTAGTTTATGGGCCAATGCAGATGGAAAAAAGAATAGATCAGAATACGGAGATCTCCAAGGAACTTACATTACTGGATCAACAGGGTTCAAATGTTATTCGGGGCAATCTCTTAACCATACCGATCGAAGAGTCTTTACTCTTCGTAGAGCCAGTATACTTAGAATCTACCGGGGGAGAGAGAAATTTACCTGAAGTAAAAAGGGTTATTGTCGCCTATGAAAACCAAATAGTTATGGAGGAAAGCTTAGAGATTGCTTTAAATAAGATCTTTGGTCTGGCAGAAGATGAGGAAGAGACTGAGCAAGGAGAACCAACAGATCCAGGTGGGGAGACCACACCGCCTCTAATAGGAAGTATTGAAGAACAAATAAGAAAAGCTAATGAATTATTCGATCAGGCTGAGGAAGCACAAAAACAAGGGAATTGGGCGGAATACGGAAACTATTTACAACAGCTACAGGATGCCTTAAACGAATTAGAACAATCCACTGGAGCCGGTGAAGTTGAGGAAGAGATAGAACAGGGGATTGAGGAAAATATTCTCCAAGAGGAAGAAGAAATAGATCAATAATATATTATAGGTATAAAAAGGGAATCCCAATCTTAGGATTCCCTTTTAGTTTTTAATTGGAGGTACCATATAAAAAATGGGTTTGTAATGATAGAATAAATGAAAATATAATGAACTTTTTACATAGGTTAATTCTCTTACTAGTAGAAGGAGGGATCATCCTTGGAGGAAAAAACGAATATAAAAAAAGCGATGGCAGGAGACAAGGATGCCTTAGTTTCCCTTATCATGGATAGGAAAAACGAATACTATAAACTAGCCTTTGTATATATGAAGAATAAGGATGATGCCTTAGATGCCCTAGAGGATATGATTCTTATAGTATATAGTAAAATCAAAAGTCTCAAGAAGGAAGATGCCTTCTATAGCTGGAGTAAGAAAATATTAGTTTCTTGTTGCTTAAATAAAATAAGAAAACAAAAGAAGATTATTCTATTTGATCATTTGGAGCAAGAAAGTAAAAGTAATGATTTTATAGCAAAGGATCAGGAGCTGGATTTGGAAAAGGAACTAGAGAAGCTAAGCCCTAAACATATGGAGGTCATAAAATTAAGATATTATCTGGACTTAGATTATGAAACCATATCAAAAATAACCAACACTCCCATAGGTACGATTAAATCAAGAATCTTTAATGGACTTAGAAATCTAAGAAAAGGACTTGGAGGTGAATATTAAGTGAGGGATATAGAAGAGCTATTGAGAAAAAATAAAGAAGTATATGATGAGTTAGAAGCCCCAGAGGAAATGGAAGGACGATTAAAAAATGCTTTAGAGAATAAAAAGATGAGAACTCCTCAGTGGAAAAGATTAGCTGTTGCTGCCATTTTAGTCATAGCGTTTATTTTCACCTATAATTATAATGCCATAGCTTATTATGGGAAGAGGCTACTTGGATATGATAGCGTCATGTCCCAAAGCCTACAGGATTTAAATGAGTTAGGAAAGGGACAAGAAATAGGAAAGAGCTTTAATTTTAATAATGGTGTGAAAATTACTCTAGATGGTATTATGGTGGATGATAATCAACTATTGGCATTCTACAGAATAAAGGATCCTAATGCTAAAAATGATGATACTTTTTTTAGTATAGCACCCTTAAGTATTAGGGGGTTGTTTAGAGAGTATAATCCTAATTCAGGACAGGGAGAATTTAATGAAGCTACTAAAGAATTAGTAATGATTCATTCCTTTGAACCACCATCATTTTATGAAAGAAAGCTAAAGTTTCAGGGACATTTTGAAATTAATGAAGAATATAAGGAATTTAGCATAGGTTTTACCTTAGATCGTAATAAGGCTATGGGACATAGTATAAAGCAAAAGTTAAATAAGAGTATTACTTTAGAAAATCAAGAAATAAGATTTAAAGATATTCTTGCCACTAGCACCCAGACTGTAATCAGTGGTTCCTTAGCAAGCCTAGGGGATTTAGCCATGGAAAAGCTAAAGGGAGAACAGGTAAGACCCATAATAGACTGTACGCTAATAGTAGATAGACAGGTTTATGAGTCAGTTAGTACTGGAGTAAGAACAAACCTTAGGGGTATTACCTTTGAGCATATATTTGAGCCCTTACCAGAGAACATAGAGGATTTAAAGCTAGCAATAATAAATCTAACCATAGATAAAAAAATAAAAAAGGTAATTCCAATAGAGAAGGGTAAGACAAAGGGAGTAGAGATAGAAGGTCAATGGGTAAAAATACTAAAAGTAAACCAAACCGATAATACTACAGAGATAACCATAGAAAGTAATGAAGATGTATTATTTCCTGATATACAATTAATAGCAGACGGTCAAGAGGTTTTTCTAGAAAATACCCATGATGAAGAATATGAAAAAACCAAGGATGGGATAATTAAAAGGAGAATAATATCCTTTAAGACCATAGGAGAAGAATTAGAACTTAAGATAAATAAAATTCACTACAAAAAAGAAATGAACAAGGTTATAGATATACCAATAAAGTAAATGTTATCTAAAGTAAGTGTCATCCGAACTTAGGATTCCCTAGCGAGAGCGTCGTAGACGCTCTTTTGATGCTATTTCCTCAGTAGTTATATGCTCTAGTTCGTGAGCCTTTCTAGCAATATCTCTTTTAGTAATAATACCCTTATCTATCAAGACCTCAATCATACTGGCGATTGCTAAGGTGTTTCTATAATCAATTTCCTTTAAGTCAGCTATTTGACCAAAGACCTCTAATTTTGTTGTTGACATTTTATAACCCCCACCATTCTATATATCTTGATTATTTACAAAAAATAAAAAAATATACAATTTTATATGATAAGAAAGTTCTATTTCCTACCATATAAAATTAGGGGATGCAAAGGGAGTAAGCGAAATAGTGGGAGACAATATTTTATGTTTAGAAATGTGAAATAAACATATAATGATTATAACGGCAATGTATTTTAAATTAATATCATTGCCAAATAAAGCTATTCATTATATAATATTGTAAAAATCAAATAGAATAATCGATGAAGGGAAATAGTAAAGGATATCTTTTTTAAAGAGAGTCGATGGTAGGTGTAAATCGATAAAGGGAATCTTTGAATCCATCCATGAGATTTTAACAAAATAAGTTAGGATTGGACTCCTTATGGTCCTTTGAGTGAATTGGTGTAACCAATTAATCAGGGTGGCAACGCGGGATATGACTCTCGTCCCTTAACAGGGATGGGGGTTTTTTGTTTTAAATAACAGTTCTACATAGTAAAAGAAAGGAGAAAAAAATGTTAGATATAAAGAGAATTAGAAATGAGTTTGAGGATGTAAAGAAAGGATTAGATAAAAGAGGAGAGGACTATAATTTAGAAGGACTCTTAGGCTTAGATGAGAAAAGAAGAGAGATATTAGGAGAGGTAGAGCAGCTAAAAAATAAACAGAATGTTGTATCTAAGGAAATACCTAAGCTAAAAAAAGCGGGACAAGATGTTAGTGCTATTATGGAGGAAATGAAGGAGTTATCCCAAAGGATAAAAGATATAAATAGTGAATTAAGAGAAGTTGAAGATGAATTGAAGGAAAGATTGTTAGGAATTCCCAATGTACCAAATCCTGATGTACCCGTTGGAGATACCGATGATGATAATATTGAAGTTAGGAAATGGGGACAGACCCCAGAGTTTAACTTTAAATTCAAGGCACATTGGGATGTGGGAACTGATTTAAATATATTGGATTTTGAAACAGCTGGGAAGGTAACCGGGGCACGATTTACCTTTTATAGAGGATTAGGTGCTAGACTAGAAAGGGCTTTAATTAACTTTATGTTAGATCTACATGTTGATCACCACAATTATTCTGAGATACTACCGCCCTATATGGTAAATAGGGATAGTATGACAGGAACAGGGCAATTACCTAAATTTGAAGAGGATGCATTTAAAACCAATAATGATTACTTCCTTATACCCACCGCAGAGGTACCAGTAACCAATATGTACAAAAATGATATATTGGATGGGGAGTTACTTCCAATAAAACATGTGGCATATAGTGCCTGCTTTAGAGCAGAGGCAGGATCAGCAGGTAGAGATACAAGGGGATTAATTCGCCAGCATCAATTTAATAAGGTAGAGCTAGTGAAGTTTGCTCATCCCGAACATTCCTATGAGGAGCTAGAAAAGCTGACAAATGATGCAGAAAAAGTATTACAATTATTAGGATTACCCTATAGAGTAGTAAGGATATGTACAGGAGATCTTGGCTTTACTGCAGCCAAAAAATATGACCTTGAGGTATGGATGCCAAGCTATGATCGTTATGTGGAAATCTCCTCCTGCAGTAACTTTGAAGATTTCCAAGCACGAAGGGCGAATATTCGATTCCGTCCAGCACCAAAGGAAAAAGCACAATTCATTCATACATTAAATGGTTCAGGAGTGGCAGTAGGCAGAACTGTTGCAGCTATTTTAGAAAACTATCAGCAAGAGGATGGAAGTGTAATAATTCCAGAAAAACTCAGACCATATATGGGTGGATTAGAAAAAATAGGAATGTAGAACCTACCTATGTTTTTAAAAAGTAGATATTTTGGTGATAATACTATAATAACTTAATCATCTTGGAGTGAATATTAATAATGGACGAAAATAGAACTTTAATTATAGTTATTATAGTATTTTTAATAGCTATATCAGCTTATTTTTCAGCTACTGAAACAGCATTTTCTAGCTTAAATAAAATACGCCTTAAAAATTTAGAAAAAAAGGGTAATAAAAGAGCTAATTTAACATTAACATTGTCAGAGCAATATGATAATCTTTTATCTACAATTTTAATAGGAAATAATATAGTTAATATAATAGCAGCATCCCTTGCAACCGTTATTTTCACTGATATTTATGGGAATGCTGGTATTACAATATCCACTATTATAATGACAATATTAGTACTTATATTCGGTGAAATTTCACCTAAAAGCCTGGCAAAGGAAACTCCAGAAAAGTTTGCCATGTTTTCTTCACCGATGATTAGGTTTCTTATGTTTGTTTTTAGACCAATTAATTATATCTTTGCCCAATGGCAAAGGCTATTATCGAGATTTTTTAAGGTGAAGAGGGATCAAAGAATTACCGAGGATGAACTATTAACAATAGTACATGAAGCACAAAGTAAGGGTGGTATTAATGAGCAGGAGGGTGAACTTATTCGTTCCGCTATTGAGTTTAATGACCTTGATGTTAGAGATGTGTTAACCCCTAGGGTCGATGTAATAGCAGTAGATTTAAAATATACAAACGAGCAAATAGAGCAATTATTTTTTGAAAGTAATTATTCAAGATTACCTGTATACCAAGGTAATATTGATCATATAATTGGAGTGCTCCATGAAAAAAATTTTAATACCTTTCTAAGGAATCAGGAAAAGTTTATTAAAAATATTATTAAACCAGTGGTTTTTGTAACACCTACTATGAAAATATCCAAGTTATTGAAGCTATTACAAAAAAGAAAGACCCATATGGCGGTTATTACAGATGAGTATGGAGGTACAATGGGTATTGTTACCCTTGAAGATATTTTAGAAGAGCTGGTGGGGGAAATATGGGATGAGCATGATGAGGTAATAGAGGATTTTGTTAAGATAAAGGAGAATGAATATAGGATATCTGCCAGTGCTAATATAGATAAGATGTTAGAATATTTTAATATAGATCGAGAATATAATGCTAATACCGTTAGTGGATTTGTAACACAAGAGTTAAACAGAATCCCAAAGGAAGGTGACAGTTTTATATATGAAAATTTAAGTATTACCGTAACAAAAACTGACACCAGACGTGTACTTGAAGTTAATGCAAAGGTGTTAACCGAGGAGGAATAAATCCATTGGAAAAGAGTACAAGAAAGTTAATCCTTATAGCAACATATATAGTAGTGTTATATTGGGCATTAACAAATATCAAGCTTGTTTCATCTGGAATTTCTAATATTATGGGAATACTATCTCCTATAATAATAGGAATATTTATTGCATTTATATTAAATATTTTACTAAAAATTATTGAAAAAGGATTTAGGGTTTTTACTAATGTCAAATGGCTTTATGAAAAGAGAAGGTTGTTCTCAATAATACTTACATATCTTATCACCATAACATTTATAACTGCAATCATATTTTTTATTGTACCCCAGGTAATTGAAAGTGCAGAAACTTTAGTAAATACAATACCTCAATATTCAGAATCCCTGAAGAAAAGCTCCAATGACTTATTTTTGAAATTGGGTTTATCTAATGAAGATTTAAATGAATTATTGGGGAATTGGAAAGAATTATTACAATCCATTGGAGAATTTACAGCTAATACCATTGATAAGATTTTTAATTTTACTTTAAATTTTGCATCGGGTGTGGTAAACTTCTTTATTGGAATTATATTTTCAATATATATATTACTTTATAAGGAAAAGCTTATTCATATTCTAAGAAAGCTAATTAATACCTATACAAGTGATAAGGTATCCAGTAGGATTTCCCATATAGCTAAAGAGATTAATCATACATTTACTAGATTTATAGGAGGACAATTAACTGAAGCGATAATACTAGGGACTATGTGTTTTATTGGTATGGCGATTTTGAGATTACCCTATGTCCCCCTAATCAGTGTATTAATAGGTATAACAAGTTTAATCCCATTATTGGGAGCATATATTGGGACCATTCCTGCAGCTTTTATTATATTTATGGAAAATCCTATGCAAGCCTTAATATTTATACTTTTTATTCTTATTATCCAACAAATAGAAGGGAATTTTATATATCCTAAGGTAGTAGGTAAGGCAATCGGCTTAGATGGTTTTTGGGTATTTCTTGCTATTATTATTGGAGGAAGCATGTTTGGAATATTAGGAATGATGCTAGGGGTTCCCAGTATGGCAGTTATTTATACCATTATAAGAGAAGCAACAAATAAAAGATTAAAAAAAACCTATAAAGGAATAAACTAACAATTCCGGTTTTATTGACAAGGCAGTACTTATATGTTAATATATAGAATGTGCCGAAAAAACGGAGGGGTGTCCGAGCGGTTTAAGGAGCTGGTCTTGAAAACCAGTGATCTCGAAAGGGACCGTGGGTTCGAATCCCACCCCCTCCGCCATAAAATAAGGAGAAGTACTCAAGTGGCTAAAGAGGTGCCCCTGCTAAGGGTATAGGCTGGGTAACCGGTGCGAGGGTTCAAATCCCTCCTTCTCCGCCATTTTTTTTTGCTAAAATTTAATCATGTGGGAACAATAATTAAAGTGGAAAAACCTTGATTATTGACAACATTATACATATAACCTATAATAAGATTTAAATATATAAAAGCTAGGAAAGGGACTAGTAAAGGGGATTAATTGTCCAGAGAGTAGAATTCTTTGGCTGAAAAATTCTACAATAATATTCCTTTGAACCCACCCTGGAGCTGAGGCTGAAAAAGTCTTTCGGTTTAATACCGTTATCATACAATGAGAGGATAGATCTATATCTATCAATCAGGGTGGTACCGCGAGTAACCTTCGTCCCTATTGGGAAGGAAGGTTTTTTTGTTTTGATAAGGAAAAGAAAAAGGAGGCTAAATAATGGCAAATAAGGAAAAGGTTCAGGAAATCACATCAAGGGATGAGGATTTTGCACAATGGTATACTGATATTATTTTAAAAACAGAAATGGTGGATTATTCACCCGTAAAGGGTTTTATGACTATTAGACCATATGGTTATGCAATATGGGAAAATATTCAAGCAGCCTATGATAAGAGGTTTAAGGAAACAGGACATAAAAATATGTACTTTCCACTTCTGATACCTGAGAGCTTACTTCAAAAAGAAGCTGAACATGTGGAGGGCTTTGCACCAGAGGTAGCTTGGGTTACCCATGGTGGAAATGAAAAACTAGCAGAGAGGTTAGCCATTCGCCCTACATCTGAAACAATTATCTGCAGCATGTATTCTAAATGGCTTAAGTCATGGAGAGAGCTACCATATCTATATAATCAATGGTGTAGTGTAGTAAGATGGGAAAAAAGTACTCGACCCTTCTTAAGAACATCTGAATTTCTATGGCAGGAAGGACATACACTCCATGAAACCTATGAAGAAGCCCAGGAAGAGACATTACAAATGTTGGATATATATAGAGATGTAGCTGAGAAGCACTTGGCTATTCCAATGGTTGTTGGACGAAAAAGTGAAAAGGAAAAATTTGCAGGTGCCTTTGCAACCTATACCATGGAAGCATTAATGCATGATGGTAAGGCATTGCAATCTGGAACTTCCCATAACTTAGGACAGCACTTTACAAAGGCATTTGATATTACCTATACTGGACGAGAAGGGGATATAGAATATCCATACCATACCTCTTGGGGACTTTCTACTAGATTGATTGGTGGTCTAATAATGGTCCACAGTGATGATAATGGTCTAGTATTGCCTCCAAAAATAGCACCTACACAGGTTGTGGTAATTCCAGTTGCCCAGCATAAAGAAGGTGTACTAGATAAGGCATATGAGATTAAAAAACAATTAGAAGAACAATTCCGTGTAGAAATTGATGATAGTGATGGATATTCACCAGGTTGGAAGTTTAATCAATGGGAGATGAAGGGTGTTCCCATTAGATTAGAAATAGGACCTAGGGATATAAAAAATAATCAAGTAGTTATTGCTAGAAGAGACAATGGAGAAAAGACTATATTATCAATGGATAATTTAAATGAAAGTATTCAAAAACAATTAGAGGATGTCCAACAAAGTCTATTTAATAAGGCAGTAAATATGAGAGACCAAAAGACTTATGTAGCTAAGGATATAGATGAATTCACAAATATTATTAATAACACCCCTGGTTTTATTAAGGCAATGTGGTGTGAAGATCGAGATTGTGAAGATAAGATAAAGGAAGATACAGTGGCAAGTGTACGTTGTATACCATTTGATCAAGAGGATTTAGGAACTAATAAGTGTGTATGCTGTGGCAAGGAAGCTAAAAAAATGGCTTACTTTGCAAAGGCATATTAATATAAGAAAAGCTAGTGACTCTGTAGGTCACTAGCTTTTTACGCTTCTCTCATCCCATAGTCTTTGTACCTTATTCCATTTCTTTAATACCTGTTGTCGATGAAACTCCAATATTATATCCGGTAGTTTTTTTTCTTCTATAGGTTCGTCCCCGATGATTTTAGCAGGGATAAAAATAGATTCGGTTTCTCTTAATTCTTCTACAAAAACTAGATGTTCATAGATAGTTATTAAACCTTCAATAACATTATCTAATCGCTTTACTTCCTTTTCATCCTCCTGGTGTAAAATCAAATCAAATTCATTAAAACTTGCTTTTTCCTTCATAATAATGAGCTTTTCATGGACTTCCTCTAAATCCACATCTTCCTTCTTATTTAAAACCTGATTAATGATTGAAGGGAAATCTTTTATTAATTCACTGCACTCATTATACACAGCCAATAGTGGTTTATGGGGAAGGATAAAATAGTTCACTAAAAGGGCGATTATAATACCAGCAGTGGTATCTAATAATCTGAAAATGCTATATTGTAGAATATTATCCCCATCAATCATAATGGACAGGAAAACCACACAGGCAATAACAATAGAGGCATTCCATTTTAGGGATTTACAGATATAGATAATGATTATAATGCCAATACCAATAAGGAATGGATTTCCTTGGAGAAGCAATGCAAAAATATATCCAAAGAATGCCCCTACAAAGGTTCCAAATACCCTATCCTTGCCCTTAATAAAGGAATCACTAAATGTACCCTGCATGGTTATAATTGCTGCGATTGCTGCGAAAAAGCCTGAATTTTCATTTAAGAATGACCCATAAAATATACATATAACAACTGCCAATGCCGATTTTAAGATACGTGCACCTATTTTCATAAATATCTTTAATCTCCTTATTAAGACAGAAAATTTATCTTGTCTTATTACATATATTTTCTAATAATTAATATATTATAGCATAATAAATTAGTATTGCCATATGAAAATAAACTTTATGTATAAAGGCTATAACTAATGGAAATATGGTTAAACTAGGAAAGTGGGTAAAAATAAAACAATTGATTTATGCCTCTATTTATGTTAAGATATAGTTCGTCAATAAATTAAATAATTTGTGCCCATAGCTCAGCTGGATAGAGTGCTTGACTACGAATCAAGAGGTCGGGAGTTCGAATCTCTCTGGGCACGCCATTCACAAGACTTTCAAGGCTTTAATTGGTACTTTAAAATAAGATTTAACCCTTTTTTAACCCTTAAGAAAAAATAATACAATGAATTAACCCTATCAAAATAATGATAGGGTTTTATTATTATGTTATACAGAAGTATCAATTAAAATTGTAAGAGCTGCTCTCTTATATAAAAATACTATTTAAACATTGAACCTCTTTTTCTTTTATATCTTCTAATACATGAGTATATATTTCAGTTGTTTTAATAGAACTATGTCCTAATAATCTTGAAACGGTTAATATAGATGAACCATTCTCAAATAATTTAGTAGCATAGGTATGTCTCAAGGAATGGAATTTTCTATACTGTACTCCAGCATTATTTAGTACTCTTTTCCAAGATCTAATTAAGTTTCTGGAATCTATATATTGACCTGTTAATGAAGGGAATAAAAGATTGTTATCATTGTATGCTGGACCAAGTTTTAATTTTTCCTCTTTAATTAAAATATCTAATCTAGACAATTCATTAATTAAGGTTCTTGGAAGTGGAATTTCTCTATTTGAATTTTTTGATTTTGGTTTTGTGATTTTTAATTCATAGCTATATTTACTATCATCTTTAAATACTTTAACCAACCTAGCAGATTTGTTTATTTTTACAATATTGTTCTGAATATCAGATTTTTCTAATGCTAATATTTCACCTTCACGAGCTCCAGTAAGTAGTGCAAAAATAATAATATATCTTATTTTAACATTACCAAGACTATTTATGATAATATTAATTTCTTCTTTAGAAAAAGTCTCTATAGATTTAATATCTTCCTTTATATCTTCCTCATTTCCCTTTGAAATTTTTAATCCCTTTATAGGATTTTTTAAAATATATGATTCAGATTCTGCATAGCTAAAAAATTTGTTAAGCAACTTATTTAGATTTAATACTACAGAATGGCTTTTCCCATTTTTTATTAAATCATTATAATACTTTTGGATAGCAATTTTCTTTATATTATTAACAATTAATTGACCTAATGTTGTATCCTGAACATAGTTTCTATAAATAGACTCATATCTTTCAAAAGTAGAAGATTTATTGCCTGAATGATATTCTATATCCCATAACCAGGCATGCATAGATCTTTCTAAAGATTGAGAGCTTAGATCAGGATTTAATCCATTTTCTAAAGCTCTTACATATTCATTTTTTTTATTTTCTGCTTCTGTTTTAGTTCTTCCATAAAAGGTTTTTCTAATAGGGTTACCCTTATTATCAAATCCTACATTTAACCTAGTACGAAAATAGTTATATCCGTTTATTTCTGTATTTGTCTTTGGTTGTCTAGCCAATAAAACTCACCTCTTAACCCATGAATTTATCAATATCTTCTTGAGTAGCCTGCTTTACTGCATCTTTATCCTCTGATTGATCCTGCTGATATTCATTTCTAGCTTCTTTTAGTCCATTCTCTATTAGTTCGTAATTATCTATACCATTTTCTATATTATGCAAATAATTTTCATATTCCTCTATTTTATGTTTCAAAAAATCTCTATTATTTAATTTAGTGCCTAGTTCAAATTGATGAGTATGAGTCATAGTAGCATTATTTTTATCTTTTATTATTTCCTCAGGTGCATATTTCACAAAAATTTTTTCTCTGGCTGGAGTATTATCTTTTTCTAATATTCTTCTTTTTAAAGTTTCTGTGTTGACTAAAATTAACTTAATGAAACTATTTATAACGCCATCCATAAAATATTTATCCTTATATACAAAATCCTTAGCGGTAATTTTGATATCATCTTTAACATGGCTATGATTATATATTTCCTCATACAAATCATAAATTAAATCTCTTACTGTATTAATATTAAAATAAAAGTCTTTTTTAGTAGATAAAGAATGACCTAATAATTTTTCTTCTGAAACTTCAAGAGCTGCAGCTATTTTTTTAAGTGTATCAACATCAGGCACCCTATTATCATTTTCATAATTTGAATAAGTTGATCTAGGAATTTTTAATACCTCTTCAGCCATATATTTTTGACTAATACCTTTAGATTTTCTAATAATTTTGATTTTATTACCAACCTTTATAAAGTCATTTAATCCCATATAAACACCTCCTTACAGTAAAGTATATCAAATAGTATCAAGATAAACAATAAAAAATATTCATTTACGAAACAAAATTTATTAAAAAGCATTGACATATTCATTTATGAATATTATAATTAAATTAAACATATTTGTTTCATTATTGAAACAAATATAAAGGGGGTGAATTTATGGGCATGAAATTAAAATTAAAAAGGATTGAAAATAATCTTAAACAGTATGAATTAGCTAAAAGGGTTAACATATCACCACAATATTTAAGACTATTGGAGAAAGATAAAGCAAATCCAACTAAAGACATAATGGAACGTATAGCTAAAGAGCTAAATTCAAATATAGATGAACTTTTCTTTTCTTAAAAAATCAAGGAGGTTTAGAATGAAAAGCAAATATTTATTATCAGTTGTAGAGGCTAGTAAATATTTTAATATTGGGAGAGATAAACTTTATGCATTAGTAAGAAGTGAGCCGGATCTCCCTACTATTAAAATTGGTACCACAGTAAAAATAAATATTCCATTAATGGAAGATTGGCTCAATAAGGCTACAAGAGAAGGAAGATCTTTATAAATAAAGGTGGTTAGGTCATGAAAAATATTAAGTTAAACGATTCTGATATGGCCCTAGCTTTAGAGTTAGCAGAACTGTTTTATTATATAGAACAAAATTATAGGGTTTCTGAATTAGATAAAGCTAGATTGTACGCTGCTATTAATACGAATATGAACATACTTTATAAAGCTAGGGAGATAGATCAAGCTAGACATAGAAAAAGAAAAAGAAGATATGTGAAGACATGAAACTAAAGACGAGGTGGTGAAATGAGCAGTGTACAACCGGAAAATGGATATACAAAAATAGCACATGAAATATTTGAAGTTCTGGCAACTACCAATCTAAATGGTACCCAAAGAAGAATTTTAGATGTTCTATTCAGACAAACATATGGTTACAACAGAAAAGAACATAGTCTATCAATAAAATTTATTTCTAAAGCAACCAATATACATAAAAAGCAAATACAGAGAGAATTAAATTGGTTGATTGACAAGAAGATTATAATCGTAACTTCTGAAGCAACATTTAACAAATCAAGAAAGCTATCCTTTAACAAAAATTATAATATGTGGGAACTAAATAGGGGAGAGGTAGCGAATAAGTTACCACCCAACGAAAAAGAGCCCCATACAGGTAGCGGATTAGCTACCAGAACAGGGAGCGAATTAGCTCCCCAAATAAAGAAAAAAGAAAATATTAAAGAAAAGGACTTTAAAAGTGTTTTTGATTATTATTTAACCCTGGATCTAATCAAGCATAAAAAATATAAGCCAGAAATGGCTAAAGCAATGAAGAAGGCTATGAATGAGTTAAATTGTGATACTGAGCATCTAAAAATATTACTTAAGAGGCATGAAGAAAAAGTTAAAGCAACTGAAAATAATGAATTTCCGATAAAAGTTAGGGGCATAACAGAGTTTTTCGGTCAAAAGGCTTATAACGCTACTCACTTAATATGTTCTGAGTATGATGATGATGTGTACAAGCCTCCAAAGGAGGATCAGACAGATAATCCATATGGACATTTAACAGTATATAAATAATAAAAAGTCATTTATGTAAAAGAGGGAATCAAATGAATTATGATGTGTCACTTGAACAGTATATTTTGAGTTGTGCTGTTTTATACAAAGAATGTGTCCAGGAAATAGAGCTTTTAAGTACAGAGGACTTTACAGACCCAATTCATAAAACCATATTTGAGGGAATAAGAGAATTATTTAATCAAAATAAAAATATAGATACTATGCTACTTCTACAACACTTGAATAAGGAAAATGTTAACACCAATGATTTATTATTCATTACAGAGATAAGCCCTTTGAAAATTAACTGGAGGGAGTATATCAGCAAATTAAAAGATTTAACACTCAAAAGAAAATTATGTAATCTAGCAGAAAGAGTATTAACTTCCAGAGATAGTGGACAAGCATTATCTGAACGACTTGAAAAAGAAGTATTTCGCTTAAGAGAAAATATTCAAACCCAAGACTTTACTCCTATTAACGAAACATTACTAGAAGCTTTTCAAGAAATAGAAAATAGGTACTATTCAGAGGATTTAACAGGACTACAAACTGGATTTTCAGGATTAGATAAAATAACAGATGGCTTACAAAGAAGCGATTATATTATTTTGGCTGCAAGACCTAGTATGGGGAAAACAGCCTTTGCATTAAATATCTTGCAGAATGTTGCAAAGGAAGGTAAAAAGATTGCTTTCTTTAGTCTAGAGATGAGTAAAAGGCTAATATCCAAAAGAATGTTATTAAGTGAAGCTTTAGTTAGTGAACAAAGTATAAGGAATAAAAAAATAGATGGTTATGGTTGGCAGAAGATAAATAATGCATCGGGAACGCTTTATAAAACCAATATTTATATATGTGACAATGCTGTTCTAACTGTAGGGCAAATGAAAAGCATGTGTAGAAAAGTTAAAAGAAAAAAGGGACTTGATTTAGTAGTTATTGATTATCTTCAACTTATAAAAAGTAAGGAAGGAGGGTCCAGGAGGGAACAAGTTGAGGCGGTAAGTAGAGACTTAAAGGCAATGGCCAAAGAATTAGACATTCCAGTTCTAGTGATTAGTTCATTGAGTAGAGCAACTGAAAGCAGAAAAAATAAAAGACCTATATTATCAGATTTAAGGGAAACAGGGCAAATTGAATTTGATGCAGATGTAATTATGTTTCTCCATAGAGAATACTATTACAATCCAGAAGCAAACCCTAACCTAGCTGAATTATTAATAGCAAAACAAAGAAATGGAGCTCTAGGAGTTATACAGTTAGGCTGGATTGGAGAATGCACTACATTTATGGATTATGGAAAAGTAGTTAACCTATAAGGAGGTGAGGTATAAAAAGTTATCTATCTAAGGAGGAAACATGGAGTATAAAAAACCGTTGCAAGATGATGAACTAGTAAAATTATTAACCAATTTAAAAGTAGATCCAACTGCAAAAGAGAGAATAATATTACATAATCTAAGGCTGGTACACTGGGTAGCTAAGAAATATTATAAACCTGAGAAAAATGAATTTGATGATCTCTTTCAAGTTGGAGTAATGGGATTAATGAGAGCCATAGAAATTTATAATCCAGATAAAGGATCTTTCAGCAACTATGCAATATTGTGGATCAGACAATTTATATCAAGATATATATATAATCATCAAAGAATTATAAGAATACCAGTATATTTGGTCAATGAAATAAATAAAGTTAAAAATGCTCAAAAACAGCTGATGAAAGATCTTGGGAGAGAACCAAAACCACAAGAGATAAGCAGAAAACTAGATATGGATATTTACCAGGTACTTAAAATACTTAATGTTTTACAAGATCCTGTATCTTTAGAATTGGTAATAAGTAAAGATGATAATCTTACTTTAATGGATATTATTCCTAGTAATGATAATCCATATGAAAGAGTTATAGAGAAGATATTTGTTGAGGATATACTAGCAAGAACTAAGACAGAACTAACAGATTTAGAATATAACGTACTAATTAACCACTATGGATTACATGGTAAGGCTATTACTCTTAAGGAAATAGGGGAGAAGTATAACGAATCAGCTGAAAGTATAAGAGTAGCAAAGCAAAATGCACTAAGAAAGATTAGACATAGTGAATTTATAATAAGAGATTATATTGAAAGACAGGTTGACAGAAGAACAATATTTATTAGAGGAACAGATTACACACAAGCTAGATCAAGCAATAGATCCTATAATTCTGCAGTAGAAAGTATATTTTTTCAAAGGGAAGATCAGAAATAATATAATTAAATCAAAGAGGAGAGATGAAAGTGATTTATATTAAAAAGCAAGTAAATAGAGGAATGGAACTGAATATTGAAGTTTTTTCAGATGAATTTTATACAAAGTGTTCAGGTTGTGGAAAAGAATTTCCAGTGGATCATGAAATGTTAAAAGAAATAGATTATGATTTTCAAGCTGATATACATTGTATTGAATGTACAAATAGATCAAATGGAATAGAAACTAAAATATAAAGATGATATCTATGATGTAAAAAAAAGAGCTATGGAGGATAATATTTTGGAGAAAAATAATAAAATGGTTGTGGAAGGGTATGCAATAGTATTTAATCAACCTACTGTGTTATGGGAGTATGAGGGGAAAAAAATATATGAGGTAATTGATCCTAGATCACTAGATAATTGCGATTTATCAGATGTATGTTTCAAATACAACCATAGTGACGAAGTTTTAATTGTAGCTTCCGTTAAAAATGGAACCCTTAAACTAGATGTAGATAAGATAGGATTAAAAATTAGAGCATCTTTAGTTAATACAACAGTAGGAAAAGATTTATATGAGATGATAAAAACTAAACTATTAACTAAGATGAGTTTTGCTTTTGCAATAGAAGAAGATCATTATGATAAAGATACAAGCACTAGAGTTGTAAGAAAAATTAAAAGATTATTTGATGTAAGCGCAGTTACAAATCCGGCCTATCCTCAAACAAACCTTTATTGTGTAGACAATGAGAACCTTGAAAGTTTAAGGGTCAGTATTTTGAATACTTACAATTCTGATAGAGAAGTTGAAAGGATTAAGAGAAATATTAAGGAATCAAGTAAATTAGAGTTAGAAAAGTTAAAAATTAAAATAAAATATAAAATATAAAGGAGTTAGATAATATGAAAAATTTTAAAGAATTTGATTTAAATAAAAATAACACAAAGTATAGCCAACAGGCAGTTGATATTTATGAAAATATTTTTAAAGAGATTGAAGCTTATAATTACAAGAAGGTTGAAGCTGCTAATAAATTAAAGCAGTTAAAAACTGAATTGTTAAAATTAACTGATAAGATGGTTGTAAATGCTTTAGATGAGAATGAACTGGCAAAGATTAAAAAACAAAGAAGGGATATCCAATACGAAATTGAGGATTTAAAGCTAATATATGAGGTTGATGTAGATACCCTAATAAAGCAAAAACATAAAAAAACAATTAGTGATTTAAACAATACATTAGCAGAAAATGAATATAATGAATATACTAAAAAAATAAAAAATGAAATGGAAGAACTTAAAAAGATATATGAAGAAAATATAAAAAAATTAGAGACTCTGTGTGATAATCATCCATTTAAAAAATTACATGGACTATACACTAGATTTGCATATTTAGGGAGAAAATAAGTAGGAAAGGAGATTAAAGAATTATGAATTCAGGAGATTATGTAACTTATGAATCAAACATATATGGTAAAGGATATGGACAAGTTATTGATGTTATAACTAAGGATAATAAAGAAGTTGTATTATGTGAACCTTTATATTCTAAAAGAAGTAGAGAAAGAGAACAACAATTAGAACCAGTAATTGTTCTTGATATAACCGAGTGTAAAGAAAGTTCCGATGTTAATATTGGTAAGAGAATGAGATTTAGATAAAATTTAAAGGATGATATAAATGAATCACATTATTATTTACTAATAACTATTTCATGTACAGTAAATTTTGAAGGATTCCTTTAATTTTTAGGAGTCCTTTACTGTATTTAAGATAATAACTGAATGTTCTATTTTCTTTACATTAAACATTCGAGGTCAAAAAATAAGAACATATATAGAAGGAGAAATTTAAAATGAATGTGTGATTTGCTATGAAAATAGAGCATTCAACATTTTAATCAAAAATAACATAAAACGCTTATATATCAATATGTTTAAACAAAATTTGTTTTTAAAATAATACTTTATAAAAAGAAAATATTCTTTAAGTAGAGTTGTAAATGTTGAAAACCGACTCAATTATTTTTAAAGGGAAAGAAATATTAGTAAATAGAAAAGCTAAAATATGATAAATATATAAATCTTATTTTATAAAAGGAGTGAATATGTTATGAGTAGACCAAGAAGTCCTAATAGAGATAAAGCCTTTAAAATTTATAAAGAGCATGATGGCAGGATAACTTCAAAGGAAATAGCTGACAAATTAAATGAAAAGATAAATAATATAAACACCTGGCGAGTCCGGGATAAATGGAAATTAAACCTCAATAAAGTTGGAGCTCCCTATGGCAATAAAAATGCTTTAGGAAACAAAGGCGGTCGTGCAGCTAAAGAAAATGTAAATAGTTATAAGTATGGCCTTTATAGCGAAAGAATTCCTTTATCCGTAAAGAATATCATGGAGGAACTAGAAACAGATGATCCTTTAGAAAAATTATGGAAAGGTATATGTTTACAAGAAGCAAGAATAATCTATATGCAGGAAATTATGCATGTAGAAAGTAAAGATGATATTACTAGGGTTCTTAAAAAAATTAGTAAGAGTAAAGGCAGTTATACTGAGGAATATGAAATTCAATTTCCATGGGATAAAGAAGCTAATTTAGTTAATACTCAATCTAAAGCAATGGCACAGCTAACAAGTATGATTAAGAAATATGATGAAATGGTACATGCTAACTGGAATATAGCTACTGAAGAGCAAAAGTTAAGGGTTAAAAAATTAATAACTCAGATAGACAATAACGAGTTCGAACATAAGAAAGAAGTAGATAAAGAAAAATTAAGGCTTGAAAGAGAGAGATTTGAGCATCAGAAAGATAATGATTCTAAAAAGTATTGGTGATAACTGAAAAAATTTTACAATGAGTATTACCAATCATTGAGCAAGATATTGTATAGGATAATATTAACATAAATACTTGTATCCAGAACAATATTAGAAAGTTTTTTATAAACGAATAAAGAACATTATATATAATTAAATGTATGTAAATAATATAAAACTAATGAATAATTAATTGATGTCACTAAAAAACCCCCCCCACCTTGTATTAAAAAGGTTTTTTTTCTAAGACTGGGAGCGGTTAGAAATGTGACATATACTGAAATTTTGACTTTTCAATTTTGAGATTTTAAAAAATAATGAAAATGAATGATATTAAAGAAAATCAATTAAAATATGTTATGTTAGAATACTTCATTTATATTGGCAAGATCTTCTTTAATCTGTATAATTCTAAAATCTTTAATATTCTCTACACATTGATTAGTAATAGCAATTATCATAGGGAAGGAAGGAAAGTAGGCTTTATAAATGCCTGTAGCATATAGTCTTTTATATTTATCTATGTCTAACCCCTTATTAGAAATTTCGACTTCAATAAAGGATATATAAGCCCTATCTTTATATCTATAAGCTAGTAACCCATCAGGTCTAATATCTTCTAGAGTAACTTCATTATCAAAGTATTCTATCTGTAAGCCTAGCTTATGGATTTCTCTGTAAAAGTCGGTTAGTAAAATACTATGGATCAGCTGCCTAGGTTTTTTTATATAGTAGAAATACTCCTGATTTATTATTGCTCTATCCCTTTTTAAAAATCCATGTTCTGTTATAGTTTTTAATCTTTTTTGGGCTACAAGTAAAGAGGGGAAAAATAATTCTTGTATTGTTGAAGTCCTAGCGACTTTAAATTGTTCTATAAACTTAATTACTTCTAAATCCCTTTTAGTAATCAACTTTTACCTCCCTTTAAAGCTCTAAGGAATGTAAAGTCCTTTACTTCTCCGGTATTCTCATTTTTTTCTAAATTTTCATTTTTTTTGGCTTGAATAAATGGCTTTAGAGCCTTTTTTGCTTGGGTAGGAGTAATATTCATTGCCTGTATTTCTAGTTCTTTTCCGTTATGCTTAAGGATCCCATGTCCTTTTCCTTTTAATTCTTCCAGTCCTCCATCATCAATTATTATTCTACTATTTATATCATTCATGGTTTTTAGTCCAACAATAACTGGAACATTGGCTTTAATTCTTCCGTTTAATATTTTACTATCCGGTCTTTGTGTACTAATAACTAGATGGATACCACAAGCCCTGGCTTTTGCTGCTAAAGTTTCAATGATTGATATGCTCCCCTTTTCATTTTGTAAATCTGCGAATTCATCAACTATAATTAACATATGCTTTATTCTATTAGCCCTATGTTTATTGTTAAATTCCTTTATATCAACACAATCTGCCTCATAGAATATATTATACCTTCTATCTATTTCTATATTTATTTTACTCAATTGAGTTTCTGCCTCTTCCTTAGTTCTACTAAAAGACTTTACAATCTCACAATTCTTGAATAGTCCGAATTCAGCTCCATTTTTAAGATCAATTAAATGTAATTCCAGGTCCTTAGGTTTCTTAGTTAGAATTATATTTGTAATAATTCCTCGTAATAGGGTGCTTTTGCCTGAACCTGTTTCCCCAGCAATTAATATATGGGGAGATCCTTCAGATAGATTAACCGTTTCTAGTTTATTATCATAGGACATTCCAGTAATTAATTCCGTTGGCCCTTTAGTTTCTAATGGCTGGAATTTATATTCTGCTTTAAGTTTCTTTTCATATACCTTTAATATTAAGGTTTTTCTTTCATAGTCAACTTCACACCTATAACCTAGATACTGGCTTATAGCATCTAATTTATTTTCAAAGTCCTTTGTACTTAATCCAATGGGTAAAGTTAACCTTAACTTATAGCCATAATTAGTTATTATTTTATCCTTTATCAATGGGTATTCATTTTCTTTATATAAATTTGTGTTTTCCCATAGTTTTTTTAAATCTCTGTTATTGTCTAGGAAGTGCATTATGCAGCTTACTCCACCCATTCCAAACATGATGAGAGCTATCTCTGGACTATACATCATGCCTAAGGTACCCGCGACGATCCCGCCTAGCCCTAATTCAAATAGATTTATTTCCTCTTTTTTATTTTTTATGCTCCTCACCTTCCTATTAGATTTTTTTATCTATCCCTACACATTGATACAATAGGGTTTTATCTTCTGAAGGTGTTAGTTCTGTCTATATAGACTTACATATAGTAAAACTTATAGTTTAACATATACTTAATTTATATATATGCTATATATTTAAAATATTGCATGTCCACATAAAGAAAATATGTATACATGCACTATTAAAAGCAAAAAAACACTCTATATTTAGAGTGCTAATCATTATCTTTATAATACAACTCAAAGAAATCTATATCTAATTTCTTTAGGATCATAAATGTTGTTTCTAGGTTAGGCTGTATTTTATTCTTCTCATGCCGGTTATATTGGTATTGTCCAATTCCTAGAAATTCAGCAAAATCCTTTTGAAATTTGTAACCTTTCTTTAAGCGTATTTCTAATAACCTATTCTTAATTTTCATAACTTCACCTTTTTTCTTTTGTTATCTATGATTGTTTTCTATAGGTAAACCAGCCAAAGCAAAAGTGCTTTTAGCTAAATTAGAGCTGTTATATAATATATTAGGCAAAAGTATGGGAATTCCTTTTTTTAGAAAGAAATCACCAGAACCCAAATTTGGGTTTTGACTTAACCTTCATGAGAGCGCAATTTTGCGCTTACCGATTTTTTTCGTCCTTTCAAGCTTCTATGAAGATTTCACTCATCCCAACTTGGTGTCAGTAGAATTTAAAAGATATAGAGTACATTTACCAATAATTCAATAAATTTTTATATTTTTATTGACACGATATGATATAATATGATATTATAAGTTATATAAAATAATAAATGGGAGGTGTAAAGTTGGGCTTAGATAACTTACCAGACATTATAACGGTTAAACAATTAGCAGAATTTTTACAGGTAAGTGAAATTACAATTAAAAGAGCAATAAAGGGAGGTGATTTAGCAGCATTTAAAGCTGGTAGAGATTGGAGAATTGAAAAAGAAGAAGTGATGAAGTGGTTAAGACAAAAATAAAAGAAGGTACCCATGTTTAAGTTTAGCGGCTTAATGGATACCTAAATGTTTACACCCTTAAGGGAGTAGTAATATATTATACCACCTTTAAGGATAATTTTAAAGGAGGAAAAATCATGGAAAAAAGTTACATTGAACAACTTGAAGATATATTAAAGCGTATAAAAGATTTTAGTGATGAAGAAATTGATACTTTTGTTAGTAACATTGTTAAAGTATTAAAAGAGGAGGATTTAATATGCAAAACAAAATAAAACTTTCTCAAAAAGAAGATAACATTAAATATATCCATATGGGGAAGGATTCATTAATTGAAGCTATAAAAACGAAAGATACTTTATATTATAATCTAGATTGTATAAAAGAGAATAATAAGGAGTGATTATTAATGTTTAAGGTTAATGTTTACGGTTTTACAGAAAGCATCTTACTTAATACTGTGTATGAGGTTCACATTTTAGACACTGGAAAAGAGTATTTCGACCTAACAAAAGAACAAATGCAAACAGCGTTCAGCGATTACAGGGTGTTTGGGATCTATATACTAGGTAAAAATGCAATTAGACTGCTAATTTGCGAAGGAAGCAACGAAATCCCTTTTAAAAATATAAATTAATAGAATAATAAATAAAGAGTGAAGTTTTATAGCTCTTTATTTAGTTTGAAGCAAATAAATCAATTTTAAGCTTTTTTATTGTTAAATTAGTTGAATTATACTAGGAACAATATAAAATTAAAAATAACTAGGAAATTTTAAGTTAGGTTATGATTTAATTCAATGTTAATTTAGTAATAAGATAAAAATAAGTATAAGTGTTAAATATCAATAATTCAAGCCATATAAATTTAGCCCTTTTTTAACCCTTTGGGGATAAATTATAATAGTAACAATTAGTAAAGTAAAGTAATACAACTATTCAAACTACTAAGTTTTAGGAAAAACAAGGAATATCTAGAAAGAACTATAACAAATCAAGAGGTCGGGAGTTCGAATCTCTCTGGGCACGCCATTATAACCTAGTAATAGTAATGACAGGCTTCTTTTGGAAATAAAAAGAGTTACTGTCTTTTTTTTATTTCGTAATTTGTTAGCAACCTGACATCAAACTAAATACAATCTCATATATTAATTAAGACAAATTGAGATTAAATTATATTAACACTATGTTACTGTGTTGTATTTTAATGGTACCTCATTACAGAATATATTCAGAACTTCATTTCAAGCTTTAATTTATGCAATGCTTGAGCTAGATAATACTCAATCAATACACTCTAATATTAATAGATTCAGAAAATACTTTATTAGAAATTATTGGGGAGAAATCGAACATTTGTCATCTAAATAAAACTTATGTATAGATTAATATACCCAACCCTCATTATGAATTTCCTATGGATTTTAAGAACAATTTAATAAACAACTATGCTAAAGGAAGAATTGATAGGGAAGAAATAGAAGATATATTTGATTTTTTTATGAATAAATTGGAATTAGGTTTGTATTATCATAGTTCTTTAGAAATAGATTTATACAGTAATAGCAAAACAGTAGTCCAAGATTATGACTACTGCCTAATTATTATTATTTATTTTATCTTCTTTAATTTAGCTATATCAGCATAGTTACTTGCTGTAACTATTTCAACAGTAGATAAATTATTTTTTAATTCATTAATGGAATCCTTTAATTCTAAATGTCTATTG
The DNA here is from genome assembly GCA_964533275.1 of uncultured Eubacteriaceae bacterium. Taxonomy (GTDB): domain Bacteria; phylum Bacillota; class Clostridia; order Eubacteriales; family Garciellaceae; genus CAZHJK01. The sequence continues at coordinate 18,661 of CAZHJK010000022.1, read as the reverse complement.
GCGTTTTTAGGCTCTAGTTCTTCAAGTATTGATCTTATTTCTTTTTGTCCTTCTTCAAGGTTGTTAAATCGATCATTGGCCTCTTTTCTAAAATTCTTTACTTGATTCTCCAGACCATCAAACCTATTTTCTAGACCATCAAACCTGTTATCCAAACCTTCGAATCTTGAATTCAATTGACCCAATATATTTTCAAGAAATTCTCTAGTTTCTTTATCCATTTTATTACCCCCAGGACATTTATTACTATAATTTTATACTATATATATGTAAAAGTCTATAAACTATTTTGTTTGTTAGACAAATAATAGTGCCAATAAGGGAATGGTGATCACTGAAAATAAGGTGGAGATAAAAACTCCCTGGGAGCCTAGTATCGCATTGCCCCCATATTGGTCGGCAAGTACCGATACAAAGGATGCAGCTGGCATAGCTGTAACCATTACCGGTATGGCTAACACATATAGGTTATCTGCAAAGGGTTTTAAGATAAGATAAACCAATAATGGTAATATGATTAACCGTATTAAACTGACTATATAAATCCTCCAATTACTCCATGTCTCCTTCATTTTGACTTCAGCAAGCATTCCTCCGATGACCAGCATGGATAGTGGGATGGTTGTATCACCAACAAGGGTAAGGGTTCCATCGATAGCTTCAGGCAGTTTAATATTAAAGGCAAAAAGTATTAATCCTACTAATATAGATACTACAGCTGGACTTAAAAATAATCTAGGATTAAATTTACCATTCATATTACCTTGATTTAACATCATTAACCCTATGGAAAAGGCGACAAAATTAAAGGGTAAATTATAAATACCTACATAAAATAACACCCCTTCTCCAAATATAGCACTTAAGACAGGGATGCCCATAAAACCTACATTGGATAACATAATCATAAACTGATATACTCCTAGATCTTCCCTATTCTTAGTTCTTAAAAAATAGGGAGCTAATAGGGCAATAATCAAGGATATTCCGTATACACCTATTGAAATCAACAGCATTTTAATGCCTCCTGCTAATAACTCCGGTGAAAAGTCCTGGTTGATAGAATTAATTAACAGAGCAGGGAGGGTAATATTCACCATCAAACCGGTTAATCCCTTAATTATTTTCCCATCTAATACTCTAAATTTTCTTCCTATATAACCTATTATAATAATTAGAAATAAAGTTAATACCTGATTGAATACCCTCATAAAATACATGAATTCTGTCTAACTCCTTTCATAGGTGAACTTTTCTAATTTTTGTTTTTCTAAAGGGCATCTCCACAGGGTGCTCTTTGTTTTAATCTTATTATACAACAATTAAGACTTCTGCTAGGGTTATAATATTAGAATTACTCAATTATTATACAATATGATAATTTTATTATAAAGAAAATTATAAGGGTTTATTTTAGTATGACCACCAAATCAAATAGAATCCTTATATAATGTTCTTTAAAAAAGGTAAAATATATAATTTGAAGAATTAAATAAATATATTCAAAAAATTATAGTTTTATATTAACAATTTTTTAGGAATATAAAATTAGGATTAGGGGTGAGTTTATGATCACATATAATGATAAGACTTATAAAATAAGAGATTTCAACAAAGGAGACATTGAATGGATTATAAAAAGACATGATACATTATATAATGAAGAATATGGATTTGATGAAACTTTTAAGAATTATGTATCAGGATCTTTGAAAAAGTTTGTAAAAGACTTTGATAGTGATAAGGAAAACATATGGATAGCAGAAGTAAATTCAAAGGCAGTTGGGATTATTGCTATTGCAAAAATTGATAATGAAAGGGCTCAGCTAAGATGGTTTCTTATTGAACCTTATATGAGAGGTAAAGGTTTAGGACGAGATCTTATTAATGTGGCTATAGAATTTTGTAAGCAAAAAAACTATAAGAATGCTATGCTTTGGACAGTATCTATTTTAAGTGCAGCACGGCATCTATATAAAAGTTTTGGATTTACAATAATTGAAACCATTGAACACGAAATTTGGGGTAAAAGCTTAATAGAAGAAAAATGGTATTTATCTTTAGAATAAAATGAAGAGGTTGGTTAGATAAGTAATATACAGTCTCTATTTTATTATAAACTTTAAAAGCCAAGACTGTTGGATAATGAACAACAACCTTGGCTTTTATGTATTTCGTTTTAATTCTTTATTATCTTGATGATTATTAATTCTAAAATATTCTAAAATATAGAAAGAATTATTAACTTAAAATATAACCCCAAAATGGGATGGTAATCATAGATAATAAAGTAGTCAGAGATACACATTTTGTAGCAAATATTTCATCTTTACCGTATTTTGCCGCCAACAATGCGGTGGTAGAAGCGGCGGGCATTGCTATAATTAGAGTCGATATTTTAGTTGAAAAGGGGTCAAGGTTTAATAAGTTGCATAGAAGTAAACAAAGGGATGGCAATATAAGTAATCTTATAGCACTTATGAAAAATGAACCTTTGGAGAATATATTTTTTAAGGATATATTAGACAAAATAACTCCTATCAGTAACATAGTTATAGGGGTAAGACAATTACTAAAGGCCGTAATAGTTTTCTCAATAAAGTATGGGAAAGTAATATTGCAAAACATCATAATAAGTCCAATTAACACAGCACAAATACATGGATTTGTAAAAAATGTTTTTAATACATTTTTTTTATTAATCCTTACAAAACAAGCTAGGCCAAAAGTCCACATAAATATTCGCAAAGGAATTAGATGAATGGAAGCATAAAGTAATCCTTTTGCTCCATAGAGATTATCAATTACGGAATTTCCTAATAACCCACCATTTGAAATAATAGTCGCATACATTAGAGAGCTTCTTTTTGAATCCGGAATATTATTATAAAGGATTCTGCTAAGTATTGTAGCTAATATATGAAAAAAAAGTGAGAAAAGAAAAATAGGAAATAACTGAGTTAGCATAGAGCGATCAGCTTTTAGATAAGCTAACAAAATATTACAGGGCAGAACTACCTTCAGGAGTAGTTCTGTACAACTTTTTTGACCTTCCTTTGAAATTAGTTTTTTCTTTCCTAGTATATTTCCACATACAACCATTAATATCATCATAGACTGCATATTAAATAAATCTTCTACCATAGATATTTCATCCCCCTATTTTGAGTACTAATTTTTATATTACCATTACTACATAAGATGGTGTTTATTAAATCTAAATTTAGTAATTTCTATTGAGATTACCATTCATATCAAAAACAAGGGGTTGAGGTTCAGAAAGGATTTCTATATTTGGATTTTTCCGTGCTTCTTCCAATAAGGATTTAGAAATCATTAGATTCTCTATATCCATTGTATTTTTTGCCCTAACAATTTTTGGGTTTTTTCTATCAGAACCAGCACATAATTTAATGGATGCCTGAATGGCAACACGATCTGATTCTAATATCATTGGCATCTTAAAAGAGCCTAGACTCAGAGCTGTCAAAGGATTTGCATATGTAGATTCAAAATCAATCTTTTCAAAAAATCTTTTGGTACTTATATCAGCAAGTCCCATACCATGGGCATTTCCATGGGTTTCATCGGATAAATCTAAAACAGTAACTACTTTTTGACGAGGATCAGGTAAAATAGCATCGGTAGTATAACGAGAAATAATATTACAGTCCATACCAGTTCCGCTAATTTCCTTCCCTATTTGGTCTAAAATTAATATATCGTAATTATAAAAATAAATTTGTGGGAGAAGTGAGAAAGCTTCTTTTAATAAAGCAGGTTCTTCCTTTAAAATATCACAATCCTTTAAACATACAATTTTTGCCGTCTCATCTTTAGCGTTTTCCAATATACCTATTCCGAATAAAATGTTTTTGTGTTGAATTATATAATCTGAGATTTCACGGATATTTCTACTCATATTTTTCATTCCGAGACTATGACAATATTCTGCTCCTTTTTGTTTACCAAGTCCAATAACAGATATTTTGGCTAAGCCACTTTCCAATTCTCCTCGAAAAGAAGTGTGAGGTTTAATTCTATTTACTAAAATAATCCCATCAGCTTTATTAGCATGATGGTCTATGTTGACTGCAAGATTATTATTCTTTGTGTAGCCAATGCAGTCAGTTTCCATAGAAGAAATTATAGGACAACCACAAAATTCCTCAGTTACCCCAAGTCTATTTAACACTGATAACTGACCTTCTTTAGTGGACCCCCCATGACTACCCATAGCAGGTATGATAAATGGTTTAGCACCTTTTTCTTTAATAATAGAAACTAGTTCACGATAAATCAAAGGTGCGTCTTTAATTCCACGGCTTCCTGCGGTTATTGCAATACTTTGTCCAGGTTTAATTTTTTCTATTAGTCCTGAATTTTGTATTTTATCTTGAAATTCAGTTATAGGGTTATTAACTTTAGGATTGGGAAAATGTTGACGTATTTTTATCAATGGTGGGATTTCAAAGGAACTTACTAAATCAGATAATACACTCATGACAACCTCCTATAAATATTTTTTTAAAATCGAGTAAAATCCATCGCATGATTCTTTTTATATATAAAGGTAAAAAATGCGAGTTTGCAAAAATTATATCGCTAATTATTAAAATAATCAATATAAAATATATTTATAAAAAATAAAATATATTTTATATTAAAAGAATATAGAAAAATATAAAAAATATATTGTATTTTCATTAAATCGGTGTTAATATATAAACACAATACAAAATATATTCTAGAATTATAAAATATATTTTGTAAAAAGTCAGGAGGGATATGATGGTCCTAATATTAAATGATTTAGATAATGTAGCTGTAGCTTTAGAGGAATGTAAAGAAGGAGAACAGACTACCGTTAAAACAAAATCGGGTGAATTTTACGATATTCAGATATTAACTGATATTCCTTATTGTCACAAATGTGCCCTAAAGGATATAAAAAAAGGTGAACTAATTATTAAATATGGACAACCCATTGGAATAGCTACTACAGATATTTCAAAAGGAGAAGTTGTCGGAGTACATAATATTGAAGGGCTAAGAGGTCGTGGTGATTTAAAGTCTTAATGCACACAAGTTTCAACTTTAAATTTAACATAAAAATAGAATATTAACAGGAGGTTATGTCATGGAATTTCTTGGATATGTTCGTGATAATGGTGAGGTTGGTGTTAGGAATTATGTATTAATTATACCTTCTTGTCGTGTGGCGAATATTGCAGCAAAAAGAATAGGTTCTTATGTACCTGGTACTAAGACAATTATAACAACTGGAGAAGTAGGAAGACATAGTAGGGACAGAGAACGTCTGGCAAATATCTATATGGGTTTAGCTAAAAATCCTAATGTGTATGCAACAATTGTACTAGGCGCTAGAGATGACTTTGGTTATAAGGAAGTGCTCCCTGAAAAAATTGCAAACGGTATCAAGGACAATGGAAAGCCAGTATCGATACTTACCATTGAAGAGTGTGGAGGTTTGGAGAGATTAATAGAAGAAGGGATAGCGAAGGCACGAGAATATGTACACGATGCTTCCTTAGTAAAACGCCAGCTTGTTCCAATATCGAAACTTCAAATTGGTGTTAAATGTGGATGGTCCGATGCTACAAGTGGAATTAGTGGAAATCCTGCATTCGGTTTTGCAGCTGATAAGATTATCGACGAGGGTGGTACAGTACTTTTTTCTGAGACAGTTGAATTAATAGGAGCAGAAGAAGAAGTAGTTAAACGATGTGTTAATCCAGAAGACGGAAAACGACTTTTAGAAATGGTAAAGGCAGTAGAGAATTCAGCAAAACAAACTGGAGAAGACATTAGATCTATAAATCCAATTCCATCTAATATTAAAGCTGGAATTAGTACAATAGAAGAAAAATCCTTAGGAGCAGTTCAGAAAGCAGGAAGCAGACCTATTAACGGAGTTTTGGAATATGCTCAAAGACCAGAAGGAAATGGATTGTATTTTATGGATGGATGGGCATCTGCATACTCGCTACCAGTTAGTTTAGCAGCAGCTGGATGTCAAATTACTTTATATCAATTAGGGGGACAAGATCTTCCAAAGAATGATCCACCAATGCTTGCAGTAAATACTGGAGTGGTTGCTCCACTTATGTTTGTTACAGGAAATCCAAGTACTGCAAAAAAAGCACCCAGAAGCATTGATTATTCATCAGGTGGAGTAATTACCGGAGAAAAGACATTAGAAGAAGTAGGAGAGGAACTTTTTTCTAAGATTATAAGCATAGCATGTGGAGAATTGGCAAAGGGCGAAACGGTTGACTATATGGATCCTATTGAACCTTATTTCCTCGGACCAGTATTTTAAAAAAACAAGCAAAAGGAGGTAAAGTGGTGATTCCAATTGATTTTGAAGCAAGAAGAAAGGCACTTGCTAAAAAAGTTTGTGAAAAAGGATTTGATGTATATTTAGCAACTCGTCAGGCTGCTCTTCATTATCTTTGTGGTGTTTTTATGCCCTGGAGAGGTGTAGCTATGATAACTGCTAAAGGTGATTTTAAGCTATTCTATTGGGAAAATGATGCTTCAAGGGTTCGTCAGGAAGGAGCCCCAATGGATGTGGTTGAATATAAATCAGAAGATTTAATGGAAAAGCTCAAGGTTGAATTAGTAGAAAGAGGTATTTCCGAAGGTAAGATAGCTATGGATTTGATTTTACCGGGGAATGCACAACCTGCTCCAGGTATTTTAACTGCATCTGAATATTTTCAAATAAAAGAGACATTTCCTGATGCTGAAATTATGAATGGGGTTAGTGCATTAGATGAACTTATAATGATTAAAGATGAAGCAGAAATTGAACGAATGAGAAAGGTAGCTAATATAGCAGACTATGGTTTCCAACAAGCTTTGTCAATATTAAAGCCTGGAATTACAGAGAATCATGTTGCAGGTGTATTAGAACAGGCAACCCGTGACAAAGGAAGTTACTGGGCATGGTCTGTTACAGGTGGAACAGAGGTTGGATCAGGAGAGAGAACAGCATTTCATCATGGGGTAACTCAAATTGCAACAGACAAAATAATTGAAGAAAATCAGTTTCTTATTCTTGATTTTCACCCTTCATATGATTTATATCTTTGTGATTTCAGTGTTCCTGTGTTTTTAGGTAAACCAAATGAATTGCAACAAAAAATTATTGATTGCTGGGAAGAAGCAGTACAGACTGTATTTGATAATGCAAAACCTGGTTCAGTAATTAGCGATGTAGTTGCTTTAGGAATTGAGATTTATAAGAAACATGGATTTTATGAGTATTGTGTTCCAAGATTTGGACATGGTCTTGGTCTTTGTGTGAGAACTGGTCCCCTTTTGAACCTTTCAAACAAAGATGTCTTTAAAACTGGTATGACATATGCTATGGGTGCCCATCTATACTATCCAGGAGTTGGTGGGATGCGTTTAGAGTATCCAGTGTATATAGGTGAAAATGGTGCAGAACAATTGGCAGATACACCTATGAAGGTTCATATAGTACCAGTATAGATTTAATGTAGTGAAAGGTGGGGTTATATATGAAGGAAAAATTTAAGACAAAGAAGGATATGGTATATTTTTATTTACAACGAGATATTCTGGAAGGAATTTTGGAACCGGGTACAAGGTTATTGATTTCATCTATAGCTAAGCAGTATAAAACAAGTGATATCCCAGTGCGGGAGGCACTTCAAAGTTTAGTCCAAGAAGGTTTGATAGTAACATCACCTCACTCTGGGTATATCGTAAGCCAAGTTTCTGAAAAGGATGTAAGAGAAATTTTCGAAATAAGAACTGTTTTAGAAGGAATTGCAGCTAGAAGTGCAGTAAATAATCTTTCCAATGCAGATATTGAAGTTTTGGAAAAAATGGTTGAGGATTCAAGAAAGTTTTTACCTCCTTTAGACTTTATTGGATATTGGAAATTTAATAGGAAGTTTCATTTAACAATGTATAAATTAAGCAATAACGAAAGGCTATATAGGATGATTGAGGATTTATATAATTGCTCCAAACGATATCCACAATTCTTTACAAAAAAGGAAGAATTAGATAACTCTATCTGCGAGCATGAGAGTATGCTAGATGTACTTAGAACCAGAGATGAAGCAAAGGTTGAAAAAATAGTAAAGGATCATACAGAAGATACATTGACTCATGTATTAAAGAGACTTAAGGATATAAGCATTACTAACAATTAAGTAAAATTATTAGGAGGCATAATATGAAAATCACAAATGTAACAGCAATGATTCTTCGTACACCAATGAAAAAACCATTCACTTCAGCAAGAGGATGGTGGTACAAGACAAAAAATGCAATGTTAGTAAAAGTAGAAACAGATGAAGGAATAGTTGGTTGGGGAGAAGCATACGGCCCAGCAGAAATAACTAAATCCGTAGTTGATACACTATTAAAGTCACAGATTATGGGAGAAAATCCATTTGATACAAACATACTATGGGAAAAAATGTATCAAAGAGTAGAGGATTATGATCCACAAGGTTTTGGAGTTGCAGCAATAAGTGCTGTTGATATTGCACTTTGGGATATCAAAGGTAAGGCATTAAATAAACCAGTATATGAACTATTAGGTGGGGCACATAGAAAAACCTTAAAACCCTATGCAACTGGTCTATATTTTTGGGAAGACGAAGGTGATTTTATAACACCTTCAGTAGAAGAAGCATTGAAATATAAGGAACTTGGCTTCAAGGGTGTAAAAATGAAAATAGCACTTCCTAGAAAGCAAGAATTAAAGAGAGTAGAAAAAGTATATGAAGCTTTAGGAGATGACATAGAGTTAATGGTTGATGCAAACCATGGTTATAATTTTGTAGATGCACATTGGTTAGGTAGGGCATTTGACGAAATGAATCTTACATGGTTTGAAGAACCTATTTCACCCCATGATTTAACAGGATACAAAGAACTAAGAGAAAAACTTCATATACCTATGGCGGGTGGAGAAAATTCATTTACTCGTTTTGCATTTAAAGAAATTATTGATCAAAGAGCAATGGATATTATTCAACCAGATATTTGCTGTGCCGGTGGTATTACAGAAACTATGAGGATATCAGCAATTGCAGAAGCTGATGGTGTATCTTTAATTCCTCATGTATGGGGTTCTGCCGTTGGCTTACAAGCAGCCTTACATGTAATGGCAGCTTTACCACCTGCACCCCATAGTTGGAAACCAGCACCACTATGGATGGAATATGAACAAACAGAAAATCCTTTCCGTGATGACCTTGTTACAAGTCCAATAGTTCAAAAGGATGGAATTGTTACTATTCCAGATGGAGTTGGACTTGGGTTTGAAATAAATCAAGAGACTATTGATAAATATAGAATTGCTTAAATACTTTTAAGGAGATGAAAACATTTGAGTAAAATTTTGTTAACCCATGCCATTTATGAAAATGGTATGGGTATCCTACGAAAAAATGATGAAGTTGTTGTATTAGATAAAACTATGAATCATGACACTCTAGAAGATTTGAAGCAGGCAGATGGTCTTATTTTAAGAATTGGAAAGGTGGACAGGCAAATGATTGAAGCTTGTCCTAATCTAAAGGTTATTGCAAGACCTGGTGTTGGAGTAGATACAATTGATGTAAAAGCAGCTACTGAAAATGGTATCCCTGTAGTGGTTGCACCAGGTGCAAATGTACAATCAGTTGCAGAGCAAACATTAATGATGGCTTTATTATTAGCAAAAAACTTTTCTGAAAGCTTTGAAGAGACAAAAAAGGGCAATTTCTCCATAAGAAATAAATATGCATCTGTTGAAATACTAGGAAAAACAATTGGAGTAATTGGCTTTGGTGTTATAGGGAGAGCAGTGGCTAAGATTTGTAAATCAGTAGGTATGGAAGTTTGTATATATGATCCATTTGTTACTGAAGCTGATGTAAGTGAATTTGGCTATGGCTGGAGTGGAGATCTACATGAGGTTCTTGGTAAGGCAGACTTTATAACATTACATGTTCCATCTACACCACAGACTAGAAATCTCCTAGGTAAAAAAGAGCTGGAAGCTATGAAGAAGGGTGCATTTTTAGTTAATTGTGCAAGAGGAGATTTAGTAGATGAGGATGCACTTTATGAAGTACTAAAAAGTGGACATCTCGGTGGAGCAGCAGAGGATATGATGGTAGAAGAACCAATGAATCCTGATCACAAGTTATTTGAATTAAAGAATTTTATTGTTAGTCCACATATGGCAGCCTTAACAAAAGAAAGTGGATATCGCACAGGTGAAATGACTGCAGAAGGTGTTTTAGCCGTATTAAGAGGTGAAAAATACCCAAATGTAGTGAATAAAGAGGTATATGACCACCCTAGATGGAAATAAAGGAGACACAAAAAATGAAACTTCTAGTTTTTGAGAAAGAACAGGGAACTAAAAGAATAGGTAAATTGGTTAATGAAACAAGTGTACTAGATTTAACTAGTTTAGCAAAGGATTCGAATATTACATTTAATTATTCTGATATAGGAGATATCTTAAAATGTCAAGAGGGACTTAAAAAGGTATCTGAGCTAGTAGAGAAATGGGAACAGAATAAAAAATATCTCTTAGATTTGTCAGAAGTAAAAATTGGTATTCCAATAAAGAATCCAAATAATATTTTATGTGCAGCTTTAAACTATCGAGATTTTTGTGAAAGAGGTAATATTCCTATACCGGAAAAACTTAAGATATTTGGTAAGATTGCTTCAACGGTGAATGGTACAGAATGTGAAGTATTTACTAATGGACATAATGTGACTTATGAAGGCGAACTTGGTGTGGTAATTAGTAAAAAAGGAAAAAACATCAGTGCAAAAGATGCCTTTGATTATATTGCCGGATACATGGTTGTAAATGACTTTACTGCAAATGATTGCGTAAAAGAAGACATTCAACTATTCCGTGGGAAAAATTTTGATACATTCTTTCCCGAAGGACCTTATTTCGTAACCAAGGATGAGATAGAGGATCCAGATAATCTAAATATCCGTACCTTAGTAAATGGAGAAGTAAGACAGGATTCCAATACTGAAAATTTAATTTTTAAAATTGGAGATTTAATAGAATATTTTTCATCATTTATTACTTTAGAACCAGGAGATATAATCGCTAGTGGAACACCAGCAGGAACTGCACTACAATTTGAACCACCCAGTTTTGTTAAACCTGGTGATGTAGTTGAGGTTACGATTGATAATCTTGGCACATTAACCAGTAATATAAAATAATAAAAAGAAAAGAGGAGGGTAAAAAATGAAAAGAAAAAAACTATTGGTAAAATCTGTTGCATTGTTACTTATTCTAATGATGTCTGTAATGACATTCACTGCTTGTTCCGGTAGCAATTCTGATGAAGAAAAAGGACAAAGTGAAGAAACAGAACAAACAGAAGGTACAGAAGAAAGTGGAGGAGTAGTACCAACTTCATTAAAAATCTCTGGAGGTACTACAGGCGGATCTTGGAATATAGCTACAACAATTGTTGGACAAATTGTTGATAAAGAGTTAGGTTTAAGTGCTACAGTAATTCCAGGGGCTGCGTATAGTAACCTTAGTGGAATACAAACTGGTGAATATGGACTATCAATGAGCAAACTTCCTTCAACTTGGGATGGTTATGATGGTGTAGAGCCATTTACTGAGTCACAGGATAAGGTTATGAATATGGGTTTCTTATATGATGAAGCTACTCATATAATAGTAGCTGCTGATAGTGGTATTGAAAGTGTTGAGGATCTTGCAGGTAAAAAATTGACTACCTTTGCTCCTGGTAATGCTGCAGAAATTATCACAAGACAGATCTTAGAAGTATATGAAATGAGTTATGCTGATTTCTCTTCAGTGTCCTTTGCTTCTTTAAATGATGCGGGAGAACAATTTAAAGATGGTTTAACCGATGTTTTATGTTTTGCTTCTGCACTTCCTGTATCAGTAGTAATGGACATTGCATCTGTTAGAGACATAAAGCTACTTGAGATCCCAGATGACAAATTAGCAGCACTACAAGAAATTGCACCAGCAATTATGCGTAATGTTATTCCAGCAGGGACTTATGAAGGTCAAACAGAAGATATTAATACTATAGGTAATGCACAACACTTTATCGTATCAAGTGATTTAGATACAGATTTTGTATATGATTTAACAAAGGCTATTGTTGAAAATTTAGATCAAATAAAAGAAGGACATGCTGCATATTCTACCCTAACTCCAGAAGCATATGCAAAAGATTTAGGTATCCCTGTTCACCCAGGTGCAGAAAAGTACTTTAAAGAAGAAGGACTTATGCAATAAAGTTTGATTTCTTGTGCGCATCTTTACTCGGTGCGCACAAAATATTTACAACCTAATAAAAACTGTAAAAGGGGGTACTACTCACATGGGAAAGGATAAAAGTTTTGATTTCTTAAAGATAAGAACAAAAGTGATTTTTGTTGTTAGCATCTTGTTTGCATCATTTCATTTATATACTGCTTTAACAGGAACATGGCAAGCAATTTTCCAAAGATCAATTCATTATATGTTTGCAGGATTTTTGGTATTTATGATGAATCCTTTAAAGGTAAAAAAAGGAAAGAAAATTGCTGCTATCGGAGATATTATACTCTCATTATGTGCAATCATACCAGTATTATATTTGATATTAAATGAGCAGTGGTTATATACTAGATTTTATTATATTGCTCCTTTTACTTGGTATCAATATATGTTTAGCGCTATGTTAATTATATCTATAATAGAAGGAACAAGACGTAAAATGGGTATCGCATTACCATTAATAGCAACTATTGCAATGCTATATATGCTTTTTGGTCAGTATCTGCCCGGAACATTAGGACATAGCGGATTTACAATTATAGAGTTTATAGATACGCTATATACAACTACAGAAGGTATTTGGGGTGTCGCGATCGGTGCATCAGCAACATTTGTTATCCTATTTGTAATATTTGGTTCATTTTTAGAGGGATCAGGAGTAGGAGATTATTTTATTAACTTTGCAAAAACACTTACAAGAAAATCAGTTGGTGGACCTGCAAAAGCAGCTGTAGTTTCAAGTGCTTTCTTTGGAAGTATTTCAGGAAGCTGTATTGCAAATGTTGCTACAACAGGGCAGGTTACTATTCCAATGATGAAGAAGAATGGATATAGCCCTACCTTTGCTGCGTCGGTTGAAGCAGTTGCTTCCACTGGAGGACAGATAATGCCACCGGTTATGGGAAGTGCAGCCTTTATAATGAGTGAGTTTACAGGAATTCCCTATTCAAGTATACTTTTAAGCGCATTACTTCCTGCAATTTTATTCTATTTAGCGGTCTATACAATGGTGCATTTAAGGGCGAAGAAAATTGGACTTGAAGCTTTAAGTAGTAGTGATGAAGCTCTTACATTGAAGAGCCTTATGAAGGATATTTATATGTTTCTACCCTTAGTTATTCTAGTAATAATCTTAGTTATGGGTTATAGTCCAACATATTCTGTACTATTCGCTATGGCTACTACGATTTTAATCTTAATTTTTACTGATTTGAAAAATAAAGTTAAATTAAAAGACACATTTATAAAATTGTTAAAGTGTCTGGTTAAAGGAGCACAGGGAGCTGTGAGTGTAGCTTTAGCATGTGCTTGTGCAGGTATAGTAGTAGGTGTAATAAATTATACAGGTGTAGGTGCTAAACTTAGTACTTTATTATTAAGTCTAGCTCAAAATAATGTAGTATTAGCGCTGATATTAACAGCAGTAGCAGCTTTAGTTTTAGGAATGGGTTTACCTACCACACCAGCTTACATTGTTGTAGCAACATTACTAGTGCCAGCAATTATCAAAATGGGACTTCCTGTAATAGCCGCACATTTATTTGGTTTTTACTTTGCAAATATTTCAAATATTACTCCGCCAGTTGCATTGGCAGCATATACAGCATCAAGCCTAGCTGGAAGTGATCCAATGAAAACAGGTTATCAGGCTTTTAGACTAGGAATAGCTTCTTATATAGTACCTTTTATGTTTGCATTAAGTCCAGTATTACTATTAGTTGAAGGTACTGGAGCTGAGATAATTTTGACCATTATTACTTCGGTAATTGGAGTAACTTTATTGGGAGTATCTGTAGAAGGATTTTTATATAATAAGATTGCTTTTATCAGCAGAACTATTTTATTTATAGCAGCTGTGTTGTTTTTACATCCAAGTGTAATAACAGATTTTATTGCAATAGCTTTAGGATTATTAATTTGTTTACCAATGTATATAAAAAATAAAAAAGAAACTAAAGCAAATTTAAATTAATGAATTGGAGGCATTAAAATGCATGGAGTGACAATTACAGAAGTGCATGCACGTCAAGTGTTTTCAGGAAGAGGACATCCCGCGATTGAAGCGACAGTTGTCACAGAAAATGGTGCAAAGGGTACTGTACAGTGTACAGCAGGACTTTCAATTGGTACACATGAAATAGCATTTGCATATGATGGAGGAACTGCATGGCGAGGAAAAGGCGTGATGCGTGCAGTTGAGAATGTAAATAATATTATTGCTCCTACTATTATAGGTATGGATGCAACCAAACAAACTATTGTAGACAATACAATATTAAACTTGGGAGGATCCGATGCAAAACTTAGATTGGGCGGTAATGCAGTTGCAGCAGTATCCGCGGCAGTATTAAAAGCTGGTGCAGAAGCATTAGGGATTCCCCTATATCAGCATATTGGTGGTTCTCGTGCAGTGACTCTCCCTTGTGCAGCATATGGCTGTATTAGTGGAAGCAATAGATATAGTTCGGGAGAAAAAGCAGGAAGTAAACCAACATATTCTTTTGTTGCTTATGATTTTCCTTCTTTTTCTGAAGCATCCTATGCATTATGGGAAGTTTTTTCAGATTGGGAAATGTATATGATTAAGAAATATGGTCTTAGATCCCAGGAACCATCTCCTGATTATACTTGTAGTGGATTTTTTAGTATTCCCCATGGTTTAATAGAGAATGACTATGTTTTAATGGATCATATAACTGAGATAATCTGTAAATATGGTTATGAAGGAAAAATGGGTATTCAGATAGATATGGCAGCAGACTGCTATTATAATCAAGAAACTATGACTTATCAGGGGCTATTTGATTCCGTTGAAAGATCCAGAGATGAGCAGATTGAACATATAGTTCGATTAACAAAGGAATATCCTTTTGTTATAATGGAAGACCCTCTCCATGAAAATGATTTTGAAGGGCATGCAATCTTAGTAGATAAGACTGGAATTCAAATTGTTGGTGATGATTTATTCACTACTAATACGGAAAGAGTTGAACACGGTGCTTCCATGGGAGCAGGTAATACTGTTCTTCTTAAAGTGAATCAGATTGGATCTATTACAGAATCCCTTGAAATGATTCAGCTCGCTTATGAAAATGGATATGGTATTATGCCTTGCTCCAGTCGTGGAGAAAATTTAGATATCTGTGATTATAGTGTTGGAATTAATGCTGGGACTATTCGAGAAACATCACTTGGTACACCTGGTAGCAGATTCCTAGAAATAGAAAAAGAACTTGGTTCCAGAGCTCGTTATGCAGGTAAACAAGGATTGAAAGGAAAGAAATTCAGAGACTAGGAATTTATGGAGGTTTGATTATGAATAAAAAGAATAAAATCATTTCCGTCTCTGCAAGTGAAATGATTTCAGACAGAAATAAACCAGCTGTTCAGGTAGTAGTAGAAACAGAAGGTGGTATAGTTGGAAAAGCTATGTGCTCACCTGGAATATCTGTAGGTAAACATGAAGCAAAATTTGTTTATGATGGCGGACAAAAGTGGAAGGGGCTTGGAGTTTCACAGGCGGTAGATAATGTTAATCATGAAATAGCTCCTTTATTAATAGGCATGGATGTGACAAATCAAACTTTATGTGATAGTGCAATACTTACAAAAGATAAGGTGAAGATGGGTGCTAATGCTACGGCAGCTGTTTCAACAGCAATTCTGAACACGGGTGCTACAGCATTAAATATGCCTCTATATGAACATATTGGTGGGGTAAGAGCTTTTACACTACCCGTTCCCGGTGTTACTGCTGCTACAGGGAGTACAAGATATGGTGGCAACATATACGCAGGATATAAGCCTTCATTTTCTTTTGTTTCCTATGATTTTGATACATTTACAGAGGCTACAACCGCATTATGGGAAGTTTTTATGAATTGGTCTGATTTTATTAAGGAAAAACTTGGGATTAAAATGCAGATTATAGCCGGTATGGCAATAGCCCAGGGAAAGCTTAAAAATGACTTCGAATTGTTGGATTATATGACAGAAGTAATTAACGAAACAGGCTTTAAGGACAGGATTGGAATACAAATAGATATTGCTGCAAATTCATTTTATAATAAAGAATCAAAACTATATGAAGGTATATTTTCCAAAGAACCTAAGACTAGAGATGATATGATTGAACTTATGGTAAAAATAGCTAAAGAGTATCCGATAGTAAATATTGAAGATCCTTTACATGATGATGATTTTGAAGGGTTTGCAGAAATTACAAAGCAAGTTGATATACAAATTACTGGAGATGACCTATTAGCGACAAATCCTGAAAGAGTAAAAAATGCAATACAAATGGGTGCTGGAAATGCTATGAGGGTTGTTACCAGTCAAATTGGTACAGTTTCGGAAGCTGCTGAAATAGCTTTGTATGCTAAAGAGAATAATTTTGGAATATCCCCCTGTGGAGAACGTGGAGAAGGAAATGCGATTTGTGACTATATTGTAGGATACAATGCAGGAATGGCAAGGGAATATGGTCTAGGATATTCAGGGAATAGGTTATTAAAGATAGAACATGAGTTGGGTCCTCGTGCTAGATTCTTCGGGAAAAGAGGGATTAATGGAAAAAGATTCCAATTATAATATTTGAAAGGAAAATGACTAATTATGAGAATCCTTAACACAGACAAACTAATTTCTCACGGTAATATTGAAGGTAGAAAACATATTCTTGAAATTATGGAAGCAGGATTGAGTGAAACAGATCCATATTATAATACACTTAATATGTTAAATATTGAAAACGGAAAACTCTCTGTTGGTTATCCGGACTTTGTCCCAAAGGGTTCTCCAAGAACTGGGATAGATGTCTATGATCTAGATACAGATTTAGATAGAATTTTTGTATTTGGTGCTGGTAAGGGGATCCATCGTTCAGCATTAGCAATTGAAGAAGTACTTGGTGATTATTTAACAGGCGGTCATATTATAATTAAACATGGTGATAAACATAACTTAAATAAGATAGGTGTTACCCACGCCGGACATCCAATAGCAGATGAGTGTAGTGTTGAAGGCAGCAAGAAAATGGTAGATATGATCGATGATCTAAATTTAACAAACCGGGACTTAGTACTTACAATTATAGGTAATGGGGCGTCTTCACTTATGACTCTTCCTGTTGAGGGTATTGAATTTAAAGAAATACAGGAAATTACGGAAGTTATGCAGATTAAAAAGGGATTACCTACTACAGTATTAAACTATGTACGGAATCAGGTAGATCAATTAAAAGGCGGGAGAATTACAAAAAAATTACATCCTTCAAAAATGGTTCATATCATTACTATTGACCTTAATGAACCAAATGCATTCGGTGAGGTTGGTTATCAAGGTGTTATGAATTCAAACATTTGGCTGCATACATTACCGGATATGAGTACAGCAAAAGAGGCAATAGAAATATTAAAAAAGAACGATATCTGGGATTGTGTTGCTGACTCAATACAGAGGCATCTTTTAAATCAGACGGATGAGCAGAAATCTTTAGTACGACAAGAGTTTGAGAAGATGGATTGCCGAATTTTTGGGATAATGCCTAATGATTTAGGTTTTCTAAATAGCTCTATGGAGGTCGCAAAAAATTTAGGATATGAACCACATTTATTGACAAGAAAAACTTTTGTAGAAGCTGCACCGGCAGGAAGTTTAATAAGCAGAATAGCTGTTAATATAGCAAATGAAAATCAGCCATTTAAGACTCCTTGTGCTTTATTTATGACAGGAGAACTGGTAGTTAAGGTTGAAGATGAACCTGGAATTGGTGGTAGAAATCAAGAGTTCGCACTCAGTGCTGCAACAATTATTAATGGTAATAAGCGAATAGTAATAGCATCAGCAGATACAGATGGAACAGATGGTCCAGGAGGAATATTTAACCAGGAAGCAGCTGATATGGGTTGTAATAATCTTGCTGGTGGTGTAGTAGATGGATATACTTTAGATGAAGCCCAGAAATATGGAGTAGATGTTATGAATGGACTTAAAACCCATGGGACATCCGATGTACTTTGGAAGTTGGATAGCGGAATTTGGGCAAGTCAAAGCATTAGTGTTCAAGACTTAATTGTTATTTTAATTATGGATCATGATGGTTAGCTAATTTAGAGTGAGGAGCTATAAAAAGTCTCACTCTATTGCTTTTTTAGATAGAAGTTTATAGTAATAATCAATCTCTCCTGTAATTATCTTAAAACTATAGATATAGTTCCTTTAACAGGTTTATAAATAATGTTACAATAAGGAATAAGGGTAATGTCAAAAGTTCTATGAAAAAATAAAATCAAAAAAGTAGACCTAAATAAT
>CAZHJK010000021.1:0-48778 GCA_964533275.1 uncultured Eubacteriaceae bacterium | reverse complement strand
TCACTACATTATTAGGGGAAATTTAGTCCGAAGAATTTTTACTCTTTAAGGCTGTAGGAAGCCGACTTTTTTATATAATAGGAATATACTATATTCCTATTATATAAAAAAGCTACACCTCTAGTATTAGGGACATAGCTTTGAACAATAAAAAAATTATATTATACATAATAGATGGAATTCTACCAGCCTCTTCCGGCTCCGCCTCCACCAGATGAACCACCGCCACCACGATTTCCACCGCCGCCACCTCTTCCACGAGATAAACTTCGGAGTAGCGTGAAGGTTAAAAACCCTCTAAAAAAGGTAAAATCTATAAATAGAAATACTATGATAGCACCGATTAAGAGAATTTTTTGCAACAAACTCATCTCTTGTGATTCATTTTGAGTATTTTCATGATTATTTTGTGGTGTTATTTGAGGCGAAACTCCTATTTGATATTCTTGTTCTACTATATTTAAAATTGATTGAAATCCTTGTAATATTCCTTGGCTATATTGTTCTTGCCTAAAATAAGGAATGATACTTTGATCAAGTATTTCGCCTGCTTTGCCATCCGGTATTGCACCCTCTAAACCATAACCAACCTCGATCCATGCAAACTTTTCCTCTAGTGTAATTAAAAGCAGCACACCATTATTCTCCTGGGAACTACCAATTCCCCATTCTCTAAATAGTTGATTGCTATATTCTTCTATAGTCCCACCCTCTAGAGAATTAATGACTGCCACAACGATTTGTGCTCCGGTTTGCTGGTAAAGGTCCTTATTGATCTGAATAATATATTGAGATAGCTCCTCATTTATAATATTCGCCTCATCATATACATAAAATTCATGGGAAGCCTGTGGAATATTTTCTCCAGCTTGTACTTGTACAAAGGGAGTAAAAAATAAAAGTACCACTAACACTAGAAGGACTAATGAAGATTTTCTTTTAAAATTATAGTTATTCATCATTACCCCCCTATTAGAAATTTACTTCAGGCACTTCTTGGTCTTCCTCACTTACTTCAAAGTATTCTCTTGTTTCAAATCCAAATATATTTGCAAAAATATTTGTTGGAAATCTTCTTACTCTACTATTAAGATCTTGAGCAGATTGATTATAATCTCTTCTTGCAACAGAAATTCGATTTTCGGTACCCGCTAATTCATCCTGTAGGCGTATAAAATTTTCATTAGATTTTAATTCTGGATATCGTTCTACCACTACATTTAAGCTACTTAAGGCATTGGTTAATTGTGCATTAGCTTCAGCAGCTTCTTCCGGTGAATTTGAATTTTCTAAACGACTTCTCGCTTCAGTTACACCTATTAAAACATCTCTTTCTTGATCTGCAAATCCTTGTACAGTATTAACTAAATTAGGGATCAAATCCGTCCTCCTTTTTAATTGGTTCAGCACTTGAGCCCACTGTGCATCAACATTTTCATCTAATTGCACTAAAGAATTATAACTTCCAACCGCCATTACAATAGGAATTATTAAAATGGCTAAAATTATTCCTACTATTATAAGTGTCTTTTTCATTAAACCCATCTCCTCTCTTAAATACATTTACTACTCATATAAAAAGCGGCAAATCTACTTCCACTAGGTTGAAACAAAAGCGATCAGCAAAATTTAACAACCTTAATTAACTGCCTGTTTTAAGGAAAACTAGTTTACCTGTCGATAACAAAATACTGTCATCTTAGCACCCATTCCTATAATATAAAAAACATATACGAATAAGTATACCTTATATTTCTTATAAATTAAATGCTATTCCATAAATTATTTTAATAAAAAAATTGTAATCCTATAATAATAATATTTACTTAATATTATATTAGAAAAAACTTATTTATATTATTTATCTAAAAAGATATTTTATGTTATAATATGACTAACCTTATATTTACCTGAATATATATTTATTTGCTAATAATTATTTTATTAAATAAACACATTAAAATAGGGTAAATTAATATTATAGAAATCTTGGAGGTGTGTAAATCATGGAGATTAAAAAAGAAATGAATATTGTTGAAGTTGTAAATAATTATCCTGAAACAATAGAAGTATTTCAAGGATTTGGGATGCATTGTTTTGGTTGTATGGCAGCTAGATTCGAGAATATTGAGCAAGGAGCTCTTGCTCATGGTATAGATGTACCAAAGTTAATGGAAGAATTAAATAAAGCAATTTCAAAATAATAATATAATCAAATCATTCTAAAGACGTTCACATTGAACGTCTTTTTATATTTCCAGCTTCACATGATTTGTGTCTTTTTTGCTAGTGGAACTCTTTTGATACTGATATTCGCATATCCATTCCGCATTGATTACATTTAAAAAGATGTACACAACTCTCAGGATTAGTACTGTTTAAAATTTGTGTAATACTTTTATCTAAATAGGGGCTGTAATCATCGAAATAATTTTCTATCGGTCCAGTATCATACATGGAAGCTCTACAGTTTGGACAAATCTCACTTATTTCTTTTAATCCATTACATAGAGGACATATTATTTCCATTTCTGTCTTCCTTTCTTTAAGTTAATAACATCCCTTTTTACCTCCCATATATTATTATTCCATTTCTTTTTTATTTCTATTAAAGTATATTATCATTATTTTTATTATTAACCATAAGTTTTTAATATATGTTTTTAAAAAAATATATAGGGTATTTAACAATATGAATATTAAAAGATAATAAGTTTAGATAGGATGTGAAATCATGAATTTCTCCTTTTTTCGAAAACAACAATTAATGAGAAGGGTGCTATATAGCCTAATACCTATTGTAATTGCTTCTATCTTTTTTTTTGGATGGCGGACAATTGCTCTTTTAATTGTTGTAATAATAACTGGTATAGCAACTGAGTATTTCTTTGCTAATAAAAGAAAACAGCCAGTTTCTGAGGCAGTAATTGTATCCTGTGTTCTTTATACTCTTACACTTCCCCCTACTCTACCTTTTTGGATTGCTATTGTTGGAATAGTTTTTGGTATAACATTCGGAAAAGAGTTATTTGGAGGATTTGGTAAAAATATATTTAATCCTGCATTAGTAGGCAGAAGCTTTATCTATATATCCTTTGCAAATCCAATGACTATCAATTGGACTACTCCAATAACAAATATTGGTGGATTTACCCAATGGATAATAGGTGTTGATTCCATTACAAGCTCCACCCCGATGATCAATTTTCAGGCAAATGGAATATTGACCCCTTATATAGAAATGGTTATAGGAAATATAGGGGGATCAATTGGAGAAACCAGTGCAATCTTGATCATCCTTGCTGCAATTTACTTAATAAAAACAAAGACTGCTTCCTGGCAAATCATGACTGGCGTATTGATTGGTTTTTTAAGCTTAAGTACCTTATTATATGCACTGGGTATACCTCAAGTTCCTCCTCCCATATGGGGATTGTTGTCAGGTGGAGTTCTTTTTGGAACAGTATACATGGCAACTGATCCAATATCTGCCCCCACCACTAAGGAAGGTAAATGGATATATGGAATACTTATAGGAATTATAATAGTGGTAATCAGAGGATATTCTTTATTTTCCGGTGGAGTAATGTTTGCTATTTTAATAGGTAATACCTTTGCTCCTCTCATTGATACAACCATAGTAGAATATAAAAAAAGGAAGGTGTCCGCATGAAAAGCAAAATGTTATACACCGTTCTATTTATGATGATTATTACAGCTCTCTATTCAGGCGCCTTAGCAATTTTAAACGAACAAACTAATGAAAAAATTCTACAAAATCAAAAGTTAAAAGAACAAAAAGCTATTTTATATATATTTAATATTCCCTATGAATCAAATGAATCCTTAAGTAATATTCAAAAATTATTTAATATACATATAAGCAGCCAAAATATAAATAATCATAAACTTTATATAGGTAAATTATCTAATGATAATATATTGGGTTATGCTTTCCCTTTAGAAGGAAATGGACTTTGGGGAAAAATAGAAGGTTACATAGCACTATCTGATGATAAGGAAAAAATTCTTGGAATTGAATTTACTTCCCATTCTGAAACCCCCGGTTTAGGAGGGCGAATATCCGAGGAATGGTTTAAAGAACAATTTAGAAATGTGAATATAAAAAGTTTTCCTGATTATATTTCAATGAATACTTCCGATATGCAAATTGATTCAATTTCTGGTGCAACTCAAACTTCTAAAGCTGTGGAAAGTATGATAAATCAAAATCTATCATTATTTCTTAACAACATGGAGGTGAATTAATGATATCACAATCAAAAACTATTATGCTCAAAGGATTATGGACAGATAATCCTGTATTTAGGCAGATTCTGGGAATATGTTCTGCACTAGCGGTAACAAATATGATGATAAATACTTTAGTTATGGGAATTGGTCTTGTTTTTGTTACATCATTATCAAATCTTACTGTTTCCCTTTTAAGAAATTATATTCCTAAAAAAATTCGCATGATGGTTCAAACTTTAATTATAGCCAGCTATGTAATTATAGTTGATATTTTCCTTAAAGCTTACTATCCAAATATAAGCGAAGCATTAGGACCATATGTCGGATTAATTATTACAAATTGCATTATAATGGGACGATGTGAGGCTTTTGCTCAATCCAATCCTCCAATTTTATCCTTTATAGATGGTGTTGCATCTGGCTTAGGGTATAGCTTTATTCTTTTATCAATCTCATTTTTTAGAGAATTATTAGGTTTTGGTACATTAATGGGGATTCCCGTTCTTGGTGAGTGGTGGACCAATTGGACAATTATGATTATGCCGCCGGGAGCATTCTTTATGTTAGCGATAGCCATTTGGATTGCAAGAACTATTTCTCCAGAATCAAACCAATAGGAGGGCTGTTTATGGATATTAATCCCTTTATTATCTTTTTTGCTGCGATATTTACAAATAATATTATTTTATCAAATTTTCTAGGTATGTGTTCTTTTATTTCAGTATCTAAGGAAATTGAAACTTCATTTGGCTTAGGGCAGGCAGTAACTTTTGTAATGACCTTTACAACTGTTCTAAACTTTCTGATTTATCATTATGTATTAGTTCCATTTCAAATAGAATACCTTCGATACATTGTCTTTATTATTGTAATTGCTGCCTTTGTACAATTTGTAGAAATGGTGATCGAACGATATGCACCTGCATTATATCTTTCACTGGGAATATTTTTGCCCCTAATAACAGTAAATTGTGCTATTTTAGGAGTATCCCTTTTTATGATTATTAGAGAATATACCTTGTTTCAATCAATGGCATATGGTTTAGGTGCTGGCATTGGCTGGACACTAGCCATACTTGCAATGGCAGGAATAAGAAAAAAGATGAAGAAATCATCAGTACCAAAAGGTTTAGAAGGACCCGGTATTACACTTATTATCACAGGTATAATGGCATTAGCTTTTATAGGATTTTCTGGAATTGTTCAAATTCAATAGCATTGAGGTGTAATTATGACTATTTTAATAACTATTATTACTTTATCAATTATTGGTGGTATATTAGCTCTAATTCTATCTATTGCAGAAAATTATATTGCAAATTATGGAGAATGTACTATTAATATTAATAATAATAAAGAACTTACAATTGAAGGTGGAAATAGTTTGCTTACCACTTTAATAACAGAAGAAATATTTATTCCCTCAGCTTGTGGTGGACGGGGTAGCTGTGGTTATTGCAAGATTAAGGTTGATGAAGGTGGAGGTCCTTTATTGCCTACAGAAATTCCTTATTTAAGCAACAAAGAACAAAATGAAAACATTCGTTTATCTTGCCAAATTAAGGTTAAGAATGATATGAAAATATTCATTCCAGAAGAACTTTTTAGTATTAAGCAATACAAAGCAATTGTTTCAAAAATAAGTTATCTGACTAGTGATATTAAGGAATTATACATTGATTTTATTGAACCTAAGGAGATTGAATTTAAGCCTGGACAATATATTCAACTATTAGCTCCCAAATATGGAACTAATAAGGAAGAAGTCTATCGTGCCTACTCAATAGCGTCTACTCCAAGCAACAAAGATCACATAGAGCTTATGATTGGACTAGTTCCTAACGGAATTTGTTCAACATATGTGCATAAGCATTTAAAGGAAAATGATGAAATTACATTAAATGGACCATATGGTGATTTCTATTATCACCAAGGAGAAGATGACATGATATGTATGGCAATAGGCTCTGGGATGGCTCCAATTAAATCAATAATAGATTATGTGTTTGAAAATGCTATTAATAGGAAAATAGTATTCTTCTTTGGAGCTAGAACTAAAGATGATCTTTTTTACTTAGAATATTTTAGGGAAAAGGAAAGACAGTATTCTAATTTCAAATTCCTTCCAACATTATCTCGTCCAAAGGATGATGACGAATGGAATGGTGATATCGGAAGAGTAACTGAAATACTATATAGTAATTTGGATGGGTCAAAAAACAAAGAAGCATATATATGTGGAAATCCTATGATGGTAAAGGATTCCATAGAAAAACTTAAAGAATTTGGGATACCAGAGAAAAAAATATACTATGATGAGTTTTAGAAAGGATGTGAGGTGCAAATGAAGCAAGGAAAACTTTCTCATACTGGATTTTTAGGAAATGATACCCGACCACTTATGGATATCCTAAAAACAGATGATACAACAGTACACCAATTAGGATTATCTCATAAGGATATTGCTGTAAAGATGAATGAATTGTTAATTCTTGCACTAAAAACACCTGGAGAACAAGTTAAAATTGATTATGAACTTACAATACAAGCGGAGGAATTTAGAGGTAATATACCTTGCCCTTTTGGACACCAAGGATTATATCCCAAAAATCATATTGTCGCATATCATAAGAGATTAAATAAATATTTTTATTGGTCATCCCTTTCTATTCATCTAATTAAAGAACATGGGTTTTATCAAGGGATTGGTTCGTTATATCACATTAATCCAAAGGATCTTGCCACTATACTTAAATTGCCATAAGATGATTTTATTTATTATGTAGCTCTTTATAATAAACCAAAGTAGATAGGGTTTTTTCAAAATGTTTTTCATAACGAAATCCACAAAGACTATAATTTTGTTTAAGTCGAAACTCTAATGAAGCAAAATTTGGC
The DNA here is from genome assembly GCA_964533275.1 of uncultured Eubacteriaceae bacterium. Classification (GTDB taxonomy): domain Bacteria; phylum Bacillota; class Clostridia; order Eubacteriales; family Garciellaceae; genus CAZHJK01. Next base: position 41,626 of record CAZHJK010000021.1, on the reverse strand, counting down.
ATTGGCGCAATAAGTGTTTCCGCAAAAATATTATATATACCCTTTAGCATCAATTCTTTAAATAATGTTTTATATATGCTACTACCTATTCCTAATCCTGTTAATCCAGAATATATAGCTGTTTTATCAATTAGTATAAAATCATCTAGTTTAGATTTATCAAATTCTGTATGCCAATAAACCTCATCAAGCCAATTTTCCTCTAAGTTTAACCATTGATCCCTGGAATAAGCTATTAAGTAACCTAATAATTCTTCATATTCTGCTACATAAAAATAATCTAAATCTATAATGTTGTTTAGTATTTTTCTTTTATGCTTTTTTATGTCTTTTGTATAATCGTCCATAAGAAAACCCTCTCTAGGGTTTTTCTTTTCCCCTCCAACAGAACTAGCAATTTTAAAAATCCCATCGACATCCTCTTCACTGGCTTTGCGTATTTGAATTTTTCCTTCCTTAGTAATCTTATTTTTTAAATATAATATTTTATCTTCCATTTAACTCCACCTCATCTGATATTATTCTTTATTATCTATAACTTTCAATATTATGGTATTTATTATACTTAGTAATAACGCTCCAATAATGGCAGAACCCAGACCACTCACATGTAATGATGTAGAAAAGCTAGATGTTATTAAAAGTACTATTCCATTAATTACAAAGGTAAAAAGCCCTAAGGTTAGTATTGTAAAGGGGAGAGCGAAAAAAGAAATTATTGGTTTTATAATTATATTCATTATTCCCAATACAGCAGAAGCCCACAATGCTCCTGTCAGACCTGTAATAGAAATACCCTCCATAAAAAAAGATACTAAATATAAGGAAAGTGCACCAGCCAACCATTTTGCAATCATATAAATACCTCCATTTAATTAATGATTAAAAATCATAATAATTATAAAGATTATGCATTATTATTTTATTAATAATATAATTATACCATTAGCATTTTATTTTCAAAAATAAATTACAAGATAGTGGTTAACAGCACACTAGTATAAATGAAAGTATGTTTCCTTACCAACAAGTAGAACTATAATATTGCATAAAAAAAGGAGAAGGTGAAAACTTCACCCCTCCAAAATTTAAAATTTTAATGGTTGTAATGAATTTTATTAAATTTATTATTTACTAGTATTGTTTCCTTTAGCAAATCTATCAACAACCATTGCAATAGCCCCATCGCCTGTAATATTACATGCTGTTCCAAAGCTATCTTGTGTTAAATATAAACCTATCATTAAAGCTGTTTGAGCTTCTGTAAATCCTAACATCGTTGTTAATAATCCTAAAGCAGCCATAACAGCTCCTCCTGGTACTCCTGGTGCAGCAACCATAGTAACTCCCAACATCAAAATGAATGGGAACATAGCACTAAATGCTGGTGTTACTCCTCCAATAAACATAACTGCCATAGCACACATAGTAAGAGTTATAGTACTTCCAGATAAGTGGATAGTAGCGCATAAAGGCACAGCAAAATCTGCAACTTCATCTGAAACCTTATTTTTCTTTGTACTAGCCAAAGTAACAGGTATTGTAGCAGCAGAAGATTGAGTCCCTATTGCTGTTAAATATGCTGGTATCATATTTTTTAGAGATTTTATTGGATTTTTTCCTGAGATACTTCCAGCTGTAAAGTATTGAATTAAGATATAAATTATGTGCAGTGCAATAACAATAGCAAAAACTTGTCCAAATACAGCCATAGTTCTTACAACTTCACCTGCAAAAGTCATATTTGCGAAAATCCCACCAATATGAATTGGTAATAATGGAATGATAACAGTTGAGATAACCTTTTCAATAATACTTTGAAAATCTTTCATTACTCCTAGCAAAGATTTCTTTTCAATAGCTGCCATTCCTAAACCTAAAACAAAAGCTGTAACAAGGGCAGTCATAACACCCATCATAGCAGGAATTTCTATAACAATAAATCCTGTTAATAATGCCTCTCCTGGATCGGCGGCAGCAGTTCCACCAGAAACAATACCTGGTAATAATAAAGAACCTGCAAAGAATGCTAACAAACCAGCGATAACAGTAGATCCATAAGCTAGCCCTGTTGTAATTCCAAGTAGTTTACCAGCTCCCTTGCCTAAATCAGCAATACCTGGTGCTACAAATGCAATGATAATAAATGGAATAATATAATTTAAAAAGTTACCAAAAATGCCGTTAAAAGTTGCTAATAATCGTACTGGCCATTCCATACCTGCAATGGATGAAAGATAACCAATAATTATACCTGATATAAGTCCAATAATCAGTCTTGGCAGTAAACCTATTTTTTTCATGTCCTTATCCCCTTCTTGTCGAATTTTTAGTGCTTAAAGCTTGTATAGACTACAAGATTTAAATCACAATTATTATAATACCATAGTGCTATAAATTTTAAATAGTTTTATTAGAAGTTTAACTATTTTGAAAATTCTACTACTTTACATGTTTAGTATGATAATTTAAAGGTATTAACTTTATAGACAATGTTCTATATTATTCTAAACAATTCAATTCCCTAATTTATTAAGGAGGTATAAAAATGAGCTTTAATTTTAATTTATGTATTGGAGGACAACAGGGAGAAGGCATTGCGTCATTAGGGAAGATATTATCTCTAGCTCTAAATGAATACGGTTATTATGTTTATGGATATCGCAATTTTTCCTCCCGTATTAAAGGAGGTCCTACTTCCTATTATCTTCGCATCAGTAATGAAATAATAGAGTCTAGTGTGAGAAATATTGATTTACTTCTAGCCTTCGACCAAGAAGCTATTGATAATCATACACACCTACTAACAGAGAACACAATTATTATTACAGAACAAAATTTTAAAGCAAACTTACCTTCAAAATATATCCATTACTCTTTTCCCTTTGAGGAAAAAGGTATTAAATTAGGAAACAAAATACATAGTAATATGGTTGCCTTAGGAGTTATTTCTATTATTATGTCCGTACCTTTAGATTTTATTAGTTCACAAATAAAAAAACAATTTAGTAATAAAGCTAGAACTATTAGAGATTTAAATCTAAAATCCTTTGATGTTGGTAAAAACCTATCTATAAATATTCCAAAGCTAAAATTCCCTAAGCCAACAAAAATTAAAAACACTATGGTTTTATCGGGGAACAATGCTATCTCCCTAGGTTTGATTGCAGGTGGCTGTAGACTAATGGCAGCATATCCAATAACTCCGGCAAGCGAAATAATGGAACTTATGGCTAAAAATCTTCCATCTCTTGGTGGAACAATTATCCAAGCTGAAGATGAGATTGCTGCTATTACTATGGCTATTGGTTCTAGTTACGCCGGAATGCGTTCTGTTACTGCGACCTCAGGTCCTGGTCTATCTCTCATGGGCGAAGCAATTAGTTTATCTGGTATGACTGAAATCCCTATAGTTATCATTGATGTGCAAAGAGCAGGACCAAGTACTGGTATGCCTACTAAACAAGAGCAAAGCGATCTTGACTGTGCACTTTATTCTGGTCACGGAGAATTTCCAAGAATTGTTCTAAGTCCAGGTAATCCAGAAGAATGTTTTTACGATGGAATCCATAGTTTGAATTTAGCCGATAAGTATCAATGTCCTGTTATAATATTAAGTGATTTACAATTAGGTCTTTCGGAATATAGCAGTAAAATTCCTTCATATAATTCCATTGGTATTGATAGAGGAAAAATAGTATCCCAAGAAATACTAGACAAAAGAGATGAAAGTGAAAGTTACTTCCCCAGATACAACATTACAGAAGACGGAATTAGTCCCCGTACATTACCTGGTCAAAGAAAAGGATTGTTTTACACAACAGGAGTAGAGCATAATGAATTAGGATATACGGATACATCACCTAAAACTAGAATAAAAATGATTGATAAAAGAATGAAAAAACTAAATAATATAGAATTGGAAAATAGTTTTAATTATAATAATAAAAACTCTAAAATTCTGTTAATAGGCTATGGCTCTACGAAGGGGATATTAGATGAAATTTTTAAAAATAAAGATAAATCCGTTGACACAATTCAACTTCGAGTTTTGTCTCCATTCCCTAAAGACTCTCTAAATAATATCCTGCAAAAGTATAAAAATATAATCTTTATTGAAAATAATTTCTCTAATCAGCTGTATAATCTGTTCTGTCGTTATTTGAAGATGGACCAAAGAATAGACATTTTTAATAAATATGATGGAACCTTAATTAATATAGACGAGATAAAAAGCTTTATAGAAAGGAGTGTTAATAATGACTAACCCCTTTAATAATAATAGAACACCAACATGGTGCACCGGTTGTGGGCATTTTGGCATACTTAATAGTCTTAAAACTGCATTAAATAATTTGCATATATCCCCTGAGGAAACAACTATAGTCTCTGGAATTGGTTGTTCAGGCAGAATTTTTCAATTTCTTTCAGGATACAATTTCCATAGTACCCATGGAAGAGCTTTGTCTACTGCCCAAGGAATAAAATGTGCAAATAAAAATCTTGAAGTTATTGCTGCCGGTGGTGATGGAGATGGATTTGCAATTGGTCTAAATCATACTTTACATGCAATGAGAAGAAATATTGACATTACTTATATAGTAATGTCAAATAGAGTATATGGACTTACTAAGGGGCATACATCACCTATGAGCTATACAGGATTCGAAACTAAGTCAACTCCCTTTGGGACAGAGGATATACCTATTGAACCAATATTATTATCTCTGTCTATGGGTACAGGATTTGTAGCTCAAGGTTTTTCAGGAAATCCAAAACAATTAACCCAATTAATCGAGAAGGGTATACAACATAAAGGGTTTTCTTTTATTAATGTTTTTAGCCCCTGCGTAACATTTAATAAGATAAATACCTATAACTGGTATCAAGAAAATCTTTACAATTTAGATAATGATAACAATTATGATAGTAAGGAACTATCAATAGCTATATATAAAGTCCTAAAATATCAAGGCTTATTAACAGGAGTTATTTATGAATCTCCTGATAATACTGTGAATGAATACTACTATGCTCAAGCAATTAATGATCTTCAAATAAGCGAAGAAGAATTTAATAAATTACTACATTCAATATGATTTTTAAATTATAGTGTAACCCTATGGAACAATGCTTTATTAAAAATCTCATTCTGCTGTTTGGGAAAATAAAAAAGCAAAGTACAAGTATCCTTGTTGTCCTCTTGATTTTTAATACCAATTATGTCGAGGATGTCTTTATTGAATTCTTCAAAATAAACATGTTTATATATTTCCTTTGCAGATTGTCCTTTAAATTCTGGTAAATATTTCGCAACATTATCTGATTGCTTTAAAAATTCAAAGCTCTTCTCCTTGTTATTTTTAATAGTTTTATTTATAAAAAAGTCAGGCAATGGTGCTTTATGGGATAAAAGATAGTCTAGTTTTAATAAGTCAAATAGAATTTTAATATTTTTATTATGGCTTACCTTTAAATAATCCATAAATATTTTATAAAGGTTTTTCTGGCTATGGGACTTATTAAACAAATCACTCTCTTCCCAGAACCTTGAAAAGTTTTCAAAAAAATCAAAGGGCTCATCATAGCTAAGTTGAAGTAAATATTCGATTGTATAGTCAAAAATATGTGAATTACTATATTTTTCTAATATTTCTTCAACTAGCTTTAATTTTATTATATATCCATAGGACATATAATTATTAGATAATACTTCATAGGGTGGAAATGAAGTATATTTATAACCATGCTTTTCTTTATTAACTTCAATGCCAGAGCCTTTTAAAACTTTTAAAAAACCTAATTGAAGCATATCTGGTTTGATATTATAAACATCATTAAAGGATTTTTTAAAAATCTCATAATTTTCATAGGGTAATCCTGCAATAAGGTCAAGGTGTTGGTGTATATTATTAAAGGATTTAATTCTACTTACAACCATTTTAATTTTTTCAAAGTCATTAACCCTTTGTATTTCCTTAAGAGTTGGTAAATGAGTAGATTGAACTCCTATTTCCAATTGAAACAAGCCTATAGGTGCTGATTTTAAGATATTTAGAATCTCTTGGTCTATTAAATCTGCTGCCACCTCAAAATGAAAATTTGTTTTGCCTCCTTGATCAATAAGATATTTTAATAATTCTTTGGTACGCTTTTTATCACAATTAAAGGTTCTATCTACAAATTTAACCTGCTTAACTCCTGCTTCTATAAAAAAACTTAGCTGTTTTTTAGCATTCTCCATAGAAATAAACCGTACTCCGCTTGTAGTTGAGGATAAACAGTATTGACATTTAAAGGGACAACCCCTGCTGCTCTCATAATATATTATTTTATTTTTGTATGAGGATAGATCTCCTGTATATGGAAAAGGAATATCATCCAGGTTTTCAATCAACTTCCTGTCGTGATTTTCTTTAATTTTCCCATATTTATTTCTATAGATAATACCTTCCACATTATTTATATCTGAGGTAGCATTTAATACTTCTAATAGTTCATAAAAGGTTTCCTCTCCCTCTCCCTTTACTATATAATCAATTTCCTTTATCTTTTCCATCCAATCACTTCCATAGAAGGTAACCTCTGGTCCTCCTAATATAATCTTAATTCCTGGCTGTATACTTTTTATTAATTGTACTAATTTTATAGTCTCTTCAATATTCCAAATGTAGCAGGATAAAGCAATGATATCAGCTTTTTCCATATAAATTTCCCTTAATATACCCTGTAATTGATCATTAATGGTAAATTCTCTTATTTTAATATCTAGATTATTGATATCTTTGCAGAAAGCCTCCAAATATCTTATGGCAAGATTTGTATGTATGTATTTTGCATTTAAACTCACTAATAGAACTCTCATTAAAGTACCCCTTCCCTCTTTGAGTGTTTATATAATATCTTGCCCCATAAGGAAAAAGCAATCCACCAAAGTGAACTGCTAGACATTAAATCTGAATAAAACTACATCCCCATCCTTCATCACATATTCCTTACCTTCAAGGCGAGTAAGACCCAATTCCTTTGCCTTGACAGCTGAACCTGCATTTACAAGATCTTCATAGGAGGTAATTTCCGCACGTATAAAACCTTTTTCAAAGTCCGTGTGAATTTTACCTGCCGCCTGTGGTGCCTTTGTTCCATTTTTAATAGTCCAAGCTTTGGTTTCCTTTGGCCCCGATGTTAAAAAAGTAATAAGTCCAAGTAATTTATATCCAGCATCCACAATCATATCTAATCCTGACTTTGATAAACCTAATTCTTCTAGAAATAATTTTTTTTCTTCTTCCTCTAATTGTGCAATTTCTTCTTCAATTTTAGCACAGATTAAAATTACATCAGCATCCTCTTCCTTTACATATTCCCGTAATTCTTTTACCATATTATTTTCGTCAGCTATAATCATTTCATCTTCAGAAACATTAGCAACATAAAGAGTAGGCTTTGAGGTTAATAATTGTAACTGCTCAATAAAGTCCCATTCCTCTTTATTAAAAAGATGTTCCTTTATTAATTTATTATTTTCTAAAGTTTCTTTAACCTTCTCTAAAATAATAAGCTCCTTTTTAATCTTTTTATCTCCAGATTTTGCTGCTTTTTTAGACTTATCTATTCTTCTGTCAATTACTTCTAGATCCGCAAAGATTAACTCAATATTTATTGTATCAATATCTCTTATTGGCCCTATGCTCCCATCTACATGTACTATATTTTCATCCTCAAAACATCTTACAACATGGACTATTGCATCTACTTCTCTAATATGGGAAAGAAATTTATTACCCAAGCCCTCTCCTTTACTAGCACCTTTTACTAATCCAGCAATATCAACAAATTCAATTGCAGTAGGAATAAGCTTTTCTGAACTATTCATTTTAGTTAGAATTTCTAATCTACTATCTGGTACAACAACAACCCCTACATTGGGATCTATTGTACAAAAAGGATAATTTGCTGCTTCTGCTCCAGCTTTTGTAATTGCATTAAATAATGTACTTTTACCTACATTGGGTAATCCAACTATTCCTATTTTCATCTATATACCTCATTTCTAGTTACTAAAATCTGTTATTTGTCATTGTTTATTATAGCTTATTCTTTGAAATCTAACAACTTTGTATGTCTATTCTTTTATAATGTATGGGTATATTTTTCATTAAAAACATATTTATATAATAAGACTACAAAAGGAAAGGAGAAAAACAATGTACTATAATAATGGAATACTTCCCTATGTTTCACAATTACTTAATGAAATAAACTTTTGGGTAGATCTTTCTAAAGAACATCCTATATTTATAAAAAAAATAGCTCAAAATCAAGAAATAGACATTAGTTCAAGTATAAAAGAAACATTGAATAAAAATTTCAAGGATTTTAATAGAATAAGCAGGGAGATACTTGTTATTCAACATCAATGGAATTTCTATCCCTCTCCCTCTATAACTGAACAACATTTATTATTAAATATCTCCACTCTACTACAGGATGTTCTAAAAGTGGATGTTGATTTTTTAAATTCTTTAAAAACCTTAGAAGATTTACCTGCAAAGGATAATAGTTGGAAAATTTTTATTAATCATATTACACTTGAGCAAAAACAATTATTGCAACTCTGCACAACCTACTCTATAAAATTAAAATCCATGGGTTATTAAAGGTTCTAGAAACTATAGCTTTATTCATAAAGTAAAAAAATTAAGCGTGCGCTATTGCACGCTAAATTTTGTTTCAATTACAGATGAAGAAATTTTAAGTGAGCCCTATCTAATGTATCTGGGATTTTTAACATATAATCCTAATATAATTAATCCAATAAGCATTAGTATAATAGAAGATATTAATAGAAAAGAATAATTAAAATAGTTTAAAATTATTCCTCCTACCAAGGGAGTAATAGAAAGAAGTGGTGCTATTAATGTATTGTTAAGCCCCAGATAAGTAGGTCTTTCATCCTCACTACAAAATTCAAGTATAATATTGGTTTCCGAAACCTCTCTGGCACTTATCGCTGTCCCGTTAAGAAAAAATACTATATATAATAAGAATATATTTTTAGTAAATAATATCGTAAGTGCTGATAATATAAATAAAAATGTAGAAATAACCAATACTAATTTATGACCCTTTTTATCACTCACATAACCCCATATAATACTAAAGATTGACTGGGTAGCTAATAATATCCCAGTTAATACTCCAATGCTTTCTGTTCCAATGTTTAATTGCTCTTTCCCATAAATAATATAAAAAGCAGTTGCCATATTATAAAAAACTATAAAGGATGATGAAATAATATATCTAGTAAAATTCTTATTTGTTTTTAATATAATAGGTAATCTCTTAATATATTCTAAAAAGGAAATTTTCTTTGGTCTCCTTGGTTTTCCTACCTCCTTCATATTTATGAGAAATAGATATGATATAGAAGAACTAACACCTGCAATCAAAAAAGCTAAAGCATAATTAATTGGGAAAAAATATTCAGCAAATAGCCAAGCTATTGCAAAAGAACCTAAAAACTTCATGCCTCCTCCAAAAAATTTACGCATACCAAAAAATCTACCCCTTAATTGAATAGGAATAACTTTAGCTATTAAATCGATCCAACCTGGATTAAACATCCCACTAGCTACAGTATAAAATCCATAGAGAATATAAAAAGATACCATAGTAAATAAAGGTTTATCTATGGCATATTTATAGGTAATGAATGCCATAAAAAACCAAGGCAGTCGTTGTAATAATCCAAAGGTTATAACATATCGCTTATTATGTGTCTTACCTTCTAATATTTTAGCACCTAACATTTGAGGAAAGTATTTACCTAAGAGCGATATAGATGTTAATAAACCAATTATTATTGTTGAGTTTGTAAACTCGCTAACAAAATAGGTAAGTACTGTGTTTAATGCTACAAAGCCCATCCCTCCGGTTATAAAAATTCCATCCATATAACTTAGAACCCAATTTCTTTTTAGATTCCTATATACTTTCTGTTCAATCTGCTTATCATTTAATATTTTTTCTTCTTTCAAATCTATCAACCTTTTTATTAAATTTAATGTATACCGATTATAATATTATAGACTAAATTTAAAATAAAGTCCTCTGAGGACTTTATTTTAAATTTATAATTAACTATTTCATATTCTTTAAATAATCCTGCACCTTTTTACTTTGCTTTACAGCATTTAGTATTCTCTCTTTTGTTAAGGGCATAGTTTCTATTCTAACACCCAGTGCATTATATACTGCATTTGCTATAGAAGGAGCAGTTGCAACCATTGCTGGCTCTGCCACACCTCTTGCACCATAGGGTCCTGTTGGTTCAGCAATTTCAATTAGAGATACTTTCATTTCAGGTATATCAACTGAAGTTGGGATTTTGTAATCAACATAGCTTGGATTTTTTGCGATTCCCTTTTCTAATACAAGTTCTTCCCAGAGAACTGAGCCTAAACCTTGGACTATCCCACCTTCAATTTGTGCTTCACATAATTGTGGATTAATTACCTTCCCAACATTAAAAGCTGCTGCTGTTGTAGGAACCCTTATATCTCCAGTTTCAATATCTATTTCCACTTCACTTACTTGAGCTCCATAAGTCCAGAAAGCTGTAGGTTTTTCTCCTTGTCCTGTTTCAGGATCAGTATCCTTTACTTCTGGGGGAATAAAAGCCCCACGACCAATGATAGGTCCATGAATACCTGAGCCATCTGGCATAGTTAATCCCATAGATAATGAACTAAATGGCATTCTTTTGTCGGGATCAGCTTTTGATACTACAGCTTCTTCCTTTAACTCTACTTCCTCAGGAGATAATCCTAAACCCTTTGCCCCAAGCTCCAAGAATTGGGATTTAGCATCCTCTGCAGCTCTATAAACTGCATTTCCAGCACAATAAGTGATTCGACTTGCAACGGTTTGCCATTCATAGGGCGTGTTTTCTGTATCACCTGTAGTAATTAAAATCTTTTCAGGTGGTAGTTGCAGCACTTCAGAGGCAATTTGAGTTAAAACTGTATCTGAACCTTGACCTATATCCATTGCAGTAACAGATAAATGTGCTGTTCCATCTTCGTTAAATCTTACTATCGAAGAGGATGGAACATTGTTAGGCATAGATGGAGCTTTAAAAGCAAGAGATATTCCCTTTCCTCTGATTTTCCCATCCTTTATTTCTGTGTTTACCTTTTCTTCCCATTTCATATCCTCTGTGACTGCTTCAATACAATCCGTTAATCCAACATTAAAAACCTGCTGACCGGTAACATTGTGCCCACCTTCCTTAAGACAGTTTATTCTCCTGAATTCGGCTGGATCTATATTCATTGCAGCAGCAACTGCATCCATGTTTTGTTCTATACAAAAATGTATTTCTGACATACCGAATCCTCTATAGGGACCTCCCACAGGATGATTGGTATATACACAAAGGGAATCTGCTCTTACATTTTCTACATCATAGGGTCCAACAGAAGAATATCCACCGGATCTAGCAATATTTACTCCATACTCTGTATATGCTCCTCCATCCCAATAATAAGTTATTTCTTGTGCAACTATTTTACCATCCTTACGAACTCCTGTCTTCATTTTTCCCAATAATCCTTGTCGTACAAAGCTAGCAATAAATTCTTCTTCTCTTGTATAGGTTAATTTCACCGGTCTACCTAAACATTTTTGAGCTAATGGTATAACTATTCCCTCTAAAGTGGTTCCGGCTTTTCCTCCAAATCCGCCACCAACTTGAGGAGAAGAAACTCTTACTTTGTGTAATGGTAATTCTAAAGCAGCAGATAATGCAGCTCTAACTGCATAGGGAGATTGACATCCTGCCCATACATTCAACTTACCATCTGGCTCTGCTTGGGCAATAGTACTATGGGTTTCAATAGGAGAGTGTTGGATATGAGGTACATAATATTCATTTTCAAAAATATAGTCTGCCTCAGCAAATCCCTTGTTAATATCCCCTTTTATAATTTTATAATGGTTGCTTATATTCGTTCCTGGTTCCGGAAAGAAAATACTCCCATGTTTGTATTCACCTAAATCCTCATGTACCAATGGTGCATCCTTTGCAATTGCATCTTTTATTCCATATACTCCAGGTAATTTCTCATATTCCACTTCAATTAATTCACAGGCTTCAGTTGCTATTTCTACAGTATCAGCTGCAACCGCTGCCACTGCTTCTCCAGCATATCTAACCTTATCTACTGCTAAAAATGTTTTGTCTTCAAGATATAATCCAACCCGTATAGGTATATCCTTACCTGTTATAACAGCCTTCACCCCTGGTAATTTCTCTGCCTTACTTGTATCAATACTTAAAATTTTTGCATGAGCAAGGGGACTTCTTTTCGCCTTAGCGTACAGCATCTTTGACATTTTAATATCGTCAGTGTATTTAGTATATCCAGTAACCTTTTTTATTCCGTCTACTCTTTTAATACTCTTACCAACATAATCCATCTATTCGTCCCCCCGTTCCTTAGAATTTTGTTTTGAAATATCCATAATAGCATCTATAATTTTTTTATATCCTGTGCAACGGCATAAATTCCCACTAATCGCGCTCTTAACCTCATCTTCATTTGGAGTTGGATTTTTCTTAAGTAATGCCTTAGCAGACATTATCATACCTGGTGTACAAAAACCGCATTGTAATGCAGCATTTTCAATAAAGGCTTCTTGCAATGGATCTAAATTATATCCATCAGAAACACCCTCTATAGTAGTAATTTCTTTTCCATCTGCCTCAACTGCCAGCATTAAACATGAATTAACAGCCTTGCCATCTACAAGAACTGTACAGGCACCACATTCTCCTGCCCCGCAGCCTTCCTTAGTACCTGTCAAATCTAAATCTTCTCTTATATATTTTAGCAAGGTTTTATTTGGATCTACTTGCTTATTAACTTTTTCTCCATTAATAGTAAAGTTTATTTCAACCATATGTTTTTCCTCCTAAGCTTCTAATAATTTTTTTATAGCTCTTTTAGTCATAACTTCCACCATTTCAGAACGATAATCCTTTGATGCACGAATATCTGTAATAGGTGTTGCTGTTTCTCTGGCAACCTTAGCAGCCTGTAAAACAGTTGCATCGGTTACATCTCCATTGTTAAGTATTTCTTCTGCCTTAAAAGCTCTTATTGGAGTCGCTGCAACAGAACCCAAAGCAATTTTATATTGATTTTTATCATCTTTAAAGGCAGCTACAGCAACAGTACTAAGGTCAACTTCTGCTCTACGAGCATTTTTTAAATATACGCCTTTTCCCTTCACTGTGGGAATGGTAATTGATACTACAATTTCCCCTAATTCCAGACTATTAGTTCTCGGGCCGGTAAAAAATTCGTGAATTGATATCGTTCTTTCACCCTTTTCCACATGATAAGTATTTATTTTTGCATTTAATACAAGTAAGGAAGTTGCAGTATCAGCTAAAGGTGAAGCATTACAAATATTACCAACTAATGTTGCTCTATTTCTTATTTGAACAGATCCAACAGTATGAGCTGCATCTGCTAAAAATGCATAATTTTTATTAATTTCATCAATTTCACCCAACTCATTCATAGTTGTTAAAGCTCCTATAGTGAGACCAACTTGATCATCAAAGCTTATTCCTCTCAATTCTTTGATACCTTTAATATCTATTACTAGCTCAGGTTCAATTAGATTTTCTCTTAATCTAACAAGAAGGTCCGTGCCACCATTTAATATTGTTGCTTTTCCGTTTTTTTCTATAAGTAATTTACTTACTTCATCCAGCGTTTTGGCTTTAATATAATCATACTTATTCATACTTTGCCTCCTATACCTTATCGATATTTTCTTTATGAATTTTTTTATTTATGTTTTATACTTTTATCTAAAAGAATTCTACAATTTAAGCTTCTATCCTTTGTATTATTATTACAAAATAACGATACTTAAATAGTAATTATTTTAATTATGATACATACACATTACTTTTGTTATTATTTTCCTCTACTATTTTCATATTTATATTTTAATATATTACCCTTATATAGGTCATTTTTATCATCTTTATGAAAATAATTATAAATTAATAATAATTAATAATATTTTGAATATATTACTAGGTGAAAAGGTTTTATACTCCTAGTAAATACATCTAAATTATTAGTGGAGGTAGAAAATGAACAGGGAAAAGCTCATAACTATATTTAAATATTTACTTATTTCTACTTTGTTTTTAATGTTTGTCCTAGCGGGTACTGCATCTGGAATTGTATATACCTATATTGATGAAAGTCCACCTTTGGATTTAAGTAAATTTGATTATATACAAACCTCTGTAATTCTTGATACTAATGGTGATTTTTATGAAGAATTACAAGGAAAAGAAAAAAGAGAAATTATAAGTATAGATATTATACCTGATCATGTAACTAATGCATTTATTGCTATTGAGGATGAACGATTTCGTGAGCATTTTGGAATTGATATACAAGGAATAAGTCGCGCCTTATTTGATGGAATAAAACAAAAGAACCCTACAGTTGCTGGTGGAAGTACCATTACCCAGCAATTAATTAAATTAACCCATTTAACTCCCAAAAAAGAAATTAGTAGAAAAATCAAGGAAGCTTATCTTTCTATAAAATTAGAAAAAATTATAGATAAAGATGAAATACTTGAAAATTATTTAAATAAAATTAATTTTGCCTATGCTCATGGTATACAAGCAGCTTCTAATACATATTTCAGAAGAGATGTTGAAGAACTATCCATAGCTCAAGCAGCTGTTTTAGCTGCTATTCCTAAGGCTCCTACCCACTATAAACCATATATTATTGAAGAAAAAGAGGATGTTAGTTATGGCATTTCCTTTGATGAAGATGGTAATGTTCTTTACTCTTCTAAAAATCAAGGTCGTGCCTTAGCAGTTATTAAAAAGATGAAGGAATTATCATTTATTGATGAAAAAGAATATGAAGAGGCAAAAAAACAATTGCTTAATAATGATTTGGGCTTAAAAGCGCCTCCGACCACTAACATGTATTCCTATTTTACTGATGCTCTATATGAACAGGTAGTGCAAGATCTTAGAGATAAATATTACTCGGATCTGTCAATAGAAGAATCCCGTGAAAAAGCTGTAGATTATTTATTAAACAGCGGTTTGAAAATTTATTCAACCATAGATGTTAATATTCAGTCATTAATGGATAAAAATTTTCAAAATGATAAGCTTTTTCCAAAACAATCCTCAAATGCCAAGAAAGCTTCAAAGGAAAAATCCAAGGAATTAAATCAAGATATTAACTATAATCCTGAAGGAGCTATGGTTGTTATAGAAAATGTAACTGGAGAGGTTAAAGGTATAGTAGGAGGCAGAAACAAAGAAGGTAATCTTACTTTAAATAGAGCATTGAGAGGCTTTCAACCGGGTTCATCTACAAAACCTCTTACTGTCTATGCTCCTGGAATAGATAGTAAAAAAATAACCTTAGCCACAACCTATGATGATGTTCCAATTAAAGTACCTATTCCAGGACAAGATGATTGGCCCCCTCGTAATTCTGGTGGAGGTAGCTCCGGAATGACTACTGTTCGTAGAGGTTTAACACGCTCCTTAAATGTAGTTGCAGTTCAGGCACTCTTTGATATTGGACTTGAAACCTCCATAGAATATGGTGAAAGATTTGGATTAAATATGAAAGGTGCTACCCCTGCAGCTTTAGCCTTAGGAGGATATAGTGAAGGTCAAACACCGTTGGCAATGGCTAGCGCATTTACTACCTTTCCTAATATGGGTGTTCGCAGGAATCCAATATTTTATACAAAAGTAGTGGATGCTACTGGAAAGATTATTCTAGAAAATAAAAAAGAACAAATAAATGTTGTTTCACCCCAGACAGCATATCTTATAACCGATGTATTAAAGGATGTTCCAAGGGGAGGAACAACTAATATTTCATTACCTAAAGTAGAGATTGCTGGAAAAACCGGTACAACTGATAAGCAAATGCATGCTTGGTTTGTTGGCTATACGCCTTATTATACTTCTGCAGTTTGGTATGGCTACGATAATAATAAGATAGTAGCAAATGGTAAAACTTATAATTTAAATATTAATATATATGGTGGTTCTAAACCTGGACCAGCACTTATGTGGGAAAAGGTAATGAGGGATATTCATAAAGATTTAGAACCTAAACCATTTCCACATATGCCCAAAGGTATAAAAAAAGCTAAAATAGATACAGTCTCTGGAAAAATTCCCACATCCCTTAGTTATAAGGATCCCCGTGGTTCTAAAGTTATTACAGAATTGTTCATATCGGGTACCATACCTACTAAAAAGGATAATTATCATATTTCTATAGGTGATAAAGTATATATTCAAAAACCAGGAGATCGTTTTCCATCACCAGTAAAGCCAGTTAATCCAGGATATCATCCAGAAAACAGAGGCAGCATAATAGCTATTTCGCCATCACAAAAAAAACAAATATTAGAAATGATAGAAAAAGAAAAACTAAAAAAAGAGGATGAGGAAAAAGCTGCAGAAAAACAGATTAAAGAGGATACAGAAGAAAAAAAACAGGAAGAAGAAAGTGAAAAGAAAAAGGATCAATTACCCGAAAACACTGAAGAAAAGTCTGAAACATAACAATTAAAAACAATAATAAGAGGCGGGATTATCGCCTCTTATTCTATGATGATATATTTAAGCACTATAGAGTATCCAAATCTATTATGCATTTCTCACATTATAATAAAATCACATTGGACTTTTCACATTGCTTAACCATATCCTTTGGCCATATTGATGCTTGGACTTCTCCTATATGAGCTTTTTTTAAGAAAAACATACAGAGTCTAGATTGACCAATACCTCCCCCGATAGTAAAGGGTAATTTTTCTTCAAGCAATAATTTATGAAATTCTAATTTTTTTCGTTCTTCGCAACCGCTTAATTTAAGTTGTTCTTCTAATGCCTTCTTATCTACCCTAATACCCATTGATGACATTTCTAGTGGTATTCCAAGAATCGGATACCAAAATATAATATCGCCATTTAATAACCAATCATCATAATCAGGTGCTCGTCCGTCATGCTTTTCTCCAGAATTTAGTATATGCCCTATTTGCATAATAAAAACTGCACCTTTTTCTTTAGCTATAGCATATTCTCGTTCATTTGCATCCAGTTCTGGATATTTTTCTTCTAATTCTTGAGATGTAATAAAGAAAATTTCTTCAGGTAATATCTTTTCTATCTTAGGATATAGCTCTAATAAATAATTTTCTGTTTCTTTAAATACACTATATATTTCCTTAACAACTGACTTTAATGTAACTAGATTTCTTTCCTCTTTTTTTATAACTTTTTCCCAATCCCATTGGTCTACATAGATAGAATGAATATTATCTAAATCCTCATCTCTTCTAATAGCATCCATATCAGTATAAATTCCTTCACCAACTTCAAATCCATATCTTGATAGTGCCATGCGTTTCCATTTTGCAAGAGAGTGAACGATCTCTGCTCTCATATCACTATCACCTTTTAAATCAAAAGAAACAGGTCTTTCAACTCCATTCAAATTATCATTCAATCCGCTTTCAGGTTCTACAAATAATGGGGCTGAAACTCTTGTAAGGTTTAATTTATTCGCAAGACTTCTTTCAAAAAAATCTTTAATTGTTTTTATACCAACTTCAGTTTCTCTAAGACCTAATATTTGTTTATATTTCTTAGGTATTATTAATCCGTTTAACATTTAAATGCCTCCTATTAAGATTATTTTTAGTAGCTTAAGTAATATTAAACATGGCCATGTTTATTTATATAAATTAATAGAAACAAATATAAAACTGATTCTATTAAATAAAAAAAGCCCCTCATCTCTATATAATAGAGACGAAAGACTGTTTCTTCCGCGGTACCACTCTAATTAGTAAAATACTCTCTTTATCAGTACGGAAGATTATTATCTTCGATACTGTCCAATTATAACGGTTTGGTTCCGGCTAAGCCTACTTTCATTTAGATTTCGGTTAGATACTCAGGGATGTTCTTCATTAAAGGTATTGTGTTGGTCTTTCACCATTACCAACTCGCTTAAACAAATCCCTATAATTACTCTTCCCATCATCGACTTTTTCATATTACATAATTTTTAATTAAATTTGATTATAAATGTATTTTGTCCATATGTCAAGAATTTATAAAATAAATTTATAAAATAAATTGCAAATTTTTTTTAAATGTTTAGATAGAGATTTCCTCTTTATTTGGCTTATACCTATTATCAAAGTATTCCTTTAATTTATTTGGTCCAGCAATGATATTCTTACCAATGAATAACGAACCATTTTCCATAGTCTTTATACCCCATTTAACTAAACTTATACAGCCATATTCAATTTCAATTGCTGTTATACAACGAGGATGAACACAACTACCATCGTTAAAGTATAGAGGTTCACCTACTTCTGGAAACATAGGTCTATGGGTATGACCTGCGATAAGCATATGTTTTTCTTTAATAACCCAATCTATAAGTTTACTATCAATAGTATCCTTTTTTTTATAATTTTTAGCGGGACTCGCCTTATCCTTTATACCATGGGATTCAAATGGTCTCCATAAATTTCTTACTAAAAATTCAGCCAGTCTCCATAAATTATAATTAAAAAAATCAACTTGATGCCCATGCACAAGGAAAATCTTGTTATTTGTTTCCCTATGTTTTAAAACTAATCCTTCGTGCATTTTTATATTATTAAAAAGAGGTATAAGCTTTTTCTCTCTTCCATCATAATATTGATACATATTTTTTTCTATAAAACTTTTATCTTTTTTTATCATATCATGATTCCCATATATATTATAAAATCTTCCTTCATTATGAAATTTAGATAAAAGCCAAAAAACATCCTTGTGCATATATAGAATATCTGTAAACTTTTTATTTTCCCAAAGTTCATCACCATCACCAATTTCTATATAAGTAAAATTATTATTATAATAAAAATTTAACGCAGTAAAATAATAACTTTGATTTTTAGCAAAATTATCTCCCCAAGTACCGTCTCCTCTATGGCAATCACTCATTAAAACAATCTTAGAATAGTCGTCAAAAATAATTTCTTCTGCAGACTCAAACACTCTAGATAAGTGTTCTAAACCATTCAATTTTATCCCCCCCAACCCCAATGAGGCTCTACAATTTGTTTCATTTTTTGTCTTCAAGAGTAATTTTAAATAATAATAACTAGGGCTCCAATTATAGGCAACAAAAATGAAACCCTAGCAGTGTTCCCATATTAATAAGATAAAGTATCTATTTATAAAGATATTTTCTGATATCTTCAAAACTACTAAATAGTTCTTTTACTTTACCTATATTTAAGATATTATAGAAAATTTCAGGAGACATTTCCTGAACTGCCATTATTTTTTCAGGAAATTCATCATAATCACTGGTAAGTTCACGATAAGTGTCACATAATAACTTGTTTTTTCTTTGGGTAATCCTATCTGTCTCAGCTATACGAGTAATAGGCTGAGATGTTTTAGGTTCATCAAATATAATACTAACCCTTTTGTCTTTTATAGAAATTTTATCGTCTTCATAGCCTGCGTTTCTTAACCCCTCTACAAAAGCATTTCGCATTATTTCATCCTTTAATGTAATCTCCAAATGCATTATCAGCTCTGAAGGTTCAGAAAACTCTCCAAGGTAAAAACCTGTTAGCCACCAGTGTTTATCTTTGCCTTCAAAAAGTGTCTTCCCGTTTTTATAAAGTGAATAAGACAATTCTAATAAATCCTCATCGCTTGCACAATTATAAAAAGTTCCATTAAAAACACCGGGTATATTTAGATCCGGTCCATCTGTTGTGTATACTCCCACCTCACAACCGGTGTTCATTCCATATTGTCCTTTCCAAAACTCTATCATCCACCTTTTTCCATCATATTCAAAGTAAATAGGTTCACAATCTATAATCATACTCAGTGGAGCAGCGGCTTCATCATAGAGTCTAGAATATCCCATCTCCCTCTGCCATGCATCTATTTTGGTATAGAATATGTCCTGATAAGGATCATAGTTATAACCAGCAGCATCAATTTTTTCAAATATCTCCTCTAAATCCATTTTTTTATCTTTTTTTGGTGCGCTTGTTTTAGATTTATAAAAATATATAACTAATATACAGAAAACAATAATCGAAATAGCCCAGAATAATATATTGAAACCATCAAAGTTCTCTAACATATAAACCACCTCAGATATTTATTTATAACATAATATTCCAAAATCATATATAATGTTAAAGATATTTAATTTTGTTTTATCCATTTGGTGAACAAATGAAATTTCTACTACATAAAAAAAGCCTAAGTGCTATTATAATAACACTTAGGCTTTTTAGCTTTCCAACTACTTATTATTCATATTGTAGAATCCTTTTTACAACTTCTCTTCTTTTTGCATTTATTTTATCAAAATCCATATTTGGAATATAAAAACCCTCTAAACGATCATGGACTAGTTTTGCTTTATTTACACTTTGTATTGCTTCATTTAATAATAACTGATACATTTTTTCGTCAAATTCAAGTTCTTCTTGATAGTTCGTTAATATATTAATATCTACTAATTCATCTAAGTCAATTACCATAGTAGCTTTATTTTTGAATTTATTATTATTAGTAAGGGCTAAATTTAATTCTGGGATAATTACATCTTCAATCAATTCAGGTTCAAAGGGTGTATGATATATTTCAACATCAAATCCTAATGCTATTGCCCTTTTAGAAACCTCAAATAATAATTCTGACCAACCTGTTCCCCAATTACCTTTTATATAATAAATATTCTCCATGACTCCTACAGTAGTTTCTAGATAGTCAATTACGCCTTTAGGAGTTATTGCACTTCCAAATAAGTGTCTTTGATAGGCTGACCTTTTCTGTTGTTTAAAATCCCTAAATATATTATTTAACAACTCTTCTTGAATCCTATAAAATTCATATATATTTCTTTTATCTTCATAAATTACGGTAATATCCTTTATAATCAGATTAAGAGCCTTTAAATACTGATAAGCTCTAGAAAAACATCTTCCAACATCCTTATTGACTTCCATTAATTCTTCTTTCTTAATCTGTATGTTTTTTACATCCCAATAATCTCCTAAATTAATAATCTCGTCTACAGCACCAGGGTTTTTAGGGTCATTCATATGTGGTGCTGTCCCATCTATTAATGCGACTTTTAACTTTGGTATCACAAGTCCGTCAAGAGAATTATTAGAAGAAGAACAATAATGTTCTTCAATAGAGAATCCTCTATCAACCATTTCATTACCAATTTTTTTCATAAAATTAGATTTTCCAACACCGGGTCCACCCTTTAAAATGAAAACTCTATTTGCATCGGGCTTAATAATGTAATCAAAAAAAGAATAAAACCCTCGAGTTGTGTTGCCTCCCGGGAAAACCTTCCTTACTATTTTATAATCATCCATACAATACCTCCTATTTAATCTGGTATTTAAATTCTAACTATAATCATTATATGTAGAACCATTATTTTTGATTAAAATATTTCAATGTTAGATTAATAAGCAATACTTTTTTATACAATTAAAACTCTATATGTTACACAGTATGTTGTCTTTTTTAATAAAGAATTGTATTATATATATAATGTAATCTTGAAAGGATGATTTTCATATGAGTACTGCAGATAAAATATATAAGAATATGTGTAATAAGATTTTAACTGAAGGAGTTAGTACTGAAGGTGAAAAGGTTAGACCCCATTGGAAAGATGGCACATCTGCTTATACAATAAAGAAATTTGGTATTATAAATGAATATGATTTGTCAAAGGAATTTCCCATTATTACGCTTCGTCCAACTGCTTTTAAAAGTGCAATAGATGAGATATTATGGATATGGCAAAAAAAGAGTAATAATGTGAATGATCTGAATTCAAAAATCTGGAATAGCTGGGCTGATGAAAATGGCTCTATTGGCAAGGCATATGGCTACCAATTAGGTGTAAAACATAAATACAAAGAAGGTTTATTTGATCAAGTTGATAGAGTATTGTTTGATCTTAATAATAATCCAATGTCCAGAAGAATCATGACAAATATTTATACACATGAGGACCTTAATGAAATGAATCTATATCCCTGTGCATATTCAATGACCTTTAATGTAGAAGGTAATAAATTAAATGCAATACTAAATCAAAGATCCAGTGATGTATTGGTTGCAAATAATTGGAATGTAGTTCAATATGCAGTACTTTTACATATGTTTGCCCAAATAAGCGGTTTTAAAGTGGGAAAACTAATCCATGTTATTTCCGATGCCCATATTTATGATAGACATATTGATATGGTAAAGGAGCTTATCGGTAGAGAAGAATATCCAGCACCAATATTTAAAATAAATTCAGATATTAAAAACTTCTATGACTTTAAAGTTGAAGATTTTCAATTAATTAATTATAAGGCTGGAAGTCAGATGAGAATTCCTGTTGCTATTTAGGAGGTAATATATGATTAGTATGATAGTAGCTATAGACCAGAAAAATGGAATAGGTAAAAACAATGGCCTGCTTGCCCATATAAAGCCTGATTTACTCTATTTTAAAAGCATTACTGAGGGTCATACAAATATAATGGGATATAATACTTACATGTCTTTACCTATTAAACCTTTACCTAATAGAAATAATATTGTTATCACAAGAAAACAAATTAAGATAGAGGGTGTCACTGTATTACATAGTATAGAAGAAGCATTAAAATGGATTGAGCAATCTGATGAAGAAGAAGTCTTTATTTGCGGTGGAGCAAACATTTATGAGCAATTTATGCCCTATGCAGATAGATTATATATAACTCATATTTTTCACGATTTTAATGCTGAAGTATTCTTCCCATCTATTTCAAAGAAATGGAAAATAGTAAGCACCAAGGCTAACAGAGAAAATATCGAACATAAATATCCTCATTTATTTACAATTTATGAGAAATAATCTTCCGGGACGCATTCAATGCGTCCCTTACTGTTTTTTTATATGAATTTTTAATTATAATTGAAATCTTGTATATTCCAATTATTGAATTTATTTTTATTCCCATTATTTTTTGGCTTTAAATTATCATAAAAATGATAAAATCTATCAAAGAAATGGGATGAATCACATTCCTCTTGGGGTGCTTGTCCTTGTAAATATATTTTTATTTCTTTGTTTTCCTCTGGGCATCGTCCTTCAACAAAAAGCTTTCCATTACTATTATCAATAGCAACTCTTTCAACCATTCTATCTTGAAAGTATGAGTATTCCTTAGAAGGTATTATAATATCTGCTACATCTTCTTCGGCAATTTCTTCTAATTCATTTATATCTCTATTTGGAAGTAATATAGTTACAGTAGTGACATCCTCATAGGTTGTTACTGACTCTAATTCATTTGTAGCTATCAATTGATTATTTAATATATTGTTCATATAATCCCTATAAATACTAGCCGAGATACTACTTCCCCCATTTAATTCGAGGTTATCCTCATTTCCTAACCAAATTGATGTAGCTAATGGCTTAACAAAACCAGCAAACCATAAATCATTTTTATTATCTGTAGTTCCTGTTTTGCCTGCAGTATAAATGGGTAATCGTGCATTAGTACCTGTTCCTCTATTTACAACATCTGTTAGCATATCTTCTATTTGATCTGAGGCATCTTTTGATAATACCTGCTCAACTTCTAATTGTTGATCTTCCTTTGAATAAATAATATTTCCCTTTGAGTCTTCAACCTTTTCAATAAAATATGCTTCCTTATATAGACCATCATTAGCAATTGCACTATAGGCATTTGCAAGTTCTAAAGGAGTTATGCCATGGGTCATTCCTCCTAGGCCTGTAGCAAGTTGATAATCATCCTTTACCAATGTACTAATCCCATAATTCTCAAGATATTCTATAGTCTTTTCTACTCCCAAATAGTTCATAACCTTTACTGAGGCATTATTAAGGGAATTTACCAGTGCTTCCCTAGTAGTTACATACCCCCAATACTTTCCTCCATAATTTTCAGGTTTATACTCGTTAAAAACAGTCGGTTCATCTAAAACAATGGTATTTCCATCAATTAAACCTTCATTTATTGCCCCTGCATAATATAGTGGTTTAATAGTAGAACCAGGTCTTCTTGGTTTTTTTGCCATATCAATATCCCTAACTCCACCATAATAGGATAAGATTCTACCTGTCTCTGGTTCAATAGAAACCAAGACACCATTAGCCACCTCACCTAAACCATTATTCTTTATTCCATTTTGAATAGCTGCAATAGCTTGCTCCTGCATGGATTGATTTAAGGTTGTATATATCTTATATCCTCCATTTTCAAGTTCATATTCTGCCATTTTATAAATTTCTTCTTCATCTAAATTTTCTTTTTCTTCAATATTTTTTGAGAAATGACTAATTAATTTATTTATTACTTGATTTACAAAATGTTGGTTACCTTCTTTATATTTGCCTACAAAACCATTATCCTTATTTTCAACAATTTCAATTTCTTCCTTTTTAGCCTTATCTGCTTGTTCTTGGGTAATATCTTCTACGGCTACCATTCTATCAAGCACAATTTCTTGTCTGTTTTTTGCTCTTTCAAAATGCTTTGTTGGATCATAGGCACTAGGTGCTTGAGGTAATCCTGCAATTAATGCACTTTCTGCCAAGGAGAGCTCCCATACATCCTTACCTAAGAAACGAGTACTAGCTTCCTGTACTCCATATACTAGTTGTCCTAAATATATTTCATTTAAATACATTTCTAAAATTTTATCCTTTGAGTATTTACCTTCTAATTGTAATGAATAAAATAATTCCTTAATCTTTCTGGTAAAGGTTTTTTCATTTGTCAAAAAAAGATTCTTTGCAAGCTGTTGTGTAATGGTGCTTGCTCCCTCTTTCAATTCACCCTCTTTAATATCAACAAAAATAGCTTTAACTAGTCTTATAATATCAAAACCAGAATGAGAATAAAATCGAGAATCCTCTACTGCAACAATTGCATTTTTTAGGTGCTCAGGTATATTATCAAGCTCTACATAGGTTCTGTTTTCATTATATATCTCTCCAATTAACTGTTTATCGGAAGAAAAGATTTGACTCTTTTCCTTAGGTTGATACTCATAGGATGATATATTAAGCTCACTAGTATTACATGATACTAATATCATAATAATAATCGTTAATAATAATACTAGGATAAGTAATTTTTTATATTTCACATTAATCTCCTCTTTGTTGTAGTGTCATTTGCATTATGCACAAAAAAATGATTTTCTATGATAATTTGCCTACCGGTTTTCTAACCTTATTTTTAAATTTAATAGGTCTTCTGGTAAGTCAGCCAGAAACTCTTCATATTTCCCGCTACGAGGTAGTTTAAATCCCAATATTCTTGCATGAAGTGCTTGTCTTATAATATGTTTTGAAGACTCTTTGTTATATAGAGTATCTCCTAATAATGGATGTCCAATGTAATCCATGTGCACTCTAATTTGGTGGGTTCTACCTGTTTCAAGCTCAATTTCCACCAATGATGCGTTCTTATACTCATTTATAACCTTGTAATGGGTTATAGAGTTGCGTCCTTCTTTTAATACACTTCTTTTAATATCTCCCTCTAAGGCTAATCCAATGGGAGCATTAATAGTTCCTTGTTTTTCATTTAAGATTCCTTCTATAAAAGCCCAATATATTTTCTTCACTTTATTAGTTTCCATTTGTCCTTGTATGTTTTGATGGGCAAATTTGTTCTTTGCTATTAATATAAGTCCAGATGTATCCATATCTATTCTATTAACAAACCGAATTTTACAAGATATACCTTCACTCTCCCAATGATATGCAATAGCATTAGCAAGGGTATCATAAATATGACCCTTCGTTGGATGTACTACCATATTGGGCTTTTTATTAATCAATAAAACATCATGATCTTCATAGATAATATCTATAGGTGTAGGATTAGGAGCTGCATCAATTTTTTCCTCACCCATTTCTACCGTTATAATATCATCTTCCCATGCAGTTTTATACCACTCTGTTTTCTTATTATTTAATAGTATAAACCCATTATCTTTAATATTTTTAAAAAATCGGGTAGACATTGAATATTCTTCTCTAAGTATATCTTTAATTCTCATACCTTGATATTTTGATTCTACTTTATAATTTAACCTATGATGATTTTCCTTCATATTTTCACATCCATTATTATAAATATTTAGTAATACAGGCTTTATATATTTATATCATCCTATAGATTATTCTCTGATTTTATTATTATATCATTAAAACCTTGATATACTAAGGTTTAGTAAATTAGAATTTTATTTAGCTATAGAACACTTAATTTCATAGACGCGTTGTTGTCTGAGCCTTAACTAATTTTAATTATTTAATTCCCAACCCTTTAAAAACGGATAGGGATTTATTGCCGTATTCTTTTCATACATACCAAAATGCAGATGATCTACAAACTTTCCACTCGTTCCTTCAGGTCCATATCCTGTATTCCCTACATAACCTAAAATGTCTCCCTTTTTTATTTTCTCTCCTATTTGAAATATTTTTTCATAGCTATCTAAATGAGCATAATAATAATATATGTCATCATCTCCTGTTATTCCAATTCTCCATCCCCCTAATTCATTCCATCCAATATTTTTAATTTTGCCATTACCTACTGATACTATAGGAACTCCCTTTTCTGTAATAATATCTATTCCTTCATGTGTTCTTTCCCCTCCATAGGTGCGTTCTGCTCCCCAACCATTATCATATTCATAGGAAATATTATCTGGTATAGGAAATTCTTTATTTCTAAGAACCTTATCTATTGCTACAAATTTATTGGTATTTTTTATTAGTTCATCCTTAAAATCCACACCCCTAAGACTAATTAGGGCACTTTCTATTTCATAATTATTTGACTTATAGAAAGATATAAATTTTTTAATATTACTATTATTTATATGGTTTTCTAAATTTCCATCCATATCATTAATTGCAGCAAAATAATACCATTCTATATTATATGAATGTTCTAAAGAAAAATAAAATTCTAAAGCTTCCGATGAAATATCCTCTATATCATAAACCTGAGATGATATAAGAAAAATCCTGTTAATAAGTATTAATAATAGCAATATTGCTAATAACAAACCTATAATATATACTCTGCTATTACTATTTTTAAATTTTCTTCTTCTATTAACAAACAAAAGAAAAATACCTCCCATAATTCTATTTGAATTCCATATAAGATTCCTGATATTTCAATATTATTCTTTTTAAATAAAAAAATACCTCCTATTTGGAGGTATGGTTAGCCCAAAATGCCGTCCCCTATATTTTGAATACCTAGCCTAAACTAGGTGGGTGTTCTGTTTAAATATTCTGTCTTCCTTTAAAAAAGGCTTGACATCCAATCTAAAACCCGAACTCCCAGAAAAATGATGTAGGTTCAAAATAATAGGGATCATTTCGTACATCTCAGGATTATGTCAACTATATATTTCTTGGTTTTATTGTAGCAAATAACAAATAAAATTTCAAGGTGTAAATATCTGTAAAAATAATGAATTATTAGTTATAATTGGCTAATATCATTTAAAATGCTCTATCTTACTTTATTTTTTAGGCTATTATTGTTCTTGACAATTTTATATTATTCTAACTCAATTGAAATTGACTTGGTCTCTTGAATGCATAATATATGTGGTTGTTCTTCAAAAAAAGACTCCCTAAAGAATAAGAAGTACTTATTGGTGGGACGTACAGGACTCGAACCTGTGACTTTCACCACGTCAAGGTGACACTCTACCAGCTGAGTTAACGCCCCATATATTTGGAGCGGGTAAGGAGAATCGAACTCCCGTAGCCGGCTTGGGAAGCCGGTGCTCTACCACTGAGCTATACCCGCTAATTAAATGATAATATAATTTTAACAAATAAAAACATTATAAGCAATATTGATTTATACTTTAGTTATTAATATAGTTATTAATTATTTATATTCATTTTTTGTTATGCATAAGCTTATTATAGTATAATTTATATAAGTTTATAATAAAGGGTGATTATATGAATATAAACTCAATAAAGGAAAAAATTTTAAACTATTCTAAAAACTTGGATGGTCTGTACCGTTATTATTCTATTCTTGTACCAATAATAAACATTTCTGATGAACTTCATCTGTTATTTGAAGTAAGATCAAATAAATTAAGAAGGCAACCGGGTGAAATTTGCTTTCCAGGAGGAAAAAAAGAATTAGGTGAAACTTTTGAAGAAACAGCTATCCGTGAAACTATGGAAGAATTAAATATTAAAAGGACAAATATTGAACTTATTGGAGAGTTACCCTCAGTTAGTACACATTATAATAATATTATACATCCCTTTGCTGCAATTCTACATAATATTACGGTTTCAGATATCTACTTTAATAAAGCTGAAGTAAATAATATATTTACAGTACCCCTTAGTTTTTTTATAAAAAATTCACCCCTTCAGCACTATATTGTAACAGAACCGAATCCGCAAGATGGATTTCCTTATCATCTTTTACCTAATGGAGAGGACTATCCTTGGTTTAAAGGTAAATATCCTGTATATTTTTATCAATATGAATCCTATGTAATTTGGGGGTTAACAGCAAAAACAATCTTAAATATGATTGAAATTATTAAATAATAAAAAAAGATTTATCTAATACCTCCCAATTCCATTAAGTTTAAAGTTAATTCTTAATAAAGCTCTTAGAAATAATGGAATTTTAAGTCTGTATATCTTTTTTATATAGTATTAAACTAATGTCATAGGAGGTGATGACATCAGTAGAAGAAGACCATTAGTTCCGGAAGCGCAAGAAGCGCTTAATAGAATGAAAACAGAATTTTCAAATGAACTTGGTTTACATTTAAATGAAGAATATAAAGGCAATAAAAGCTCTAAATTAAATGGTGCAACAGGTGGTCCTATAGGGGGTATGATTACTAGAAAAGCTGTTGAAGAATTTGAAAAAAATCTTATTAATAAAAAATAATATATACTAAAATATCTTAACTTATGAATAATTATGCCCTCATCAAAAATTGATGAGGGCTATTTAAATCTTATTAACGTTTAATTAGCAGTACAGAAAGGTCATTTACATTTGTACCTGTGGGACCTGTTATAACTAGACCTTCGCATTTTTCAAGTGCATGATAAGCATCATTATTAGCTAGTACATCAGGAATAGATATTCCCTGCTCTTCAAGTCGCTGTTTGCTAGTATAATCACAATAACCACCTGCAGCATCTGTAGGACCGTCAGTACCGTCGGATCCTACTGAAAATATAGCCGTATTACTTAGACCACTAATCTTCTCTGCAGCTGCAAGTGCTATTTCCTGATTGCGACCTCCCAAACCTTTGCCAGTCAACTGAACAATTGTCTCACCGCCTGCAATAAATGCCATGGAGTGATCGGTATCGGCATAATATTGTGCAATTGAGGCCAAAAAGCTGCCTGCATCACGGGCAGTGCAGGTAAGCGAAGCTGTTAATACATGAGGCTCATAACCAAGCTTTATTGCAGTAGCCTCAGCGGAATTACAAAGCTGTCGTACGCTGCCTGTTATAAGTGTCTCAACATTTGTAATTTGCTTAGGAGTTTCTTTTTTTAAAAGATTTTCCATTTCCACATTTAGTTTTAAATTATATTTTTTTACTATTTCAAATGCCTGATCACAGGTAGAACTATCAGGATAAGCAGGACCTGAAGCTATCATGTCAAGAGGATCTCCGATTATATCCGATAGTACAATAGAGAACACCTTTGCAGGTTCACAAATTTGTGCAAATCTACCTCCTTTAACCGCCGAAAAACGCTTCCGGATTGTGTTCATCTCCACTATGTCAGCACCACAGGCTAGCATCTGTTTTGTGATATCTTCAAGTACAGCAGCGTCCACGAGCGGCTTTTCAAATAGAGCAGAACCACCACCAGACAATAAGAATATGACTGTGTCATCTTTCTCAAGATTTTTTACGGCTTTGATAGCTTTTTCTGTAGCTTTGAACGAATTTTCGTCTGGTACGGGGTGTCCCGCTTCATAAATTTCCAGTCCAGGAAGCTCGCCCATTGAGTGATCATATTTTGTCACCACAACACCACCATGGATTTTATCACCTAAAAACTCAGTAGCTGCTTTTGCCATTTGCCAAGCAGCTTTACCAGCCGAAATAAGTACCAGCTTTCCCTTTGGCTGTTCAAAACTTGCTAGAGCCTTTTTTACTGCCGTATCGGGTTTTGAGGCAAATATCGCCTCATCAATAATTTTTTGTGCATCAGTACGTAAGCTCATTTTTTCCCTCCGAAAGTATATATTTGTAAACGGAATAAAATCCGTAGCACACATTAAAAACAATACAAATTAATAATATTACATTATAATTAATTATTCTACAGCCTTTTAAAATTTCCTGCATAATTTTTTCTAAGCATCCTTTAACTTCTTATAATCTTTCTTTGTATATTGTTTAATCCTGGATGACTTAAATTCTTCTAGATTATCAAAAGCTGTAGATATCATAAGTTTTATTCTATTTAATTGATTTACCTCACTTGCACCTGGATCATAATCAATAGCTACTATATTAGTTCCTGGATATAATCTTTTTAACTCCTTAATCATTCCTTTTCCAGTAACATGATTGGGTAAACATGCGAATGGTTGCATACAAATAATATTTTTAGCTCCGCTTTCAATAAGCTCAACCATCTCTCCAGTTAAAAACCATCCTTCTCCTGTACTATGACCTAGAGAAACCACTTGGGAAGCTCCCTTTGCAATTTCTTCAATCGTCTTCGGAGAAATAAACCTTTGGCTTTTTTCTAATGTTTTTCTTAGATAACCTCTATAATATTCAATAATATTTATTGCTAACTTAGCAAAAATTTGTGCCCTCTTTGTCCCTGATAAATATTTATATTTAAAATCACTATTAAAGGCACTATATAGTAAAAAGTCTGTAAGCCCTGGCATTACAGCTTCTGCTCCTTCTGCCTCTACTAAATCAACTACTTTATTATTCGCTGTAGGATGAAACTTTACAAGAATTTCCCCAACTAAACCTACCTTGGGCTTTACCTCATTAGTTATTTCTAATTCATCAAACTCTTTTACAATATTTTTAATATTTTCCTTAAAGGTCTTTATTCTTGCATATTTAAGAGATTTCAAACATATATCAACCCATTTGTCATAAAGTTTATTAGATGAACCCTTAATTTTTTCATAGGGTCTAACTCTATATAGTACATTCATAAAAAGATCCCCATAGATTAAACCCATCATTGATTTATTAAGTAGTCCAATGGAATACTTGAAACCTGGATTTTTTTCAATTCCAGTGGCATTTAATGAAATAACAGGAATATTCTTAAACCCTGCATCTAATATTGCCTTCCTTAAAAACCCAATATAATTGGTAGCTCTACAGCCACCACCAGTTTGTGATATTAAAACAGATGTATTATTTAAATCATATTTGCCTGATTTAAGTGCTTCAATAAGTTGACCAATTACAATTATTGCGGGAAAACAAGCATCATTGTTAACATATTTTAATCCTACATCAGTTGCTTTGTGATCTATTGATGGAAGTACTACCATATTATATCCTGATAATCTAAATGCCTCCTGTAAAAATTGGAAATGTATTGGTGACATTTCAGGTACTAATATAGTATGTTTTCTTTTCATTTTCTTTGTGAATTTAATTTTTTTATATCCATTATCTATTTTTTTTAGTTCTATATTGTTTTTTTCTCTTTCTATCATTGTAGCCTTAAGGGAACGAAGTCTTATTCTCGCTGCTCCTAAATTATTCCCTTCATCTATTTTAACAGTAGTATAAATCCTTGAGTTACCCTTTAATATATCCTCTACTTGGTCTGTTGTCACTGCATCTAATCCACAACCAAAGGAGTTCAATTGAACTAATTCAATATCCCCTTGAGTTGTTACAAAGCTTGCAGCAGCATAAAGTCTTGAGTGATATGCCCATTGATCAACCACCCTAAGGGGTCTTTCCACTTGTCCTAAGTGGGACACAGAATCTTCAGTCAAAACAGCAAAACCTAAAGAATTTATCATTTCAGGTATACCATGATTTATATGGGGATCTATATGATATGGCCTTCCAGCTAATACTATGCCCTTTATGCCGCGTTCTCTCATTAACCTTATAGTATCCTCACCTGTTTTTTGAATATCCCTATTAAAAGCCTCTTGTTCCCTATATGCCTTTTCTACACATTGTGTAATTTCATTTTCATCTATATTAAATATTTTAAATTCTTGAAATAGCCTTTTTGCCATTTTTCTCTGATTATCATAGGGTAAAAAAGGTTTCATATATAATATGTCTTTCTCCCTTAATATATCAACATTATTATCAATAACCTCTGGATAGGATACCACAATAGGACAATTAAAATGATTGTCTGCATCTTGTTGTTCCCTTTTTTCCAAAGTAATGGATGGATAAAAAATGAATTTTATATCCTTCTCTACTAAATCTATAATATGACCATGTACCATCTTCCCTGGATAGCAAACAGATTCTGAGGGTATGGTCTCAATTCCTCTTTCATAAACCGTAGCAGAAGATCTGTCCGATAGCTCAACCCTAAACCCCAGCTCTGTAAAAAAAGTATACCAGAATGGATAATTTTCATAGATATTAAGCACCCTAGGAATACCTACTACTCCTCTTTTTGCTTGGGATATTGACAGTGGTTCATATTTAAACAATCTATTGTATTTATATTCATATAGATTAGGTAGGGATTTATTATTTTTTTGCTTTCCCTCACCTCTTTCACATCTATTTCCGGATATAAATTTTTTCCCATTATTAAATATATTTATGGTTAATAGGCAATTATTTGAACACAACCCACATCTTGAAATCTTTGTTTTAAGATCAAAATCATTTAGTTGTTCCTGATTTAGCAATGTTGTTTCATTACCTATTTTATACCTTTCCTTTGAAATTAATGCAGCACCAAATGCCCCCATTATGCCGGCTATATCAGGTCTTATAACCTCTCTTTCTGTTAATAATTCAAAACTTCTAAGAACTGCATCATTATAGAAGGTGCCACCCTGTACAACAATCTTTTGCCCTAGTTCCTCTGGATTTTTAACCTTAATTACTTTATATAGAGCATTTTTAATTACGGAATAGGATAAACCAGCAGATATATCCCCTATAGTTGCGCCTTCCTTTTGTGACTGTTTTACCCGTGAATTCATAAAAACTGTACATCTAGACCCTAGGTCAACCGGTGATTTTGCATCTAGTGCCTTTGAAGAAAAGTCCTCTATACTCATACTAAGGGACTCGGCAAAGGTATCTAAAAAAGACCCACAACCCGCAGAACAAGCTTCATTTAGAAATATTCTATCAATAACTCCATCTTTAATCTTTAAGCATTTCATATCCTGCCCACCAATATCTAAAATAAAGTCTACACCTGGGCAGAAAAAATCTGCAGCTTTATAATGGGCTATGGTTTCAATCTCACCAATATCAATATTTAAAGCTGCCTTTAATAGGTTTTCACCATAACCTGTAACAGTAGTATTGGCTATCTTTACCCCTGGAGGTAAAATACTATATAATTCTTTTAATATCTTTATAGTAGAATTTAGAGGACTTCCTTGATTACTACCATAATGAGTGTAAATGAGGGAACCCTCTCCATCAATAAGTGCTACCTTGGTGGTTGTGGAACCAGCATCTATGCCAAGAAAACATTCCCCCATAAAATGATCTATTGCTTTTCGTTTTACTGAATTTTTACTATGTCTTTCTTTAAATATATTATAATCGTTTTTAGTAGAAAAAAGCGGTGTTAAGCGAATGGATTCACTAATTGTTGAAACTCCAAATTTATCAAGATTATCTAATAATTTACTAAAAGATATTGGCTTCTCTTCCATAGAAGAAAGAGCAGCTCCAATCGCAACATAAAGTTGTGAATACTCTGGAAAAATTATTTGATTATCCTCTAGTTTTAATACTTCAATAAACCTTTTTCTTAATTCAGACAGAAAAAATAATGGACCACCTAAAAAGGCAACATTTCCTCGAATAGGACGACCACAAGCTAAACCACTAATGGTTTGTATAACTATCGCTTGGAGTACAGAAACAGCGATATCCTCCTTAGCGACTCCTTCATTTAAAAGGGGCTGTACATCTGTCTTTGCAAAAACTCCACACCTTGCCGCTATGGGATAAATAGTATTATAACTCTTAGCCAGCTCGTTTAATCCTATTGCATCTATTTTGAGTAGAGAAGCCATTTGATCTATAAAAGATCCTGTACCTCCTGCACATGTACCATTCATTCTTTGTTCTACTCCATCTTTAAAATAGGTTATCTTTGCATCTTCTCCTCCAAGTTCAATTGCAACATCAGTTTGTGGATTATAGGTTTTTATAGCTTTAGTGGAAGCAACAACTTCCTGTGTAAAAGATATATTCAAACCCTTAGCCATGCTCATGCCAGCAGAGCCAGTAATCATTATGGTAAATTGCGAACCCTTTAAAATACAAGAAGTATCCTGTATTATATTATATAGTTTTTTCTTAATATCAGAGTAATGTCTCTCATATTTACTATATATAAGTTCTTCATTACTATTCAATATAACTACCTTAATTGTGGTAGACCCAATATCTATCCCAACATGTAAAATATTGTTCATATCCTCCACAGCAAATGCTGCTCTTCCCCCCTAGCTGTTTCTAAATTATTCCTATGATTATATTATAGTCATAATAATTATTTATTCAATAACCAAAAAAAATAAATACTCGTTAATTTTTACCCATTTTATGTGTTTATAAATGGATATTGTATAATTCTCTAGATAATAAAACTATATTTAGTTACATTTGTTTTATATTTAATATTATATGTATGTTAATAGAATATGTTTTTCTCTATCTATATAAGTAGGTTTTAAGTATAACTGATTTGGATATAAAAAACTATGGCGGTGATAGTTTATACCATCACCGCCATAGTTTTATATGTTATCAATATAGTTAAGTCTTTTTATTACACTTTCCTTTCCTAAAACCGTAATGATTTTCATTAAATCAGGGCCATGCATCTGTCCTGTTAGCATTATTCGAACTGGCATAAAGAGATTTTTCCCTTTTATACCTTTTTCCTTTTGAATTTCTTTCAAAATCGCCTTTGCAGATACAGGATTTAAATCATCAATAGCCTTTACCTTTTCTCTAAAAGTTTCTATTAAAACTGGAATTTGTTCTCCTTTTAATATTTCTTTACACTCATCATCTTCATATTTAATCTCATCATTAAAGAAAAGTGCAGCCTTATCAGATATCTCTGATAAAGTAGATATCTTATCCTTTAGGGATTCAACCATCATTTCTATCCATTCATAACGATTATCAACATCATCTTGTGTAATGTATCCTGACTCTAATAAATAGGGTATAGAAAGCTTTGTAATTCTTTCAACAGAAGCTTCCCTGATATAATGGGCATTCATCCAATTTAGTTTATTTACATCAAAAACAGCTCCTGATTTATTAACCCTTTCTAAATCAAATAACTCTATTAATTCCTCCATAGAGAATATTTCTTCATCCTTTCCTGGGCTCCAACCCAGAAGTGCAATGTAGTTTACAAGAGCCTCAGGCAAATATCCTTTGCTCATAAAATCCTCTACTGCTACATCACCTTGACGCTTACTTAATTTTTTACGATCCTTATTTAGTATATTTGGTAAATGTACAAACTTAGGTGTTTCCCAACCAAATGCCTCATAAAGCAGAGCGTGTTTTGGAGTGGAAGGTAACCATTCTTCCCCACGAATAATATGTGTAATACCCATTAAATGGTCATCTACAATTACAGCAAAATGGTATGTGGGAAATCCATCAGATTTTATTAGTACCTGATCATCTAAATCATCAGTATTTACCTCAATATGTCCTCTAACAATATCTTCAAAGGCAACTATTCTATTTTCAGGCAACTTTAAACGAATTACATATTCTAACCCTGCATCAATTTTTTCTTTTACTTGTTCTTCGGTAAGACTTCTACAATGACCATCATATTTTGAAAACTGACCCTTGGCATTTTGTTCCTCTCTAATCTCTTCTAATCTTTCCTTTGAACAAAAACAATGATAAGCCCATCCATTATCTAAAAGTCTTTGTATATATTCATTATAAATAAAAAGACGCTGTGATTGTATGTAAGGTCCATTATCTCCTCTTTGTCTTATATTATTTCCCTCTATAAAAGGCCCTTCATCATGAAATACCTCTGCCCAATTCATAGATTTAATTAATCCTTCAATTGCTCCCTCAACTAATCTATTTTGATCAGTATCTTCAATTCTTAATACCATTGTTCCTAGACTTTTTTTTGCAAAAAGATAATTATATAATGCAGTTCTTAATCCTCCAATATGTAGGTACCCTGTAGGACTGGGTGCAAATCTTACTTTCACCATATTATATTCCTCCTTATACTGACAACATTTTATCATCTACTCCCTTATTTTTCAATTATATTTAATTTATTATTCTAATTGATGTAATAATAAATACATAACAACAATAAGCAAGGCTATTAACCCTGCTTATTGTTATTATTATATTATTAAATTTTACTTGTATTATAATTCAGCCTTAACTTTCTCAGCAATATCCCCTGGTACCCAAGATGACCATACATCTTCATATTCTTGCAAGAACCATAATGCTGCTTCATCGGCTTCTGCATCATTTTCTTGCATATAACCCAATGCATCACTTGTTAATTGACTGCTTGTCTCATAATTAGATAAAAATTCTACTACTTCTGGTGCTTCTTCTACTAAATCCTTATACACAACAACATCAACATCTACTGCAGGCCAAGTACATGCATTTCCATTTTCCCATAAATCATCACTATAGGGTGCTTCTTCTAAAAGAGTTAAATCATATAAGCCAGTTACCCATGTAGGTTCCCAATAATATCCCACCCATGGTTCACCAGATTGATAAGCTCCACCAAGGGATGCGGATAAGCCTGTATCAGAACCAGGACTAAAATAATTATACATCTCATTTAAACCATAAGTTTCATACTTTTGCGTAAAAATTTCATTAGTTTCAATCCATGCTGGGGGTACTCCATAGATTCTTCCCTTGGATGGATCCTCTTCGTCTTTAAAAATCTCTGGATAATTAGCTAAATCCTCAACTGTTTTCAAATCAGGTGCAATTGCTTCAATACCTCTCTCTGAATCACCTTCTATTACATAAGTAGGTACATAAAATCCTTGGGCATTATCATTATAATTTGTAGATAATTCCACTATGATACCTGATTCTATTAATTTAAAATACTGTTCTGGCATATTTTGTACCCATGCCTCCATATGGATATCAATATCTCCACTTTCAAATCCTGTTAATATGGCTGCTGAAGAAGCAGATAATATTTCTGTTTCATAACCATATCCTTCTTCTAAAATAAATTGAGTTATTGAATTATGTATTAGAGCACTATCCCATTGAGGATCAGCTAAAACTAAGGTCTCTTTTTTTCCCTCCTCAACTTCATCTTGGTTAGTCTCCTCTCCGGGATCATTCCCTGATGAACATGCAGTAAAAGATGTAAATACAATACTTAATAAAAATAGCACAATGATTATACTTAAAATCTTTTTAGCTTTAAATTTTCTCATTATATATCTTTCCTCCTCGCAAATTATAATTTTTTAATCATCTCACAACTTCATATGGTTTTTCAAGTTGTTAACATGTATGTAATTATATCAATCTGCTTAAAAATTGTCAAATTATACTATTTTTTAAAGGAAAGTGATAAAAGAAACACCTGTGATGCAGAAAAGTTTAGTTCCTTGAGAGTAAGACAGATTTTTTTACTTCATAAAAAAAGAATGCAAAATTGCACTCTTTTAATTAGTTTATTTATTTTTTAAGCTAAACCAGATAAAACTGATACCCTAACGATTATACCTAAGAAAGCTCCTTCTTCATCTACAACAGCTATTGGATATTTAGTTACTGCTGCTTTAGGAATTAAATCCTGTACATAATCTTCTGGATCTGCCGTAAAATAGTCATCTTTTATAATATCCCTTAGGGATTTTTTCTCTTTAATAGCCTCTATAGTATCATCAATAGTTATAATACCCTCTAGCTTTCTTTTTTCGCCTACTACAAATAGACTAGAGATACCATTGGATCTCATTTCCTGCATAGCAACCTTTAAACCATCCTTAACAGACATTAAAGCTGTGGTTTTTTGCATAATATTTTTGGCTTGGAAAATCTTTGAGCGATCAATATCACGAACAAAATCTTCAATATATTGATTTGAAGGATTTTCAAGAATTTCCTCAGGAGAACCAATCTGCACAACCTCTCCATCCTTCATAACTGCTACTCTATCTCCGAGTTTAAAAGCCTCATTTACATCATGGGTAATAAATATTATTGTTTTTTTCAATTTAGCCTGTAAATCTAATAACTCTAACTGCATCTCCCTACGAATTAAGGGGTCTAATGCACTAAATGGTTCATCCATTAGTAAAACATCTGGATCATTAGCTAAAGCTCTCGCTAAACCAACTCTTTGCTGCATTCCACCACTAAGTTGATGAGGCATAGAGTCTTGCCAGCCTTCTAATCCAACATTTTTAATAGCTTCAGCTGCTATCTTACTTCTTTCTTCCTTAGAAACCTTCTTTATCTCTAATCCATATTCAACATTAGATTGGATTGTCCGATGGGTAAAAAGACCAAAATGCTGGAAAACCATAGCCATTTTATCCTGCCTAAATTTCTTTAACTGCTTTTTATCATATTTTACAATATTTTCGCCATCAACAGAAATATTTCCCTTAGTAGGCTTATTTAAAAGGTTAAGGCATCGTATTAAAGTAGATTTTCCACTACCTGACAATCCCATTATAACAAAGGTTTCCCCTTCATTTACTTCAAAGGAGACATTATTCACACCCACAGCATTACCTGTCTTTTTAAGAATTTCATCCTTGGATTTACCCTGCTCTAAAAGTTTTAAAGCTTCCTTTGGATTTTTCCCAAATATTTTATACAAATTATCTACTTTTATTTTTATTGGCATAGTAAAACTCCTACCTTCTGTTTTCTTTATTATTCTGATGATTCTGGATATCTAAACTTATCTGCCATTCCTTGGGTTACTCTATCAAGAATAACAGCCATAATTACAATACTAACACCTGCCTCAAATCCCATAGCTATATCAATACGATTAATAGCTGTAATTACATTTAATCCTAAACCTCTAGCACCAACCATCGAAGTTGTAACAACCATGGAAATAGCCATCATTATTGTTTGGTTAATCCCAGTCATAATGGTAGGTAGGGCTTGGGGTAGCTCAACCTTAAATAATGTCTGCCATTTCGATGAACCAAATGATTGTGCAGCCTCCTTCATCTCCTTAGGAACTCTCCTTATAGCAAGGTTAGTTAATCTAAGAACCGGAGGTATTGCATATATAGTTGTAGCAAATACGGCTGGAACCAAACCTAGACTAAATAACATAATAGCAGGTATCAAATATACAAAGCTTGGCATTGTCTGCATCGCATCTAATATAGGTTTTAAAATTATTTCCAATCTATCGCTATATGCAGTTAAAATACCAACTGGAATTCCTATAATTAAGGATATAATAACTGATGTTATTACAAGTCCTAGTGTGGTCATTAATTCGCCCCATAGTCCAAATGTTCCAATTAAAAAAATGGTAGCTGAATATAATAAACCTGACTTCCAACTTTTTAATCTCCATCCTAGTAAGAATATTAAAATAACAACAATCCACCATGGTATTACCAATAATAATTTTTCGATATTCAATAATAAAGCTAAAGTTACATCCTTTATAAATTCAAAAAAACCTTCAAAATTTACTTTAGCCCATCTTACAAATTGATCAACATATATACCTAATTCAAATCTTAATGTTTCAGGAAAACCTCCCATAATACAGACTGTCTAATTAACTCAACAGCCCTTCTCACCTCATTCCTTATTTACTTAAAAGAGTAGTTATAATTCTAATAAAAAGAGAATATGAACAAATGAAGAAGTTTCTACATTTGTTCATATATATACTAAATCTAGTTATTGAATCGCTGCTTTGACCTTCTCAATTATATCTTCTGATGCCCATGAAGCCCATAAATCTTCATTTTCCTTTAAAAACCATATTGCGGTTTCATCGACATCTGTACCATTTTCTTGCATATATAATAGTGCATCATTCGTCAAGTCCTTACCAGTTTTATAATTTGATAAAAATTCAACTACCTCCGGAGCCTTTTCTTGCATATCCTTGTGTACTGCAACAGTAACATCTACAGCAGGCCATTCACAAGCGAATCCAGCATCTTCGCTCCATAATTCCTCAGAGAAAGGTTCATCTTCTAATAATGTCAAATCATATTTTGCCATTACCCACTCAGGTTCCCAATAATATCCAACCCATGGATCGCCATTCTCATAGGATGTTCCTAAAGAAGCTGCTAATCCTGCAGAGGAACCAGGACTAAAATAAGTAAAGGTTTCATCTAATCCATAAGTTTCATATTTTAATCTTAAAATATTATCTACTTCCCATCCTGAAGGTGAGCCATAGATACGCCCCTTGGATGGATCCTCTTCATCTTCAAATAGTTCTTTATATTTAGGTAAATCCTTAACGGTTTTAAGATCAGGAGCCATAGGCTCAATTCCTCTTTCTGGGTCTCCTTCAATTACATAGGTAGGCACATATAAACCCTGTCTGTTATCATCAAAGTTTACAGACTTTTCAACTACATTTCCACTTTCTATAGCATTATCGTATACATCCTGAATATTTTGTACCCAAGCTTCCATATAAATATCTATATCACCATTTTCTAGACCTGTGAATGTTACTGGTGTGGTGCCAGACATAATATCAGTCTCATATCCAAAGCCTTCTTCTATAAATATTTGAGCTACTGAATTATGGAATTGAATACTTTCCCATTGAGCATCAGCTAAAACAAGAGTCTCTTTATTTCCTGTATCTCCTCCCTCTTCTGTATCAGTACCTGAAGAGCAAGCTGTAAAGAATACTAGAATTAAACTCAATAGAAGAATCATAATAGTTAATCTCTTCTTGTTTTTAATTGTCCTATTCATTAATTTTATCCTCCCTTATATTTATGTTTAAAATATCAATCCAAGAACCCACAACCTATGTAATTGCAATGAGTTGTAACTTCTAATTATTATATCAATTATATATTTTAATGTCAATATTATTATGTTTTTATTTAGTAGTATATAAATTGTTTATAATAATATTATTTTTTATCCTTATAAGTATTACCCTGCTTGCAATAAGCTAATCATAAAAT